>JAUTXP010000020.1 GCA_030837965.1 Acidimicrobiaceae bacterium | reverse complement strand
GCTCGGCCAGGGTCTTGGTGATCGCCGCGGTCAGCGTCGTCTTGCCGTGGTCGATGTGCCCCATCGTCCCGATGTTGAGGTGGGGCTTCGTCCGCTCGAACTTCTGCTTGGCCATGTCTTGTCCTTGCTCGCTTCACTCCGCTCGGACGAGTTCCGAACGGAGTCGCCGCTCGACCGGCCAAGCCGGATCGGCAGCGACGCTGTCCTTTTCTTTTGACCCTCTATTCGCCGCGCACCCGGGCGACGATTTCTTTCGAGATGTTCTCCGGCACCTGCTGGTACGAGTGGAACTGCATGGTGTACGTGGCTCGGCCCTGCGTGCGCGAACGGAGGTCGGTAGCGTAACCGAACATCTCCGAAAGCGGCACCTGGGCCCTGACCACCTGCGAGGTGCCCCGCTGCTCCATGCCCTCGACCCGGCCGCGCCGCTTGTTGAGGTCGCCCACCACGTCGCCCAGGTAGTCGTCGGGGGTGACGACCTCGACGTGCATGATGGGCTCCAACAGCACGGGCTTGGCCTTCTTGGCCGCTTCCTTCAGCGCCATCGACCCTGCGATCTTGAACGCCATCTCGGACGAGTCCACGTCGTGGTACGACCCGTACGTCAACGTGGCCCGCACGTCCACCATGGGGTAGCCCGCGACCACGCCTGACGTGAGCGCGTCCTGGATGCCCGCGTCCACCGAAGGGATGTACTCCTTGGGGACGACGCCGCCGGTGATCTTGTCCACGAACTCGTAGCCGCCGCCCGGGCCCGTGGGGTCGAGCGAGATGACGACGTGGCCGTACTGGCCCCGGCCGCCGGTCTGGCGGATGTAGCGGACCTCGACCTTCTCCACGCCCGACGTGATGGTCTCGCGGTAGGCGACCTGGGGCTTGCCCACGTTGGCGTCGACCCGGAACTCGCGCAGCATCCGGTCCACCAGCACTTCGAGGTGGAGTTCGCCCATGCCGCCGATGACGGTCTGGCCCGTCTCGTCGTCGGTATGGACCTGGAAGGTGGGGTCCTCTTCGGACAGGGCCTGGAGGGCCTTGGACAGCTTGTCCTGGTCGGCCTTGGTCTTGGGCTCCACGGCCACGTGGATGACGGGCTCGGGAAACTCCAGCGACTCCAACACGATGGGCGCACTCGGGTCGCACAGCGTGTCGCCGGTGGTCGTCTGCTTGAGGCCGACCAGGGCGACGATGTCGCCCGCGAAGGCGGCGTCGCGGTCCTCGCGGTGGTTGGCGTGCATCTGGAGGATGCGGCCTGCGCGCTCCTTGCGGTCCTTGGTGGAGTTCAGGATCGTGTCGCCCTTGCCCAGCTTGCCGCTGTACACGCGGGCGTAGGTCAGCTTGCCCATGTGAGGGTCGGTCATGATCTTGAACGCCAGGGCGGCGAAGGGCTCCTCGTCAGCCGGCTTGCGCTCCAGCTCCTCGATGCCCTTGAGGTCCATGCCCTGGGTGGGCCGGATGTCGAGAGGGCTGGGCAGGAAGTCGACGACCGCGTCGAGCATGGGCTGGACGCCCTTGTTCTTGAAGGCCGACCCGCACAGCACGGGGACGATCTCGTTGGCGATGGTCCCGTTGCGCAGGGCCCGGGTGAGGTCCGCGGGCGTGATCTCCTCGTCGCCCAGGAACTTCTCGGTGATGACGTCGTCGAAGTTGGACAGGGCGTCGATCAGGGTGGCCCGCCACTTCTCGGCCTCGCCCTGGAGGTCCTCGGGGATGGCGGTGGTGGTGAACTCCTCGCCGCTGCCCGTCCCCTCGTCCCAGATGAGCGCGTGCATCTGGACCAGGTCGATCATGCCTTTGAAATGGCCCTCGGCCCCGACCGGGATCTGCACGACGGCCACCGTGGCGTCGAGCCGGTCGCGGATCATGTCCACAGCCCGGTAGAAGTCGGCGCCGATGCGGTCCATCTTGTTGATGAAGCAGATGCGCGGGACTGCGTACTTGTTGGCCTGGCGCCACACCGTCTCGGTCTGCGGCTCCACACCGGCCACCGCGTCGAACACGGCCACGGCCCCGTCGAGCACGCGCAGGCTGCGCTCCACCTCGACGGTGAAGTCGACGTGGCCCGGCGTGTCGATGATGTTGATCCACGTGTCCTTCCACTTGCACGTGGTGGCGGCCGAGGTGATGGTGATGCCGCGCTCTTGCTCCTGGACCATCCAGTCCATGGTCGCCGCGCCTTCGTGGACCTCGCCGATCTTGTAGTTCTTGCCGGTGTAGTAGAGGATCCGCTCGGTGGTGGTGGTCTTGCCCGCGTCGATGTGGGCCATGATCCCGATGTTGCGGGTCCGGGCCAGCGGGAACTCTCGGATTGCGGTCGACTCAGCCATTGGTTGATTCCTAAGAAAAATGAGTACGAAGGCCGGACCCGGCTTTGCCGGTCCGGCCGGAGTTCAATGTGGGAACCCGCTGCGGAAGCCCGGCTTCCGCAGCGAACTCACCAGCGATAGTGAGCGAAGGCCTTGTTGGACTCGGCCATCTTGTGCATGTCCTCACGGCGCTTCACCGCGGCGCCGATGCCGTTGCCCGCGTCCAACAGCTCGTTGGCCAGGCGCTGGGCCATGGTCTTCTCCCTGCGCTGGCGGGAGTACCCGACCAGCCAGCGGATGGACAGCGTGGTGGCCCGGCGGGGGCGCACCTCGACCGGCACCTGATAGGTGGCACCGCCCACTCGACGGCTCTTGACCTCGAGGGCGGGCTTGGTGTTGTCCACCGCCCGCTTCAGGGTGGCCACGGGCTCGGCGCCCGACTTGTCCTTCACGATCTCCAGCGCGTCGTACACGATGCGCTCGGCCACCGTGCGCTTGCCGCGGGCGAGGATCTTGTTGGTGAGCTGGGTGACGAGCACGGACCGGTAGATGGGGTCCGGCATCAGTTCACGGCGGGGGGCGGGGCCTTTGCGGGGCATGTCCTCGGTCTCCTCTAACCCTCGCGCTTGGCGCCGTAGCGGCTGCGGGCCTGCTTGCGGTCGCGCACGCCCGACGTGTCGAGCGTGCCGCGGATGATCTTGTAGCGAACGCCGGGAAGGTCCTTCACTCGCCCGCCGCGCACGAGCACGATGGAGTGCTCCTGGAGGTTGTGGCCCACGCCGGGGATGTACGCCGTGACCTCCACGCCGCTGGTCAGGCGCACACGGGCCACCTTGCGCAGGGCCGAGTTCGGCTTCTTGGGCGTGGTGGTGTAGACGCGGGTGCACACGCCGCGACGCTGGGGCGCGCCCTTCAGCGCGGGCGTCTTGGTCTTCGTCTGCTTGGACTCGCGGCCCTTGCGGACCAGCTGGGCGATGGTGGGCAAGCCAAACCTCTCGGTGGAACTTCTCGGGGCGACGCCGCACGGCCACAAGGGCGCGCAGAGCCGACGGATCAGGATAGGTGGCCGATAGTCGCGAGGCAAACGCCCGCCCCCACCGCCCGCCCGCGCACCGCCCGCCCGCCTGCGGCCTCACCGCCCGCCCCCACACGCGGACTGGAGGACATAGCCACACCCAACGGGTAGCTATGTCCTCCAGACGCAAACAATCCGCAGCGACAGCCCGCAGCGCCGGCCGCGCTGGCCCCGCTAGACGGCGGTGTCGGTCTCCACGCCGTTGGCGTCGGCGCCGTCGGCACCTTCGGGCGCAGACGTGGTCCCGATGTTGGCCAGCCAGGCGGCCAGGTCCTCGGTCTCCTGCTCGGTGTCCGACGACCAGAACGTCAGCCGCTCCGCGTCCGGCGCGTCCATCCCGATGTTGCGGTACCGCATCATGCCGGTGCCCGCAGGGATGAGCTTGCCGATGATGATGTTCTCCTTCAGCCCGTAGAGCAGGTCCGACTTGCCCTCGATGGCCGCCTCGGTGAGCACCCGGGTGGTCTCCTGGAACGACGCGGCCGACAGCCACGAGTCCGTGGCCAGCGAGGCCTTGGTGATACCCATCAGCTCGGGGCGTCCCTCGGCGGGCCGCTTGCCCTCCTGCACCAACTGCCGGTTGACGTCGGCGTACACACGGGAGTCGACCCGCTCGCCAGGCAGGAAGGTGGACTCGCCCGGCTCGGCCACCGAGACCCGGCGCAGCATCTGACGCACGATCAGCTCGATGTGCTTGTCGTGGATGGACACGCCCTGGTCGCGGTACACCTTCTGCACCTCTTCGACCAGGTACTGCTGGGTCTCGCGGATGCCCTTGATCTCCAGCAGCTCCTTCGGGTCCTTCGGGCCCTCGACGAGCGAGTCGCCCGCCCCGACCTCTTGGCCCTCCTTGACTTCGAGGTGGGCGCGGGCCGAGACCGAGTACGAGTCCTCGGTGCCGTCGTCGCTGACGACCGTGATGCGCCGCCCGTTCTCCTCCTCGGTGATGCGGACCACGCCCGACGTGCGGGCCAGCACGGCCGCGCCCTTCGGGGTGCGGGCCTCGAACAGCTCGACCACTCGGGGCAGGCCGTGGGTGATGTCCTCACCGGCGATGCCGCCGGTGTGGAAGGTCCGCATGGTGAGCTGGGTGCCAGGCTCGCCGATGGACTGGGCCGCGATGACGCCGACGGCCTCGCCCAGCTCGATGCCCTTGAGGGTGGCCAGCGAACGGCCGTAACAGGCCGCACAGATGCCTTGTTCGGCCTCGCACGTCAGCACGGTGCGGACCCTGGCCCTGGTCACCGACGCGTCCTCGCGCAGCGCGGCCATCTCGGTGTCGCCGATGTCCGTGCCTGCGGGGAACCCGCCTGCGGCCTCGGCCAGCACCCGGCCGAACAGCCGGGTCTCGAGGTAGCTCCGCTTGTTGGGCTGGTCGGGGACGATGTCCTCCAGCCAGATGCCGCGGGTCGTGCCGCAGTCGTCCTGGCGCACGATCAGCTCCTGGGCCACGTCGACGAGCCGTCTGGTCAGATAGCCGGAGTCGGCGGTCCGCAGGGCGGTGTCGGCCAGGCCTTTACGGGCGCCGTGGGTGGAGATGAAGTACTCCAGCACGGACAGGCCCTCACGGAACGAGGACTTGATGGGCCGGGGGATCATCTCGCCTCGCGGGTTCGACACCAGGCCCTTCATGCCCGCGATCTGGCGGACCTGCTGGCTGTTCCCTCGGGCCCCCGAGCCGACCATCATGTCGAGCGGGTTGAAGGTGATCTTGCCCAAGGCCGCGTCCATGGCCCGTCCGACCTCGGAGTTGGCGGAGGTCCAGATCTCGATCTCCTTCTGGCGCCGCTCGTCGTCGGTGATGATGCCCCGCTTGAACTGGGCCTCGGCCTTCTCGGCCTCCTTCTCGTACTTGTCGAGGATGGCCTTCTTCTCCGGCGGCGTGCGCACGTCGTCGATGGAGATGGTCAGGCCCGACTGCGTGGCGTAGCGGAAGCCGAGGTCCTTGATCTTGTCCAGCGACTCGGCCACCGCGGCCTTGGGATAGTCGTCGGCGATCTCCTCGACGATGGAGGCGATGGAACGAGCCTTCTTCGACACCAGCTCGTTGACGAAGGGGAAGTCGGCGGGCAGGGCGGTGTTGAACAGCAGCCGCCCGGCCGTGGTCTCCGTCTCGACGTATTCGGTGTCCCCATTCGTGCCCACCACGGTGCGCAGCTTGACCTTGGCGTGCAGCGCGATGTCGCCGTGCTCGTAGGCCTGCTCCACCTCGTGCAGGTGGCGGAAGGCCCGGCCCTCGCCCTTGGCCCCGTCGATGGTGAGGGTCAGGTAGTACGCCCCGAAGACCATGTCGTGCGAAGGCACGGCGATGGGACGGCCAGTGGCCGGGGACAAGATGTTGTTGGCCGACAGCATGAGGATGCGGGCCTCGGCCTGGGCCTCGGCCGACAAAGGCAGGTGCACGGCCATCTGGTCGCCGTCGAAGTCGGCGTTGAAGGCGGCGCACACCAGCGGGTGGATCTGAATGGCCTTGCCCTCGACCAGCACGGGCTCGAAGGCCTGGATGCCCAGGCGGTGCAGGGTGGGCGCCCGGTTCAGCAGGACCGGGTGCTCCTTGATGACCTCTTCGAGCACGTCCCAGACCTGGGCCCTGCGCCGCTCCACCATGCGCTTGGCCGACTTGATGTTCTGGGCCAACTCGGTGTCCACCAGCCGCTTCATCACGAAGGGCTTGAACAGTTCGAGGGCCATCTGCTTGGGCAGCCCGCACTGGTGCAGCTTGAGCAGGGGGCCGACCACGATGACCGAACGGCCCGAGTAGTCGACGCGCTTGCCCAACAGGTTCTGGCGGAACCGGCCCTGCTTGCCCTTCAACATGTCCGACAGCGACTTGAGGGGGCGGTTGCCGGGGCCCGTCACCGGGCGGCCGCGGCGGCCATTGTCGAACAGCGCGTCGACCGCCTCTTGGAGCATGCGCTTTTCGTTGTTGACGATGATCTCGGGCGCGCCCAGGTCGAGCAGTCGCTTGAGCCGGTTGTTCCTGTTGATCACCCGGCGGTACAGGTCGTTGAGGTCCGACGTGGCGAAGCGGCCGCCGTCGAGCTGGACCATCGGCCGCAGTTCCGGCGGGATGACAGGGACGGCGTCGAGGATCATGGCCCGCGGGTCGTTGATGCGACGGCCGTTGTCGTCGCGCCGGTTGAAGGCGGACACGATCTTGAGCCGCTTGATGGCCTTCTGCTTGCGCTGCGCGCTCAGCGGGCGCTTGCCCTCCGGCGGGTCGATGTTGTCGCGCAGCTTGATCTCTTCGTCATCGAGGTCGATGCGGTCGATGAGCCGGGCGATGGCCTCGGCGCCCATGCCGCCTTCGAAGTAGTCGCCGTAGCGGTCCTTCAGCTCCCGCCACAACAGCTCGTCCTCGATGATCTTGCGGGCGTGCAGGTCCTTGAACTCGTCGAAGGCGCGCTGCACCAGTTCGAGCTGGGCCTGCGCCCGCTCGCGCATGGACGTGAGCTCCTTCTCGGCCGCCTTCTGGCGGGCCCTGATCTCGGACTCCTTGGCCCCGTCCTTCTCGAGCTGGGCCACCTCGTCCTCGAGGGCCTTGAAGCGCCGGTCGACGTCGAGGTCGCGCTCCTTTTCGATCTCGGCCAATTCCTCGGCCAGCTCGGACTCCATGTTGGGGATGTCGCCGTGACGGCGCTCCTCGTCCACCCAGGTGACCAGGTTGGCCGCGAAGTAGATGACCTTCTCGAGCTGCTTGGCCTTCAGCTCCTCACGGGCCTCGGTGCCCATGAGCAGGTAGGCCAGCCACGACCGGGTGCCGCGCAGGTACCAGATGTGCACGACGGGGGCAGCCAGCTCGATGTGGCCCATGCGCTCGCGCCGGACCTTGGAGCGGGTGACCTCGACACCGCAGCGCTCGCAGATGATGCCGCGGAAGCGCACCCGCTTGTACTTGCCGCAGTAGCACTCCCAGTCCTTGGTCGGCCCGAAGATCTTCTCGCAGAAGAGCCCGTCCTTTTCGGGGCGGAGCGTGCGGTAGTTGATGGTCTCCGGCTTCTTCACCTCGCCGTTCGACCACGTACGGATGGAGTCCGCGGTCGCGAGACCAATCCGGATCTGTTCGAAATCGTTGACGTCTAGCATTTCGCCTCGCTCGCTCGCCTAGAAGGTGCCGGACCGCTCGGCGGCACGCCGCTCGTCTTCTTCGTCCGACCCGCGCTCGGGGCGGCTGATGTCGATGCCCAACTCCTCGGCCGTGCGGAACACGTCCTCGTCGAGGTCGCGCATCTCGATCTCGGCACCGGTTGTCGAGAGCACCTCGACGTTGAGGCAGAGCGACTGCATCTCCTTGATGAGCACCTTGAAGCTCTCGGGGATGCCGGGCTCCGGGATGTTCTCGCCCTTGACGATGGCCTCGTAGACCTTCACCCGGCCGAGCACGTCGTCCGACTTGATGGTCAACAGCTCTTGCAGCGCGTAGGCGGCGCCGTAGGCCTCGAGGGCCCACACCTCCATCTCGCCGAAGCGCTGGCCGCCGAACTGGGCCTTCCCGCCCAGCGGCTGCTGGGTGATCATCGAGTACGGGCCAGTGGACCGGGCGTGGATCTTGTCGTCCACCAAGTGGGAGAGCTTCAAGATGTACATGTAGCCCACCGCGATGCGGTTGTCGTAGGCGTCGCCGGTGCGGCCGTTGTAGAGCACGGCCTTGCCGTCGGTGCCGATCATCCGCACCCCGTCATTGCTCTCCGGGTTGAGGTTGTCGAAGATCGTCTGGATCGTGGGGTGCCTGCCCGCGTCCTCGACCTCGTCCCAGTGGGCCCCGTCGAACACCGGCGTGGAGATCCACGTGGCGGGCTCGGTGATGGGCCGGGTCTTGGACTCGGTACCGCGGATGGGGTTGGCCCCCACCGCGTTGCCGTTGACGTCCCAGCCCCAGCGCGCCGCCCACCCGAGATGGGCTTCGAGCACCTGGCCCACGTTCATCCGGGAGGGGACGCCGAAGGGCGACAGGATGATGTCGACCGGCGTGCCGTCGGCCAGATGCGGCATGTCCTCGATGGGGAGGATCTTGGCGATGACGCCCTTGTTGCCGTGGCGTCCGGCCAGCTTGTCGCCCTCGCTGATCTTGCGCTTCTGGGCCACGTAGACCCGCACCAACTGGTTCACGCCGGGGGGCAGCTCGTGGGAGTCCTCACGGGAGAACACGCGCACGTCGATGACCTTGCCCTGCTCGCCGTGCGGGACCTTGAGCGACGTGTCCCTGACCTCGCGCGCCTTCTCCCCGAAGATGGCCCGCAACAGGCGCTCCTCCGGGGTCAGCTCGGTCTCGCCCTTGGGAGTGACCTTGCCGACCAGCACGTCGCCGGGGCCGACCTCGGCCCCGATGCGGATGATCCCCCGCTCGTCCAGGTCCTTCAGGATCTCCTCGGACAGGTTGGGGATGTCCCTGGTGATCTCCTCGGCACCCAGCTTGGTGTCGCGGGCGTCGACTTCGTGCTCATCGATGTGGATGGACGTGAGGACGTCGTCGCGGACGAGCCGCTCGGACAGGATGATGGCGTCCTCGTAGTTGTAACCCTCCCACGGCATGAAGGCCACGAGCAGGTTCTTGCCCAGGGCCAGCTCGCCCTGGTGGGTGCTCGGCCCGTCGGCCAGGACGTCGCCCGTCTTGACCTTCTGGCCCTCGTCCACCAAGACCTTCTGGTTGATGCACGTGTTCTGGTTGGACCGGCGGAACTTGGCCAGCTTGTAGACCTTGCGGCCCAGGGTGTGGCCCAGCCGGTCCTTCTGGTTGGCGTTGTACTCGACGGTGATGATGTCGCCGGTGACCTCGGTGATGGCCCCGTCGCCCTCGGCCAGGATCACATCGCCCGCGTCACGGGCCGCCCTGGCCTCGACGCCGGTGCCGATGTAGGGCGCCTCCGGCTTGATGAGGGGCACGGCCTGCTTCTGCATGTTGGCGCCCATCAGGGCCCGGTTGGCGTCGTCGTGCTCGATGAACGGGATCAGCGCGGTGGAGATGGAGATCACCTGCTTGGGCGACACGTCCATCAGGTCCACCTCGGTGGGCGGCACGTAGTCGATCTCGCTGGTGGTGCCGTAGCTGGTGGCGGTGGCGCCGACGCGCACGCCCGCGCCCTGCGGGCCCCGGCGCACGAGGACGCGGTCCTCGGTGAAGTTCCCCTGCTCGTCCAGGCCCGCGTTGGCCTGGGCGATGACGAACTCCTCCTCCTCGTCCGCGGTCATGTAGGTGATCTCGCCGGTCACGCGGCCGTTGGCCACCCGGCGGTACGGCGTCTCGATGAAGCCGTAGTCGTTGACCCGGGCGTAGGTGGCGAGGGCGCCGATGAGGCCGATGTTCGGGCCTTCCGGCGTCTCGATGGGGCACATGCGCCCGTAATGGGAGCCGTGCACGTCACGGACCTCGAACCCGGCCCGCTCACGGGACAGGCCGCCCGGGCCCAGCGCCGAGAGGCGGCGCTTGTGGGTCAGGCCGGACAACGGGTTGGTCTGGTCCATGAACTGGCTGAGCTGGCTGGTGCCGAAGAACTCCTTGATGGCAGCGACCACGGGCCGGATGTTGATGAGCGTCTGGGGCGTGATGGCCTCGACGTCCTGGGTGGTCATGCGCTCGCGCACCACCCGCTCCATCCGGGACAGGCCGACGCGCACCTGGTTCTGGATCAGCTCGCCCACCGAGCGGATGCGCCGGTTGGCGAAGTGGTCCTGGTCGTCCAGGCGGTAGCCGGGCTCGCCGTTGGCCAGGTGCAGCATGTAGGTGGCCGCGGCCAGCATCTCGCTCTGGGCCAACACCGACTGGCCCGGCTCCGGGCGCTCGAGGTCGATGTCGAGCAGGCCTGAGATCTTCTCGATCTCCGGGCCCAGCTTGCGGTTCAGCTTGTAGCGGCCGACTCGCGTCAGGTCGTAGCGCTTGTTGTTGAAGAAGGCGTTCTCGAAGTAGGCGCGGGCCGACTCGATCGACGGCGGCTCGCCCGGACGGGCCCGCTTGTAGATCTCGATGAGCGCCTCTTCGCGCGTGGGGGCGAGCTCGCGCTCTTTCTCCCACTGCCCTTCGAGGAAGTCGAAGTGGCGGACGAAGCGCTGGAGGAAGGCCTCGTCCTCGTAGCCCAAGGCCCGCAGGAGGACGAACAGGCTGAGACGGCGCTTGCGGGCCACCCGGGTGCCCGCGGTGATGTCCTTGCCCGGCTTGGCCTCGACGTCGAACTCGATCCACTCGCCTCGGTAGGGATGGATGGTGCCGGTGACGATGGTCTTGGCGTCACGGCCGGGCTGGAAGATGACGCCCGGCGAGCGCACGAGCTGGGATACCACGACGCGCTCGGTGCCGTTGATGATGAAGGTGCCCTTGTCCGTCATCATCGGGAAGTCCCCCATGAAGACGGTCTGCTCCTTGATCTCGCCGGTGGTGGCGTTCATGAAGCGGGCCCGCACGAAGATGGGCGCGGAGAAGGTCATGTCCTTCTCCT
>JAUTXP010000076.1 GCA_030837965.1 Acidimicrobiaceae bacterium | reverse complement strand
GCCCTGGGTCCGGACGCGGGTGCCCAACTACAACGGGCCGGAGGACGAACCGACTCGGCCCCTCGAAACGATCAACAGCACAGTGACCTACGTCATCGACGACATCACCGGTGAAGCGCTGTTCGCTGACCAGATCGGTGCCTAGTTCGTCGGTCATTTGATATGGCTTGGGTACCCAGGCTGGCAGCATGTTCACGATGCCAGCGGCCGCCCCTCCGTTGTACCTGACGCCGACCCACGTGCGGTCCTGGAACGCCTGGCCCGGTCCACTTCCCGGGGACGGGGCCTCCGGTACGCGACCCTCCGTGAGCGGCGGACTGTTACCCCGGCCGGTTCGATGATGGGATGGGCCAATGGGAACGGGCACAGGGCCGGCCGAGGTGTACACCGACGGAGCCTGCCTGGGGAACCCCGGGCCGGGCGGATGGGCCTGGGCGGTGCCCGGCGGCCGCTTCGCCAGCGGGGCGGCGCCGGCGACCACCAACCAGCGTATGGAGGTGCAGGCCGCGCTGGAGGCGGTGCGGTCCCTAGACGGGCCGCTGGTCGTGGTCAGCGACTCCACCTACGTCGTCAACTGCTTCCGCGACCGGTGGTGGGAAGGCTGGCTGGCCCGGAACTGGATGAACAAGGCCAAGAAGCCGGTGGCCAACCGGGACCTGTGGGAGCCGCTCATCGAGGCGGTGCGGGCCGACCCGACCCGGGTGACGTTCCGTTGGGTCAAGGGCCACAGCGACGACCCGGCCAACGACCTCGTCGACCGGCTGGCGGTCGAGGCGGCCCGCACCCAGGTGGGCCGCACGGGCGACGCGCCCCCTGACTCACTCGGGCCGGCGGACACGCCGGGGATGGGGGCGGACATCGACCCCCGCCTGCCGGAGGGCCGGCTGCTGGCGGTCATCGGTCACAAGCCGCCCGAGCTGGGCGGGTACGAGGCCAACCCCACCTCGGAGTCGGTCCGGTCCACGCTGGCCGAGGTCCTGGCCGCCAAGCGCCAGGTCGACCCAGACCTCGTGGTGCTCACCGGGCTGGGGCTGGGGGCCGAACAGCTGGCGGCCGAGGCGGCGGCGGAGGCGGGCGTGCCCTACGTCGCCGTGCTGCCCTATCCCGGTCCCGACTCGCAGTGGCCCTCGGGCTCGCGGAAGGCGTTCCAGGCGCTGGTCGACGGGGCCCAGTCGACGGTGCTCCTGCAGTCCAAGGCGCCGGCCTCCAAGCAGCTGGCCGGCGCCGCGCTGCGCCGGCGTGACGCCTGGCTGGCCCGCCACGCCCAGGAGGCCATCGCCGTGTGGGACGGCGCCGAGCCGGCCGTGGGCCGCTCGGTCCGGGCCATGCAGGACGCCCTGGGAGAGGACGACGTCTGGATCGTCACCCCGCCGGCGGGCTGACGGCGGCCCGGTCCGCCTCGCACTCCTCTCGGAAGCCGCAGCCGGCGAGATGGTCGTTCACCACGCCCAGTGACTGCATGGCGGCGTGGGCCGTCGTCGGCCCGACGAAGCGGAAGCCGAGCTTCCGCAGCGCCTTGGCGAGGGCGGTCGACTCGGGGGTGACCGAGGCCAGGTCGCCCATCTGCTGCGGCACCGGCCGGTCGGCCCGGGGCGGCTCGAACGACCAGACCACGGCGGCGAGGGACCCGTGGCGGTCCTGGGCCGCAAGGGTGGCGCCGGCATTGGCGATAGCGGCGGTGATCTTGCCCCGGTGGCGAACGATGCCGGCGTCGGCCACCAGCCGCTCGACGTCCGCCGGCCCGAAGCCGGCAACCACCTCGGGCGCGAAGCCGGCGAAGGCCCGCCGGAAGCCGTCGCGCTTGCGCAGGATGGTGAGCCACGAGAGCCCCGACTGGAACCCCTCCAGGCAGATCTTCTCGTAGAGCCGGACGTCGTCAAGGACCGGCCGGCCCCACTCGTCGTCGTGGTACGCCCGGTAGTCGTCGGACCCGACGCACCATCCGCACCGGGCGCGGCCGTCCCCGCCGGCGACGACCCCGACCTGCGACCAGTCCGTCACCGCCGGCGACCTCCTAGCAGAGGATCCCGGGAAGGACGCACTTCGTGGTCGTAGTCGCCGGCACGGTCGTGGTGGTGGCCCGCGTCGTCGTGGTCGCCGGCGCCACCGTGGTCGTCGGCTTGGTGGTCGTGGTGGTCGGCTTCACGCTGGTCGTCGTGGCGCCGGCGACGGTGGGCGTGGTCGCCGCCGTGGGGGCGCCGGTGGCCGGCGACACCCGGAAGGTCACCTCCAGTGGGTTGGAGATGACGTCGAGGTTGGCCTGGCTCGGCGGGATCACATCGGGCGCGGCACCGGACAGGACGAAGGCCACCAGGGTGACGTCGACGTCGCTGCCGAAGTCGGGTGCCGCGTTGGTCCACACCGCCGTCACCTGCTTCGACCCGTCGAGCTGGGCCGACGGGCTCACGATCTGGAACAGGTTGGCCAGGTTCGTCGCCGGCCCACCCAGTGCGGAGCTGGTCGTGCTCAGGCCGACCACCAGCCCGGGAAAGGCGGGGTTGGCTCCCGTCTTGGCCGCCGGGGCGGGGGCCGGTAGCGCGCCGCCGAAGCGGAAGTCGGCGGCGAGCGCGCTCGGGTCACGGGCCGTGAAACTGAGGGCGACGACCATCCCCCGGCCGCCGCTGCCCTGCACCGAGCCCCGCTCGGGCGACAGGATCTTGGCCAGCACCGGCGTTGTCGGGAGGGCGGACGTCGTCGTGGTCTCGAAGAGCGGCAGCGTGGTGGGGGCCGACGAACTCCCCTTCTTGGACGAGCAGGACACGAGGAGGAGTGCCGCCAGGCCAACCGTCACCACTCGACGCAACATGTCCCGGACGTTACCGCCGCGACCGCCCCCGCGGCCCAGCTTGCTACGTTGCCGCAATGGCCGCGACGAAGCGTGATCGCCAGAAAGCCCTGCGCCAGGCCCGGCTGGCACGGGAAGCGGCCCAGGCCAAGGCCGCGGCCCAGCGCCGGCGGGCCGTCAGGCTCGTGGTCGGCGTGCTGGCGGTCGCCGCCCTCGTGGCGTTCATCACCACCCGCGGGGGCAAGTCGTCCGACATCACGACGACCGGCTCGACCACCACGGTGCCGGAGGCCTCGTCGGCCGCCGGCCAGCCGTGCGTGCCCATCGCCGATCCCCTGCCGGCGGGCGCCCCGGCCGTGCCGGTGAAGGTCGGCCCACCGCCCACCCAGCTGGTCAAGGAGGACCTCAAGGAGGGGACCGGCGCCACCGTCGGGGCCAAGGACACGGTGACGGTGAACTACATCGGCGTCTCTTGCTCGACCGGCAAGATCTTCGACTCCTCGTACTCCCGGGGCCAGCCGGCGACGTTCGGCCTGACCGGCGTCATCAAGGGCTGGACGGACGGCATCCCCGGCATGAAGGTCGGCGGCCAGCGCCTGCTCGGCATCCCGCCGGACCAAGGCTACGGCGCCCAAGGGTCGCCCCCCGACATCCTCCCGGACGAGACGCTGTGGTTCGTCGTGGAGATCGTCGACACCAAGGCGGGCTGAGCCGGCTGAGCCGGCCGAGCCGGCCGACACCACAAACCCCTTCAGCTTTCGCGCTCCGCGGCCGACACTCGCTTCACCCCGGCGTGCCGGGAGAGGAGGAGGGGCTGATGGCCACACAGGCCGAGCGCCAGGTCGCCCACATCTGGAAGCGGCTCGGCTTCGGACCGACGGGGACCGACATCGACAATGGCGTC
>JAUTXP010000086.1 GCA_030837965.1 Acidimicrobiaceae bacterium | reverse complement strand
GCTGCTCGACAATCGCGCCAGCTACCGCCTGCTCTCTGCGGACTGGGTGGGTGGTCGCGGGAGGTTCGGCTTCAACTACACCAGCTACTTCGACGTCCTGGATGTCTGCGAGGCCGTCGGCCACGAGTTCGCGGACGCCTGGCAGAGGCGCGGTCGGAAGCGGCCGAGTCCAGCTGATCTCCCGCTGCGCCGGCTGATCGAGGACCCGTTCGATCTCGCCGCCCGCCCGATTCTGCCGAGCGTCAACACCCTCACGAGCCGGCGGGACGTGATCGACGGCCATCGGATGTACCTGCACCGCAGGAACGCCGGCGCGGTGGCCGCCGCGGGCGGGATGTTCCACGTCGTGCCGGCGGGCGCGTTCCAGCCGGCCGCCCTGGCCCCCGCGCACCAGGCCAACGACTTCTCCTTCTGGCGCAACATCCAGCGCGAGTACTCCGAGGAGCTTCTCGGCAACGCCGAGCACGATGGCAACAGCGTCGACCCCATCGACTACCTCGTTGAGGAGCCGTTCGCGTCATTCGAACGGGCCCGGCTGGCCGGGGACTTCCGGGTGTCTGCGCTCGCGCTCGTTCTCGAGCCGCTGACGCTGTGGGTGGAGCTGCTGACCGTTGCCGTCATCGAGGCGCCGGTGTTCGACGAGCTCTTCCGCGACATGGTCGCGGTCAACGAAGAAGGTGCGGCCGTCAGCACGGACGCGGACAAGCCGGCCGTCGGTATCCCGTTCACCTCGGAGGCGCGCGAGCGCCTTCGTAACGAGCCCCTCTCGCCGATCGCTCGCGCGTGCATCGAGCTGGCATGGCAACACCGGCATACGCTCCTGGGCCGATGAAGATCTTGGTCACCGGCGCGACCGGGTTTGTCGGATACGTCGTCGCCGAGGCGCTGGCTGTGGCCGGCCACGAGGTGGTCGGGCTGACTCGCTCCGCGAGAGCGCTCCCGTCCTCGGTGAAGCCCGTATCGGCGGACCTGCTCGATGCCGCGTCCGTCGCCGAGGCGTTCAGGGCCGAGCAACCTGACGCTGTATGCCACCTCGCGGCGCTTGCCCGGGTCCGTGACTCACGTACGGACCCGCTCGGGTACTGGCGCATGAACGTCGAGGGCACACTCACACTGCTGGAGGCGCTCTCAGCGCAAGAAGGGCCCGGTCGACTCGTCGCCGCCTCGACCTGTGCGATCTATGGCGAGGACGTTCCGCAGCCGATCACGGATTCCCAGGTCCCGCAGCCGACCAACCCCTACGGTTCCACGAAGCTCGCTGCCGACCGTGCCATCGCCGACGTCGCCGCGACCGGAGCCATCGGCGCGGTGAGTCTGCGCGCTTTCAACATCGCCGGCGGGGTTGGAGACCATGCGGATCCGGATACCACACGGCTGATCCCCAAGATCGTCGCGGTAGCGCTTGGGCAAGCCCCAGAACTGACTGTCAACGGTGACGGGTCGGTAGTGCGCGACTACCTCCACGTCTCGGACATGGCCCGGGCTTTCGTCGACGCGCTGGACGCGTGCGAGCCCGGCTCGTGGACGGCCTACAACGTGGGCAGCGGCAACCGTTCCACGATCGCCGACGTCATCGCCGCGGCGCAGGACGTGCTCGGCCGCGAGCTCCCGATCCGGCACAATCCGCCCGCCGACGAGCCGGCCGTCCTGCTCGCGGACTCATCCCGCATTGCCTCCGACCTCGGTTGGCGGCCTGAGAAGTCCGATCTTCGGCAGATCGTCGCCGACGCGTACAGCGCTGCGACCAGGCAACATGCCGCGGGCGAATAGTCGTTCCCCGAATACCTGGCCTGTGACTGTATGAGAGGCCTTGCAGGCCTGTGATCTGCGGTTCTCTGTGATGCATGACAGAGATCAGCGAGTTCCACCAGCGGTTAGCCGCCGTGCGGGAACAGCTCGACGAGATCACGGAGACGATCGCCGAACTACGGGCTATCCGTCTTCGGCAGCTTGCTGCTGCTCGAGCCGGCCGACCCGGTCCCGGAGGGCGGCAACCTCCTCCTCGAGCGCCTTGAGCGCGGCGAGGACTGGGTCGGAGGCTTCATCCGTGTGCGCCGCTGTGGACTCGCCTCGGAGAACCTGACCGAGGTAGGCGGGGGGCCACCCGAGCGCCTCCGAGACCGCGGACAAGGTCTGTGGACGGCGACGGCGGGAATTCTGGTTGTGCTGCAGCTCCCGCAACGTGGTCAGCGAGACCTTGGCGCTCGACGCCACGTCCATCTGCGTCATCCGCGTCTCTTCGAGGCGGGCGCTGATCGCTTGCGCGACCGCGGACCAGTCCTCGTTCTCGCCGTCTGACACGCGGGCAGCCTAGGGCAACCGCTGCGTCTGGACCTCAATCGGTGCCGACGTCGGGACCCATCCTGCCTTAGTGGCACCAATATTGAGCACAACTGATGCTAGTATCGATGGAAAAGGGAGAACTGATCATGAGCGAACGAGACGAAGTCCAGCGTCGGCAGCCGTCGAGCGGGCTGCTGATGACAGTCGAGGAAGTCGCAGTGCTCTGGTTCGGGGCGGTGGGGGAGCACGGTTCCGCCAGCGCCAACTGCCAGAAGATCCGCCGTCTGATCCCGGAGCAGCTTCCTGCCCGTCGAATCGGTAATCGGTGGTACGTCAGCCGCGTCGCGGCCGAGGCCTGGGCCGAAGGCGGGGATTCGGCGCTCGTCATGGCCCACCCGGATACCCGCGAGGCCATGGCCCGGTCGCAGGGCGAGGTGGCCTGATGCAGGCCGTGGGCGTCCTCATCTTCTTCGCGATCGTCGGAGCGTTCCTGTGTGCGAAGGCGCGGGTCGCCGGCGGGGCGATCGTCTTCTC
>JAUTXP010000068.1 GCA_030837965.1 Acidimicrobiaceae bacterium | reverse complement strand
GCATCGACGTCCTCGTACCCGACATCAACACGTCGATGTCGGACTTTGTCGCGGTTGAGAAAAAGATTCCCTTTGGCCTCTCCGCCATCCGCAACGTGGGCGAGGGCCTGGTGGCCCAGATCGTCTCCGAGCGCGACGTCAACGGCGCCTTCGCCGACTTCTACGACTTCTGCCAGCGGGTCAGCCCCATGGTCCTGAACAAGCGGTCGGTGGAGTCACTGATCAAGGCCGGCGCCTTCGATTCCCTCGGACATCCGCGTCGGGGCCTCCTGATGGTCTTCGAGCAGGTGATCGACCGGACGCTGGCCCGCCGGCGGGAGCGCGACCTCGGCATCCAGAGCCTGTTCGGGGAGCTGTCCGAGGGGCCCGGCTCGGCGCTCGACGAGCGCATGCCCATCCCCGACCTGGAGTTCGACCCGCCGGAGCGGCTGGCGCAGGAGAAGGAGATGCTCGGCCTCTACGTCAGCAGCCACCCCCTCTTCGGCGTCGAGTCGGCCCTGCGCCGGCACACCGACTGCACCATCAACGACCTGCGGGAGCTACGGGACGGCGAGATGCGCTGGGTGGGGGGCGTCGTGACCTCCCTGGCCCGGAAGTACACCAAGCGGGGCGACCTGATGGCCACCTTCGTGCTGGAAGACCTCCAGTCCGCCATCGAGGTGTTCGTCTTCCCGAGGACGATGCTCGACTACGGGGCCCTGCTGTCCGACGACGCGGTGGTGTGCGTGAAGGGCCGCATCGACCTGCGGGAGGAGCCGGCCAAGATCGTCTGCATGGAGCTCAAGCGGCCGGACCTGAGCCCCGACCACAGCCGCCCGGTGCGGATCAAACTCGACCCGTCCGTCCTGACCGCCGGCGGCCTGGCCCGCCTCAAGGAGGTGCTCCGCGGGCACCCCGGGAGCCAACCCGTCCTCATCCATCTAGACTCAACCATCCTCCGACTTCCGGACGAGTTCCGGGTGGACGCAGGAAACGGGCTGGTCGCCGAGTTGCGCGAACTGCTCGGAGCGAATGGACTCGTGAACTAGCGATACAGGGGGAGCACGGCCGACCCATGGCTTTACAGGCAGATACCAAAGACTGCACAGGGTTGAGCGATTCCGAGCTCTCGGAAATGGCCGACATCTGCGCGGACGGAAGCGCCGGCTACGACGTCGGCATCCTCTCCAAGCAGGTCGAGGAGTGGGTGCTGGTCACGCACGTGCGTGACGGAGCCAAGCTCTGCGCGTTCGCCTTCTGCACCCTCGAGCGCATCGGCGGCACGCCCTCGGTGATCATCGGGATGGCGTCGGTGAAGCGCGGCCCCCGCCGTGACGCGGTGTTGCGCGCCCTCGTCGGCGAGCAGCTCCGGCGCGCCGTCCTGGCCTTTCCCGACGAGGACGTGCTGGTCGGCACCCGCTTCCTCGACCCCTCCGGCTTCGCCGCCTTCGAGGGCCTGGAGGACATCGTCCCCCGCCCCGGCCACAAGGCGTCGGGTGAGGAGCG
Organism: Acidimicrobiaceae bacterium; assembly: GCA_030837965.1. Taxonomy (GTDB): domain Bacteria; phylum Actinomycetota; class Acidimicrobiia; order Acidimicrobiales; family JAUTXP01; genus JAUTXP01. Next base: position 2,951 of record JAUTXP010000068.1, on the reverse strand, counting down.
GGCGTGGGGCCGCCGGCTGGCCAAGCGCTTCGGCGCCGAGGGCCGCGTCGACGACCGCTCCTTCCTCATCACCGGCACCGGCGACACCCCGCCGGCGCTGGACCACGAGTGCATCGACTCCTCGGGCCTCGACCCGGCGGTCGTCGCCTTCTTCGCCGATCTCGACCACCCGCGGGGCGACGCGCTGATCGGCTTCGGCTGGGCCATGGCCGAGTACCTGGCCGCCCGCGCCTCCAAGTAGCCCGCAGGGCTCCTGTCCCACCCCCGTCGTATGCTTTCGGTAGGGCAATGACTTCGACGCGCCTCACGGCCGACGAGTACTTCGCCCTTCCCCCCACCGAACAGCGCACGCAGCTGGTCAACGGGGAGATCGTGGTGACCGACGCCAGCCTGCGCCATCCGCGCATCACCTTGGAGATCGCCCGTCTCCTGATGAACTGGATGGCGGCCAACCCCGGTCACGGCGAAGCGGGCATCCCGGTCGACGTCCACCTCGACGACCACAACGTGTTCGCCCCCGACGTGTGGTGGGTGCCCGAGGCGGAGCGCCCGGCCCGGGACGCCAAGCGGATCGTGGGGCCGCCGGCCCTCGCCGTCGAAGTCCGCTCGCCCTCGACATGGCGCTTCGACGTGGGTCTCAAGAAACGCACCTACGAACGGCTGGGGCTGACCGAGCTGTGGCTGGTCGACATCGCCGCTGACGAGGTCCTCGTCTACCGGCGTTCGTCGCCCGTGGTGACCGAGTTCGACGTCGCGCTGGAAGTCACCGCCGCAGAGGTGCTGACCACCCCGCTGCTTCCCGGCTTCTGCCTCGACTTGGCCGGCCTGTTCGACCGCTAACCGGTACTACCGCCCTGGGAGGAGGGCGGCCACCTGCTTGGTGCAGTGGCCGTCGGTTGGGCCGGCGACGACGACCAGCAGACGCGCCGGCCGGAACCCGAGGATGCGGGTCAGCTCCCGGGGCGACGAGCGCCGGCGGCGCAGCCGGTACAGCTCCTGGGCCAGCTGGCGGTCGCCCAGCGGGAACTGGTGGACCGTGCCCTGCCAGCCGAAGCGGCACTCGTACCCACCGGGGCCGGCCAGCACCAGCGGGCCCTCGGAGGGCTCCACCAGGGCCAGGGAGGGTTGGTCGCCCACCAGCGTCCAGTACGGGACGGTGACGCCGGCGAAGCCCAGGAGGGGGCCGTGGGCGGGATGGCGCAGGGCCTGCAGGTAACGCTCGGCCCGGCGGGGGCTGAGGTGGCCGATGCGCTGCGGTGGGCTGTCGAGGGCCACCGCTTCAGGGCGGACGGCGTCCGGCGGGTCGAGGGGTTCGCCGATCGGCGCAGTCGTGACGTCGTAGGGCTCCAGCGGCTCGCCACTGCTGTTCGGGTAGTCGCCGGTGGGGAAGATGGCCCGCACGAAGGCGCCGGATTCGAGATCGATACCAACGCAACCATCGGGTTGGGAAGCCAGGACCAGCATTCGCAGCTCAGCGCCGGCGACTTCCACACGAAACGGCATTGTGACCCGGTATCGCACCTCGGTCCGCATGAGGAAATGGTGCACCTCTGTTCACCCAAAGTGGTGGATGGTCCCACAGTGTCCTTCTGCCAAGCTCCCTTCCGTGGCTGGGACTGTGCGCGCCGTCGTGTTCGACATCGGGGGCGTGCTCCTCGACTACGACCCCCGCTTCCTCTACCGGGCGCTGATCCCCGATGCGGCCGAGATGGAGCGGTTCCTCGCCGAGGTGTGCAGCCCGGAGTGGAACGCCACGCTGGACGCCGGTCGCCCGTTCGACGAGGCCTGCGACGAGCTGGCCGCCCGTTTCCCCGAGCACGGGGCCCTGGTACACGCCTGGAAGCGCCAAGAGGAGATGATCGCCGGCGAGATCCGGGGTACCGCGGAGCTCGTGGCCCGCCTGCACGGCGACGGGGTGCCCCTGTACCTGCTGACGAACATGCCGGCCGACGTCTTCGCCGCCCGGCGCCAGCGCTACCCGGTGCTCGGCTGCTTCGCCGGCCAGGTGGTGTCGGGGGAGGAGGGGGTGCTCAAGCCGTCGCCGGAGATCTTCGCCCGGCTCCGGGACCGGTTCCGGCTCGTCCCGGCGGAAACGCTGTTCGTCGACGACGTCGAGGTCAACGTCGAGGGGGCCCGAGCGGCCGGCTTCCGGGCCCATCGCTTCGTGGGGCCGCCGGCCCTCGCCCGCGCCCTTCGGGACCACGGGCTGGACGTCTAGAGCTTCGAGAGGATCAGCTCCACGAAGATGCTGACGCCGGTCGGGCCCATGTGGGTGCCGTCGTCGGCGAACAGCTCGGGATGGGCGGCGCCCTGCTTGTGCCCGTCGACGAGGGCGGCGTTGGGCCACTTGGGCACGTTGTCGGCCAGCATGTTGTTGTTGGGCGCCTCCCACGGGCGGGGCACCTTGACGTTGATGACCACCACCCGGCGGACGCCCCGCAGGACGTCCATGATCTCGTCGAACTGCGAGCTGGTGACGGGGCCGTTGTTGCCGAGCTGGAGGATGACCTCCTCGCCGATTGAGTTGGCGGCCCGCACCGACTCGGCGATGGCGAGCAGCTCCTTGAACTGGCGGCCGACGACAGCGTCGATCGAGGCGTCGGGTAGTCGCCGTTCGAGCTCGGCCTTGGCCTCGAGGAGCACGGAGTCGCCCAGCCCGATGACCCGGGCCTGGGGGAGCACCGTGGTCCTGGTCGTCGGCGGGGCCTCGGTCGTCGGTGGGACGCTGGTCGACGTCGAGGTGGCCGGCGCCACCGATGTCGTGGTGGTCGGCGGGGCGAGCGTGGTCGTGGTCTCGACGGTGGGCGCCGGCGACGGGGCCGCCGCTTCGGCGGCGTGGATGGCCAGGAAGGCGGGCGGCGCCGGCTCCGGGCTGGCGACGACCAGGGTGGCGCCCACCGCGGCAACCGCCAGGCCGACAACGCCGGCACGGGCGACCACCCACGCCCCCC
>JAUTXP010000008.1 GCA_030837965.1 Acidimicrobiaceae bacterium | reverse complement strand
AGGCGTCGGGCGAGCCGCCGCCCGCCCACGTGGAGCTGGCTCGCAGGCTGGGCCTGTCGGACTTCGAGCGGGACGTGCTCTTGTTGACCGCGGCCGCCGAACTCGACCCGAATGTGGCCGCCCTGTGCGCCCGCGTCCAGCCGGCGTACACGCGCGGCCACCCGACCTTCGGCCTGGCCATGCGGCTCTTCGACAACCCTGCATGGGAGGCGCTCGGGCCCCACGGCTCGCTGCGTCGGCTGCACCTGCTGAGCGTGGACACCGAGCCGGGCGTGGTGAACGGCGGGCTCAGGGCCGACGAGCGGGTGGTCAACTTCGTCAAAGGCCTCGACCATCTGGACGAGCGCCTGGCCGTGCTGTTGGCACCCATGGCGACGGGCGAGGGCGATGTCGGCACCACACCCTCGCAAGCACCGGTGGTGGACGCCATCCGCAGGCGCATCGACGCCACGCCGGGCGGGCCTGTGCTCGTGAACCTGATCGGGCCGGACACGGTCAGCAAGCGGCTGATCGCGGAGCGGGCCGCCACCGACGCGGGGCGGTACCCGTTGCGCGTCCCGATCACCAACCTGCCCCCGGTCGGACGCGATCTCGATCTGTTGATCCGGCTATGGGAGCGCGACGCGCTGTTGTCGCCGGTTGCGCTGTATCTCGACGCGTCGGACGAAGTGAGCAGTGCCGAGGGCGAGGGCGCGGGCCACTCCCGCCAAGCCGTCGACCGTCTGCTCGGCCGGGCCCGCGGCCTGGTGTTCTTGGACAGCCGGGAGGCGTGGGCCAACTTGGAGGCGGGCGCGCTGGTGCTCGACGTGCCCGGGCCGAGTGGCGCCGAGCAACGGGCGGCATGGGCGTCGGTGCTGGGGCAGGGACAGCAGGCCACGGCGGCCGACCTGGCCGCCCAGTTCGACCTCGACCTGCTGGCCATCCGCAGCGCCTCTGCCGCGGGCATCGAGGACGACGGACCCGACGCCGTGCGCAAGGCGGCCTTGCAACTGACTCGTCCCCGGCTCGACCTGTTGGCCCAGCGGGTGGAGCCCAAGGCCAAGAGCAACGACTTGGTGGTGACGGACGAGGTGGCCGACCAACTGGCGCGGATCAAGCAGCAGGTGCTTCATCGAGCGACGGTGCACGGGGACTGGGGCCTCGAAGAGCGCACCAGCAGGGGGCTCGGCATCACGGCCCTCTTCGCGGGCGAGAGCGGCACGGGCAAGACCTTGGCCGCCGAGGTGCTGGCGGGCGACTTGGGCTTGAACCTCTACCGGATCGACTTGTCGGCCGTGGTCAGCAAGTACATCGGCGAGACGGAGAAGAACCTTCGTCGCCTCTTCGACGCCGCGGAGCGGGGCGGGACCATCCTGTTCTTCGACGAGGCCGACGCCTTGTTCGGCAAGCGCAGCGAGGTCCGCGACAGCCACGACCGCTACGCCAACATCGAGGTCAACTACCTGCTCCAGCGCATGGAGGGATACCGCGGCCTGGCCATCCTGGCCACGAACATGAAGAGCGCGTTGGACCGCGCCTTCGCCCGGCGTCTGCGGTTCGTGGTCGACTTCCCGTTCCCTGGGCTGCCCGAGCGCGAGCGCATCTGGCGGCGGTCCTTCGTGGAGCGGGTCGACGCCGCAGGCTTGGACTACGCAAGTCTGGCCAAGCTGGTGCTGACGGGCGGAAGCATCCACAACGTGGCCGTCAACGCGACCTTCGCGGCGGCCGCCGCTCCAGGCCAGGCCTTGACCATGCCCATGGTCCTGGCCGCGGCGCGCATGGAGTATCGCAAGCTCGGGCTGCCCGTGAACGAGGCCGACTTTCGCTGGCAGGAGGCACCGGCGCGCGAGCTGGCCGGCGCCGCGGCGCAGGTCGGGCCGTCGTGATCCGCGTGCACATCGAGCGGGTCGTGCTCGAGGGCTTGGCCCTCGCTCCGGGCGGCATCGACCGGCTGCGGGCGGCCATGGAGCGCGAGCTGGCCGACGCCCTGACGACGGCCGACGCTGCCACCGGTGATCTGGGCCGGGTGGTTGCAGGGCGCGGGTCGCAGGCTCGACTGGCCGCAGCCGACGTCGTGTTCGACGGCCAGTCGCCCGCAGGGTCGGGGCAGGGCCTGGCCCGGTCTGTGGCCGCGGCGCTGACTGCGGGGGACGGGCGATGACGGGGCTGTCCCGGTCACCCCGACTGGTGCGAGGCGGCATCGTCCTCGTCGCCCCCGACACCGGGGCCGTGCTGCGGATCATCTCGTTGCAGTACAACCCGGACTCCGTCACCCGCAGCTTTCAAGTGCAGGCCGTGGGCGAGGGCGGTGAGCGCTTGCAGCCGTTGCGCCTGAAGGGTCCGCCGGTGGAGACGATCAAGGTGGAGGCCGAACTGGACGCGGCCGACCAGTTGGAGTTCCCCGACCGCTTCCCTGACACCGCGCACTTGGGCATCCACCCGCAGCTCGCCCTGCTCGAGAGCCTGGCCTACCCGAGCGTGGCCCAGTTGGTCGCGTCGGACCGGGCCGCGTCGGCAGGCACCCTCGAGATCGCCCCGATGGAGTCGCCGCTCACCGTGTTCGTGTGGAGCGCGAGCCGCATCGTCCCCGTTCGGCTGGCCGAGCTGTCCGTCACCGAGGAGGCCTTCGACCCCAACCTCAACCCGTTGCGGGCCAAGGTCTCCCTGGGGCTGCGGGTGCTGTCCGTCAACGACGTGGGCTACCGGCACCGGGCCGGGTCGTTGTACATGGCCCACCAAAGCAGGAAGGAGCGGCTCGCGGGCCGAGCCGCAGCCGGGACGTTCTCGTCCCTCGGGATCGGCGGCCTGCAATGAGCACCGCGCCCCCGCCCCGGCCCGACCCGGTGGAGGCCGTGCTGCCCGGGGGGCTGGCCCCTTCGCCCGCCTTCGGCCCGGGGAGTCGGTATCAGGGGCTGGCCTTGGCCACCGTCGAGGTCGGCGGCCGCCTCGTGCGCTACGTCACCCGCCGCCTGGTGCCCCAAGCCGACCGCTTCGCGGCGGTCAGCACGCATGACGTGGGCGAGGGCGAGCGCCCGGACACCATCGCCGCCGCGTGCCTCGGTGACCCTGAGCAGTTCTGGCGGCTGTGCGACGCCAACAACGTCATGCATCCCGACGAGCTGGCCCGGGTGGGCCGAAAGGTCAGGGTCACCCTGCCCGAGGGCGTGCCCGCGGTGGGCGATGAGTGAGCGACGAGCGACGGCGATGCGTGAGCGACGAGCGAACCATGAGCATCAGCGACGAGCGAACCGCGAGTGGCAGCGATGAGTAGCAGCGCGCTGGACGTCACCTTGTTCATCGGGCCGATCGTGCCGATTCCCGCGCCCCGGTGGGTGATCGAGAGCCTCACCGACGTCACCGTCACCGCCACCGCGGCGCCGGATCAGGACAGCGGCTTCGAGCTGAACTTCTCGTTGGAGAAGAACTCGCTCCTGCCCACCATCTTCCTGCTCGTCGGCGGGGCCATGCCGCCCATCGTCCGTGTCGTCGTGATGGTCACCATGGGCGGCCTGCCCGAGGTCCTGATCGACGGGGTGATGACCCAGGCCCAGGTCCAACCGGGGTCCGAGGGCAAGCCGTCGACCTTCACGGTCAAAGGGGTGGACCTGTCCGCCGTCATGGGCCTGTTCGAGTTGACGGGCGTTCCCTATCCGGCCATGCCCGTTGAGGCGCGGGTGCTCCTGATGCTGGCCAAGTACGCCTTCCTCGGCGTGATCCCCGTCGTCATCCCGAGCATCGTGCCCGACATCCCCAACCCGTTGGACCGCATCCCCGTCCAGCAGGGGACGGACCTGGCCTACCTGCGGCGCCTGGCCTCGCGCACCGGCTACATCTTCGCCATGATCCCCGGGCCCGTCCCGGGAACGTCGTTCGCCTATTGGGGCCCCGAGGCCAAGATCGGCGTGCCCCAGCCCGCCCTCAACGTGGACATGGACGCGCTGACCAACGTGGAGTCGCTGTCGTTCACCTACGACAGCGATCAGGCCACGCTCCCCGTGGTGTTCATCCAGAACCAAGAGACCCGCGTGGTGATCCCCATCCCCATCCCGCCCGTGTCGCCCCTGAACCCGCCGCTGGGCTTGATCCCCCCGATCCCCAAGAAGGTGCGCTTCATCCGCGACACGGCCAAGCTCGGGCCGGCCCAGGCCGTGCTCCTCGGCCTGGCCAAGGCGTCGCGCACGAGCGACGTGGTGAAGGCCGAAGGGTCGTTGGACGTCCTGCGCTACGGCCGGGTGCTCAAGCCCAGGACGCTGGTCGGCGTGCGGGGCGCGGGACTGGCCTTCGACGGGCTGTACTTCGTGCAGCGGGTGCAGCACAGCATCAAGCGGGGCAGCTTCAAACAGCGGTTCTCGCTGGTGCGCAACGGCTTGGTCTCCACCCTTCCTGTGGTGCCCGTGTGACCGCGCTCGGCTCCGACTACGAGGCGTCGCTCGGCGCGGGCTCGGCCAACGAGTCGGGAGGCGAAGGGAGCGGAGGCGGAGGCCACTTCTACGGCAAGTACCGGGCCACGGTGCTCAACAACATCGACCCCATGGGCATCGGCCGCATCCAGGCTTTCGTGCCCGACGTGTCCGCCGTCCTCCCTTCGTCGTGGTGCATGCCGTGCGTCCCCATCACCGGTGTGCAGTCCGGCATCCACGTCGTGCCCGCCATCGGCGCCGGCGTGTGGATCGAGTTCGAACAGGGCGACCCGGACTATCCCATCTGGGTGGGGGGCTTCTGGGGCAGCAGGGCCGATGTCCCCGCCTTGGCCCAAGCAGGCGTGCCCGGCAGTCCGAGCATCGTGCTTCAGACCCAGACGCAGAACACGCTGATGATCTCGGACGCGCCCGGACCGGCGGGCGGCATCCTGATCAAGGCCCGCAGCGGCGCCTCCATCTCGGTGAGCGACACCGGCATCATCATTCAGAACGGACAGGGCGCGAGCCTTGTCCTGCAAGGCCCGCAGGTCATCGTGAACCTCGGCGCGCTGGTGGTGCAGTAGCGGCCATGCCCGGACCCATCCTCCATCAAGGCGCGCAGGTCCTCTGCGCCCACGGCGGCCAAGCGGCACCGCCCGCGGCCTATCCGCGCGTGCTGGTGAACGGGATGGCGGTGGCCATGCAGCCGGTGCCGTGGCTGGTCGCGGGCTGCCTGCTCCCCCCGCCGCCGGCGGCCAACGGCCCGTGCGTCTCGGCCACGTTCGTGACTGGGGCCACCCGGGTCTTCGTCAACATCGCCGTGCCCGTGCTCTTGGCCGACAGCCAGGCCGTGGTCGTGCCCACGGGCACGCCCCTCGTCCCCGCCGTGGTGCAGCCCAGGGTGGTGGGTGTGTGACCAACGTCGACTTCCCGTTCGGGTTCGACGGCCGAGGGCGCACGGCCGCGCCTTCGAGCTACGAGGAGCACGTGCAGGACATGGTCGAGCGCATCCTGTTCACCAGTCCAGGCGAGCGGGTGAACCGGCCCGACTTCGGCAGCGGCCTGTTGCAACTCGTGTTCGCGCCCAACAGCGTCGAGCTGGCGGGCACGGTCCAGTACACGACGCAGGCCGCCGTGCAGCGCTGGCTGGGCGACGTGATCGACCTGCACGACCTGCATGTCGAGGTGGAGGAGTCCACCCTGAAGGTCGACGTCGTCTACACCATCCGCAGCACCGGCGAGCAGGTGGCGGCGGGCTTCACCCGCGAGGTGGCGTCGTGACCCGCTCGACTGTCTGTCGGGTGGACCACCGTCGCCACGACGTGCGGGCCATGGGGTTGAACGGAATCGACGACATCGAGGTGGGCGACCCCGACCCCGTGGACGGCTCGGTGACCTTGTGCGTGCACTTCCTCGGTCCCGTGCCCGTCGATGTGCGGCCCAAGGACTTGTGCATCGACGGCGGCGGGCAGGGGGCCGCGGTGGCCATCGTCTCGGTGCGGGCCAACCCGGCGGTGGACGAGGACGACGACGACTGTCTCGAAGTGCGGCTGGACCGCTCGGGCGACGCGTCGACGTACTGCCTGTGCCTTCGGGATCTTGAGGGGTTCGACCCGCGGTACGCGTGCCGGTCGTTCACCTTCACCGGCCACTGCGACTCGCCCCTCGACTGCCTCACCGTCCCCGCCTGCCCGCCGGCCGCGGTCGACGAGCCCGCGCTGGACTTCCTGGCCAAGGACTACGCCACCTTCCGCCGCCTGGCCCTGGACCGCATGTCGCTGCTGGTGCCTGAGTGGCGGGAGCGCCACGTGCCCGACGTGGCCGTCACCTTGGTCGAGGCCCTCGCCTATGTGGGCGACCAGTTGAGCTACTACCAGGACGCGGTGGCCACCGAGGCCTACTTGGAGACGGCCCGTCGACGCATCTCGGTCCGACGCCATGGCCGGCTGGTCGACTATGTGCTGGGCGAAGGGGCCAACGCCCGCGCCTTCGTCGTGTTGGACGTCGACGCCGCGCTCGACTGGCCCGCGGCCGACGTGGTGTTCCTCACCCGCTTCCCCGGCTCGCCGCCGCCCGGCGGCCCGCCCTTGTCGGCCGAGGATGTCCCGCTTCCTGCTCGCGGTGCTGGCGGTACCGGTCCCGGCGGCGGGGACGGTGCGGGTGGTGCGGGCCACCGGTGGTTCCAACCGGTGGGCGGCGGGCCGTCGGTCGTGCGGGCCAGGCCCGAGCACAACGTCATCCGGTTCCATACGTGGGGGGAGCGGGAGTGCTGTCTGGTGGCAGGGGCCACGTCGGCCGCGTTGGTCGACGAAAGCCTGGACCTGCGGCCTGGCGACTTCCTGGTCCTCGAAGAGGTGCGCGGCGCCCGCACCGGCGTTCCCGGCGACGCCGATCCGGGCCGGCGCCACGTGGTGCGCCTCAGTCGGGTGGGCGAGCGGGTCGAGGACGTGGTGGAGAAGGCCGTCGTCCGCCAGGTCGAGTGGTGTCCAGAAGACGCGTTGCCCTTCCCGTTCTGCCTCTCGGCCGTGGGCGGCGAGGACTGCGCGCTGCTGACCGACGTGACCGTGGCGCGGGGCAACGTCGTCTTGGTGGACGACGGCGCGACCGTGGTGGAGACGCTGCCCGCCGTGCCCGATGACCCGATGCGGCGGATGTGCGAGGGCGAGTGCCAGCCGGTTGACGAGCAGGAGGCAGGCCCGCCCTACACGGTCGTGCTGGACCGGCCCGACGTGACCTTCGCGGCCCAGCCCGTGGGCGGCGCATCAGCGCCTACCTGCCCGCCTTCGGCCGCCGCGCTGATGGGCGGCGCCGACGCGCCCGCCGAGCCCCAAGTGGTGTTGCGCGCAGACGCGGAGGGGTCGCCGTGGACGCCCCGGCCGGACCTGTTGGGCGCGGGCCCGGACGAGCGGGCGTTCGTGGTGGAGATGGACGAGGAGCGCAGGGCCCATCTGCGCTTCGGCGACGGCCGGATGGGGGCGCGACCGGAGCCCGGGACAGTGTTCACCGCCGAGTACCGGGTCGGGGCGGGGCCGCCCGGGAACGTGGGGGCCGAGAGCCTCTGCCTGGTCGCGCTGCGAGGCCTGCGCCAGTCGGTGGCTGTCCGGGCGAGGAACCCGCTGGCCGCGGCCGGCGGCGTGTGGCCCGAGCCGGTGGCCGACGCCAAGTTGCGCATCCCTGTCGCCTTCAGGGCCCGGCGGGAGCGGGCCATCACTTCCGACGACTACGCGGAGTTGGCGGCCGATGCGGGCGGGTCCAGGCTCCAGGGCGCGGCCGCATCGCTGGCCTGGGCGGGCAGTTGGTACGAGGTCGACGTGGCCCTCGATCCTCGGGGCGTCGACGGGTCCGTCTCGCCGGGCGGGTGTGGAGGCGGGGGCGGGTGCGGCTGTGGGCCCGCCCCGCAGACCGGCGGGGCCGGGTGCGCGTGCGCCGGGGACGACGTGGCCGAGGTCGTGGCCGCGGCCTTGGCCCGGGCCCGGCGCATGGGACACGAGGTGCGCGTGGCTCAAGCCCGAGCCGTGCCCCTCGATGTGGAGCTGACCGTGTGCGTTCGGGCCGATCAGGTCACTGCCCATGTGCAGGCTGCACTGGTGGACGCCTTCTCGGCACGCGCCTGGCCCAACGGCGGCGTCGGCTTCTTCCACCCCGACCAATGGACGATGGGCCAGAGCGTGTACGCCAGCGCCCTGCTGGCCGCGGCTCACGCCGTGCCCGGCGTGGAGTCGGCCGAGGTCACCCGACTCCAGCGGCAGGGGGACGTGGACAGGGGCGAGCGGGCGGCGGGCGTGCTGCGGGTGAGCGCCACGGAGGTCGTGGTCGTGTCGCCTGACGGGGTCCATCCCCGTCGAGGCCGGTTCGAGGTCGTGGCCCGAGGTGGGCGATGAGCAATTGCGACCGCGGCTCCGTCTCTGGGTCCTGCAACTCGGACGCCGCGCTCTGCGGCTGTTGCGAGGGCGTGCAGGTGGCCACCCCTGTGTCCGAGTACAACCGGCCCGGTCTGCGGGCCCTGCGCTACCGCGCGGGCACGCATGGCTCGTTCCTCTCCTCGATGCTGGCCCGCCTCTCGGCTCGCGAGTTCGAAGGCCTCACCGGGCTGACCACTCGCGATCCGAGCGACCCGGCCATCGCCCTGCTCGACGCATGGGCGAGCATCGCCGACGTGCTCACCTTCTACCAGGAGCGCATCGCCAACGAGGGCTTCCTGGGGACGGCGACAGAGCGCCGCTCGGTGGTGGAGCTGGCCCGGCTGGTGGGCTACGAGTCCCGGCCCGGGGTGGCCGCAGGCACCCATCTGGCCTTCGAGTTGGAGCAGGGCCACGAAGAGACGCTGACCGCCGGGCTTCGGGTCCAGAGCATGCCCGGGCCCGGCCAGTTGCCCCAGGTCTTCGAGACGAGTGAGCCCCTCGACGCCAAGGCCGCGTTCAACAACTTGGCCGTGCGTACGACCAGGCCGCAGGCCATCACCGCGGGCACCGCGGCCGACATGCCGCGGCTCTGGCTGGCAGGGACGGCCACGCGGCTCCAGCCCAACGACGCCTTGGTCATCGTGATCGGCGAGGGGTCGGCTGCCGTCGCCTTTCTGCGTTTCGTGCAGCACGTCGAGGAGGACCACGCCGCGGGCCGGACGCTCGTCGTGCTCCAGCGCCGAGTCCGCCGTCGCGTCAAGCCGCGATGGGCCAGGCACCGGTCGGTGGACGAGGTGCTCGACCTGGTCGCCGCGGGCGCGCACGCGCCGGCCCGCTCCGACCCCAGGCTGCCCGAGGCGAACGACACCCGGCTGCGGCTGGCCCAGGTCCTGCGCCCGGCATTGAAGGACGTGCTGTACGCGGCGTGGTCCCAAGCCGTGGTGAGCAAGCCCAGTCCGGTGCGGGTCTACGCCATGCGGGTGAAGGCGTCCGTCTTCGGCCACAACGCGGTGGCCGTCCCCACCTATAACGCCGACGGCCAACTCGAGGACCAGTCCCACTGGCACCAGTGGACCCCCTCGGGCGAGGACGGCAAACGCCTCTACCTCGACACCCAGTATCCGGGCGTGGCCACCGGAGGCATCGTCGCCCTGGTCAGCCCCAACCGCGACCCCGACCTGCACGGGTTCGCCGAAGACCTCGCGGTCACGGTGGACTCGGTGTCTCACGCCGACTACGGCATGGCGGCCAAGACGACGCGGCTCACCTTCCATGACGAGGGCTGGATCGCGCCGCTCCTCGGGCCGTCAGGGCCGGGCGAGGCCCGGTCGCGCGTGCTGACCATGGAGCAGCTTCGAAGCGTCGTGGTGTATGCCCAGAACGACCCGCTGGAACTGACCGACGAGCCGGTGACCGAGGACGTGTGCCGGGCCAACCTCGAACTGGCCGACCTGTACGAGGGACTGACGCCGGGCCGGCGCTTGGTCGTCTCCGGCGAGCGGGCCGACCTGCCCGGGATCAGGGGCGTGGTCGACGCCGAGTTGGTGACGGTGGCCGAGGTCCGACAGGGGCCGGTCGGGGCCAACGGCGCGATGCGGCCAGGGGACCGCAACCACACGTTCGTCCTCTTGGCCGGCGGCGGCCTCCGCCACTGCTACGCCCGCCAGAGCGTCAAGGTCTACGGCAACGTGGTCCACGCCACCCACGGCGAGACGCGCTCGGAGGTCCTCGGGAGCGGCGACGGCCGCAAGCGCCATCAGTCCTTCACTCTGCGGTCGGCGCCGTTGACGCATGTCTCGGCCTCCACCCCCTCGGGCGTGGAGGCGGCCATGGAGGTGCGGGTGGACGACGTGCGCTGGCCCCACCGCCCCTGGCTCCTCGACGTGGGCCCGACCGAGCCCGGCTACGTCCTGCGCATCGACGGCTCGGCCCTCACCACCGTGATCGCGGGCGACGGGGTCGAGGGACGGCGGCTTCCCACCGGGGCGGAGAACATCCGGTCCCGATACCGCGTTGGGCTGGGCGCCCAGGGCAACGTGGCCGCGGGCGGCATCTCCTTGCTGGTGGACAAGCCGTTGTCGGTGCGGGGCGTGGTGAACCCGATGGCCGCCACCGGGGGTGCCGACGCCGAGACCACCGACCAGGCCAGGGCCCACGTCCCTGTACCGATCAGGGCCCTCGACCGGCTCGTCTCGACGGTGGACTACGCGTCGTTCGCCCAGGCCTTTGCCGGGGTCGGGCAGGCGACCGCCGACCGCTTGAGCGACGGCCGCAGACAAGTGGTCGTCGTCACCGTGGTGGGGCCCGCGGGCGGGGTGCTGACGGCGACGTCGGACGTGGTCGTCAACCTGCGTCGGGCCTTGCGTCGGTTCGGCGACCCATCCGTCACCGTGCGCGTCCTCGTGGCCGATCGCTTGGTGCTGCACCTGGCGGCCGACGTTCGCATCGGTCCCGACCGCGACTGGGCGGTGGTGGCGCCGCTGATCCGACAAGCGCTGCTGAGCCGTTTCGACTTCGAAGGCCAGGCCCTGGGCCAGGATGTGGCCGAGTCCGAGGTGCTGGCCTGCATCCATCAGGTCGCGGGGGTGATGGCCGCAGGCCTCACCACGTTTGCCTCGCATCCCGAAGGCGGCCCGCTGCCCAACGGCTACAGCCCTGCCCGCCGGATCGTGGCCCGCCCCGCCCGCAGGGAGGGGACCGCACTGCGCCCGGCCGAGCACGTGTGCCTGGCCCCAGAGCTTCCCGAGCTGCTCGTGCTGGGCCAGGCCACGTCATGACCGCGACCGAGGTGGACATGGTCTTCGACCTGTTGCCATTGGTCGACCGCATGCGCGATGAGGCGGGCGGCCACGCGCTGCGCGACCTGTTGCGGGTCATCGCCGAGCAGGTGGACGTCGTGCGGCGCGATGTCGAGCGCCTGTACGACAACTGGTTCATCGAGACGGCCGAGGACTGGGTGGTGCCGTATCTGGCCCAGCTCGTCGGATGGTCGCCGCTGCCCGAGGCCGGCCCGTTCGTGCCGCGCAAGGACGTGGCCGACACCATCCGCCATCGGCGCAGGAAGGGCACGCTCGCGCTGCTTGACGAATTGGCCGAGGAGGTGGGCGGCTGGCCCGGGCGGGCCGTGGAGTTCTACCGGCTGTTGGCCTACGACCAGCACGTGAACCACCTCCATCTCGATCGGGGGCGCACCGCGGACGTGCGTCGAGGCGCGGCCATGGCCTTGGTCGACACGCCCTTCGACGGACAGGCCCACACCGTCGACGTGCGCCTGCGCAACCTGCCTGGGGTTGGCCTGTTCGTGTGGCGGCTGGGCTCGTATCCGGTGACTCATACCGCGGCCGCAGTGGTGGAACGGGTTGGCCGCTGGGCCTTCACCTTCGACGCCGTGGGCTTCGACACGCGGCTGTTCACCGCCCCCGGCTTCGACGGCCCGCCCGGTCCGGGGCCAATGGCGCGGGCCCTCTTCGAGACCCGGTCGGCCGCCGACGACGGCAGTCGGCACGTCTCGCCTGAGCTGTACGGGGCCGAACGGTCGTTCCAGGTATGGGCGCCGGGCTGGTCCGCGGCCGGGCCCGACGGTGCCATCCCTGTCGACAAGCTCATCCCCGCCGACCTGGGCGACTGGGACACCTACCGGCCACGGCCGGGGACGGTGGCCGTGGACCCGGTCAGGGGCAGGCTGTTGTTCCCGCGCCGCGATGTGCCCGACGTTGTGTACGTGTCGTACCACCGGGGTTTCAGTGCGCCCATGGGCGGCGGCCAGTACCAGCGACGGCTCCGTCCGATGGACGAAGGGGTGTGGACGCGCCCGGTCCACGACAGCGCCACGCTGGCCGACGCCCTCGATCAATGGGCGGCCGACCGGCCGTCGCGGGCGTGCATCGAGTTGACGCAGAGCGGCGTGTACGCGGTGGCCGTGCGGGTGGACGTGGCCACCGGGCAGTCGCTCACCATCCGGGCCGCCAACCGGGTCCGCCCGGTGCTGTGGCTGGCCGATCGCCAGCCCGAAAGGCCCGACGTGTGGTCGGCTCGGCTGGCGCCGGGCGCGGAGCTGGTCCTCGACGGCCTGGTCGTGGCCGGCCATCCCGTGCACGTCGAGGGCGTGCGCTTGGTCGAGGGCGAGGGCGAAGCAGGCCCGGTCGAGGGCGACGGCGCCGTCGAGGGCGGTCCGATCCACGGCGAGGTCGCCGTCGGTGAGGTCGACGGCGAGGCCGACCGCGCCGACAGCGCCGGGTGTGTGGGCCCCGCTCGGCTCGTCATCACCCATTGCACGCTGGTCCCTGGCTGGCTGCCCGTCGTGGCCTGCGACGCGGACGCCCCGGCCCCGCCGTCGCTGGAGCTGGTCGAAATGGACGACGGCCGGGTCGACATCCGGCACTCGATCATCGGCTCGGTGCAAGTCGTCGCTGGGCGCCACGACGGCGAACCGGTGCGGGTGGCGGTGGCCGACTCGATCCTCGACGCCACCCGCGCGGAGTGGGAGGCGCTCGGCGGGGCCGGCCCCGGCGCGGCCTACGCCGTCCTTCGGATCAGCCGCACGACCGTGTTCGGCCGGGTGCACGCGCACGCCATCGAATTGGGCGAGAACAGCATCTTCACCGGTCTGGTGAAGGTGGCCCGCCGCGGGATCGGGTGCGTGCGGTTCTGCGCCTTGGTCCCCGGCTCGCGCACGCCCCGCCGGTTCCACTGCGTCGAGGACCAGCGGCCGAGGTTCACCTCCACAGACTTCGCCGACGCGGGCTACGCCCAGCTCTCGTGCGCCTGTCCCGAGGCCGTCTCCGAAGGTGCAGACGACCAGTCCGAGATGGGCGCCTTCCACGACCTGTTCCAGCCCCAGCGGCTCCGAGGGCTGGCCACCCGGGCCGACGAGTACACCCCTGCGGGCATGCGCGTCAGCGTCATACCCGTCACCTGAGCACGAGGGAGAGCAATGCACGCGGACGTCGAGCGCTTCAGCCATGACCCGGCCAAGCGGTTCCTGCGGGTCATCCAGCAGCAGGGCCGCGTCGCCTTGGCCGCCGACGGCAACGAACAGGCAGCGATCCTTCTCGACTACCTGCGCGAGCTGGCCGTCGACGTCATCGGCGACTTCGGCACCCCCGCCAACCCGGCCAACACCAAGCCGGGCGAGGGCTTCCGCATCACCAGGCAGGAGGGTCGCATGGGCATCGCCCCGGGCCGGTTCTGGGTGGACGGGCTGCCGTGCACGAACGACGACGAGGCGCTGTCGTACGGCGCCCAGGCCGACTACCCGGAGAGCCCCGACCTTCCCGAGCGAGGCCGGTTCGTG
This sequence comes from Acidimicrobiaceae bacterium, assembly GCA_030837965.1. Lineage (GTDB taxonomy): Bacteria > Actinomycetota > Acidimicrobiia > Acidimicrobiales > JAUTXP01 > JAUTXP01. The sequence continues at coordinate 21,035 of JAUTXP010000008.1, read as the reverse complement.
GTGTACCTCGACGTGTGGGAGCGCCACATCAGCGCGGCGCAGGACCCGTCCATTCGCGAGGTCGCCTTGGGCGGGCCCGACACGTGCACCCGGGCCCATCTCGTCTGGCAGGTGAAGGCGGCCCAGGTGGACGAGTCGAACACCGCGCTGACCACGTCGAAGCAGGCCGTCCAGCTCTGGCACAAGAACTGGCACCCGCGCCTGGACATCCCCTGGCGGGGCCGCATGGCCGTCGAGGTGGACCGCGACGGCGGGCCGCCGGACCCGTGCCAGGCGCCCAAGGGGGCCGGGTACTTCGGCCGCGAGAACCAGCTCTACCGGGTGGAGGTGCACCGCGGTGGCGCCATCGGCGGCGCGGCCCCGCCCACCTTCAAGTGGTCGCGCGACAACGGCTCGGTCGTCTATCCGTTGTCCGCTATTGAGGGGACCACGGCCACGCTGCTCGACCCGCCCCTCGACTGCACCAAGCAGCTTGTGACCGGCACCCTCATCGAGGTGGTGGACGACGTGACCGCGCTGCACGCCACGCCCGGCGTGCTGGCCCGGGTGGTGGACGTGGAGGACGACGGGGACGACGTGGTGGTGCACTTGTCCGCGGGCCCGGCGGGCGTCATCGACGCCGGACTTCATCCCATGCTCCGGCGCTGGGACCACCCAATGGGTGAGGGGCTGGACGAGTACGCGGTGGTCGAGGGCGGGTCCGATCCCATCGCCTTGGAGGACGGGATCGGGGTGCGCTTCGCCGCGCCCGACGCGGGCGCCCCGGCCCACGTCTATCGCACCGGCGACTATTGGACCTTCCCGGCCCGGGCCGCGCTCGGCGACGTGGTGTGGCCTCGCGCCGCCGACGGGTCACCCGAGTTCGTGGGCCCGCAGGGCATCGACCACCACATGGCGCCGCTGGCGGTCGTCAACGCCGACGAGGCTGACGACACCGCGGCCGTGCTCGACTGCCGGGTCGGGTTCCCCCGGCTGGCGACGCTGTTCCCGTAAAGCGATACGACCCGACTGACCTATCCGAGCCCGCGCCCAGCCCTCAGACGGTGACGGCGCGGGGACGGGCGCCGGTGTGGGCCAGCAACGCGGCCACGAGGACGTCCATGGCGGGCGATGGGGCCAAGCCGACCTCGTCGGCCAGGTACCCGGCGAAGAAGCGGTAGTGGCGCAAAGCCTCCACCGCGTTGCCCGCGGCCAAGTGGGCGCGCACCAGACACCGATGGGCGCTCTCCCGCAAGGGCTCGATGCTGATGGCGGCCCAGGCCGAGTCGATGGCCGGGCCCAAACTCCCTCGTCCGATCAGCCGGTCGCTGCGGACTTCGAGGGCGTTGAGCTGCAATTGGCGAAGGCGCTCGCGATCGAGGACGAGCCAGTCGTCGGTCCAGTCGGGGAGCAGCGCGCCCGAGGGGACGCTGACATCGACGTCGCTGTCCGCGGGCTGACGGGACAGTGCCGCGATCAGCCTGGTGTCGACGTGCACGCCGTCACTGAGCGCCATGTCGCTGCCGTGGGTGACGACCACCTCGCCACCCGTATGGGGCAGGCGCCACAAGGCCGAGCGCAGGTTGGCCGCGGCCCGGTGCTCGCTCTTGTCGAGCCACAGGTTGCCTGCGACGAACCCCCTGTTGACCGGGCGCTCTCGCAGAGCGAGGAAGGCGACCAGCTTGCGGGTGCTCATGGGCACGCTCACGGCCACGTCGCCGACCCGTAACTCGAAGCCGCCGAGCAGGTGCAGCTCGACCTCGGGGCGGTCCTCCACCGGGGGCGTCCGTTGCCCTGTCGAGTCCATGCCGCCCCCTTGTCACCGGGTGAAACAACCGGCGTTCGTCCGCCAGTCTCGCCGCCAGTCCGTCGCGCGCCCGTCGCGCGCCCGTCACGGACCCGTCGCCGGGCGGTCGCGTCGGCGCCGCGCCTGGGCATGTCTACCGCACCGACGTGTGTCCGTCTAGAGGCGATCGACCGTTTTTACGGTCTCGGCCCTTCGCGGCTGGGGAGGCCTAGAAGCGGAAGGCGGCGCCGCCCTGGATGGTCGACACGCCTTCCACGCCCTTTTTCTGCGACTCGTCGACGAGGTTGTGGAAGTACTCGTAGCCGAGATAGACGCGCACCTTGGGACTGATGTCGATCGAGCCCCGCACGCCCACGCTCGGGCCCAGCACCGGCGCCGTCGAGCCCGTCCCCACGCCCGCCACGCCGGCCTTGACCCCGCCCAGCACAGAGAGGGCCACAGGCACGCCCGCCACTGGGACGCGGCCCTGCAAGCCGGTGCTCACGCCACCCAGCGCCTGGCTCGACCGGCCCAGGTAGTCGACCTGCACGGCCACGGGCGCCGCCACCGCGTCGCCCAGAAGGCGGAACGTGAAGCGCCACCCGATGGACAACGCAGGCGTGACCGGGCCGAGGGTCACGCCCGCGCCCACGGCCACTTCTTGCCGGGGCGGCGACGAGGCGGACGCCACTGCCTTTCGCTCCGTGGCCTCGCGTTCTTTGGCCGCCCCTGCCGGGGTCGAGTCCGCGAGGGGCTCGATGCGCACCAACTTCAGCGAGCTCGCTCCCAGCCACTTCTGCACGTCGGAAGGCAGCGCGGCCGAGGCCACCACGCCGCCCGTCGGCGTCGAACTGAGGCGCGCGTCGACGGCAATGCCCTTCACCGTGGTGGACAACACGATCCCGCCGCCGTCCCTGCGGGCCTTCACGTCGAACACCTGGTGGCCGTTGCCCCATGCCACCGTGAGGTCGAAGGTGGACGCCTCCTCCGTCGCCTCCAAGGCGATGTCGACGGTGCGGGCTTTGAGGCCCTTGGCCGGAAGGTCCGGCACCTTGACCGCGGCCCGCCAGACGAGGTCGTTCGACTCGGTGACCACGGCGTCGAGCGACAGCGGCGTCTTGGGGTCCAAGAGGATGTCGAGCAGGTCCGTGATGTCAGCCGGGATCTGGCCCATGGCCTTCGCCGTCCCGATGAGCCCGGCGTAGTTGCGCAGCAGCGTCCTGGTCAGGTCGGTGAGGAGGAGCTTGGCCCCCTTCTTGAAGGGCACGACCTCGTTGGCAGGGATGCCGCCGGCAGGCAGCTTCCTCGGCTGGGCCGCCTTGGGCAGAGGCGGCTCCGTGTTGTGGATACGTCGAAACTCGGCCGCGGTGACCAGCACGGCGCCCGAAAGCGGGGGCGCGTCGGGCGCGCTTCGACGGGCCACCTCGTAGTCGTGGGCCCACGTGCGCAGCCAGGCGCTGGGCGGGCGGCCCGCGGACTTCTCGTAGTCGGCCAACGCGGTGTCGACCGTCGCCGCCAGTTGGGCATCGGGGTCGGCTGGCCCTGGCTGGCGCTGGAGCCGCAGGCCCGAGGTCGGTCGGGCGCGGCGCGCCGAGTCGTGTTCCGAGGCATTGTTTTCGGAGGCGTCGTGCTCGAAGGCGTCGTGTTCGGAGGCGTCGTGCTCAAAGGCGTCGGACTCGGGCCCGACTTCGATCCGCTCGGCCGGGCCGGGCGTGCGGCGCACATCGCCTTGCTGCGCGGCGTGGACCAGTTCGTGGCTCAGCAGCCGCTGCCCGGCGGGACCGTCGGGGGCGTAGTGCCCAGGCGCGAAGGCGATGTGCCTGCCCACCGTGTAGGCCGCCGCCCCCACGGCCTGGGCCGACAGCGCGGCCTGGCCGTTGGTGTGCACGCGCACGTTGCTGAAATCGGCGTGGAGCCGTTCCCCCATCTTCTGGGCCACGGCGTCCGGCAGCGGGTGGCCGGGCTCGGCCAGCACCCGGTGCACCACAGGCGGTGCCACCGCGGGCGCAGTCACCGCCTCAGCCGGGGCTCGGCCTGCTCGGGTGGCGTCGGCCATCACCTGCACCGTGCCACACCCACTCCCACGTGACAACGGCCTTGTCGTCCCGCGGAAGGCGGGCGCACGTCAGCCAGAGGTGACGTAGAGCTGGGCGGCCAGGGCCGGTCCCAAGGCGATGGAGCCGACTTCGAGGGCGAGGGTCAGCGTGCCGTCAGGGGCCTTGGAGCGCACCGATGCAGAGGCACCGGGCACGAATCCGTGGGTGGAGAGGTAGGCCAGCGAGTCGGTGTCGATCTCGACCTGCTCGGTCACCCGTTCGAGCCGCAGGTGGTCGCCCGGGTGCAGCTCGCCCAAGGCCACCAGTTCCCTGACGTCCTCACCCGTCCCAGGGATGGGGTTGCCGTGGGGACAGGTCGTGGGGTTGCCGAGCAGGGCGACGAGCCGTTCCTCGACCTCGTCGGAGATGACGTGCTCCCATCGGCACGCCTCCAGGTGCGAGCGGTGCCAGGGCAGTCCGATGACGTCGGTCAGGAGGCGCTCGGCCAGTCGGTGCTTTCGCACCACCGACTCGGCCCGGGTCCGCCCCTTCTCGGTCAGGGTGACCGAGCGGTTCTTCACCGACAGATAGCCCTCGTCCTTGAGCCGCCTGATCATCTCCGACACCGACGGGGCCGAATGCCCGAGGCGCTCGGCCAAGCGGGCCTGGATGACCTGGATGCCCTCCTCCTCCAACTCGTGGATGGCTTCGAGGTACTCCTCGAGCGGAGGGTGGAACCCGTCGGACACGCCTCGATACTACTCGTTAGGCGCGCCTAACATCCGGGCCGCATGTCGCTGAGCACGCCAGGCCGGGCCGTTCTCGCGACCTTGCTCGTGGTGGGTGTGGCCACGCAACTGGCGGTGGGCATGCGGGCCTCGCGCACGGCGTCGGTCACCGGCGACGAGCCCTTCTATCTGCTGACCACGCAGTCCCTTCGCACCGACGGCGACCTCGATCTGAACGACGAGTACGCCGACCACGAGGAGGCCAGGTTCTGGGACGGCACCGTTCCGCTGTGGCGGCAGATGCAGCCCACTGCCGAGGGTCAACTCCTCGCGCCCCACGACCCTGGCCTGTCGTTGTTGACCCTGCCTGCGTACGCGTTGGGCGGGCTGGAGGGGACGCGGCGCTTTCTCGCGTTGCTATGGGCGCTGGCCGCGGCCCTCAGCGTGCTGCTGGCCATCCGGTCGGGCGCGCCCGCTTGGGCTGCGGGGGTGGCGGGGGTGGCGGTCGGCGCGGGAGCCCCCGGCATCGTCTACGCATCGCAGGTCTATCCGGAGGCCCCTGCGGCCTTGGCCGTGGTGGTCGGCCTGCTCCTGGCCGGTGCCGAGAGGCCCCGCCCTGTGGCCATGGCCGCGGCCGTCATCGCCCTGCCGTGGCTGGGCTTCAAGTACATCGGCTTGGCCGTCCTGCTGGCCGGCGCCTTCGTCCTTCGCCATCGCCATCGCCGCCGCCGCCGCCAAGCCGTTTCTGTCCGCCAACCCCTCGCTGTCCGCCAACCCGTTTTGGCCACGTTCGCCGTCCTCACCGCGGTGGCCGCGGTCCATTACGTGTGGTGGCACTTCCACACCTTCGGCGGGCTCACGCCGTATGCCACCAACGTCGTGTACTCGGGCGAGGGCTCGGCCCGCATCCTGGCCGACCACTTGGGCCCAGGCGGACGCAGCTACCGCCTCTACGGCCTGTTCCTCGACGCCCGCTTCGGCCTGTTCCGCTGGCTCCCGCTCGCGGTACTGGCACCCGTCGGCATCGGCGTGAGTGGCCTGCGCCACCGTGGCCACAACGTCGTGGCCGCCCTCACCGTCGCCGCCACCGTCCTGGCCGGCACCTTTGCATCGATCACGATGATGGGCTGGTGGTTCCCTGGCCGCATGCTCATCGCAGGCCTGCCCGCGCTCACGGTCTTCGTGGCCCACGGCGCGTCCCGCCTCCCGAGAACGGCTGTCGTCCTGGCCGCCTGGTCGCTGGCGATCGGCGGGGCCACCGCATGGGGCGCGCACCATGGGGTGATCCGGCTGGCCGTCGACCCCTTCGCCCTGGGCGCGCCGCTGCCGCCGCACTGGCTGTTCCCCGACTTCCGCCACTTCGGCCCGGCCCAGATCGGGGCCAGCGCGGCCTGGGCCGCGGCCCTCGTCGTCGGACGTAGCATCGCCGGGCATGGCCAAGCTCTTGCTCCTCGACGGCAACTCGCTCGCCTACCGCGCCTTCTTCGCCCTGCCGACTGACATGGCCACTGCCTCCGGGCAGGTCACCAACGCCGTCTTCGGCTTCACGTCGATGCTGGTCAACCTGCTCAAGGACCATCAGCCGGATCACATCGCGGTGGCCTTCGACCGGCCCGAGCCCACCTTCCGGCACGAGATGGTGGCCGACTACAAGGCCGGTCGGTCCGAGGCGCCAGACATCCTGCGCCAGCAGATGGGCCTGGTCCGCCAAGTGGTGGAGACCCTGAAGATCCCCACCCTCGAACTGGCCGGCTTCGAGGCCGACGATGTCATCGCCACGCTGGCCACGCAGGCCCGCGACCGGGGCGACGGCGTCATCATCGTCACCGGCGACAGGGACGCCTACCAGCTCGTCGAGGACCCGCACGTGAAGGTGCTGTACAACCGGCGGGGCGTGAGCGACTACGTGCTGTACGACGAGGCCGGCATCCAGGACCGCACCGGCGTTCATCCCGTCAAGTACCCCGAGTACGCCGCGCTGCGAGGTGACCCCTCGGACAACCTGCCGGGCGTGCCCGGGGTGGGGGAGAAGACGGCGGCCAAGCTCATCAACGACTACGGCGACCTCGACGGCATATTCGCCAACCTGGACAAGTTGACGCCCAAACTGCGGGAGAACCTGACCGCGGGCGAGGCCCAGGTCCGCTCGAATGCCAAGGCCACCCCGTTGGTGCGGGACGTGCCCATCACGTGCGAGATCGACGAGTTGAAGATGGGCGGCTGGGACACGGAGGAGGTCCACAACCTCTTCAACTTCTTGGAGTTCCGCACGTTGTGGGACCGCTTGTTGGAGGCGGTGGGCAGCGCCGCGCCCGGAGGAGCGGGGGCCGACGCGGCCGGTCCGACGGCCACCTTCGAGATCACGGTCGAGCCCGCTACGGCCGACTCGCTGTTCAACATCTGCGAGGCCGATGAGGCCATTGCTGTCGACGTGGCGTGGGACGGCGAGCCCGGCCGGTCGGCCATCAAGGGGCTGGCCCTGGCGGCCAGTGCGGAGCACGCCTATTGGTTAGCCGTCGAACAGTTCGCCGACGAACGGGTGCGGGAGGCGCTGTGCCGGCTCTTCGGTCACGTGTCCGTGCACGCCCATCAGGCCAAGGAGTTGATGCGCGGGCTGCACCAGCACGACATCGAGTTCACGTCCCTCGGGATCGACACGGCCGTGGCCGCGTATCTGGTCGACCCGGCCGTGGACCAGTACCTGCTCGACGTCTTGTGCGCCAAGTACGCGGGCATCGAGATCAGGTCGCCCGACGCCCCGCCCGCCGGGCAGCTCGACTTGGCCGGCACCGCGGTCGACGTGTCCGAGGAGTCGGGTCGGCGGGCCAGCGCAGTCCTTCAGTTGGTCGACCCATTGGCCGCGGCCATGGACGCCCGCGGCCTGCGCAACCTGTACGACGAGATCGAGCGGCCGCTCGTGCGCGTGCTGGCCCGCATGGAGATCGTCGGTGTCCGCGTGGACGCCGACTACCTGCGCAACCTGTTGGCGTCGCTGACCGAGGAGGCCGCCGCCCTCGACGCCGAGATCCAAGACCTGGCCGGGCACCCGTTTGTGGTCAACTCGACCAAGCAGTTGCGCACGGTCCTGTTCGACGAGCTGGGCCTGGCTCCGCAGAAGAAGACCAAGACGGGTTTTTCGACCGACGCCCAGTCGCTGGAGAAGCTCAAGGGCCAGCATCCGATCATCGACAAGCTGTTGCGCTACCGCGAAGTCGAGAAGCTGCGGTCGACGTACGGCGAGGGGCTGGTGCAGGAGATCGGGCCGGACGGGCGCATCCACGCCACGTTCCAGCAGACGGTGGCGCGCACGGGCCGGCTGTCGTCGGACCGGCCCAACCTCCACAACATCCCGTCGCGCACGGAGGAGGGTCGCCAGTTCCGCCGGGCCTTCCTGCCCGCCGACGGATGGGACCTGCTGGTCGCCGACTACAACCAGATCGAGCTTCGGGTCATCGCCCACCTGGCCGAGGACCCGGGCCTGATCGCTGCCTTCACTTCCGGCGAGGACATTCACGCCGCCACCGCGTCGCGGCTGTTCAACGTCGAGCACGACGCCATCACCGCGGGGCAGAGGTCGAAGGCCAAGATGGTGTCGTACGGGCTGGCCTACGGCATGGAGTCGTACGGACTGGCGCAGCGCCTGAACATCGGCGTGGACGAGGCGGCCGAGATCCTGAAGGCCTACTTCGACGTGTTCCCGAACGTGAAGGCGTACATGGAGCGCACGGTCGAGGAGGCTCGCCAGCGCGGGTACACCGAGACCCTCTTCGGCAGGCGCCGCCAGATCCCCGAGCTGTCGTCGTCCAACTTCCGCATCCGCCAGGCCGGGGAGCGCCAAGCCATGAACGCGGGCATCCAGGGTCTGGCCGCCGACATCTTCAAGGTCGCCCTGGTCCGGCTCGACGGGGCCTTGGAGAGCGAGGGCCTCGATGCCCGCCTCATCCTGCAAGTGCACGACGAGGTCATCCTCGAAGTGCCGCCTGGCGAGCACGACCGTGCCGCCGAGTTGACGTTGGAGGCCATGCGCGGCGCCGCCGACCTGCGCGTCCCCCTGGAGGTCAACCTGGCGTGGGGCCCCAACTGGGCCGCCGCCAAAGCCTGACCACGGCCCCCGCGCCCCCCGATCGAGCACGTAACACTCTCGAATCACGCATGTTATACTCCCACTCATGTTGGACCTGGCTCGGTTCGATGAGGCGCTGGCCACGTTGGGCGAAGTGCTGCTCGAACGAGGACACCGCTGCGAGCTGCTCGTGGTGGGCGGGGGAAGCCTTTTGCTCCTCGGGCTGATCGCACGGCCGACTGCGGACATTGACGTCATTGGCGCGGTCACTCCCACGGGATACGCCAAGCTCGACGTGCTTCCTGTGTATCTCACAGAGGCCGCCCAGGAGGTGGCCGTCGCACTGGGCCTCGGCCCCGCTTGGCTCAATGTCGGACCTGCTGGACTGGTCGACTTCGGCTTGCCACCCGGATTGGAGGACCGAGTGGAGGTTCGTACCTACGGCGGGCTGGTCCTCCACCTGCCGGGCCGATTGGACCTCATCTGCTTCAAGCTCTACGCGGCTGCCGATCTCGGTGACGGCAAGCACGTCCAAGACCTCGAATCGTTGGCGCCGACCGTCGACGAGTTGCAATGGGCGGCGCGATGGACTCGGACCCACGACCCGTCACCCGGCTTCCTACCCGGCCTCAATCGAGTTCTCGAGCGCTTCGGCACGGAATTCCACGATGCCGCCTCGTAAGTCCTTCAGAGAACAGTGCGTCGCGCTGGCTTGGGGAGCGTGGTCGGAACTCGGCGTGTCCGGATGGCCAACGACGCATCGGGACTGGGCCATCGATCCTGAGCCGTTGATCCTGCTCACGGCCTGGCTCAAAGACGCCGACCGACGGTTGCGGGACGAGGCGACGGACTGGTGCGTGCGTTACGAGCGGAGGATCTCCAAGGCAAGGTTGAAGAACCTCGTGGCCGCCCAGCCTGACGACGTGCGCGCCGCCTACGGCGTCTTCGCGGCCACGGTCTCGGCCCACGTCCCGTCGGCATGGCCGGGCGCCACATCGCCTCGGACCTTCCGGCCCACAGGTCGGTCGAGTCTCCCGTCCTTGGACCGCCCGTCGTTGGCGTGGCTGCGGATGCGCGCCGTGTTCGGCTTGGGCGCACGGGCCGAGGTGCTGCGGTATCTCCTCGCCAACCGGGGGTCCAGCGGGCATGGCCTCAGCGCTGCGGTACTCGCTCGGAGGACGGGCTACGCCAAGCGCATCGTGGCCGACGAGTGCGACTCACTCAACCATGCAGGCCTGCTTACCGCCAGGGCGGTCGGGAACCGGTTCACCTACTCGCTGACCCGGCCGTCCCGCCTGGCCGACTTCGTGGGCGAACTGCCCTCCATCCAGCCGGACTGGACGGCGGTGGGCAATGTGGCCCGGGTCTTGACTGGCCTAGACGATGAGGCACGCACGCGGTCCGCGAGGACGCTGCCAGTGGCGGTCAGGCGGGCGCTGGGCGAGATCGAAGACGATCTGCATGACGTTGAAGCCGACCCTGTCCCTGACAGCGTCGTGGGTCCCGGGCTTTGGCCCGCAGCCGAACAGTTGGGAAAGGCAACCCTCGGCCGCTGGGCCCGAGGCCAATGGACGGCCTAGCCCGCCCCGCCCCGCCCCGTTCCCCCCGCGCCCACGGCCCCCGCCCCTCGCCCCGGTGCTTTCCCGTTCTGGGCACCTTTTCTTCGCCCAGGGGCAAGAAAAGGTGCCCAGAAGCGGAGAGCGGGGCGGCCGGCCAGCGGAGGGCGGGCGACCCGCAGGGCGGTGCTCACAACCGGGGGCGGGCGGCCGATAGCAACCCATATGCGTCGACTGCTGTTCGCCCTCGCCGCGTCCGTCCCCGTGGTCGCGGCGCTGGCCCCGACCAGCGCACAGGCCGCGGGGCCGCCCACGCTCGGCCAACAGGTGCTGGACGCCATCGGCGGCTCGGGCGCGGCGGCCAGGTCAGCAGTCGTCGACATGGACGGGCTCGGCCGCATCGCATCGCTCAACGCCACCGGCCTGCTTCCGCCTGCGTCCACCGAGAAGCTCTACACCGGCGGCGCCGCCCTGCTCCGTCTCGGACCGACCACGCGCCTGCGCACCCTCGTGCGCCGCACCGGCCCCATCAACGGCGCCACCGGTGTCCTCGAAGGCAGCCTCGTCCTCGTGGCCAGAGGCGATCCCAACCTGACGGGCGCGGGCCTTGACGACCTGGCCGCCCAGGCCGCGGCCGCGGGCGTGCGCCGCGTCGCGGGCAACATCATCGTCAACGACGCCCACTTCGACCGGGCCCGCAGCGCGCCGGGCTGGAAGGCGGGCTGGGTGCCGGGCGAGTCGGGTCCGCTGTCCGCCTTCGCCCTCGACGGCAACCGCTGGAGCACGGCCGCCGGCTTCCTTGCCAATCCCAACCTGGCCAACGGGGACCGCTTTCGAGAGGCCCTGTCCCGCGCCGGCATCAGCGTCGACGGGCGCACCCGCGTGTCGGCCACCAGATGGGACGACCCCGTCGTGGCCGCCCACGACTCGGCCACAGTCGCCGAGATCGTTCGCAACACCCTCAAGAACTCCGACAACTTCGCGGCCGAGCTCCTCTTGAAAGAGGTCGGCGTGCGAGCGGCCAAGCCCACGACCGCAGGCGGCGTCAGCGCCGTGCGCCGCCTGGCCATTCGCATGGGCGTGCCCATCGGCGGCCGCATGGTCGACGGCTCCGGCCTGTCGTCCCTCGACCAGTCCCGCGCCGCCGATCAGGTCGCGTGGCTCGAGGCCATGGCCCGATCCAACATCGCGGGCCCCTTCCGAGACGCCCTCCCCGTCGCCTGCGTGGACGGCACCCTCGACACCCGCATGTGCGGCACCGCGGCCGCGGGCCGCGTGCAGGCCAAGACGGGCACCCTCCCCGGCGTGGTCACCCTCTCGGGCTACACCACGACCCTCACCGGACGACAGGTCACCTTCTCCTTCCTGCTGGCGGGCGCGGGCGACACCAACAAGGCTCGGACCGCGATCGACAAGGCCGTGGTCGCCCTCGCCTCCTACCGCGGCTGACGCGGCACCGCCCGACCAACGACATGGACACCTGGCCCGCAGCCGCCGAGTTCATGGGCCCGGCCTACCTCCGGTACTCGTTCACCAAGGGCACCGAGCAGGAGGTCGACTTCCTCGTCCGCACGCTCAACCTCGAACCGGGCATGCGGGTGCTCGACGTGGGCTGCGGCCCCGGACGCCACGCCCACGCGCTGGCCGCCCGCGGCCTGTACGTCCACGGCATCGACATCAGCCCGCGCTTCATCGAACTGGCCCAAGGCCAAGCCGAAGCCGACCCCGCCGCCAACGACCCGCGCGCCGCACCGACCTTTGAAGTGGCCGACGCCCGCGCCCTCGCCTTCACCGACGAGTTCGACGTCGTGCTCTCGCTGTGCCAAGGCGGGTTCGGCCTGGTGGGGGAGGACGACCCAACCATCCTCGAAAACATGGCTCGTGCCGCCCGCCGACCCAACGGGCGAGTCGTGCTCTCGGCCTTCTCCTCCTACTTCGCGGTCCGCTTCCTCGAAGACACAGACGACTTCGACGCGGCCACGGGAGTGAACCGCGAGGACACCACCCTCAAGAACGAGCAAGGCCAGTCGGCCCCGTTCGTCTTGGAGACGAGCTGCTTCACGCCCCGCGAGCTCCGCCTCCTCTGCGCCCGTGCCTCGCTTGGCGTCGAGCACCTCTGGTCCGTCGCGCCGGGCGACTACGCGGCCCGCCCTCCGGACCTCGCCCATCCCGAGTTCCTCGTCGTCGCGCTACCCTTGCCGGGTCCGAATCCCCGACCGTAAGGCCGTCCCGTCCAATGTCCGATCAGACCGCGTCCCCCACGATTCTCTCGACCGACGAGGGGGGTGAGTACACCCCGAGGCAGATCGTGGAGAACGACCTCGGCGGGATGTCCCTTGAGGACGCCATCGCAGGCACGATCGTCGAGTTCGAAGACGGCGACATCGTGAAGGGCACGGTCGTCAAGGTCGACAAGGACGAGGTCCTCCTCGACATCGGCTTCAAGTCGGAAGGCGTGATCCCCAGCAAGGAGCTGTCGATCCGCCACGACGTGGACCCGAGCGAGATCGTGTCGCTGGGTGAGGAGATCGAGGCGCTCGTCCTCCAGAAGGAGGACAAGGAAGGCCGCCTGGTCCTGTCCAAGAAGCGGGCCCAGTACGAACGGGCGTGGGGCACCATCGAGCGCATCAAGGAGCAGGACGGCGTCGTGTCCGGTCCGGTCATCGAGGTGGTCAAGGGCGGCCTCATCCTCGACATCGGCCTGCGCGGCTTCCTCCCCGCGTCGCTGGTCGAGCTGCGCCGCGTGCGCGACCTCCAGCCCTACGTGGGCAAGTCGCTCGAAGCGAAGATCATCGAGCTCGACAAGAACCGCAACAACGTCGTGCTCTCCCGCCGGGCCTGGCTGGAGGAGACGCAGAAGGAACAGCGCGAGGACTTCCTCGCCAACCTCAAGCCGGGCGAGACGCGCCGAGGCGTGGTCAGCAGTGTGGTGAACTTCGGCGCCTTCGTGGACCTGGGCGGCATGGACGGTCTCGTGCACGTCTCCGAGCTTTCGTGGAAGCACGTCGACCATCCGTCGTCCGTCGTCAACGTGGGCGACGAGATCGACGTGCAGGTGCTCGACGTCGACCTCGACAAGGAGCGCATCTCCCTCTCGCTCAAGGCCACGCAGCAGGACCCCTGGCAGGAGTTCGCCAACGCTCACCGCGTCGGCGAGCTGGTCTACGGCCGGGTCACCAAGCTGGTCCCCTTCGGCGCCTTCGTCCAAGTGGGCGAGGGCATCGAGGGTCTGGTGCACATCAGCGAGATGGCCGTGCACCACGTCGACCTCCCGGAGCAGGTCGTCACGCCGGGCGAGGAGTTGTGGGTCAAGATCATCGACATCGACCTCCAGCGCCGCCGCATCAGCCTGTCCATCAAGCAGGCGGCCGAGGGCGGCGAGGTGGCGGCCGAGTACCGCGAGCACTTCGGCGAGCACGCCTACGACGACCAGGGCAACTACATCGGTGCCACCGAGTTCACGCCGGAGACGGAGGCGCAGGCCGCGTGGGCCGACTATGCCGCCGAGTTCGGCACGCCTCATCCGGACGCGCCGGTCGAGCCGGGGGCGGAGGCCGCGCCTTCGCCCGCACCCGCACCCGCACCTGCACCTGAGGCCGACGCCGCGCCCGCGCCCGCGGCAACGGCGGAGCCAACGGCCGAGGCCGACGCTGCGCCTGCGGTCGAGGCCGAGCCCGCGGCCGAGTAGTTGCTCGTCGTCGGTCTGACCGGCGGCATCGGCTCGGGCAAGTCCACCGTCTCGGCCGCGTTGGCCGAGCGGGGCGCGGTGATCATCGACGCCGACGTCATCCACCGCCAGAACATGGCGCCCGGCGGACGCGTGCACGACGTGGTGCTGGCCCGCTTCGGCACCGTCGACCGGCCCACGCTGGCGGGCATCGTCTTCAACGACGCCAACGCGCTGGCCGACCTCAATGCCCTCACGCATCCCGCAGTGGGGGCGGTCATCGCCGAGCGACTGGCCGAAGAGGCGGCGACCGATCACGTCGTCGTGCTCGACATCCCGCTGCTGGTCGAGTCGCGAAGCGCCTATCCGTTGGCGGGGGTGATCGTGGTCGACGCCCCGACTGAGGTCGCGTTGCAACGGCTGGTCGACCAGCGGGGGATGGCGTTGGAGGACGCCCGTTCGCGCGTGGCCGCCCAGGCCTCTCGCGAGGACCGGCTGGCCCAGGCCGACTTCGTGATCGACAACTCGGGCTCGGTGGAGCAGTTGGCGGCCGAGGTCGACCGCTGCTGGACGTGGATCGAGTCGTTGTCCGCGTAGGACCGCGCAAGCGGCCACTCCATGACAGCCGCCAACTGCCACACTGTCAGCCGTGTTCGCCCTGCTCTTCGTGTTGGCCATCGCCGCCATGGGCGCGATCGCCTATCTGCAGTGGCAGGCCAAGGTCAAGCGCAGGGAGGCCATCCACGAATGGGCCTTCAAGAACGGGCTCGAGTACACCGCAGTCGACAACGTCGGCCTGCCGCAGTCCTATGACTTCGGCCTGTTCCGAAAGGGCGACGGTCGGGGATGCGAGAACGTCCTGCAAGGGGCGTGGAAGGGCGTGCCCGTCATCGAGGCCGACTACTGGTACTACACCACGTCGACCGACTCGGAGGGCCGACGCAGCAGGGACTACACGCGCCTGTCGGTTGCCATCTTCCAGCTCGACGCCTTCGTCCCCGATCTGCGCATCGAGCACGAGAACGTGTTCACCCGACTGGCCGACCACGTGGGGCTGCGCGACATCGAGTTCGAGTCGGACGAGTTCAACCGGCGCTTCAACGTCAAGTGCGCCGACCGCGAGTTCGCCTTCAAGCTGCTGGACGCCCGCATGATGCAGTGGCTGCTGGGTCCCTCGGGCGCGTTGTGCTTCGAGGTGAACGGCGCCCATGGCGTGCTGTACTGCGATCGCATCGGTGCCGAGCGGGTGCCCGAGCTGCTCGACTCGGCCAAGGGCTTCGTCGACCATGTGCCCAAGCTGGTCTGGAACGAATACGGAAAGGCGGCCTCGTGATCGTCGTGTGGGTGGTCCTCGGGATCGTGGTGCTCGTCTTGTTGGCGAGTGTGCTGTCCTACAACCGGTTCGTCTCCCAGCGGAACCTCATCCGCAACTCGTGGGCCAACATCGACACCGAATTGAAGCGGCGGTACGACCTCATCCCCAACCTGGTGGAGACGGTCAAGGGGTACGCCGCCCATGAGCGCGAGACGCTCGAGGCCGTGGTGGCGGCCCGCAACGCGGCAGTCGCAGCCACCGGCACCCCGGCGTCGCAGGCCGCGGCCGAGGGCCCGCTGGTCGGTGCCTTGCGCCAACTCTTCGCCGTCTCCGAGCGCTATCCGGACCTCAAGGCCAACCAGAACTTCTTGGAGTTGCAGGGCGAGCTGACGAACACCGAGGACCGCTTGCAGGCGGCCCGCCGCTTCTACAACGCCAACGTGCAGGACTTCAACCGGCGGGTGCAGTCGTTCCCCTCGTCGGTGGTGGCGGGGATGTTCAAGTTCACCGAGGAGCCGTACTTCGAGGTGGAGCCCGCCATGCGGGCCCAGATGGAGCAGCCCCCGCACGTCGAGTTCTGAAGCACTCCCACTTTTTGGGGGATATTCAGGAAATTGGACCCACGGTAAGGTCCCCATATGGGGGGAAAGCTGCGGGTGCTGCGGGTCGTCGTCCTTGCCGTCGTGATGCTGGGCGGGGTGGTGATGGCGCCGCCCGCGGCGTACGCCGACCCGGAGCCGTCCCACTGCACGGCCAACATGTCGTTCACCTTTCCGGCGCCCGGCATCACCGCCGTGCCTGCGCCCATCGCCGCCTTCGGCGGCACGCTGGTCCTCAACTGCCTGGTCCTGGGCGATGACGCGGGGCTTTGGACGCTGCCCTTCACGGCCACGGCCACGCTGGAAAGCTGCCTGTCGGGGAGTGGGACGGGAGTGTGGTTGGCAGGAGGCTTCGCCCCTGATGGGGCCGTCATCCCTGGCCCGGGCTTCAGCTACAACCACGTCCTCGGCGGGCTGATGGCCATGAACGGGTTCATCCCAATCGGCCCAGAACTGCACACGTTCGTCGCCTCCATGGTCTGGTTGCCCAACCTCTTGCCTGCCAACTGTGCGACCGTGCCCACCGTGGGCGCCACCGCCACCGGCTTGACCCACATCCCCGTCGACTGATGCGACGGCGACGCCTCCTCGTGTCGCTGGCGCCGGTGGTCGGCATGCTGACGGTTGGAGCCGGTGCTGTGCAGGCCGAGCCCGAGCCTGTGGTGTGCGCGGTCGTCGGCACCCTGACCTTCGCCCCCGGCCTCGGGGTCGTCCCCGTCGCCCAGGCCGTGGGCGGGACCCTCACCCTCACGTGCCCGGTGCTGGGCGACGACGCCGGCGTCTGGACGCTCGTGTTCGCGGGGGGCGGGCTCGACAGTTGCGAGGCAGGGGCAGGGTCGGCCGTATGGATTGCCCCCAGCGCGGGGCCGTTTCCTGAGGGCGCGGTGGCGGGCCCGGGCGTCAGCTACACCCATGTCGGGCCGTTCGCCATCGACTTGGCGGGCACCGTTCCGAGCGCGGGCCCGCCCGCCGAGGTGCACGAGTTCACCGCCCACCTGGCGTGGACGACGGCCCCCGCGGGCCTGGCGTGTGTCGCCCCGCCGGTCGGGGCCGTGGGCGTCGGCGGGGTCGCCCTGATGGCCGAATGAGGCAGTAGCCCGCCTCGTCCATCCGCCTTTCATTGTCGGCACCTCGACCTCGGCATACCGGGGTGCCGGTGCCGAGAAGGGGGCGGGGACGGTCGGCGCCGGGCCGGGCGTTGTTGTTACACCCCCGGCGTAGCCTGTCGTCCGTGCCTCCGTTCAAGGTCCACAGCGACTTCGCCCCCGCAGGCGACCAGCCCAGCGCCATCGCCGCGCTCGCCGAGGGCATCCAGCGCGGCGATCGCTTCCAGACGCTGCTGGGCATCACCGGCTCGGGCAAGTCGGCCACCATGGCGTGGACCATCGAGCAGGTCCAACGCCCCACCCTGGTCATCGCCCCCAACAAGTCGCTGGCCGCCCAGTTGGCCAACGAGTTCCGCGAGTTCTTCCCCGAGAACCGAGTCGAGTACTTCGTCTCGTATTACGACTACTACCAGCCCGAGGCCTATATGCCCTCGAGCGACACGTACATCGAGAAGGACTCGTCGGTCAACGACGAGATCGACCGGCTGCGCCACTCGGCCACCTCGGCCTTGCTCGGTCGAAGGGACGTCATCGTGGTGGCGTCGGTGTCGTGCATCTACGGCTTGGGCTCGCCCGAGGAGTACGAGCGCCAGATCCTCCGGCTGAAGGTCGGCGCCCGCCACGACCAGCGCTACATCCTGCGCCAACTGGTCGACATGCAGTACGAGCGCAACGACATGAACTTGGTGCGGGGGAAGTTCCGCGTACGGGGCGACACCATCGAGGTCCATCCGGCATACGAGGAGCACGCGGTGCGCATCGAGCTGTTCGGCGACGACGTCGAGCGCATCAGCCGGACGGACACCCTCACGGGCGAGCACCTGGGCGACATCGACGACCTCACCATCTTCCCCGCCACCCATTACGTGGCAGGCGAGGCCCGCATGAAGCGGGCCATCGTCGGCATCGAGGCCGAGCTGCAGGAGCGGCTGGCCTACTTCGAGAAGGAGGCCAAGCACCTCGAGGCCCAGCGCCTGCGCATGCGCACGCAGTACGACCTGGAGATGATGCAAGAGGTCGGCTACTGCAACGGCATCGAGAACTACAGCCGCCACATCGACGGCCGCTCCCCGGGCGAGGCGCCCTACACGCTGCTCGACTACTTCCCCAAGGACTACCTGCTCATCATCGACGAGTCCCACGTGGCCGTCCCCCAGCTCCACGGCCAGTACCAAGGCGACCGGTCGCGCAAGGAGACGCTGATCGACTTCGGCTTCCGACTGCCGTCGGCGGCCGACAACCGGCCTCTGCGCTTCGACGAGGTCATGGAGCGGCTGAATCAGGTGGTGTTCTTGTCGGCCACGCCGTCGGCCTACGAGATCAAGGTCTCCAGCCAGGTCGTGGAGCAGATCGTGCGGCCCACCGGCCTGGTCGACCCCGAGATCGTGGTCAAGCCCACGAAGGGTCAGATCGACGACCTCATCGAGCAGATCAACCTCCGGGTCGAAAAGGGCGACCGGGTCCTGGTCACCACCCTCACCAAGAAGATGGCCGAGGACCTCACCGACTATCTGTTGGAGATGGGCGTGCGGGTGCGGTATCTGCACTCCAACATCGACACCATCCAGCGCATCGAGATCCTGCGCGACCTGCGTCTCGGGGAGTTCGACGTGCTGGTTGGCATCAACCTGTTGCGAGAGGGGCTGGACCTGCCCGAGGTCTCGCTGGTCGCCATCCTGGACGCGGACAAGGAGGGCTTCCTGCGCAGCGAGACGTCGTTGGTCCAGACCATCGGGCGGGCGGCCCGCAACGTGGACGGCCAAGTGGTCATGTACGCCGACCAGGTGACCGACTCCATGAAGCGGGCCATCGGCGAGACCCAGAGGCGCCGAGCCGTGCAGACCGCGTACAACGCCGAGCACGGGATCAACCCGGAGACCATCCGCAAGGCGGTGACCGACATCCTCGCCCACCTGCGCCCGCCCGAGGGGGCGCCCATGCCGGGGCAGGGGAGAAGGTCGCGCAAGCACGACCGGAGCGACTTCGCCGAGCTCCCGAAGGACGAGCTGTCCCGGCTCATCCGCACGCTGGAAGAAGAGATGCACGAGGCCGCGGGCGACCTGCGCTTCGAGTACGCGGCCCGGCTCAGGGACGAGATCAACGACCTCAAGCGCGAGCTGCGCGAAGTGGGGTGACGACGGTGTGAGCGAGACCCCACCCGACGAGCAGGAGGACGAGCCCGGACCCGCAGTGGAGGAGACGGCGGCGGACGCGGGCCTGGGCCAGGCGGGCCAGGCCGATGAGGGCAAGGCCGATGAGGGTAAGGCCGATGCCGATGCGGCCGAGGCCGATAGGGGTCAGGCCGATCCGGGTCAGCCCGACGCCGATGCCGCCGAGCCCGACGCGGCCGATGCCGATGCGGTCGAGGTGAACGCGGCCCGGTCCGGTTGGGGTGGCCCGCAGATGACGTCCCGGCCCAGCGCATGGGACGCGCCTTCGCCCACCCCGCCGCCGACGCCCGCCATGCCCGCGGCGCCTGCCGCACCAACCACGGCCACGCCTCGGCCCAGCGCGCCCGAGTGGCCGCTGGCGCCCAGCCCTCCGCTCGCGCCCGATCCTCCACCCAGCGCGCCCCAGCCGGTGGCCCACGGGTCCGAGCCCGCGCCCGGCGCGGCGAGCGCGCCCAAGGCTGCGGCCTCCGAACCGGCGTCCCACCCGCCTCCGGTGGACCGGGTCGGACGGGCGCTCCTCACCGTCGGCATGTTCCTGGCCGGCTTCCTGCTGACGACCGTCATCCTGGTCATCGCGGCCCGCACCCTGGTGGCGACCGACGTCAGCGGCTGGATCCAGCTCTATGGCTCCTTCCTCATCGCCACCGTGCCCGCCGTGGCCCTGGCCCTGTCCCGCCGCACCCGCCCGCTCGGGTTGGGAGGCGTCCTGGCCGTCATCGTGTGCGCGTTGGCCGTCCTGTGGTTCGCGGGCATGTTCCACACCGATCCCGACGGCGGGGCCATGCCGACGACGCACGAACTGCCAGCCGTCGTCGCCCCTCGGTGACCAAACGTACGTTCGGCCCCGATCACCGATATCTTGGTCGGCGATGTCCGACAAGCTTGTAATTCGCGGGGCGCGCGAGCACAACCTCAAGAACGTCTCGCTCGAGCTCCCGCGAGACAGGCTGATCGTCTTCACCGGCCTGTCCGGCAGCGGCAAGTCCTCGCTCGCCTTCGACACCATCTACGCCGAGGGACAGCGCCGGTACGTCGAGTCGCTCAGCGCCTACGCCCGCCAGTTCCTCGGGCAGATGGACAAGCCGGACGTCGACTTCATCGAGGGCCTGTCGCCGGCGGTCTCGATCGACCAGAAGTCGACCAACCGCAACCCCCGGTCGACCGTCGGCACCATCACCGAGGTCTACGACTACCTCCGCCTGCTGTACGCCCGCGCCGGTCAGCCGCACTGCCCGAACTGCGGCAAGCCGATCTCGCGCCAGACGCCGCAGCAGATCGTCGACCAGGTGCTCGCCATGCCCGAAGGCACCCGCTTCCAGGTGCTGGCACCGGTCATCCGGGAGCGCAAGGGCGAGTACGTCGACCTGTTCAGCTCCCTGCAGACCCAGGGCTTCTCGCGCGTCCGGGTCGACGGCACGGTCCACTCGCTGACCGAGGCGCCGAAGCTGAAGAAGCAGGAGAAGCACACCATCGAGGTCATCGTCGACCGCCTGACGGTGAAGGAGAGCGCCAAGCGCCGCCTCACCGATTCGGTCGAGACGGCGCTCGGGCTGGCCGGCGGCCTCGTCGTCCTCGAGTTCGTCGATCTCGACGAGCACGATCCGCACCGCGAGCGCACCTTCTCCGAGCACCTGGCCTGCGTCGACGACGGGCTGTCGTTCGAGGCCCTGGAGCCCCGCTCCTTCTCCTTCAACTCGCCGTTCGGCGCCTGCCCCGAGTGCACGGGCATCGGCACCCGCAAGGAGGTCGACCCGGACCTCGTCGTCCCCGACCCGGAGAAGACCCTGGGGCAGGGTGCGATCGCGCCGTGGGCCAGCTCGATGACCAACGAGTACTTCCTGCGACTGCTCTCCGGTCTCGGTCAGCAGCTCGGCTTCTCGATGGACACCCCGTGGGAGCGGCTCCCGGCGAAGGCGCAGAAGGCGATCCTGCACGGCTCGCCGGACCAGGTGCACGTGCGCTACAAGAACCGCTACGGCCGCGA
Organism: Acidimicrobiaceae bacterium; assembly: GCA_030837965.1. Lineage (GTDB taxonomy): Bacteria > Actinomycetota > Acidimicrobiia > Acidimicrobiales > JAUTXP01 > JAUTXP01. The sequence continues at coordinate 45 of JAUTXP010000008.1, read as the reverse complement.
ACGCAGCTACTACGCCGCGTTCGAGGGGGTCATGCCGTTCCTGGA
>JAUTXP010000066.1 GCA_030837965.1 Acidimicrobiaceae bacterium | reverse complement strand
CCGGCCCGCCCCCGCCACCGCAGCCGCCCCCGCAAACTGCCCCCGCCGCTCCGTCACCAGCCGCGGCCGCGGCCCTGCCGACGGGAGACGCGCCCACGCGCGACCAGCTCACCAAGGCGTGGGGCGACGCCGTGCTGGTCGCCCTGCCCCGCAAGGCCCAGGCCCGCTTCGGCGCAGGCCGGTTCGTGGCCACCGACGCGGGCACGGCCGTGTTCGCCCTGCCCAACGCCATGCACAGGGACCGCTGCGAGGAGGTGCGCCCGGAGGTGGAGTCGGTGCTGGCCGCCCATTTTGGCAGGCCGGTGCCTTTGCGCCTGGTGGTGGAGGCCACGGATACGGTCGCCCCCGAGGCGCCGCCCGGCGTGCTCGACCCGGCCGAGGAAGACGTCCGGGTCGAGGAGCTCAGGGACGCGCCCGAGGCGGCGGTAACCTCGCCGGAGGACCGCCTGAAGCAGGCGTTCGGGAACCTCGAGGAGGTCGACCCCACATGAGCGACCAATTCGATCTGGGCGGGCTGTTGGAGCAGGCCCAAGTCATGCAGCAGCGCCTGATGGAGGCCCAGGCCGAGGCGGCCGAAGTGGTCGTGCAGGGCGAGTCCGGCGGCGGCGTGGTGAAGATCACGGTGAACGGGGCGGGCGACTTCCAGTCCGTGCAGATCGACCCGAAGGCGGTCGACCCGGCCGAGGTCGACCTGCTCGAAGACCTGGTGCTGGCCGCCATCAACGACGCCGTGAGCCGGGCCCGCGAGGTGGCGCAAGAGGCCATGGACGAAGCCACCGGGGGACTGGGCGGCCTCGGCGGGCTCAACCCGGGCGGCCTTGGCACGGGCGGCGGCGGGCTCGCCATGCCCAACGGCTGAGCGTGTACGCAGGCCCGGTTCAAGACCTCATCGACGAGTTGGGCCGGCTCCCCGGCGTGGGCCCGAAGTCGGCCCAGCGCATCGCCTTCCACATGCTGAAGCTGCCCAAAGAGGACGCCCTGCGCCTGGCCCAAGCCATCACCGAGGTGAAGGACCGCATCTCGTTCTGCCGGAGGTGCTTCAACGTGTCCGAGGGCGAGCTGTGCCAGATCTGCTCGGACACCCGCAGGGAGGCGGGCGTGGTGTGCGTAGTGGAAGAGCCGCGCGACATCGTCGCCATCGAGAAGACGCAGGAGTTCCGGGGCCGATACCACGTGCTGCAAGGGGCCATCAGCCCCATCGAGGGCATCGGGCCCGAGCAGTTGCGGGTCAAGGAGCTGTTGGGCCGCATCCAGACCGAGGCCATCACCGAGGTCATCCTGTGTACCAACCCCAACATCGAGGGTGACGCCACGGCCATGTACCTGGCCCGCCTGCTCGGCCCCGTAGGGGTCAAGACGACCAGGATTGCCAGCGGCCTCCCCGTCGGCGGCGACCTCGAGTACGCCGACGAGTTGACCCTCGGCCGGGCCCTCCAGGGCCGCCGCCAAGTCGACGCCTGACTTTTCCACAGCACCTGCTGCTGTGGAAAAGCGCGGGCAGAAAGGCGACCGGCTCGGCTGAGATGACGCAGTCGGCCTTGTCGGACAATGCCTGTCCGACGGCAGCCACCTCGCCCACGTCCAGGGCCCCGTCGCGCCAACGCAGGCTGACCCGCTCGCCGCCCCGCAGCCGGATCTCCATCGTGCCGGTGAGGCGGCGCGCCTTGTCACGATCGACCATCACGGGAGCCACCCGAAGGCCGGCGACGAGCACGGCGCGGGCGTCGGCCGGGTCGATGGGCCACGGCCGCCCCAGCCCTTGGGCGATGTCCCAGCCGTGCACGACGAGCTCGCCCAGCAGGACGCCCAGGTTGTCGGCCGCGGTGACGGCCAGTCCTCCATGCCACTGGAGCACGGCGTCGGGCCCCGCCTCGCGATAGGCAGCCAACACTTCGTCGTACGTACCAGGTAGATCGGCGGCGATGGCGGCCGGGTCCCGCTCGGCGTACTCGGCCAGATGACTGGCATTGACGGCGGCCGTCTCCGAGATATCGCCCACGGGCGAGGGCACGCCACGGAACAGCTCTACGTAGTTGCGCGCCCCGGACACCACGTGGGCGCCCGCCTCGGCCACCGTCCAGTCGCTGCCCGGGATGGGGCGGGCCCCGTCGGCCCCGGCCAACAGGGCGCGCACCCGGTCGACGTTGGCCCGCACGCGGGCTTCGACGTCCATGCGGCGAACGGTGCGTCTACAGGGTGCGGAGCACGGCCGCGTCGCCCTGCCCGCCGCCGCCGCACAGCGCGGCCACGCCGGTGCCGCCGCCCCTGCGCCGCAGCTCGTTGAGGATGGTGATGGCCAGCCGGGTGCCCGACATGCCGATGGGGTGGCCGAGCGAGATGGCCCCGCCGTTGACATTGCAGATCTCGTCGCTGATGCCCAGGTCGGCCATGGAGGCCAGCCCCACCGCCGCGAAGGCCTCGTTGAACTCGAACAGGTCCACGTCGCCCACGGCAATGCCGGCCTTGTCCAGCGCCTGCTTGGAGGCCCGAGACGGCTGGGTCAACAGGGACGGGTCCGGGCCCGCCACCTGGCCGAAACTCACGAACTCGCCCAGCGGGGTGACGCCGAGCTGCTCGGCCTTGGCCTTGCTCATGACGACCACGGCCGCGCCGCCGTCGCTGATCTGGCTGGCGTTGCCCGCGGTGATGGTGCCGTCGGCCGCGAAGGCGGGCTTGAGGGCGGCGAGGGTGTCGGTGGTGGTGCCGGGGCGCACGCCTTCGTCGGTGTCGACCACGACCGGGTCGCCTTTGCGCTGCAGCACCTCGACGGGAACGATCTCGTCGGCGAAGCGGCCCTCCTTGATGGCGGCCGAGGCCCGCTCGTGCGAGTTGGCCGCGAAGGCGTCCTGCTGTTCACGGCTGATGGACGCGGCCGCTTTCGTGTACTTCTCGGTGCCCGCGCCCATGGCCACCATGTCGAAGGCGCAGAAGAGACCGTCGTACATCATGGCGTCGACCACCTTCTGGTCGCCGATGCGATAGCCCGCCCGGGCGCCGGGGAGGAGGTAGGGCGCGTTGGTCATCGACTCCATGCCGCCCGCCACGACGATCTCGGCCTCGCCGCTACTGATCATCTGGTCGGCCAGGTAGATGGTGTTGAGCCCGGAGAGGCAGACCTTGTTGATGGTGGTGGCCGGGACGGTCATCGGGATGCCCGCCTTCACCGCGGCCTGACGGGCCGTGATCTGCCCTTGCCCGGCTTGCAGGACCTGGCCCATGAAGACGTAGTCCACGTCCTCGGGCTTCACCCCGGCCCGCTCCAGCGCGGCCTTGATGGCCAGGCCGCCCAGGTCCACGGCGCTGAAGCCGGCCAAGGCGCCCGCCAGCTTGCCGATGGGGGTGCGGGCTCCAGAGACGATGACCGAACCGGACATGACCAACCTCCTGCTGTGGACCGAGGCGTCCAGTCTACGGACGGCGGCGAGGAACGAGCCAGACGCAGGGTGCGTGTGCGGCGCTGGGACGGCGGCTGAAACAGCCGCTCAAGCCGGCGCGGCCCGGGCGGCCAGAGCCGCGGCCCGCTCGGGGTCGGTCGACCCGACCTCCAGCGCGGCCAGCGTGCTCTCATCGTCCACGACCAGATCGCCCTTGCACCACACCCGCATCCGCATCCGGCCCGCCAGGTGCTCGAAGTCGAGGTCGACGTTGCGCCGCTCGTGGGGCAAGGGCACGGGCAGCACCGCGGGCTCCGTGCCCGCCCCGTGGCCTTCGAGCACAGCCCGCCACCCTGGACGCCGGGCCGTCACCCGCCACCCGCCGTCGCCGATATGGGTGCGCACCCACGACAGCGGCGGCGCGAAGCGAACGATCCGGTCGCCCATGCGCACGATGCAGCCGGTCACGTCGGCCGCCAGCGGTCCGGCCCGCAGCCGGCCACCGCCGAAGGCCACGCACAACGATGGGTCGGCGAAGCCTTGGGCCTGGCCCCACCACCACCAGTCGGGAAAGCCCGCGCCCCAGTTCTTCTCGGCGTAGACGTCGGCCCCATCGAGGTCGAACGACTGGCCGTCGATGGTGATGGCGCCCGCAACTCGTCCGCCCAACGCGTGCGGGTGCCAGTACTGGCCCAGGAAGGGCACGGCCGACACCAGCCCGCCGCCCCCGAGCCGCAACGGCCAGTCGACCAGATCGTGGAGCTGCACTGAGAGGCACACGTCGTCCAACTCGACGTGCAGCGATCCGGCGTCGGCCTTGAGCACGTCAGCCGCCTGCACCCGGTAGTCGGACGAGGACGCGTCGGCCGACTCCACGACCGCGGACCGCACCACGTTGCCGGGGTGGACGGCCACCGCCACCGTGGCCCAGGGCCCGTCGGGATGGCGGTTCACGCCGCACAAGGCGATGACGACGCGGCCACGGATCACGTCCGTGAACCGCCAGAACCAGCCCTCCATGAGGGCGCCGTGGGTGGGGAGCGGATCGCCGCCGGGAACGTCCGCGCCCGTTCGTCGATAGGCGTCGGCCAGTCGGCCGGTCAGGGAGTGGTCTCGCACAGGGCTTTGAGTTTGCCCAGGATCTCCTCGGCCTGCTCTTCGTTCTTGCTCTGGAGGTACACCGCGTCGACCGCGTCGCCCAGGATGCCGAGGGGCAGGTCGTAGTCCACGTCCAGCTCGACGCGGGTGCCGGTGCCCTCGGCCGTGAGCCGCTCGACCAGTGTGGCTCGGGCCCCTGCCGACGCCGTGCCCTCGAAGCGCAGCAGCGAATGGGCCTGCACCTCGACCACTTCCCACTCGGTATCCAGCTCCTTGCCCAGCACCTTGACCACCTGCTCGAAGTGGTCGCCCACTTGCACCGGGCGCCCGGGGCCGTTGCGGATGTCGACGGTCATGGACGAGAAGTCGGCCAGGCGCTCCACCTGAGACAGCACGGCGAAGACCCGGTCCGGCGGACAGCCGACCACGGTCGAGCGGTTGATCTTTCCCATGGCCGTGCCCTACCCAGGCATCGGGCGGGTGATAGCCCCGAGCTGTCCCTGATCTGATCGACGGCGCGGCCTGGGTGGCCATCACGCAGGAGTCGCTGGCCGCCGCGGGCGTGCCCCGACCGAGCGACGGGCCCGTGGTCCACTTCTCGGACGGCGTGGACGCCAAGCTCGGGCCCGGTCTGGCCGACGGCGCGTCGCCGCCTTGGCCCGCCCCGGTTACCGACGGGTAGCCTCCGGACCCATGTCGATGCAGGAGATCCTCGCCGCCATCCAGGCGGGCGCGTCGGGTGCCGAAATCGGCGCCCTTCCCATTCCCGAGTCGTACCGGGCTGCCACCGTCCGCAAGGACGAGGTGGGGATGTTCGAGGGCATCCCATCGGGCGACAAGGACCCCAACAAGTCGATCCATGTCGAGGAAGTGGCCACGCCCGAGCTGGCGCCGGACGAGGCCTACGTGGCCGTGATGGCCAGCGCCATCAACTTCAACACGGTGTGGACGTCGATCTTCGAGCCCCTGCCCACCTTCATGTTCTTGGAGCGGCTGGGCAAGGAGTCGTCGTGGGGCGCCCGCCACAATTTGCCGTATCACGTGGTCGGCTCCGACGGCTCGGGCGTGGTGCTGAAGGTGGGCAGCGCGGTGCGCAACTGGAAGCCGGGCGACAAGGTCACCATCCACTGCAACCACGTGGACGACCAGGACCCGTCGGCCCACGACGACTCGATGCAGGCTGCCAATCAGCGCATCTGGGGTTTCGAAACCAACTTCGGCGGGCTGGCCGACCTGACCGTGGTCAAGGCCAACCAGCTCATGCCCAAGCCCGCCCACCTCACGTGGGAGGAGGCGGCGTGCAACGCGCTGTGCAACTCCACCTCGTACCGGATGCTCGTGTCCAAGAACGGGGCGGCCATGAAGCAGGGCGACTCGGTCCTGATCTGGGGCGCCACTGGCGGGTTGGGCGGCTATGCCGTGCAGTACGTGCTGAACGGCGGCGGCATCCCTGTGGGCGTGGTGTCCTCGGCTGACAAGGTCGACCTGCTGCACGAACTGGGCTGCGACGCCGTGATCGACCGCAAGGCCGCGGGCTACCAGTTCTGGAAGGACGAGCACACCCAGGACGAAGGCGAGTGGCGGCGGCTGGGCAAGGACATCCGCGGCCTCATCGGCGAGGACCCTGGCATCGTCTTCGAGCACCCGGGCCGACAGACCATGGGTGCATCGGTCTTCGTGTGCGCGCGGGGCGGCACGGTCGTCACGTGCGCGGCCACGTCGGGCTACATGATCGAGTACGACAACCGGCATCTTTGGATGAAGCTGAAGTCGATCAAGTCCTCGCACTTCGCCAACTACCGCGAGGCATGGGACGCCAACCGGCTGATCGCCAACGGCATGATCCAGCCCATCCTGTCCAAGGTGTTCCCGCTGGAGCAGGTGGGCGAGGCCACCCTCACGGTCCACAAGAACCTGCACGAAGGGAAGATGGGCGTGCTGTGCCTGGCCCCCTCGGAAGGGCTCGGGATCGACAATCCCGAGTTCCGCGAGAAGGTGGGCGAGGACAAGATCACCCTGTTCCGGCGGCACGCGTGAGCGGGGGCGGGGGCGGCAAGCTCACTGAGATCGACCACGTCGGGATTGCCGTGCGCGACCTCGACGCCGTCATCGACTGGTACAAGCAGATGTTCGGCGCCGAGGTGGCCCATCGCGAGCGCATCGAGTCGGACGGCGTGGACGAGGCCCTGATCAAGGTGGCCGACTCCTACATCCAGCTCCTTACGCCGTACACGGACACGTCGCCCCTGGCCAAGTACATGGAGAAGAACGGCGAGGGCGTGCACCACGTGGGCTATCGAGTGGCGGACTGCGCCGAGGTCTTGGACCACATCAAGGCCGAGGGGGCGCGGGTCGTGGACGAGCACCCCCGCACGGGCAGCCGGGGCACGACGGTGGCCTTCCTGCATCCGAAGACCGCCTTCGGCACCCTCATCGAACTGGTCCAGGAGTAACCCCCCTCGACTTTTCCACAGCAGCAGGTGCTGTGGAAAAGTTGGAACGCGGCCGAATGTGTTAGCCCGTAAGGTCGGCGGGCCATGCGCGTCCACCTCATCGACGGCACCTACGAGCTGTTCCGCTACCACTTCGGCGCGCCCGCGGAGGTGCGGGCCAAGGGGGGCACGGCCGCGGCCACTCGTGGTGTGGTCGGCTCGATGCTGACCCTGCTCGAACAAGGGGCCACCCATATCGGCGTGGCCACCGACCACGTCATCGAGTCGTTCCGCAACGACCTGTACCCGGGCTACAAGACAGGCGAGGGCGTGGACCCCGAGCTCAAGGCCCAGTTCCCTGTGGTGGAGGCAGTGCTCCAGGCCATGGGCGTGGTGGTGTGGCCGATGGTCGGGCTCGAGGCGGACGACGGACTGGCGTCGGCCGCGGCCACTCTGGCCCACGACGAGCGGGTCGAGCAGGTCATCATCGCCTCGCCGGACAAGGACCTGGGCCAGTGCGTGGTCGGCGACCGGGTCGTGCAACTCGACCGGCGCAAGGAGGTCGTGACCGACGAGGCCGGCATCAAGGCCAAGTACGGCATCGGGCCCACGTCCATCCCCGACTGGCTCGCCCTCGTGGGCGACAGCGCCGACGGCTTCCCCGGGCTGCCCGGTTGGGGGTCCAAGGCCGCGTCGGGCGTGCTCAAGCGCTACCCGCACATCGAAGACATCCCCCGCATGGCCGAGCGCTGGGACGTGGACGTGCGCGGCGCCCGCACCCTCGCCAACTGCCTCCACGACCACTACGACGAGGCCATGCTCTATCGCGAGTTGGCGACACTGCGCATCGACCCCGACCTGTGCACCGACGTGGAGACCTTGCGCTGGACCGGCCCGCCCGACCCGGCCGCCTTCGCCGAGGCGTGCGAGCACCTCGGCGCGCCCCGGCTGCCCGAGCGGGCCGCCAAGCTGGCCGCCCGCCGCGCCGCCCTCACCTGAGCCTGAGCCGCGTCTTGTCGCGCTCGTTGCCGTATTCGGCAATCAGCGCGACAAGTCAGAGGGAACGAGGGCGGGACAGGGCCGAGGCGAGCAGGCCCAGGTACTCGTCGCGACTGACCTCCACCGCGCCCAGCGAGGCCAGGTGCGGCGTCACCCACTGCACGTCCAGCAGGGACGCCCCGCCTTCGCGCAGCCGCGACACCAAGTGGACCAAGGCCACCTTCGACGCGTCCGGCTCGTGGTGGAACATCGACTCGCCCGCGAACAGCCCGCCGATGGCCACGCCGTAGAGCCCGCCCGCCAGCTCGCCGGTCGCCCGCGACCAGGCTTCCACGCTGTGGGCCCAGCCCAGCTCGTGCAGTCGGCCGTAGGCGGCGGCGATGTCGGGCGAGATCCAGCCGAAGTCCCGATCCGGGTCGGCGCACGCGGCGACCACGTCGGCGAAAGCGGTGTCGACCCGCACCTCGAACCGCTCCATCGACCGGCGCAACGACCGCGACACCCGCAGCCCGTCCAAGGGCAGCACGCCTCGCGGATCGGGCGACCACCAGACCAGCGTCGAGTCGGTGGGCATCGGGAACACGCCCGCCCGATAGGCGGCCAACAGCGTGCCCGGCTCCAAGTCGGCCCCCACCCCGACCACCTCGCCGTCGGCCTGGCGAGGGTCGGGGAATACCCACCCGGTGGCGGGCGGCTCGACGGGCTCGACCGGCCCCACAGGCCCCACAGGCCCCACAGGCCCCGAACGCCCCACAGGCTCGGACGCCTCCATGCCGACCGCCTCGTCCTAGCGGGCCTGGACCGCCGTCTCGGCCTCGATGCCCGACGACCAGCGTCGGTGCATCGCGGCGTAGACGCCCCCCAAGCGCACCAGCTCCTCGTGCGTGCCCTGCTCGACCAGCCTGCCCCCGTCCATCACCAGCACGAGCTGAGCCCGCTCGGCCGTGGCCAGCCGGTGGGCGATGGTGACCGACGTGCGTCCCCTGCTCAGGCTCTCGACGGCCCGGCTGATGCGCACCTCGGTGGCCGGGTCAACGGCCGACGTGGCCTCGTCGAGGATGAGGCACGTGGGGTTGGCCACGTAGGCGCGGGCCAGCGACACCAACTGGCGCTCGCCCACCGACAAGCTGTCGCCCCGCTGCCCCACCCGCGTGTGCAGCCCGCGCGGCAATGCATCCACCCACGACTTCAACCCGAGTTCGGCGAAGGCGGCCCGCACGTCGTCGTCGTCGGCTGCGGGCCGCCCGAAGCGCACGTTCTCCAAGACGGTCGTGTCGAACAGGAAGCCCTCCTGCGGCACCATCACCACCGACGTGCGCAACGACGACGGGGCCACGTCGCGCAGGTCGACGCCGCCGATCACGATGCGGCCCTCGTCCGGGTCGGCCAGCCGGGTCAGCAGCTTGGCCAACGTGGTCTTGCCCGAGCCCGTCGCCCCCACCACCGCGACCTGCGCGCCCGCGGGCACGGTGGCCCACACCTCGTGCAGCACCGGCGCGTCCCGATAGCCGAAGGACACGCCCTGCACCTCGATGGCGGGCGGCCCCGCGGGCAGGGCCACGCCCGGGTCGGGATCGATGACCTCCACCGGCGTGTCCAGCACGTCGAGCACCTTGCGCCAGCCCGCCACCGCGGTCTGGGTGTTGTCGATGATCTCGGTGAACTCAGCGACGGGCTCGAGGAACAAGCTGGTGAGGAACAAGAAGGCGACCAGCTTGCCCACGCTCAGGCCGCCCGCGGGCCCGAGCCACACGCCCAACACCAACACGGCCGCGACGGTCAGCACGGAGAACACGTCGCCCGAGGGGAACAGGAACGCGGAGATCACGCCCGCTCGCACATTCGCCTTGCGGCTGGCCTCGATGCTGGACTCCAGCCGTTCAGTGGACTGGCGCTGGGCGCCGTAGCTGCGGATGACGTGATGACCGAGCACGGCCTCGGACACGGCCGCGAACATGTCGGCGATCCGCGACCGCACGGTGTCGTAGGCCACGGCCAGTCGGCGCTGCACCATCGAGAGCACCACGCCCATGGGCACGACCACGACCAGGGCGACGAGCGTCAGACGCCAGTCGTACACGGCCATCACGCCGAGCACCACCGCCATCACCGCGATGTTCACCAGCCAGGCCACGCCCGCCCACGACAGGAAGTGGCTCATGGTCTCGATGTCACTCGTGACCCGACTGACCAGCGCCCCCCTGCGCTCGTCGGTCTGGGTGGCCAGGCTCAGCCGATGGATGTGGCGGAAGGCTCGCGTGCGCAGCGCGCACAGAGCCGACTCGCCCGCCCGGGCCATGCGCGTGCGGGTCGCGGCCGCGGCCACGCCAGTGGCCACCACGGCCAGGACGCCGCCCCCGGCCATGGACCAGAACACGGCACCACCCACGCCGTGATGCAGTCCCCTGTCGAGCATCTGCTGCACGAGCACGGGCACCACGACGCGACCGCCCGCGGACACCAATGCCAACAACAGCGTGACGCCCGCGCCCGCCCGCAGCTCAGGGCTGGAGCGCCAGCCCCGGCGCAGGACGTCGATGGTCGACAGGCGTTGGGACGCGCCCATCCCTACGCCGCCTTCCCCTGCTCGTAGGCCCGCACCAGTCGGGCATACCCCGGCACGCGGCGCAGCAAGTCGTCGTGCGACCCCCGAGCGACCACTCGGCCTTCTTCGACGTACAGCACCTCGTCGGCCAAGGCGATAGTGGCGGGACGGGTGGCGACCATGATCGTGGTGGTGGTACCCAGTCCGTCGGACAGGCCGTTGAGGATGGCCGCCTCGGTGCTCGGGTCGACGGCCGACGTGGCATCGTCCAACAGCAGCAGGCGCGGCCGTCCCACCAACGCTCGGACCAAGGCCAGCCGCTGGCGCTGCCCGCCCGACATGGTGGCGCCCCGCTCGCCGACGACGGTGGCCGAGTCGAACTCCGTGAGTCGGGCCAACGCGAGCGCGGCCCGCACGTCGTCGTCCGAAGCCGACCGGCCAAGAAGCACGTTGTCCCTGATGGTGGTGCCGAACAGAAACGGCTCCTGGAAGGCCAGCGCCACCGCGGCCCGAAAGTCGTCGTCGGCCACCGCATCCAAGTCGACCCCGCCCAGTCGGACCGCGCCTTGAGTCGGTTCCATCAGCCTGCCCAGCAAGAGCAGCAACGTGCTCTTGCCCGAGCCCGTCGGGCCGACCAAGGCCACGGTGGTGCCCGCCCGAATGGAGAAGGTCACGTCCTCGAGGACGGGCGCGCCCTGCTCGTACTCGAACCCGACTCCTTCGACGTGCAGGTCGAGCGGGCCCGCGGGCAGGTGGGCGGGCTTGGGGTGGGGCGGGGGCAGCGGCTCGTTGAGCACGTGCTCGATGCGGTCGAAGCCCGCCACCGTGCGGGACAGGTCGGCGAGCACATACCCGATCAGCCGCAGGGGCCAGACCAACAGGGTCAGCAGGTTCACGAACGCGACCAGGGTCCCGGGTGAGATGGCGCCCGCGTCCACCCGCCAGGCGCCGATCACCAGGACGGCGATGGTGGCCACGCTGGGCAGGCCGTCGAGCAAGGCGTTGAATCCGGCCTGCAAGGAGGCGACATGGACCCGGGCGTCGCGCAGCTCAGTGGCCGCAGCCTCGAAGGTGGCGGCCTGCATGTCCTCCGCGCCGAGCGCCTTCACCACCAAGGCCCCGTCGAAGCTCTCGTGGGCCACGGCCGACACCGCGCCGGTCAGGTCCTGGGCGTGCCGGGCCGGTACCTCCACCCGCCGTTGGTACAGCAGGTTCAACACGATCAGGCCGGGGATGAGCAGCAGGCCCACCAACGCGAGGAACAGGTCGGTGACCAGCAGCCACACGGCCGTGATGATGAGCAGGGCGATGACGCCCGTGGTGTAGGGCAGTGGGGCCATGACCTCGGTGGACGCCTCGGCGTCGGCGCCCGCGTGGGCCAGCAGTTCACCGGTGCGCTGGGACTGGTGCCAGGCCGTGGGCAGGGCTTGGTACTGAAGGACGACCCGCCGTTGCAGCGTGGCCTCGGCCCGGTACTTGGCGATGGTGGCGCCGACCCTGCGGCACACGATGCCCGCGGCCTTGGCCACGCCCACGGCGACGATGGCCGCAGCGCCGGCCACGACCGTGCCCGTTGCCACCCGGCCCGACTCGAAGCGTGGGGTGATGACCCGGTCCACCACCCGGCCCAGCACCCACGACGAACCGACCGTGGCCGCCGCGTAGACCATGGCCCCGGCCACGCCCGCGAAGAAGGGCTTGGGCGCGGTGGCCACCAGTCGGGCCACCACGACCAGGCCGCGCCGGACCAGGCGCCCGTCGGGTCGGGAGGAGGGCATGGAGTTCCCAGGATGGCGCAAGTGGGCCGACAACGCGGACGGATTCCCGCGGCCGGCGAGCCGGGCCGTAGCCTCGCGGGCCATGTCGGACCACCCGCTCAAGGAGCGCTTGGAGGATCTCCAGCGGCGCAAGCAGGAGGCGGTGCACGCCGGGTCGCCTCGCGCCGTCGAGCGCCATCACGCCAAGGGGAAGATGACGGCCCGAGAGCGCGTCGAGTACCTGCTCGACGAAGGGTCGTTCCAAGAGCTCGACATGCTGGCCCGGCACCGGGCCCACGACTCGGACCTGGCCGACAACCGGCCCTACACCGATGGCGTCATCACCGGGTTCGGCACCATCGACGGCCGCAAGGTCTGCGTGTTCAGCCAGGACTTCACCGTGTTCGGCGGCGCGCTGGGCGAGGTGTTCGCAGAGAAGATCCACAAGATCATGGACTTGGCCGCTTCGCTGGGCGTGCCCATGATCGGCCTGAACGACGGGGCGGGCGCCCGTATTCAAGAGGGCGTGGTCTCGCTCGACTCCTACGGCAAGATCTTCTTCCGCAACGTGCAGTCGTCCGGGGTGGTGCCCCAGATCAGCGTGATCATGGGCCCGTGCGCAGGCGGCGCGGTGTACTCGCCCGCCATGACCGACTTCATCTTCATGGTGCGCGAGACGAGCCACATGTTCATCACCGGGCCTGACGTGGTGAAGACGGTGACGGGCGAGAGCGTGACGCTCGAAGAGCTGGGCGGGGCCATGTCGCACGCCACCAAGTCGGGCGTGTGCACCTTCGTGGCCGCGGATGAAAAGGCGTGCCTGGACGACGTGCGATACCTGCTCACGTTCCTGCCCGCCAACAACCTGGACGAGCCGCCCTATGTCGAGCCCACCGACGACCCGGCCAGGACCGCGCCCGAGCTGATCGACCTCATGCCCGCATCGGCCAACCAGCCCTACGACATGCGCAAGGTCGTGAGCGCGGTGTTCGACGACGGCGAGTTTTTCGAGTACTTCCCGCACTGGGCCTTGAACCTCGTCTGTGGTTTCGCTCGGCTGAACGGGCACGTGGTCGGGGTCATGGGCAACCAGCCCCAGGTGCTTGCCGGTGTGCTCGACATCGACTCGTCCGAGAAGGGCGCCCGCTTCGTGCGCACGTGCGACGCCTTCAACATTCCGCTGGTCACGTTCGTGGACGTGCCCGGCTTCCTGCCCGGCACCGACCAGGAGTACGGGGGCATCATCCGCCACGGGGCCAAGCTGCTCTACGCGTATTGCGAGGCCACCGTGCCGCACATCCAGGTCATCACCCGCAAGGCCTACGGCGGTGCCTACGTGGTCATGAACGCCAAGTCGATCGGGGCCGACCTGGCCTTCGCCTGGCCCTCGGCCGAGCTGGCCGTGATGGGGCCGCAGGGCGCGGTCGAGATCGTCTACCGGCGCGAGATCGCCGAGGCGGCCGACCCGGTGGCCCGCAGGGCCGAGCTGGTCGAGGAGTACACCGAGCGGTACGCCAACCCGTACCAGGCCGCCGAGCGGGGTTACGTCGACGACGTGATCGACCCGGCCGAGACCCGTCCCGTACTGGTGCGGTCGTTGGAGATGTTGAGGTCCAAGCGCGAGGAACTGCCCAAGCGCAAGCACGGCAACGTCCCCCTCTAACGGCCCCTCTTCGGCCCGGTTTCCAAATATCGGGCGACACCGCAGCCCTCGGCGGTCGTAGTAACAAGGTGATAGTCCGACCCGGGGGTTTTCGGTGAAGCGCGTCCTGCTTGTTCTCACGCTTGTGTCATTGCTCGCGGCCGGCTGTGGCAGCGACAAGAAGCAAAGCGTCAACGCCAAGTCGACCTCGACCACGGCAGGCTCGTCCACGGGCGGCACGGACGCCAACGGCAACACCACCACCACGGCCAAGGGCTCGAAGGCCAAGGGGTCCAAGGGCTCCACGACGACGGTGAAGCCCGGCTCGGGCACGGACTCCGGCGGCACCGGGAGCACGACCACCACCACCAAGGCACCGTTCCCCGTGGTGATGAAGCTGGACAAGGAGTGCGTGCGCAAGGGGGCCACGGGCGATGCCCAGGCCCTGAACGTCACGACCAGGCCCGACGACACCGTGGCCTACAGCACCGAATACGCGGACCACAGCAACGAGCTGTCGCACCCGCAGTGGCAAAAGGTCGGCGGGTCCGGCTACGGCAAGGCCAGCACCGACGGCAAGTACCGGGCCGAGTGGCACGTGCCGGACGACGCGCCTGATGGCACGGCCACCCTGCATGTGATTGCCGACGGCCGCATCCAGCCTCCGATCACCTTCAAAGTCGTCGGCCTCACCGCCCACTGCTGACCCCCCGAACTTTTCCACAGCACCTGCTGCTGTGGAAAAGTCGAGAGAGGGGTAGCCTCGGGGGCCGATGCCTGCCGAGAACACGCCTTCACCCGAGCAGTTGGCCGCCATCGTGGCCGCGGTGGAGCTGACGTGGCCCCGCCCGGTCGTGCTGGCCGAGGCCGAACCCGACCCGCCCCGCTGGCGGTTCTCGGGGCGCTGGTGGGTACGGCCTGTCCCGTCGCGCCGCGACCGTCCTTGGTAAGCGACGACGCTGGGGGCGACGCCGCACCGAACGCACAGGCTGAACTGACCACGGTGGCGGAGGACGAGGCCGTCTTCCACCGGGGCGAAGCGGCCATCGTGCACGACGGGCTCGAGCCCGACACCGAGTACACGTTCCACGGAGTGGCCTTCCGCACGTTGCCCCGGCCGCCGGGCGAGCGGCTGGCCACCTTCGCCACCGTCAACGACGTGCACTTCGGCGAGGTCGAGTGCGGCCTGCTCGACGGCATCGACATCGGGCCCGTGCTTCGGGTCGAACCGGGCGAGGACCCCTACCCGGAGACCATGAACCGGGGCGCGGTGGCCGAGATCAGTGCCATCGAGCCCGCGGCGGTCGTGGCCAAGGGCGACCTCACCACACACGGCGCGGTCGAGGAGTTCGAGTCCTTCCTCGCCTGTTACGGCCCCGCCTTCGGCGACCGCCTGCACTACGTGCGGGGCAACCACGACGCCGCCAGCGGGGCCGACTTCGCATCCGACGCCCCCTTCAGCGTGCCCCTCCCCGGCGTCACGCTGGCCGTGCTCGACACCGTGATCCCCGGCGCGGCCAACGGGCAGGTCGGCGCCGAGCAGTTGGCCTGGCTGGACGACCTGGCCGCCGACTCCGACCAGCCCATCCTCGTCTTCGGCCACCACCATCCGTGGAAGCCGGGGTCGGCCACCAGGGAGCCCGGCTACTTCGGCATCCTGCCCGACGACGCCGAGAAGCTGGTCGAGGTGGTGGCCCGCAGGCCGGTCATCGCCGGGTACTTCGCAGGCCACACCCATCGCAACCGGGTCCGGCGCTTCGCCGAGACGGCCGACGTGCCGTGGGTCGAGGTGGCCTGCGTCAAGGACTTCCCGGGCGCGTGGGCCGAGTACCGGGTCTACGAGGGCGGCATCGTGCAGGTGCACCGGCGCATCTCCACGCCCGAGGCCTTGCACTGGACGGAGCGAACCCGGGCCATGTTCGCGGGCTTCTATCCCCAATACGCCTTTGGCACCCTGGCCGACCGCTGTTTCGTCGTTGGCGTCAACGCCCAACGTCTCTAGTCATCCACTGGGTGTGCAAAAACCTGTGGATTACAACAGGAAAATCTGGGGAAATCGGGCGAATTCGCCTCGCCAGGCAGGCGCCCGCGTCAAGCCATGTCGGCTTGGGCCACCTCGACCTGGCCCAAGCCGCGGCCCGGATCGGTGGAGCAGGCCCGGTGTAGGGCGGTTCGGGCCCTGGTGAGCACCTCGTCGGCCCGCAGGCCGTGGGTCGGGTAGCTAGCTACGCCCGCGGCCAGCGTCTTGATGCGCACGGTGTCGCGCGCCAAGGCGATCTGGAGGCGCTCGGCCGTCCACACGCCGCCCTCCTCGCTGGTGTCCTCGAGGACGAGCCCGAACGTGGTGGGGCCCAAGCGGCAGGCCACGTCGGCCTCCCGAAGGGTCCTGCGCATGACCCCGGTGAAGCCCACCACCGCGTCCCTGCGGTGCCGGGCGTCGGCGTCTTCCAGGCCCAGTTCAAGCAGCACGATGGCGACCGGCCACAAGTGCCGACGGGCCGCGGCAACCCGGCCGTCCACGGCCAGGTGGAAGAAGTGCTGATCGGGCAGGGCCGTCTCGGGGTCGACCAGCGAGCGGGCCTCCTCCCGGGCGGGCGCGGGCATGTCGACCAGCTTCATCAAGGCGGTGGCGCCGGCCAGCTCGCGCTGAGCGTCGTGCAGACGGCGGACGAGGATGACGGAGGCGGCCGCGGCCACGAGGGCGCAGGCCGCGGACCCGACCGCCAGGCCCGGAATGGACATCACGGCGGCGGCCACGCCGAAGGCCAGGCCGACCAAACCGGCGACCAGCCCCAACAGCGCGTCTCTATCCACCATCGTCACTCCATCGGCCAAGGGCTGCGCCCGCTTCATCGAAAGTTCGGGGGCGGGGTGAGGTTTCCTGCGGCACGGGGCGGCGCGGCCAGCGGCGTGGGCGGGCGCAGTCAGCGTTCCTGGGCCCGATGGGCAGCCACCAGGTCGGCCATTTCGCCCATGATGCGCGTGAGCTCGAAGTCCTTGGGCGTGTAGACGGCGGCCACGCCCAATTCCTTGAGCTTGGGCTGGTCGTCTTCAGGGATGATGCCCCCGACCACGACTGGTGCGTCGACCCCGGCCTCGCGCACCAGGCGCACCACTTCGGGCACGAGCTCCAGATGACTGCCGGAGAGGATGGACAGGCCGATCACGTCCACGTCCTCGTCCCTGGCCGCCGACGCGATCTGAAGCGGGGTCAGCCTGATGCCCTGGTACACGACCTCGAAGCCCGCGTCCCTGGCCGCCACCGCGATCTGCTCGGCCCCGTTGGAGTGGCCGTCGAGGCCGGGCTTGGCCACCAACAGCTTGGGCGGCCCCCCCGCCATCTGCTTCACGCGGGCCAGCACGTCGGCGATCTCCACGCCCCGCATGCCCACCGCCCCGCTCACACCCGTGGGCGCGCGGTACTCGCCGAAGACATCGCGCAAAGCCGCGGCCCATTCGCCCGTGGTCCCGCCCGCGTGGGCCAAGGCAATGGTGGCGGGCATGAGGTTCTCGTCGGTGGCCGCCACGCGCCGCAACTCGTCCATGGCCCGGGCCACTGCGTCGGCGTCGCGCTGGGCCCGCCACTCGGCCACGTCGGCCTTCATCTCGGCCTCGACCGCGGGGTCGACCTTGAGGATGGACTCCTCGGACGTGAGCGGCGAAGGCGCGGTCTGCTCGAAGCAGTTCACACCCACCACCTTGAGGTCGCCGGTCTCGATGCGCCGGGTGCGCTCGGCCTGGCTGCGGACGAGCCTGCTCTTCAATTCCTCGATGGCCTCGAAGGCGCCGCCCAGGGCGAGCACGTCGTCCAACTCGGCCCGGGCCGCGTCCACCAGTTCAGCCGTCTTGGCCTCCACGACCTTGGAGCCTTCGAACAGGTCGCCGTACTCCAACAGGTCGGTCTCGAAGGCCAGCACCTGTTGCATGCGCAGGGCCCACTGCTGGTCCCAAGGTCGGGGCAGGCCGAGGGCCTCGTTCCATGCAGGGAGCTGAATGGCCCTGGCCCTGGCGTCCTTGCTGAGGGTGACGCCCAGCATCTCGAGCACGATGCGCTGCACGTTGTTCTCGGCCTGCTGCTCGGTCAGGCCCAGCGAGTTCACCTGGACGCCGTAGCGGAACCGGCGCAACTTGGGGTCCTGCACGCCGTAGCGCTCGAGGCAGATGTCGTCCCACAGCCGGGTGAAGGCCCGCATCTTGCAGGTCTCCTCCACGAAGCGGATGCCCGCGTTGCAGAAGAACGAGATGCGCCCGACCACGTCCGGCAGGTCGTCCTCGGTGACGTGACCGGACTCGCGCACCGCGTCGAGCACCCCAATGGCGGTGGCCAGCGCGTAGGCCAGCTCCTGGGTGGGCGTGGCCCCGGCCTCTTGCAGGTGGTACGAGCAGACGTTGATGGGGTTCCACTTGGGGGCGTGCCGGACGGTGTAGGCGATCATGTCCACGATCAGCCTGCAGCTGGGCCCCGGAGGGAAGATGTACGTGCCCCGGGACAGGTATTCCTTGACGATGTCGTTCTGGGTCGTGCCCTGGAGCGCCTCGGGCCCCACGCCGTGGTCCTGGGCGTTGGCGATGTAGAGGCCGAGCAGCCACATGGCCGTGGCGTTGATGGTCATGGCCGTGTTCATCTCGCCCACGGGGATGCCGTCCATCAACTGGGCCATGTGGCCCAGGTGGGCGACAGGCACGCCGACCTTGCCCACCTCGCCCGCGGCCTCGACCGCGTCGGGGTCGTAGCCGATCTGGGTGGGCAGATCGAAGGCGATCGACAGGCCGGTCTGGCCCTTGGCCAGATTGGTTCGGTACAGCTCGTTCGACGCTCGGGCCGTGGAGTGGCCCGAGTACGTCCGCATTACCCACGGGCGGTCCGGCATACCCATCAGTTTCGTGCGCCCAGCCCAGGCCTGCCACCTGGCCCCCCAAAATGCGGACGGGAGACGTGATGAGAGGAAGGCAGGGAGACCGGAGGGGCTAGAAGATCGCCTCGAAGAGCAGGATCAGCACGGCCCAGTACACGAAGCCGGCGATGATCGTGTTGCGGTGCTTGTCGATGTGCCAGGCCTGAGGCTTGCCCACCGACGGCGCCATCAGGGCGATGGCCTCGATGATGATGGTGAGCACCAGCACCACGATCCAGTAGGTGGCCCGCTTGCTTCCCGTGACGTCGTGGTAGAGCGGCGCCAGGTGGCTGGTGAAGCCCATGAAGAACAACAGCGGGATGGAGAACAGCGTGTTGGTGCGGGACGCGCACGCGGCCTTGCGCCCGGCCGACGCCGCGTTGGGCAGGGCCTCGCGCCCCGAAGCCGTGGCCTCGGCGTTGGCGATCACGATCTTCTGATTGGGCCAGATGACGCCCCACACGTTGGCGAACATGATCAGGCCGAACAGGATGCCGGTGGAGATGCTGATGCCGGACGCGGACTTGAAGTAGTCGGCCTTGAACTGCTCCTGGAACCCGAGGATGAGCAGCCCAGTCAACACCGTGAGCAGGGCGCCGTACCGGAACCACCACAGGGCTCGGGGCACCAGCTTGCGGATGGCGTCGGTGCGGGCGCCCGCGTCGAAGTCCACGAACGCAGGGGTCTGCACGAAGTTGAAGTAGTAGAGGAGCCCGATCCACGTGACGCCCGCGAGGAAGTGGCCCCAGCGGGCCAACATGGCCCAACCCGACTGGGTGAAGATCTCCAGAGCAACCACTTGTTCCCCCTTCAGACACGATTCGGGCGGAACGTAGCACCGCGGTGCCGCCCGGTCGGACCGTGAACACTTGGCCCATCTTCCCGACGCCCTACTCCCTGCTACTCCCTACTCCTTGGTCTTCCAGAAGATCTGACTGATCTCATCGACGCAGTCGAGCAGTTGTTGGGCCACCGCCACGTCCACCGAGTGCTTGCACTCGCCCGCCAGCTTGGTCGCCTTCCAGAACATCTCGTGGAGCTGCGGGAACTGCTCGACGTGCTCGGGCTTGAAGTAGTCGGTCCACAGCACCCACAAGTGGTGCTTGACCAACTCGGCCCGCTCCTCCTTGATGAACAGGGCCCGGTGGCGGAAGACCTGGTCGTCGGACTCGTGGTACTTCTCGATGATGGCCTTGACCGACTCCGCCTCGATCCGCGCCTGAGCGGGGTCGTACACGCCGCACGGCAGGTCGCAATGGGCGAAGACTGGTGCAGGCTGCGAGCGCCGGTCGGCGCGCCGCAAGAGGCTCGCGAGGATGGTCATGCCCACGACCGTACCCACCCCGAAAATCCTATGAACAAGCCGTGGCGCAGGGTCGAGGTCCACGGCGACAGCATGCGCCCCGCCCTCCAGCCCGGCGACCGCCTCTTGGTGCTGTGGTGGCCGAAGGACCGACTGCGCATCGGCCACTTGGTCGCGGTGCGCAGGCCCGAGCGCGTCGTGGTGAAGCGCATTGCCGCCATCGACGCCGCCGCCGGCACCGTCGATCTCCAGGGCGACAACCGGCCCGCCTCCACTGACTACCGCGCCGTTCAAACGGCCGACGTGGTCGGACGGGCCGTCTACCGCTACGCCCCCACCGAGCGGGTCGGCCCGCTCCACTGATCGAGCAACGCGGGCAGCGACACGTCGGCCAACGACGACACCACGAGGTCGGCCGCGGACAGGTCGAGTCCGGCCGTCAGCGCGTGGGGCACGGCCACGCACCACAGCCCGGCGGCCTTGGCCGCGGCCACACCGTGCATCGAGTCCTCGAAGGCGATGGCCTCGTCGGGCTGCACGCCAAGCGACGCCACCGCCTCGGCGTACAAGTCCGGCGCGGGCTTGCCCGCCACCCCGTCGCGAAAGCAGGCCACGCAGCCGAACCGCTCGGCCAGGCCGAGTCGCTCCAAATGGCCCCCGACCCACTCCAACGGCGAGCTAGACGCGATGCCAACCGGCAGTCCCAAGTCTGCGGCTGACGCGAGCAGGTCGAGCACGCCGGGAAGCACGGCCTCTGCAGCCAGTAGGCGATCGCGCACGTCCCGCCGCCGCTCGATGACGGACTGGTCGACCGAAGTCAACGCAGCCAGGCTCTCCAACGGGTCCCATCCGTGGGGCGTGCCGATGCACGACGCCCACTCGTCGAGCGACAGGTCGTGGCCGTGCTCGGCGAAGGCCCAGCGCCACGACTCGTACACCGGGCGCTCGGTGTCGAGGATGAGTCCGTCGAAGTCGAGGACGAGGGCGCGGATCACGCCGTCGAACATACGCTCCACGCCGTGCCTGCCCATCCGCTGTTCACCGAGGAGCACGAGGACCTGCGCCGCTCGTTGCGCACCTTCGTCGAGAAGGAGTTGGCCCCGCATGCCGACGAGTGGGAGGCCGAGGGGCACTTCCCGGACTGGGTCTTCCAGCGCATGGGCGAGCTTGGGTATCTCGGGCTTCACTTCGACCCGGCCGACGGCGGCCAGGGCGGCGACTACCTCACCATGCTCGTGCTGTCCGAGGAGATGGCCCGCTGCGGAAGCGGCGGGGTCTCGATGGCCGTGTCCGTCCAATGCGAGTACGTCACCCCGCCCATCGCCAAGTTCGGCACCGAGGAGCACAAGGCCATCTACCTGCGGCCCGCCATCAAGGGCGAGCGCATCGGCGCCCTCGGCATCACCGAGCCCGACGCGGGCAGCGACGTGGCCGGCATCCGCACCCGCGCCATCAGGGACGGCGACGAGTACGTGGTCAACGGGCGCAAGACCTACATCACCAATGGCGTTCGGGCCGACTTCCTCCTGTTGGTGGCCAAGACCGACCCGTCGCAGCGGCACACCGGCATCTCGCTGTTCCTTGTCGACACGGACACGCCCGGCTTTCACGTCGAGAAGCGCCTGGCCAAGGTGGGCATGCACTCGTCGGACACGGCCGAGCTTCGGTTCGAGGACATGCGCGTCCCCGCGGCCAACCTGCTGGGCGAGGAGGGAAAAGGTTTCCACCACATCATGTGGGAGCTGCAAGGCGAGCGGCTCTCGGCCGCCGCGGGCGCGTGCGCCGGCGCCCAACTCTGCATCGACCGGACCATCGAGTACCTCCGCGAGCGCACTGCCTTCGGACAGCGCATCGCCGACTTCCAGGCCGTTCGCCACAAGCTGGCCGAAGGCCAGGCCATGGTCGACGCGGCCAGGGCGCTGACCTACGAGACGGCGTGGCGTGTCCAGTTGGGCGAGTACCCGGTGCGGGCTATCACCGAGGCCAAGCTGCTGGCGACCCGCGTGCACTTCGAGGTGGCCGACGCGTGCCTGCAATTGCATGGCGGGCTCGGCTACATGATGGAGCACTGGGTGCAGCGCTCGTGGCGGGACAGCCGCCTGGCCCGCATCGGCGCCGGGGCCGACGAGGTGATGCTCGACTACATCGCAAAAGGGATGGGGTTTTAGAGCGCTACCCTTCGGCCAATGGCGATCGCCCGTATTGAAACGATCCTGTCGCCCGACTACGTCGAGGACCTCGAGTCCCTGCCCATGGGCGAGGTCCGCAGCCGCAGAGACGAGAGTCAAGAGGCGGCCGACGTGCTGTCCTACCTGCGCCGCCTGGTGCAGGGCAGGCTCGACATCGTCCACGCCGACTTGGAGCGGCGGGCCGGGGGCGGGCCCGGCGACTTGGCCTTTCTGGTCGAGCGCTTGGAGAAGGGCGAGATCATCGCCGACAACACGCACGCCAGCGGCATGGGCCGGCTGCCGGCCAGCTTCGGCCCGGCCGACACGGACGGCTGGATCAGCCAGGAGCTGGACCAGATCATCGGCGCATCCCGGCTCAGCTCGCTGCCCGAGTTGAGCGACGGGGAGATGCGCGACGTCGCCGACCGGCTGAGCGAGTTGGAGCGCAAGGTGTCCGCCCAGCGGAACAGCCTGCACGACGTGGCCAACCGCCTTCAGGAGGAGATCGTGCGTCGATATAAGACTGGGGAGGCGTCCGTCGACTCGCTGCTGACATGAACAGCAGCGACCTCGTCCTCGTGGTCGACGACGACGAGATGGTTCGCCGTTTGGTGCGCACGGTCTTGGAGGCTGACGACTACCACGTGGTCGACGCCCGGTCCGGCGCCGAGGCCTTGGGCCTGTTGCAGGATCTCGAAGCCGTGCCCAAGGTCGTGATTCTCGACGTGATGATGCCGGGCATGGACGGCGTCGAGGTCTGCCGCAGGATCGACCACGACCAGGTGAAGGTCGTCATGCTGACGGCCAGGGATGACCCTGCACTCGAAGCGGCCTGTAAAGAGGCGGGCGCCGACGCCTTCTTGACCAAGCCGTTCTCCTCCACCGGTTTGCTCGACGTGATCGAGGGGCTGGGCGCGTGAGTGTGCCGTGGGGCGGGCAGGGCGACTACGGGGATGGTGCGCCGCCCACCTTGTCGGCGGCCGACGTCGAGAACCAGATGCACGTGCTGGCCAGGGACGCGGTACAGGCCCATCGGCGCGAGCGCCACCAGGCGGGCGAGTTGGAGGCCGCGCTGGCCAACCTCAAGACGTCGTTCTTGGAGACCATCCGGTCGCTGGCCTTCGTGGTCGAGGCCAAGGACGCGTACACGGGCCAGCACTTGGAGCGGTGCCGGGTCTACGGCGTGGCCCTCTTGCGCGAGATCGGGATCGAGGCCGACTATCCCGACGCCGAGTTCGGCTTCCTCCTGCACGACGCGGGCAAGGTCGGCGTGCCCGAGCGCATCTTGAGCAAGCCCGGTCCGCTGACCGCGGCGGAGTGGCGGGTCATGCGCACCCATCCGCTCATCGGCTTTCAGATGCTGGCGTCGATCCCGTTCATGCAGAACGCAGCCGAGATCGTTCGGTCGCATCACGAGATGTTCGACGGGTCCGGCTATCCGGAAGGGCTGAAGGGCGAGGACATTCCCCTGCCCGCCCGGGTCTTCGCCGTGGTCGACGCCTTCGACGCCATGACCACCGATCGGCCCTATCGGTCGGCCCTGTCCTTGGAACGGGCTGCGGGCGAGCTGACTCGGATGGCGGGCACGCAGTTCGACCCGGACGTGGTGGCCGCCTTCGTCCCCCTCTGCGAACGCCTGCACCCGACGCCGGCCTGACCCCTCACCATCTCCGCGTGACCTGCTGGTGCGGAAAAGGGTCGGCCTGGCGTGGAAAAGGCGGAGTTGTCGCACCGGCAGAGGTCACGCGTACGGTTTGGGCATGACGCAGATCCCCGACCGGTGGCATGACCTCGGGGAGTTCATCCGGGAGCAGCGGTCGACGGCCCGTTTGTCGCTGCGAAAGCTGTCCGAGCTGGCGGGCATCTCCAACCCGTACCTCAGCCAGATCGAGCGGGGCCTGCGCAAGCCGTCGGCCGAGATCCTTCAGCAGATCGCCAAGGCCCTGCGCATCAGCGCCGAGACGCTCTATGTGCGGGCGGGCATCCTCGAAGAGCGGGCCACCGACGGCGACTTGGAAGGCGACATCCTCAGGGACCGGTTCTTGACCGAGGAGCAAAAGCAGATGCTCATCCAGGTCTACCGGGCCTTCCGTCACGAGAACGAGGACAAGCCTGTCTCGCCGGGCCTGGCCGCGGGGGAGGGTGCGGGTCCCGAAGGGGTGGACGACGCGTCCGGCCCCGACGGCGGGTCGGGCGAGGAAGAGACGGTCGCTGGGTAGGGTTGCACGGCCCGATGCGACACCTGGCTGTCCTCTCCATGCACACCTCGCCCCTGGCCCAGCCCGGCCTCGGGGACGGCGGCGGCATGAACGTGTACGTGCGCGAGCTGAGCGCGGCGCTGGCCCGGTCGGGCGTCGAGTGCGACGTCTACACCAGGGCCTGGTCGCCCGAGCTGCCCGCCACCGTCCCCGTGGAGCCTGGCTTTCGCGTTCACCACGTGCCCGCCGGGCCGCTGGCCCCGGTGGCCAAGGAGGACCTGCCCGAGCTGGTGGACGAGTTTGCCGAGGCCGTCGTCGGGCGCATCGAGGGCGGGCGCAGGGCTGAGGTGCTGCACGCCAACTACTGGCTGTCGGGCGTGGCCGGCCACCGCATCAAGCACGAGCTTGACCTGCCGTTGGTCGCCACCTTCCACACCCTGGCCCGGGTCAAGGCCGAGGCGTCCGAGGACGAGCCGTTGCGCCGCGAGCAGGCCGAGGCGTCGGTGATGGGCTGCGCCGACACGGTGTTGGCCTCGTGCTCGGTGGAGGCCCATCAGATCGCGTCGCTGTACGGGGTCGACGCCGAGCGCATCGAGATCGTGCCGCCCGGCGTGGAGCGGGCCTTCTTCGCCCCCGGCTATCGGCCCCAGGCCCGGCGGGCTTTGGGCCTTCCTGCCGACCGCCCCATGCTCTTGTTCGTCGGCCGCGTCCAGCCCTTGAAGGCGCTCGACGTGGCCGTGCAGGCCTTGGCTGACTCCAGCCACAAGGACGCGTTCTTGGTGGCCGTCGGCGGGCCGAGCGGTGTGCAGGGCCAGGCCGAGGCCGACCGCATCCGCGCCTTGGTGGCCGACCTGGGCCTGTCGGACCGGGTGTTTTTCCGGCCGCCCCAGCCACACGAACTGCTCTCCACCTTCTACCGGGCGGCCGACGTGTGCATCGTGCCGAGCCGGTCCGAGTCGTTCGGGCTGGTCGCCCTGGAGGCGGCCGCGTGCGGTACGCCGGTGGTGGCCGCGGCCGTGGGCGGCCTGCGCACGCTGGTGGACCACGGCCGCACCGGCTTTCTGGTCGAGCGGCGCGACCCAGCCACGTTCGCGCTGTACGTCGACGAGGTGCTGGGCAATCCGATGCTGGCCGCCCAGCTCAGCGCCGACGCGGCCGAGCGGGCCCGGCAGTACGTCTGGCCCGTGGCCGCGGCCCGGTTGCGGGGGCTGTACGCCGAGCTCACCGACCGCTCGCTGGTGGAGTGTCGATAGCTCCAGGCTCCGACGAGGAGCTGGCCCGGCTCGAGGCCCTCATCGACGCCTGGGCCACCCGGCAGTTGGACGAGTCGCCCGTGGTCAAGGCCGTCGACCGCGAGCCCGACCCCGATGTGCGCCGGTGGTACGTGCGCATGGCGGGCGAGGAGAAGCAGACGTTCACCGTGTGGCTGACCCTGCGGGAGTACACGCTCCACTACGAGTCGTACTTCATGCCCGGACCCGAGGAGAACGTGGAGGCGGTCTGGGAGTACCTGCTGCGGTTGAACTTGCGGCTGTTCGCCATGCGCTTCGCGCTGGGCGAGGAGGACGCTGTGTACCTGGTGGGGCAGATGCCGGTCGGGAGCGTGGACGAGGCCGAACTGGACCGGATCGTGGGCTCGGTCTTCGCCTACACCGAGCAGTTCTTCCGACCCGCCATGCGCATCGGCTACGCCTCCAAGTTCCCCGCCTGACGCCGCCCGCCTGTCTGAGCTCGTCTGGAGGACATAGCCCGGCGAATCCGCGAGCTATGTCCTCCAGACCCGGTGCAAGGAAGTTGGCTGGCGGAGGCCGGCGGCCGGGCGCGGGGGCGGGCGGGCGCCCGGGCGCGGTCGAGCCCGAGGAACCTTTCCGGCGCATTCGCACTTCCCCGAACGAATGGCCCGTCCAGCACCTCGGGCTCGATTGCGGGCCACGGTATCCGCTGGCCCGGCCCACCTCAACCCGCAAACGCGACCCACCGCCACCGCAAGCCCCGAGGCCGCCAAACCGACGACCGGGCGCAAACCCGGGCAAACCGGCCCGAGGGCAGGCCATGGGCGTGGGCGCGGAGAAACTTGCTGTGACGCCGGGCGCGTCAGTACCGTGCTGCCTGGCAGTCAGGGGTTCCCACGCGGAGCCTGTGTCAATCCTTTATGCGAAAGACCTCCAGACTCCCCATCGCCGCGTTTGTCTTGGCCCTGCTGGTCGCGCTCGGCGCGCTGGCCGGGCCGGCCGCCGCGGCCGACTCGCTGTCCAAGACCAGGCAAAAGCGCGAGCAGGTGCGCCAGCGCAAGGCCCAGTTGGCGGCCAAGATCAACGCGCTCAGGGCCTCAGACGACGAGTTGGACAAGGCCGTCGGCGCCCTGACCAAGCAGGTCACGGCCCAGCAGGCGGCGGCCGACGCGGCCCGCCAGGCGGTGGAGGCGGCCGGGGCCGCGGTCGGTGCGGCCGAGGCCAAGCTGGCCGACACCGAGCGCCAGATCGGCGCCCTGCGCCAGGCCGTGGTCAAGCGGGCCGTGGACGCCTACGTGCGCCCTCGCTCCGATCCGTTTGGCGGCGTCATCAGCACCGACGACCTGGGGGAGGCCAGCAGGCGGGACTCGCTCCTGCGCCAGGTCAGCGACCGGGACCGCGACGTGGTCGACCGCCTGCGGGCGGCCCGACTGGACCTGATCGACAAGCAGACCGCGGCCAAGAAGGCCCGCGACCTGGTGGCCGACCGCCGCAAGGCCCAGTTGGCCCGCCTGTCGGACCTGCAAAAGGCGCTGGGCGAGAAGGCCCGCCTGTCCGGGGCCCTCGAAGCCCGCATCAAGGACTACCAGCAGGAGGCCGACGCGGTGTCGGCCGAGGAGTCGGGCCTGGTCGCCCTCATCCAGTCGCGAGAGCGCGAACGGGCCTCCCGCGGTGGCGACCCAGGGATCGACGGCCGGGTCTCCGGCTCAGGCCTGATCTGGCCCATCCGAGGGCCGGTCACGTCGCCCTTCGGCTATCGGTGGGGGCGGCTGCACGCGGGCATCGACATCGGCGCGGGCACCGGCACGGCCATCCACGCGGCCAAGGGCGGCGTGGTGGTGTTCTCCGGGCAGATGAACGGCTACGGCAACGTCATCGTCGTCAACCACGGCGGCGGCTTCTCCACCCTCTACGCCCACCAGAGCAGGCTCGGGGCCAGCGAGGGCCAGTCGGTCAGCCAGGGCGAGGTCATCGGCTACGTGGGCTCGACCGGACACTCCACCGGACCCCACCTGCACTTCGAGACCAGGGTCAACGGGTCGCCCCAGAACCCCCGCCAGTATCTCCCCTAGCCTGCCGACGGTGGCGACTCGGCTCTTGGTGGTGGGCGGCGGACGGATGGGCGAGGCCCTCGTGGCCGGCCTGCTGGACGCGGGCTGGGGGAAGGCCGACGACATCACCGTGGTCGAGCCTCTCGATGCCCGCAGGCGGGATCTGACCGCCCGCACCCACGGCCTGCGGGTGAGCGACGCGCCCGTGCCTGCGCAAGGCGTGGTGCTGGCGGTCAAGCCCAGTGACGTCCAGGGCGCCTGCGCCTCCTTGCGGGGCGCCGACCGGGTCCTGTCCATCGCCGCCGGCGTCCCCCTCGTCAAGCTCGAGGCGTGGCTGGGCCCGGACACTCCCGTGATCAGGGCCATGCCCAACACGCCCGCCCTGGTCGGGGCCGGGGCGGCCGCCATCTCGAGCGGCTCGTCGGCGACGGAGGACGACCTGGCCTGGGCCGAGGAGATCCTCTCCGCGGTGGGCAAGGTGGTGCGCCTGCCCGAGTACCTGCTCGACGCCGTCACCGGATTGTCCGGGTCAGGTCCGGCCTATGTCTTCCTCGTCGCCGAGGCCCTGATCGAGGGCGGGGTGCTGGCGGGCCTGCCCAGGGACGTGAGCCAGACCCTTGCCGTGCAGACCATGCTCGGCGCGGCCCGGCTGCTGGCCGAGTCGGGGGACAGCGCGGAGACCCTGCGCGCGGGCGTCACCTCGCCCGGCGGGACCACGGCCGCGGGCCTGCGGGTCTTGGAGAGCAAGAGCGTGCGCAGCGCCTTTTTGGAGGCCGTGATGGCCGCCACCGAGCGCTCCAAGGAACTGGGCGCGGGCTGAGCAGGCTCCGACCCGCATCTTCACTCTTCACTCAGCGTCCACATTCGTTTACAGTCCCCCCAGGCGGAGAGGGGTGATTCCACTGTCGCAACAGCACGCGAAAGCCCGGTTCCTTACGGTGGCCGAGGTGGCGGCGCTGCTCAGGGTGTCGAACATGACGGTCTACCGGCTCATCAACGCGGGCGAACTGGCCGCGGTGCGGGTCGGGAAGTCCTACCGGCTCCGGGAGGACGACGTCGACAAGTACCTGGCGGACCGCTACACCGAAGCAGGCTGAACCGCAGGACTGGGCTGGACCAGGGGGCGCGGTAGCGTCCGGCCGTGGCGCGCTCGGAGACCATCTCGTTCCTGTCCGACTACGGGCTGACCGACGAGTTCGTCGGGGTGGTCAAGTCGGTCATCCGCCACATCGCCCCGCACGCGGCCGTGGTCGACATCGCCCACGAAGTCCCGGCCCACGACGTGCGGGCAGGCTCGCTCACCCTGGCCCGAGCCGCCCAGTACCTGGCCCCCGGCCCTGTCCTGGCTGTCGTCGACCCGGGCGTGGGCACTGATCGACGGGCCGTGGCCGTGGAGTCCGAGGAGAACGGGCTGACCTTCGTGGGGCCGGACAACGGCCTGTTGGCCGCGGCCATGGCCATGGTGGGCGGGGCCAAGCGGGCCGTCTCGCTGACCAACGCCGACTTCCACATCGCCTCGCCTGGCCCCACGTTCGCCGGGAGGGACGTGTTCGCCCCGGCCGCCGCCCACCTGGCCGCGGGTGTCGACCTGGCCGAGTTGGGCGACCTGGTCGACCCCATCACGCTCACGCCGGGCATGGTCCCGCTGGCGCGGGAGGAGGAAGGGGCGTTGGTCGCGGAGGTGCTGTGGGTCGACCGCTACGGCAACGCCCAGCTCAACGTCGACCCCGACGAGATCACCCAGTACGGCGACCGGGTCCGCCTGCGATGGGGCGAGCAGGTGCGCACGGCCCGTCGGGCCTTCACCTATGCCGACCTGCGCACGGGCGAGATCGGCCTCGTCGTCGACTCCTATGGACTCGTGTCGGTGGCCATGGAGCGGCGGTCTGCGGCCGACGAGCTGCGCCTGCGGCCGGGCGACGCGGTTTCGTTGGACGCCCCGCCGGACCAATAGCCTCGCCGTCGATGCGGCCTGGGACCACCATCGCGCTGGCCATCCTGTTGCTGGCCATCCTGGCCGCCGGGCTGATCCAGTTCCTCGTAATGACCCGCTGACCCGCGCCAGTCGACCGGCCCCGTACTTACAGGCCGCGGCCCTGCAGTTGCTCGAGGGCCAGGGCGACCCGCTCGGGCATGACCGGGGCAGGCGCAGGCCGGGCCGCCGCGAGCGCATGAGCAACGGGTGCAGGCGGGGCGGGAGCGGCCGCGGGCTTGGGCGCAGCGGCACGGGCCGGGGCACGGACGGCAGCGGGGCGAGGAGCCCGGGCCGCCGTGGGGGCGGGGGCGGCGGCCCGGGGTGCGGCGGCGTCGTCTGACGCCAGCCGCTCGAACTGGTGGGCGGTGAAGATGGCCCCGTTGGCGCCGATGACCACGCCCACGCCGATCCGGGTGAAGGCGGGGTCGACGATGTTGGCGTAGTGGTGGGCGCTGCGCACGAAGGCGTCGTGGATGGACTGCACGTCGGGCCCGGTCCCGACGTTCTCCCCCAACTTGGACCAGTCCGCGTGCACCTGGTTCGGGAAGCTCGGGTTGTGCGAGATCTGGCCCGCGGACGCCATCTGCGAGGCCCAGCGCCGGGCAATGCCGGTCAATTCGCCATCAATGGTCAAGGGGGCCAGGCCCTTGCCCGCCCGGACGGCGTTCACATGGGCCACGAAGTCCGATTCCATCGAACTGGTGTCACCCGCCGACGCCTGGGCCGCGGTCAGGATTGAGGCGACGAGACTGGTCATTGCAATGGAAATGACGATGAGAAGTCGGCGCATGCGCACTAGTCATCGTCGGACCGGCCCCCGCGCTTGATCCAAGTTTCGGTTAACCCCGGCCGCGGCGGGCCACGCCTGGACAGGCGCGTCGACCGCCCGCCGTGCTGGAATTGCTGACGTGAACCTCGCCGCCGTCATCGAGCCCCACCCCGCCGAGGCCCCGGCCCTGCGCACGGCGGCGGGTGTGCTCACTTACGGGGACCTGAGGACCCAGGTGGCAGGCGCCCGGGCTGCGCTCGCCGAGCACGGCATCGGCCCTGGCGGCCGGGTGGCGCTGGTCAGCGAGAACGACCCCGCCTTCGTGATCGCCTATCTGGCCGCGCTCGGCCTGGGCGCGGTGGCGGTGCCCTTGAACCCGGGCAGCCCGGCGGCCGAGCTGGAGCGCGAGGTCGACGCCGTTGGCGCCACGGTGCTGGTGGTGGGCCGGACTGGGCGCGAGGCGGTGGCGGGCTTGGCCGCCCAGCGCCCCGGGCTCGTCGTGCTGGACGACCTGAGCGGGCGGGGCGGGCGGGGCGGCGAGGTGCCCATGGTCGACAGGGCCGACGACGACCTGGCCGTCCTCATCTTCACCGCGGGCACGGCCGGGTCCCCTAAGGCGGCCATGCTCACCCATGGCAACCTGCGGGCCAACCTCGAGCAGGTCCAACGCCATCCGGGCCGGGAGGTGCAAAGCAGCGATGTGAGCCTGGGAGTGCTCCCGCTGTTCCACATCTTCGGACTGAACGTGGTGCTCGGGCTGATGCTGCTGGTGGGCGGGTCGGTGGCGCTGGACGAGCGCTTCGAGCCGACCAGGACCCTTGCCATGGTGCGGGACCACGGCGTGACCCTGGTCGCGGGGGCCCCGCCCATGTACCGGGCCTGGGCCAACCTGCCCGGTGCCGAGGCCGACGCCTTCGCCCACGTCCGCCTGCTCACGTCGGGCGCGGCGCCGCTGCCCGACGAGGTGGCCCATGCCTTCACGACCCGCTTCGGCGTCCCCATCCATCAGGGCTACGGGCTGACCGAGGCGTCGCCCGTGGTCACGTCGTCGCTGATCGAAGACGAGCCCAAGGCGGGGTCGATCGGCGTGCCGCTGCCGGGCGTCGAGGTCAGGCTCATCGACACCGAGGGCGAGGACGCGCTGGTGGGTGACGACGGCGAGATCTGGGTCCGGGGAGCCAACGTGTTCAGCGGCTACTGGCAGGACGAGGAGGCGACAGCGGCGGTGCTGACGCCGGACGGGTGGCTGAAGACGGGCGACATTGCGGTGGCCGACGAGAGCGGCCACCTCTGGATCGTGGACCGGGCCAAGGACCTCATCATCGTGAGCGGGTTCAACGTGTACCCGGTGGAAGTGGAGGAGGCCCTGCTGGCCCATCCCGGCATCGCCGAGGTGGCCGTGGTCGGGGTGCCTGCGGCGGCCACGGGCGAGGCGGTCAAGGCGTTCGTGGTGCGAGGGCCGGGAGCCGACGGGCTGACCGAGGCCGACGTGACCGAGTTCGCCGCGTCCTGTCTGGCCCGTTACAAGGCGCCCACCGAAGTCAGCTTCGTGCCGGAGGTGCCTCACGGATTGGCGGGGAAGCTGCTTCGCCGTCAGTTGCGCTCGGCGTAGCGGGCGGCGTCGTCGCCACCAGGAACCCGGCGAACAGCACGCTGATCCCGACGACGAGGGTGATGGCGAAGCCGGTCATGGCGTCGGCCACCGAGTTCAGCACCCCGCTGGCCGACAGGACCGCGGTGCCCCCGGCAATGAGGATGTTGGCCGTGACCATGCGGCCCCGTCGCAAGCGCCACGCGCTCCATGCCGCGCCGCCGAACACGACCGCGGCCCCGCCTGCCGACCCGACCGCGGCCAGCACGCGCGGGAGCGGGCCGAACACGTCGGACCCCTGGGGGATGAGCTGGTGGCGGGGCACGGCGTGGCGCAGCGGGGCCACCGCGGCCACGCCCCCGGCGAAGGCCACGGCCATCGCGACGGCCGCGGCCCACCGGTCCCCCCGTCGAGGTCCGGCCAACAGATAGACGGTCCCCAGGGCCAGAACCGGCACGTTGGCCATGGCCCCGAAGAAGAAGTAGACGCGAAACAGCGGCCCGCTCCAGCCCGTGCCCACGCCTGCGCCCAGGGCCGCGGCGGCCAGGCTGAACATGAGCAGGGCCGCGCTCCACGCCAGTTCGTGGCGCCTCCGACGGGCCAGCCAGCGCTCGAACGTGCACAGGGCGAAGGCCAGTCCGACCAGCGCAGCGGTGGCGGCCAAGGCCCGGTGCAGCGACAACACCAGCCCGAGGCTAACCCCACCCCCTCCCGAACTTTTCCACAGCACCTGCTGCTGTGGAAAAGCGCGGGGGGCGGCTGAATACCCCCAAAAAGGGGGTTTGGTTCGCGCTGTGCGTGCGCATAGGACCACTACCCGCTTTGCGCACGCTGACAGATGTGGCACCATTCGTCTGATTCGGGGGGTCTGTAGCAGGGGAGTCCGATGGCAGGAGTCGTTCCGGAGGCTGAGCGACGGCGGTTGACTGCGGCGGCTGACTACCGCCCGCCGAACCCTGCCCATCACGCGGGGTTCGCCGGCGCGGTGCGGGCCCTGGCCCATTTCCTGGATGTGCCCATGGCCGCGGTGGCCTTGGTGGACAACTGCAGGCTGCGGTTGGAGGCGGCTGTCGGAATCGACCGTCGGTACTTGCCACGGTCCTGGGCCTTGATGCCGACGCTGCTCGACTCTGACCGCGCCATCGTGATCGGCCATGCCGTGGTCCAGCCGGCCTTCAGCCATCACCCGTTGCGAGTCGGCGCCTGGGCCGCGGCCCCGCTGCGCACCCCGTCGGGCGAGGTGATCGGGGCCGTGTTCGGAGCCGACCACCGGCCTCGCCAGTTCACCTCGAGCCAGGTCGCCATCTTGGAGGCAGTGGCCGGCCTCGTCATGGCCGAGCTCACTGCCCGTCGTCAATACGTGCAGTCCGAGCCCGCCGTCCGCCATTTCGAGTGGCTGATGCGCGATGCGTCGGACACCGTGGTCGTGCTCGACGCCGACGGCGACGTGATCTGGCGCAGCCCGGGCCTGGACCGGCTGCTGGGCCTGCTTGGTCAAGGCGACATCCGCCCCGTCGACGTCCCCAGCCTGTTGCACGAGGACGACATGCCGTTGGTGGCGGGCTCGGTCACGGTGGCCATGGCCCGGCCCGGCATCACCGGCCCGGTCGAGTTCCGCATGGCCCATGGCGACGGCTCCTGGCGGACCATGGAGGCCGTCTTCACCAACTGCTTCGACTCGCCTCAGGTCGGCGGCGTCGTCGTCTATCTCCGGGACGTCACTGAGCGCCGCCGATACGCCGACGTACTGGCCGCAGAGGCGGGCGTGCTCACCGCCATCGCCCGCCGGGCCCCGCTGGGCGAGGTGCTGCGCGGCATCGGCAAGATGGTCGAGGAGCACGCGCCCGGATGCACGTTGGTCATCGACGCCGACCGGGCCGGGCCCGAGGCGCTGTCCGTCTCCCGGCCGCAGGGCCGCCCGACCACGCCGGCCGAGCAGCAGGTGCTCGACGTGGCCTCGTCGCTCGTCGCCTTGGCCTACGAGCGCCAGGCCGCGGCCCACGAGTGGTCGGCCGCCTTGCTGGCGGGGGCGGCCGACGCCGACCGTCAAGCGGGCATCGTGTCCCGGGCCGAGGTGGTGCAGCAGCTCGGCCCCGTGTTGGGCCGGGCGGGCGCCAAGGGTGACAAAGTGGCCGTGCTGGTCATCGACCTCGACCGCTTCAAAGAGGTCAATGAGCGGTTGGGCCATGAGGGCGGCGACCAGGTCCTGCCCATGGTGACCACGCGCATCCGGGACGTGGTCAGGCCCATGGACATGGTCGCCAGAGTCGGGGGCGACGAGTACGTGGTGGTGTGCGAGGGGCTGATCGGCGAGTTGGAGGCCATTGGGCTGTGCGAGCGCATCAACGTCGCCCTGGCCGAGCCCTTGCTCGTGGGCCGGGCCGAGATCAGGATCACGGCCAGCATCGGCATCGCCATGACCCATGGGGAGGACGACCACCCCGAGGCCCTTCTTCGGGACGCAGATGCCGCCCTCTACACGGCCAAGCAGCGGGGCCGGGCCCGCTTCGAGGTGTTCAACGAGTCCCGCCGGCGCGAGGCCAGGGCCCGCAGGGATCTGGACAGCGAGTTGGAGCGGGCCTTGGAGTCAGGCGAGTTGCGCGTGTGGCTCCAGCCCGAGATCGAGCTGGCCACCGGCAACCTCATCGGCTTCGAGGCCCTCGTGCGCTGGCAGCACCCCGAACGCGGCCTGCTGGCGCCCGGCGAGTTCATCCCTCAAGCCGAGCGCAGCGGGCTCATCGACCGGGTGGGCGGCTGGGTGCTGCAAGAGGCGTGCCACTACGGGCGCCAATGGCGTGACGAGCACCCGGGCCACCCCTTCGTGGTGGCCGTCAACCTCTCGGTGCGTCAGTTGGGCGAGGCCGGGCTGATTGCGCGGGTGGCGGCCGCGCTCGAGGAGTCGGGCCTGCCCGCCGATGCGCTCTGCCTGGAATTGACGGAGAGCGCATTGATGGACGATGCCGACCTCTCGCTGTCGGTGCTGCGGGCCCTCAAGCGGCTGGGCGTCCGACTGGCCATCGACGACTTCGGCACCGGCTACTCGTCGCTGGCCTACCTGCGTCGGTTTCCGATCGACGCGGTGAAGATCGACCGCTCCTTCGTGAGCGGGCTGGGCTCGCGGGCCGAGGACGACGCCATCGTGACCGCGGTGCTCGGGCTGACCAGCGCCCTGGGGCTGACGTGCATCGCCGAGGGCGTGGAACAGCCCACCCAGCGCGACGAATTGATCCGGCTCGGGTGCGGCGCAGCCCAGGGCTTTTTGTTCAGCCCGCCCCGCCCGGCCCACGAAATCCTCCTCTCCGCGTCCCCCCTCTGATCTTTTCCACAGCACCTGCTGCTGTGGAAAAGTTGGGTTGTGCGATTGTGAATGGGGCGAAGGGGGCGGCTATGGTCGCCCGTCATGGCTGGGTCGATCACACCGCGCCGCATCCCCGAGGCCACCGTGGCCCGACTCCCCGTCTATCTGCGGGCCCTGTTCGAGGTGCGCGACCAGCAGCAGGCCACCATCTCGTCCGAGCGCCTGGCCGAGTTGGCGGGCGTGAACGCGGCCAAGGTGCGCAAGGACCTGTCCTACCTGGGCTCGTACGGCACGCGGGGCGTGGGCTACGACGTCGAGTACCTCGTCTTCCAGATCAGCAGAGAATTGGGGCTCACACAGGACTGGCCCGTGCTGATCGTCGGAGTCGGCAACCTGGGCCACGCGCTGGCCAACTACCGCGGCTTTCTCGTGCGCGGCTTTCGGGTCGTGGCCCTGGTCGACGCGGACCCGGCCAAGGTGGGCGAGCGCATCGGCGAACTCGCCGTCCAACACCTGGACGACCTGCCCGCCATCGCGGCCGAAAGGCACCCGGCCATCGGCATCATCGCCACCCCGGCCGCCGCGGCCCAAGAGGTGGCCGACCGGCTGGTGGCCGCGGGCATCACGTCCATCTTGAACTTCGCCCCCGCGGTCGTGGCCGTCCCCGAGGGCGTGACCCTGCGCAAGGTCGACCTGTCCATCGAGCTCCAGATCCTGAGCTTCTACCAGCAGCGTCAGGCGGAGTCGGCCTCAGCCTGACGAGGCCCACGCCATGCCGGTCGAGTCGACCCAGTACCCGGTGAACCTCGTCCTCGACGGCCGACGCTGCCTGGTCGTGGGCGGCGGCCACATCGCGGCCCGCAAGGCCGAGGGCCTGTTGGCGTGTGGCGCGGTGGTCCACGTGATCGCGGCCGAGGTGGGTGACGAGGTCCGGGCCCTTCCTGTCACGGTCGAGCAGCGCCCATACCGGCGGGGCGACGCGGCCGGGGGATGGCGGCTGGTGGTGGCGGCCACGGACGACCGGTCCGTGAACGCGGCGGTGTTCGAGGACGGCGAGGCCGCGGGCGTGTGGGTCAACAGCGCCGACGACCCGCTGTCCTGCTCGTTCACCCTGCCATCAGTCGTGCGGCGCGGGCCCCTCACCGTGTCCGTTTCCACCGGCGGCCACAGCCCGGCGTTGGCCACGTGGCTCAAGGCCCGCATCGAGGCCGACTTGGGCCCCGAGTACGAGGTGCTGCTCGAACTGCTGTCCAGCGAGCGGGAGGCGTTGAAGGCCCAGGGCCGCTCGACCGAGGGTTTGGCTTGGCAGAAGGCCCTGGAGTCGGACATGCTCACATTGATCAGGGCCGGCCAGGTCCAGCAAGCAAGGGAGCGCCTCCAGGCGTGTCTGTCCTCGTCGTAGGCCTGAACCACCGGACCGTCCCGCTCGACGTGCTCGAGCGCATGACGGTGTCGGACGCCCACCTGCCCAAGGCGCTGGCCGACCTCACTGGCCTGGCCAACGTGTCCGAGGCCGTGGTGCTCTCCACGTGCATGCGCACGGAGATCTACGTAGTGGCCGAGCGCTTTCACGCGGCCATGGCCGACGTGCGCGAGTTCCTGGCCCGCTTGGGCTTCACCGCCCCCGAGGACTTCAGCGACCACCTCTACTCCTTCTACGAGGAGGGCGCGGTCCGCCATCTGTTCCGCGTGGCGTGCGGGCTCGACTCGGCCGTGCTCGGCGAGAGCGAGATCCTGGGCCAGGTGCGCGACGCGTGGCAGCAGGCCAGGGCCGAGCGGGCGGCCGGTCCGGTGCTGGGCGCGCTGTTCCGGCACGCGGTCGAGGTGGGCAAGCGGGCCCGGTCGGACACGGCCATCGGCCGGGGCACCACGTCCGTGTCACAGGCCGCGGTGGCCATGGCCACCGAGCGGCTGGGCTCGTTGGAAGGACGCCGCCTGCTCGTGCTGGGCGCGGGTGACATGGGCGAGGGCATGGCCGTGGCCCTGGCCGGCTCGAAGGGCGTGGCCGAGGTGCTGGTTGCCAACCGCACGTGGTCGCGGGCCGTGGCCCTGGCCGCCCGCGTCGGCGGACGGGCCGTGCAGTTGGGCGGACTGCCCGAGTCCCTGGCCGACGTGGATGTGCTGTTGACGTCCACCGGCGCGTCTTCCGTCCTGTTGGAGGCGGGCGACCTGGCGCCGGTCATGGCCGGCCGGCCAAGTCGGCCCCTGTTGATCGTGGACGTGGCCGTGCCGCGCGACGTGGACTCGGCCGTGGCCGACCTGCCTGGGGTGACCCTGCTCGACATGGACGACCTGCGCGTCTTCGCGGGCCAAGGGCTCGAGGGCAGGCGGCGCGAGATCGCCAGAGTCGAGGAGATCGTCGACGACGAGGTCGAGCGCTTCGTGGCCACGGCCACGGCCCGCGAGCTGGCCCCCCTCATCGTGGCCCTGCGGGAGCGGGCCGAGTCCCTGAGGGCCGTGGAGCTGGACCGGTTCCGGGCCAAGCTGGACGGGCTCGACGAGCGCCAGCGGGAGGCGGTCGACGCCCTCACGCGGGGCCTCATCCAAAAGCTGCTCCACGAGCCCACCGTCCGGCTCAAGGACGCGGCGGGCTCGGCCCGGGGCGACCGGCTGGCCGAGGCGCTGCGCACCCTGTTCGACCTGTAGTGCCGATGGCGCTGCGGGCGGCCACGCGCGGCAGCGCGCTGGCCCGTTGGCAGACCGACTTGGTGCTGTCGCTGCTGGGCTCCGGCCTGGGCGAGGCCTTGGTGGTGGAGACCACCGGCGACCGGCGGACCGACGTCCCCATCCACGCCATCGGGGGCCAGGGCGTGTTCGTCAAGGAAGTGCAGGCTGCGGTGCTCGAAGGCAGGGCCGACATCGCCGTGCACTCGGCCAAGGACTTGACCTCCACGCCGACCGACGGCCTGGTCATCGCCGCCTTCCCCGAGCGGGGCGACCCGCGTGACGCGCTGGTGGGGTCGACGCTCGCAGGCCTGCGGGCGGGCGCGCTGGTGGCGACCGGCTCCGTGCGGCGGCGGGCCCAGTTGGCCTGGCTCCGGCCTGACCTCGTCTTCACCGATCTGCGGGGCAACATCGACACGCGCTTGGAGAAGGCGTCCGACTACGACGCGGTGGTCATGGCCGCGGCCGCATTGCGCAGGCTCGACCGGTGGGACCGGGTGGACGAGGTGCTCGACCCGTCCGTGCTGCTGCCCCAGGTCGCCCAAGGCGCGCTGGCCGTGGAGTGCAGGGCCGACGACACCGAGACGATCGAGATGTTGGCCGCCATCGACCACGCGCCCACGCGGCTCGCGGTCACGGCCGAGCGCGCCTTCCTCGCCGAGTTGGGCGGCGGCTGCGACCTGCCGGTGGGCGCGTACGCGGTGATCGGCGAGGACGGCGTAACGGTGACGTTGACCGGGATGGTGGCGTCGCTCGACGGGTCGATCGTCATGCGCGAGACGCGCACGGCTGGCGGCGACCCGGCCGCGCTGGGCCGGGAGGTGGCCCGGTATCTGCTGGACGACGCAGCCGGGGCCGAGGTGTTGTCGTGACCGTCTATCTGGTCGGTGCCGGGCCGGGCGATCCCGGTCTGCTGACCGTGCGCGGGGCCGAGGTCTTGTCCCGGGCCGACGTCGTCGTCCACGACCGGCTGTCCGAGGTGTCGCTGCTCGACCTGGCTCCGCCGGAGGCCGAGCGCATCGACGTGGGCAAGCGCCCTGGCGGACCGGTCGACCAGGAGTCGATCAATCGGCTGCTGGTCGAGAAGGGAAGCGCCGGACTCGACGTGGTGCGGCTCAAGGGCGGTGACCCGTTCGTGTTCGGCCGCGGCGGCGAGGAGGCCCAAGCCCTGTTGGAAGCCGGGGTGCCGTTCGAGGTCGTGCCGGGCATCACGTCGGCCGTGGCCGTGCCCGCGTACGCGGGCATCCCGGTGACACATCGGGGGCTGGCCACGTCGTTCACGGTCGTCACCGGGCACAGTCGGCACGAGCCTGAGTCGGACGCGGACTGGGATGCGCTGGCCCGCTCCGGCGACACCATCGTGGTGCTCATGGGCGTGGCCCATCGAGCCGCCATCGCCGAGTCGTTGATGGCGGGCGGGCTGGCGGGCGACACGCCCGTGGCCGCGGTGCGGTGGGGGACGCGGCCCGAGCAGTCCACGGTGCGCACCACGTTGGCGGGCTTGGGTCAGGCCGTCCTCGAGCCGCCCGCGACCATCGTCATCGGCCAGGTGGCGTCGCTGGACCTGCGGTGGTTCGAGGCCCGCCCGCTGTTCGGCGTTCGGGTGGTGGTGACGCGGGCGCGCGAGCAGGCTTCGGAGTTGAGCGCCGCGCTGCGGGACTTGGGCGCGGCCGTCGTCGAAGTGCCGGCCATCGCCATCACCGACCCGCC
The DNA here is from genome assembly GCA_030837965.1 of Acidimicrobiaceae bacterium. Classification (GTDB taxonomy): domain Bacteria; phylum Actinomycetota; class Acidimicrobiia; order Acidimicrobiales; family JAUTXP01; genus JAUTXP01. The sequence continues at coordinate 12,259 of JAUTXP010000066.1, read as the reverse complement.
GCCTGATCGCCTAAAGCTCTTGGCGGACAAGGCCCAGCGGGTGGGGGACTACGACTGGGTCGTCTTCACGTCGGCCAACGCCGTGGCCCGGTTCATGGCCGCAGTGGGCGACGCCCGCCGATTCGGGTCGGCCCGCATCGCGGCCGTCGGCCCCGGGACGGCCGAAGCCTTGGCCGCTCGGTCCTTGGTGGCCGATCTGGTGCCCGAGCGTTCCGTGGCCGAGTCGTTGGTGGAGGCGTTCCCCGTCGCTGGTGCCGAGGGCGGGCGCGTGCTGCTGCCGCGCGCCGCTGTGGCGCGAGAAGTGGTGCCAGACGGCTTGCGGGCCAAGGGTTGGGAGGTGGACGTGGTCGAGGCCTACCGCACCGTCCCTGCTGCGCCGCCCCGCGCGGCCCCGCCCGCGACCCCGCCCGAGGCCGCTGCGGCCGACGTCATCACTTTCACGTCGTCGTCCACCGTCACCAACTACGTGGGCCTCGGGTTGCCCGTCCCCCCCGTGGTCGCTTGCATCGGCCCCGTCACCGCGCAGACGGCCCGGGACTGCGGGCTCACTGTCGACGTGGTGGCCGAGGAGCACACCATCGAGGGACTGATCGCGGCGGTGCGCCGTAGGCTTGGACGGTGACGTTTCCCGCCCGGCGACTCCGCCGCCTGCGCCAGACCCCGGCCTTGCGCCGCATGGTGGCCGAGACCCGGCTGTCCGTCGACGACGTGGTCGCCCCGCTGTTCGTGCGCGAGGGCATCGCCTCGCCCCAGCCCATCGCTTCGCTGCCTGGTGTGGTGCAGCACACCCGCGAGTCGCTGCGCAAGGAGGTGCGGGAGCTGGCCGAGTTGGGCGTGCCCGCGGTGATCCTCTTCGGGGTGCCTGAGCACAAGGACCCCCGCGGGTCGGAGGCGTGGAACCCGGACGGGATCGTGCAGGTCGCGCTGCGGGATCTGCGCGACGAGGTGGGCGACCGCATGGCCCTGATGGCCGACCTGTGCCTGGACGAGTACACGAGCCACGGCCACTGCGGCGTGCTCGACCGGCAGGGCCAGCCGGACAACGACGCCACCATCGCGCTGTACGGCCACATCGCCGTGGCCCAGGCCGCGGCAGGGGCGGACGTCGTCGCGCCCAGCGGGATGATGGACGGGCAGGTCGGCGCCATCCGGGCCGCGCTGGACGAGGCCGAGCACTCCCGGGTCGCCGTCCTGGCCTACGCGGCCAAGTACGCGTCCGCCCTCTACGGCCCGTTCCGCGATGCGGTCGATGTGACCATCGTGGGCGGCGGCGACCGCAAGGGCTATCAGCAGGACCCCCGCAACTTCCGAGAGGCGTTGGCCGAAGTGGCGGCCGACATCGAGGAGGGGGCGGACATGGTGATGGTCAAGCCCGCGCTGGCCTACCTCGACGTGATCGCGGCGGTGGCCGCGTCGGTGGACATGCCGGTGGCCGCCTATCACGTGAGCGGCGAGTACGCCATGGTCAAGGCCGCGGCCGAGCGGGGCTGGATCGACGGGCAGGCCGCGGCCATGGAGCACCTCACCGCGATTAAGCGGGCGGGGGCCGACATCATCCTCACCTACTTCGCCCGCGAGCTGGCCGAACTGCTGCATGGATAACCCGGACAGTTCGAGCGGCGCGAACCAGTCGAACGAGGCCCTGTTCAAGCGGGCAGGCGAGGTCATCCCGGGCGGCGTGAACTCGCCGGTGCGGGCCTTCCGGTCGGTGGGGGGGACGCCGTACTTCGTGGCCCGGGCCTCGGGCGCTCATGTGTGGGACGTGGAGGGCAACCGCTACATCGACTACGTCCAGTCCTACGGCGCGTCGATCCTGGGCCACGCCCACCCAGTGGTCGTCGACGCCGTGCAGCGGGCCGCGGCCGAGGGCACGACCTACGGCGCGCCCACCGAGCGCGAGGTGGCGCTGGCCGAGGCCTTGTGCGAGCGGGTGGCCGGCTGCGAGATGGTGCGGCTGGTGTCGAGCGGGACCGAGGCGGGCATGTCGGTGATCCGCACGGCGCGCGGCTTCACGGGCCGGTCGCGGGTCATCAAGTTCGCCGGGTGCTACCACGGACATTCGGACGGCCTGCTGGCGGGCGGGGGCACGGGGATGGCCACGTTGGGTCTGCCCGACTCGGCCGGCGTCCCCGCTTCGATGGTGGCCGAGACGGTGGTCGCGCCCTACAACGTGGTGCCCGAAGTCGGGGGCGACGTGGCCTGCGTGATCGTCGAGCCCGTCGCCGCCAACATGGGCCTGGTCCCTGCTGCGCCCGGCTTTCTGGAAGGGCTGCGGGCGGCGTGCGACGCGGCGGGCGCGCTGTTGGTGTTCGACGAGGTGATCACCGGATTCCGCGTCGGGCCGGGCGGCGCATCCGGTCTGTTCGGCGTGAGGCCCGATCTGTGGATGTTCGGCAAGGTGATCGGTGGCGGGCTGCCACTGGCCGCATTCGGCGGACGCCGCGAGGTGATGGAGGTGCTGGCCCCGCTCGGGCGGGTGTACCAAGCGGGCACGCTGTCGGGGAACCCGTTGGCCACTGCGGCCGGGCTGGCCGTGCTTTCGCAGTTGGACGACCGGGCCTACGCGGCGCTCACGACCACGGCCACGGCCTTGGCCGACGGGCTGCGATCCGCCTTCGACAGTCTGGGCGTCCCTGTCACCGTCCCCCAGGTCGGTCCGCTGGTCGGGCTGTTCTTCGGCCCCGACCCGGTGACGAACTACGACCAGGCCCGGGCCTCGTGCGGGACGGGCGAGTACGCGGCGCTGTTCAACCGGTTGCTGGCCCACGGCGTGGCCTTCGCCCCTGGCCCCTACGAGGCCCTGTTCCCCTCCCTGGCCCACACGGCTGAGGACATCGCGGCCACGCTGTCGGCCACGTTGGCCGCCGTCACCGCGCCCTGACCGTCCCGCCAACCGCCGACTGACCGTCCCCCCAACCGCCGACTGGAGGACATAGGCACACCTCACGGGTACCTATGTCCTCCAGTCCGGCAAAAGGAGGGGCGCTAGCCGACTTGGATGCCGCCGGTACCTGTGCCCACGTACTGGCCGAAGCGTGGCCAGACCAACGGCGGCCATTCGTCCCCATGGCCTCGCATGTGCTGTTCGGGCACCAGACGTCAAGGGCGTCGGGGGAAAGCGTTCAGCCGCCGAGGCCGCGGATACACATGGCGCCCAGGTGCGCCATCAGCCGGTCCATCCCGACGTCCGGGAACCCAGGGACCGATATCACCAACGACGTGACGCCGTGGACCATGACCCACAGGCCGGTGGCCGTCAGCCGGGCGTCGGGCTCGCCGAGGGCGCCCGCGTCGATGGCGCCCACATCGATGCAGGCCTGCACGTTCTGCACCAGCCGGTCGAACCCGCTCACCGACCGGGCCCGCTCGTCGGCCGCCCTGGCCGTGCCCGTCCTGCTCATGAAGAGGATGCGGTAGTGCTCGGGGTGCTCGATGCCGAAGCGCACGTAGGCCTGGCCCCGCAACATGAGCCGTTCGACCGGGTCGTTGGAGGCTGACACCGCCTGCTCGACGAAGTCGCCGAACCGACGGAACTGCTCCTCGCACACGGCGACCAGCAGCTCCTCCTTGTCGGCGAAGTGGAGGTAGATCGACGGCGGCGTCACGCCCACGGCGTCGGCCACGGCCCGGATGGAGACGGCCTCTTCGTCGCCCGTCTTCAACAACAGGTCGGAGGCCGCGGTCAGGATCTCGTTGCGCAGGCGGTCGCCCTCGCCCCGCTTGGCCCGCGGCCGCCGCTTGGCCGCGTCAGGGGTTACGAGTGCCCTCCAGCTCGGAGGCCGCCCCGTCGACCATGTGCACGTTGTAGTCGATGCGGGCGACGGCCACGTCCGTGCTGTCACTCGTACCGGAGCCCTCGCCTTCGTTGAAGCCCCACCGGTCATGGACCCGCCGCAGGAACGACGGGGCCCACCAGTTGGCCTGTCCAGCCAGACGCATGAAGGCAGGGACGAGGGCAGCGCGGATCAAGGTGGCGTCCATCAGCACCGCCATCGTGAGGCCCACGCCGAACAACTTGATGAAGGTCACTTGCGACGTGGCCGAGGCGATGAACACCACGGCCAACAGCGCGGCCGCCGCGGTCACGATGCGCCCGGTGTGCTCGAGCCCGACGGCCACGGACGTCACCGTGTCGCGGCCCTTGTCGTGCTCCTCCTTGATGCGTGAGAGGAGGAAGACCTCGTAGTCCATGGAGAGGCCGAAGGCCACGCAGAACATGAGGATGGGCGTGGTCGTGTCCAACATGCCCGTGGCCGTGAACCCGAGAGTGCGGCTGAGGTGCCCCTCCTGGAAGATCCACACCATGGCCCCGAACGTGGCCGTGAGGCTGAGCAGGTTGAGCACCACCGCCTTGGCCGGCACCAGCAGGCTGCCGAACAAGAGGAACAGGACAACGAAGGTGATGACGGCGATGATCCCGCCCGCCACCGGGAGCTTGGAGAACAGCGACGCCTTGGCGTCCACCAACTGGGCCGACGCGCCCGTGACTTTGACGGCGAACGGTGATGGCTCGGACCTGACCTGCTTGACCAGCCGCTCGCCTTCAGCCGAATAGGGCTCGATGTTGGGCACGACCGACAGGAACGTCCCTGCGTCGGATCGGAAGCGGACCGAGATGGCGTTGGGCGGCAGGACGAGTGCGCCGCCGATGTACGAGCCGGTGGCCGCGTCGACCCGCGCCACGCCGCCGAGCTTGGACAGGCGGGCCGCGTACGAGTCGATGTCGCCCGCCCGGCCCACGGGGTCGGCGCCCAACGCCACCACCGAAAGGGCGAAGGCCTCGTTGGACGAGAAGTTGGCGCGGATCTGGTCGCTCACCTGGCGGCCAGGCGCGGACGGGGGCAGCACCCGGTCGTCGGGCAGGCCGAAGTGAACGTTGAGGAACGGCGCGCCCAACACCAGCAGCACGAGGATCACCGAGGTGGCGATGGGCACGGGCCGCTTCATCACCGTGACCGCGGCCCGGTGCCAGAAGCCCTCGCCCACCTCCTTCGGATGCCGTTTGAACAGGACCAGGCTGTCGACGCGGTGACCGAGGGCGGCCAACAGCGCGGGCAGGAGCACGACCGCGGCCACGCCCGCGAACAGCACGACCGCGATACCCGCGTAGGCGAACGACCGCAGGAAGGCGAGCGGGAAGACCAGGAGCGCGGCCAGTGACGCGGCCACGGTCAAGGCGCTGAACGCAACCGTCTTGCCCGCGGTCTGCACCGTGCGCACGACGGCGTCGTCCACGGCCCGTCCGGCCCGCAGCTCCTCGCGAAAGCGCGACACCACGAACAGCGAGTAGTCGATGGCCAGGCCCATGCCCATGGACGTGGTCAGGTTGAGCGAGAAGATCGAGACCTCGGTCATGGCGGCCACGATCCGAAGCACGAGCATGGTGCCGACGATGGCGACGATGCCGATGCCCAGCGGCAGACCGGCGGCCACCACGCTGCCGAACACCAGGATCAGCAGCAGCAGCGTGATGGGGACGGCGATGGCCTCGGCCTTCTGCAGGTCCTTTTCGATGGTGGTGCCGACCTCGCGGAAGACCTCGGCGAAGCCGCCCACGCGTACGGTCATCAACGCCGTGTCCTGTCGGTAGTGCGGGCCGAGCAGTTCCATGCGGTCGTGGACGGTGTCCTGGTCGCCGTCGATGCGGGCCAGCACCAAGGCCTGTCGGCCGTCCTTGCTGCGTAGCGGCGGCGCGGATGCCAACGTCCAATAGGACAGCGCGGCCCGCACACCGGGCTCGTGCGCCAATCGGTCGGTGAGGGCTTGGCCCGCGGCGACCACGTCGGGCGCGTTGACGGTGCCGTGCTTGGCCGTGACGAGCAGCACCATGTTGGGCTGGCCGCCTTGGAAGTGCTTCGTGAGCGAGGCGTCGGCCTTGAACGACTCGGAGTGGGGGTCGTCGAACCCGCCCGTGCTCAGGTGTTGGGCCACGCTCCCGCCCGCCGCGCCCGCCACCACGACCACGACGAGGGCGCCCAGCAGGACGAGCTTTTTTCGCACGACGACGACGCGCGCCAAGCGGGTGAGCATCGAGAGGACCCCTCCGTGAGACCTGGGTTAACACTGGTCAGTCAACCGGGGGCGCCCCATCGTGTCTACGAGATATCCGTCACACGCCGGGGCCGGGCAACGGCCTGTGCGGGTGAGCGGATCGGATCGATGCGAATCGGGTAGCCATTCCTCATGCCTCGACTCGCGGCCTGGCTCGCGCTCGCCTCCCTGCTCCTGCTGGTGGCCGGGCTGGCCCCTTCGTCGGCGGCCACGACCCCGACCTTCACCGCCCCCGTCCGGGTCGACGACCCGAAGGTCTCCGGGACCAAGTTCGCCAACGAGCCCGCCACCGTGGTGGACAAGAACAACATCCGGTACGTGGCCTACCAAGGGGGCAGCCAGTTGGCCGTGTCCACCGACGGCGGGCGCACGTGGGCCCACAAGGGCGGGGCCGAGGCCCTGACCAAGAACCTCACCGGCTGCACCAGCGCGGCCGACATCGGCGACGTCGAGTTGACCACCGACCAGGCCGGGCGCACGTACTTCGCCGACCTCCAGGTGGCCGTCGGCATCCCGTCGGACGTGGGGCTTCAGGCCGTGGTGGCCCGCAGCGACGACGGGTTCGCCTCCTATGCGGGGGGCTGCTCGTCGCATCAGGTGTTCAGCGTGGACAGGGAGTGGATGGCCGCCTTCACGCCGGAGGGCAAGTCGGCCGACGAAAGCCGCGTCTACATGACGTACCACGACTTCGGCCCGAACACGATGTGGGTCAACACGTCGAAAGACGGCGGCAAGACGTGGGGCACGCCGGTCGACATCATCACCGACCCGCCTGCCGTCCTCAGCAGCTTCTGCGACACCGTGCCCGCGGGCATCGCCGTCGACCCCGTGACCGGCTGGGTCTACGTGGGCTGGACGGCGGGGGCCGGTCCGGCCACCAACGCGGGCACGGGCTGCAACTACACGCAGGGCACCGTTTTCAACCACTTCTTCGTGGCTCTCTCCAAGGACGAGGGGGCCACGTGGACGGCGTCGGAGGCGTTCGCCGGCCCCGACTACACCGCGGCCGAGCCGGGCGACATGTCCGAGCTCTTTGGATCGGTGGCCATCGACCGCGCAGGCGGCGTGCACGTGGCCTTCCCCGACTTCATCAACGGCGAGTTCGGCGTCTACGTGGCGTCGGCCCCCAAGCCGGTCTCGGCGACGGCGCTGGCCTTCGGCCCGATCGCCAAGGTGAACGGGCCCGAGGTGCACACCGCCTACTTCTCCCGACTGGTGGCGGGGGACGAGGGCAGGCTCGACCTGTTGTATCTGGGCTCGCCCGTGAAGAACGTGGTGGCCACGCCCGCCAACAAGCTGGCCTTCGACGGGTCCGACCCCGCGCTGCCCAACTGCACGCCCGAGGTGGCCGCCGATCCGCAGAACCCGCACGGCGTGCGCTTCCCGGGCAAGCCGTGTCAGATGCCGGCCACTGCGCCGTGGTACCTCTACATGGCCCAGACGCTCGACGGCGGGGTCACGTGGACCAATCAGAAGCTGCGCGACGACGCCATGCACACGGGCGACATCTGCACCCTCGGCATCTTCTGCCTGCCCGGTGACAACCGCGATCTGGCCGACGTCAACGACATCAAGATCGACGCCACCGGCGCGGCCCAGGTCGCCTACACGTTCGAGCCGCCCGACGGGTCGCGGACCGAGATCGACTTCCAGTGCCAAACGGGTGGGCCTGGGCTGCTGCGGGGCGTGGCCGTCACGTCGTGCTTGGACGCCAAGGTGGTGACGCCCGGCGCCGGTGGGGGCGCGTCCGCCGGGGGCGGTTCCGGCGGGGCGGGTGGGCCCGGGACCATTGCCGCCACCGGTCGAGACCCGAGGCTGGCCCTGGCCGGCGCCGTGCTGCTCGTGGTCGCCCTCGCCCTTCGCCGCCGCCGCCGCCCGACCAACTGACCCCCACCCCCTTGTTTTCCCGTTCTTGTCAGGGCGCGACGGTTTGCGGTCGAACTGAGGCTGACAAGAACAGCGGGGCGGCGGGGGCGGGCCGGCGGGGGGGCGGGACGACGGGTGCGGCCGGGTCAGGCGGGGGTGGTGGGGGCCAGGCGGGCGATGGCGGCCACCGCCTTGTAGGCGGCCTCGGCCGGACCCAGCTCGTCGGGTCGCAACAGGTTGGCCATGATCCGCAGCACCCACTCCATCAACGACTTCGAGTGCATCCCGGTCGATACCAGCAGCCGCATCAGCTCGGGCCTGCCGATGATGCGCACGAAGGCCCTGGCCACCTTGAAGTACAGCCCGTAGCGCTCGTCCAACAGCCTCGGGTACTCCTGCAACACGAGTCCGTCGCCTGACGACAGCGCGTCGCCGACCACGCCCGCGGCCAGCCTGCCCGTCTCGTAGGCATAGGCGATGCCCTCGCCGTTGAACGGGTTGATGGCGCCCGCGGCGTCGCCGGTGACGATCCACGTCGGTCCCACCGAGGGCCCCACCGACATGCCCATCGGCAGCCGCCCACCCGTGGCCGGCCCACACGAGGACGCGGGCGAGATCCCCCACGACTCGGGCGCGTAGTCGACGAACGCCTCCATGAGGTGGGTGGTGTTGACCGCCTTCCACTGGTTGAAGGTGGACAGCAGGCCGATGCCCACGTTCACCCGGCCGTCGCCCACAGGGAAGATCCAGCCGTAGCCGGGCAGCACGTTGCCGGCGCGGTCACGGATGTCCAGATGACTTTCGATCCACGGGTCGTCATGGCGGGGCGACTCGAAATAGCCGCGGATGGCCATGCCCAACGGGTAGTCGCGCCGACGTGAGGTGCCCAGCGCCCGGCCGAACCGGGAGTTGGCCCCGTCAGCCACCACCACATACCGGGCCCGCACGTCCACGACGTGGCCCGACTCCTTGCGCTTCACCGATGCGCCCCGCACCAGCCCACCCCCAAGCACCGGCGCCACCGCCTCCGACTGCTCCCACAACGTGGCCCCCGCCTTCACCGCCCGCTCGGCCACGAAGTGGTCGAGGTCCTTGCGGGTGACGACGTAGCCGTAGTCGGGCAGGTCGGGGTGCGCGGGCCAGCGCATCTCCAGCGTGCGTCCGAAGGCGATGGAGCGCAGCCCGTCGAAGCGGTGATGCTCGGCCAGCTTGTCGGCCAGACCCATGTCCTCGAGCTGCTTGACGGAGCGGGGCGTGAGCCCGTCGCCGCACGTCTTTTCCCGGGGGTACTGCTTCTTCTCCAGCAGCAGGACGTCGTGCCCGGCCTCGGCCAACCAGTACGCGCACGCGGCGCCCGAGGGGCCGCCGCCCACGACGACGACGTCGTGCTGCGCAGGGGGCACGGTCGTTACAGCTTCTCCCGCTCGAACTGGACGACGGCGTCGATCTCGGCGGGCGAAAGGGTGGCCGCGAAGCCCGGCATCACGCCCGCCTGGATGGTGCGCTGGCCGCCCGCCCGGGCCGGATCGCCATAGGGCGTGCCCTTGGCCCGACCCAGCGAGCCCTGCTTGACCCAGTCCACATGGTCGGCCTGGGCGGGGAAGGTGATCTTGGCGCCGCCGTTGGCCAGGGCGGGCCCGACCCCGCCCTCACCCGCGCCGCCGTGGCAGCTCGAGCAGTTGGCCGCGTACACCCGGGGTCCGAGCACGGCCGGGTCGACCGGGCCCTCGCCGCCTCGGTCGCCAAAGGCGCCCGCGTAGAGGATGGCCCAGAAGGGCAGGACGACCAGGACGGGCACGGCCCAGATGGGCACTCGGGTCCTGCGCACCTCGCGGTCGGCCAGCATGATGGGCGACGGCGGCTCGTCGATGACCGCAGGCGCAGCCGACCCGGACGCAGCCGAAGCAGCCGGGGCCGACGCGGCAACAGCAGGGACTGCGGCCGAGGGCGCGTCGCCCGCGCCCGAGTCGCCCGCCTCTGCCGCCCCGCTGGAGGGCGCGGCCGCGGCCGACTGGCCGTCGCCTTCACTCCCGCCCTCGCCGCCGAGCGCGGCCCGACGCTCGCGTGAGCGTTGCAGGAGGTGCTCGGGGATCTCGGTCACGCACTACCTCCACGAAGGGTGCCGTCGAACGGCCGAACTGTAGGCGCGCCGGGCGACTGGCAACCAAGCGTGCGAGCCGGCCCACGAGCAACCCCGCGACTGGCCCCGCGCCTGCTCGAAAACCAAAGCCCGACGAGCCTTTCGCCGATGTGGAGTCGCCCAAGGCGCCGTGCTAGAACCGCGCCCGCCGCCGGGTAGGGCTGCAAAGCTGTGCCCGGGTAGAATGTGAGCGTTTTCACGAACCCCCGATACCCCCACCAGCCGAGCCAGCGAAAGCGAGGGAGATGGTCAGCTTCACAGCCTCCTTGCTGATCACCGCGGTGCTGGTGGGCGTGGCCGTGCGGGTGGGCACTCGCCGTCCGCCGGGCACTCCGCTGACGTGGGGCGAGGCCTTCGTGGCCAGCACGTTCCTGTTCGCCCTCATGCTGTTGATCTACGGCGTCATCCCCGACCAGTGGCTGCGCTGGGCCGACGGCGGGCTCAAGTGGCGCAGCGACAAGATCGGCATCCCCATGGGCCCGCTGCCCTTCGGGGGCAAGGACCACCTGCTGTTCGACAAGGGCATCGAGTTCGGAGGCAGGGGCCGCATCATCATCACCGCCCAGGTGCTGCGCGACATCGTCGCCGCGGGCATCTATGTGGTGTTCCTCGTGGGCCAGATCATCGCCTGGCTGTGGTGGCAGGGCCGGGGCAAGAAGCCCGTCCAGCCCGCCATCGAGACCAGCGCCTACGGGCGGCCACTGCTGCGCAAGGCCGAGACGGCCGAGGTCTGAGGCGCTTCGCATGGCCCGCAACGACGCCAACCCGCCGCTGCCCAGCTTCCCCGGCGACTACGTGCTTCAGGAGATCGCGCCCGAGGACCTGGCCAAGTCGGTCAAGCCCAAGCAGTTCCTCCACATCGACCAGTCCGAGTGCATCATGTGCGAGGGCTGCGTCGACATCTGTCCGTGGAAGTGCATCCACATGCTGTCGGCCCAAACGGTGGCCGACTCGGTCAACACCGACCAGCCCGGCGTCGACCCGGACGACCACGTGGTCTTCGTGGTCGACGAGGACGTCTGCACCCGATGCGGTCTGTGCGTGGACCGCTGCCCCACCGGAGTGATCATCATGGGCAAGGCGGGCGTGGCTGCCCGCGCGGGCGACCCGCACCAGCGGGACAACAAGCACGGCTACTCGTACGGCATGCGGTTCTAAGGAGTCCTCGTGGCGAGACGGTTCGCGAACCCTTCCGAGACCAAGGAGCGAGTGCCCCTCAAAAAGCGCGCCCTCGACGCCATGGACAACTTCAAGGGCTCGCAGTTCATGACGTCGGTGTTCCGGCCCGGGTCCATCTTCCGCAAGGGCTACACGGACAGCCCCAGGAACCGGTCCTACGTGGTGATGAACTCGGTGCTCTACCACCTGCACCCGGTGAAGGTGAAGCGCCACGCGGTGAAGGTCAGCTACACCCTGTGCCTCGGCGGACTGAGCTTCTTCCTCTTCATCATGCTGACCGTTACCGGCATCTTCTTGATGTTCTTCTACCGGCCTACTGCGGCCCAGGCGTGGAACGACATCCGCACCCTCCAGACGTCGGTGACCTTCGGCCTCCTGGTGCGGAACATGCACCGATGGGCGGCCCATCTCATGGTGCTGTCGGTGTTCCTGCACATGGCCAGGGTCTTCTACCACGGGGCTTACAAGCCGCCCCGGGAGTTCAACTGGGTCATCGGCGTCATCCTGTTGACCCTCACCCTGCTGCTCTCGTTCACCGGCTACCTGCTGCCGTGGGACCAGCTCGCCCTGTGGGCCGTCACCGTGGGGACCAACATGATGGGGTACACCCCTGTGTTCGGTCAGCAGGTCCGCTTCGTGTTGTTGGGCGGCGTCGAGATCAGTACCGACACGCTGCTGCGCTGGTACGTGCTGCACGTGCTCATGTTCCCCTTCGTCATTGTCATCTTCATGGCCGTGCACTTCTGGCGGGTGCGCAAGGACGGGGGCATCAGTGGACCGCTGTAGGAACAGCGTGACGCGAGGGAGGTCGACGACGCATGGCTGACGTCCCCGAACACCTGTTGAAGAGGGCGGCCGAGCGCAAGGCCGCGCTGGCCGCCCAGCAGGGCGAGTCGTCTGACGCGGCCGACGCCGTGCAGGCCACCGCGGCCGAGTCCACGCCGCCGCAAGGCGCGACCCAGCCCGCCGACCAGCAGCCCGCGGGCGACCCGGTGGCAGGCGGGGGCGACGACCGGCTGGCCG
>JAUTXP010000062.1 GCA_030837965.1 Acidimicrobiaceae bacterium | reverse complement strand
GACCGCGGGCCGCACCGCGTCGGGCAGGAGCTCGTCGGCCACCGCCGCGTCGAGCGGCTCGGCCAACTCGCCCGGCGCCTGGTCCGTGCGCGTGGCGGTGACCTCGCCGATGCGGGCCACGGCCCGGCCCAGCGAGCGGAAGGCAGGCGACCACCGCAGGCTCAACACCTCGGCCGAGCCCACTTCCGGTAGGGGCACAGGAAGGCCAGGCACGCCCTCTTGGACGAAGGCCCCGGCGACCCGGCCGAGAGGCGCGGGCGTGGCGCGGGCCGGACGGGCCCTGGTCAAGGCCGCTTCCTCCACGGCCACGTCGCCCAGCTTGGCCACCAGCAGCGGCGTGGCGTCGGACGCGAAGACGAAGACGGTCCGGGCCGACGACCTCTCGACCACCAGCACGGCCATGGCGTCGCGGTCGGGGGGATGGTCAGGGAGGCGGTCGGCGGCCGCGACCAGTCGAGGCCAGTCGGCGTGCAGCTTGTCGAGCACGTCCTCCACGGCCTGGTCCGGCCTGCGGGGGCCCAGGGCGTGACGCAGGGCCAGGGCCGTGCCCGCCAGCGGCGCCAGGCGCGAGAGCCTGCCCGAGCCGTTGCCCACCTCGTACGCAACCATCCGGGCCAGGAAGCGGGAGGCGGGCACTGAACGGGGATGCACGATCACCGACGACCAGCGTCCTGTCGCAGTGTCGCTCAATCCGGTCCTAGCGCGCCGATGTTCCAGCCCAAGAGTCGAAGGGTAGCCTTCGCCCGAATCATGGCCGAGGCGCGCGGAGCAGACGAGAGCCGAGTCGCCGAGGCCGGTGCGCCCGACGAACTCGGTGGCTCGGCTCCTGCGGGCGGGAGTTCGGGCGGCTCTGCAGGCGGGAGTTCGGGCGGGACTTCGGGCCGGGTGCGCACGGTCCGCAACGCGGCCCTGCTGTTGGTCACCGAGGTCGTCGGCAAGCTCTCCACCTTCGTCTTCACCGTCGTTGCCGCGCGGGAGCTGACCCGCGCCGACTTCGGCGCCTTCACCTACGCGTTGGCCTTCAGCCTGCTGGTGACGGCCCTGCCCAACTGGGGGTTCAACCCCGTCGTCGTGCGCGACGGCGCCCGCTCGCCGGACCGGTTGGCCACCTATTACAGCGAGGCCTTGGCCTGGCGCACCGCGCTCGTCGTGCCCACCTTCGCCATCGCCGCCGTGGTCGGGTTGGCGACCCGTCCGGATGCCCGCGCCTCCACCGCGCTGGTGCTGATCCTGGTCGCTGCGGCCTTCGACCTCTACAGCGAGACGGCCAAGGCCGCGGCCGCGGTGAAGGGCGACCTGCGGGGGTGGGCGTTCGGGCTGATCGCCAACCGGGTGGTGAGCACGGGCGCAGGCATCGTCTTGCTGGCTCTGGGCCACGGCCTGGTCGGGCTGTGCGTGGGCTACCTGGCCGGGTCGGCCCTAGGCGCTGTCTTCGCGCTGTCCGCCGTCGCCCGTCTCGGCGTACGCCCTTCCTGGTCGCTCCTGTCCTGGCCCAGTTGGACGCGCATGGGCCGTCAATCCGTGGCCATCGGCGTCGACGCCCTCGTGGCCATGACCCTGTCCAAGATCGACACGGTCATCCTCGACGCGTTCAAGGGCGACAAGGCCGTGGCCCTCTACGGCGCCGCCTACCGCCTGTTGGAGACGGTGCTGTTCGTCACGTGGACCCTGAACACGGTGATCTTCCCCCGCACCAGCGCGGCCAAGGAGTCGGCCGAGGTGCGGCGGCTCACCGAGGTGGCGTTGGGCGCGGTGGCCTCGCTGTTCATCCCCTTCGGCGTGGTGCTGGCCCTGCGAGGGCCGGACGTGCTCGGGCTGGTGTTCGGCTCGGCCTACGCCCGCCCCGCGGCCACGACGGTGCGGCTTCTCAGCGGGGCGCCGCTGGTGTTCGCCATCGGGTTCTTCGCCAGTTCGGCCCTGCTCTCGCGCGGCCGCAACGCCATGGTGCTCAGCGCCAGCCTGGTGGCCGCGGTGGTGAACATCGGCGGCAACCTGGCCGTCATCCCGACGTGGGGCGCGGCGGGCGCGGCGGCCATGACCACCGCCGCCTACGCGGTGGAGGCCGTCGTGCTGCTGGCCATGTGCGGGCGGGTGGTGGGGTGGCTCCGGGTCGACCGGCCGCTGACCGTGCCCGCCCTGGCCGCGGTGCCGTTGGCCCTGGCCATGGCCCGCGGCCCCGGAGGGATCGTCGGGCAGTTGGCCCTGGGCACCGTGCTGTACGCGGTCGCCTGGCTGATGCTGGCCCGACGGCTCGTCCCCGAGGTGGTGGACCTCATCCAAGCCACCGTCCGCCGCCGCACTGCGCCCGCCCCTGCCCCCGTGCCGACCACCCCTCCCGACTTTTCCACAGCACCTGCTGCTGTGGAAAAGCGCGAGGGGGGCTAGGGCGAGAGGAGGGGGAGGAGGGACTCGGCGATCTGGACCGCGTTGAGGGCCGCGCCCTTGCGCAGGTTGTCGCCGGACACGAACAGGGCCAGCCCGTTGGGCACCGACGTGTCGACCCGGATGCGGCCCACCAACGACGGGTCGGTGCCCGCGCAGGCCAGCGGCGTGGGCACGTCGACCAGCCGTACCGCAGGCCCGGCGCCGGCCAACACCTCAGTGGCCCGCTCGGCCGACAACGGCCGGTCGAACTCGGCCACCAGGCTGACCGAGTGGCCGGTGAAAACCGGAACCCGCACACACGTGCAGATCACGCCCAAGCCGGGCAGGCCCAGAATCTTGCGGCTCTCGTTGCGGAACTTGTGCTCCTCGTCGGTCTCGCCCCCGCCGTCATCCACGATCGTCCCGGCCAGCGGCAAGACGTTGAACGCAATAGGGGCGGCGAACTTGGCCGGGGGCGGGAAGGACACGGCGTCACCCCGAAGGGCCAGGTCGGCGGCTGACCCCGAGGCCATGGCCTTTTGCACCTGCTCGTCCAGCTCGGCCACGCCCTTCACACCCGCGCCCGACACGGCCTGGTACGTGGACGCCACCACCCGCCGCAAGCCCGCCTCGTCGTGCAGGGCCTTGAGCGGCGGCATGCACACCATGGTCGTGCAGTTCGGGTTGGCCACGATGCCCTTGGGGATGGCGCGCAGGGCGTCGGCGTTGACCTCGGGGACGACCAAGGGGACGTCCGGATCCATGCGCCAGGCCGACGAGTTGTCGATCACGACCGCTCCCGCGGCCGCCACCTGCGGCGCCAATTCCCGTGACGTGGTGGCGCCCGCCGCGAAGAGGACGATGTCGATACCCGAGTAGTCGGCCGTGGCCGCGTCCTCCACCTCGACCTCGCGCTCGCCGTACGGAAGGCGCCTGCCCGCCGAGCGGGCGGTGGCGAAGAAGCGCACGTCCTCGGCCGGAAAGGCCCGCTCGACGAGGACGGATCGCATGACCTCGCCCACCATGCCGGTGGCGCCAACAATGCCGAGTCTCATGCCTCCATGCTACGGGGCCTGGCGCGGCCACAGCCCGGAGATACAGCCCCACGCCTTGGCCACGTCCTTGACGGCCAAGGCCACCGGCAACAGGAGCCACGTGCGCCAGCCCGCCCGGCGGCGACGGGCCCTGGCCACAGGGACCGAGAGGTATACGGCTGCGCCCGCAGCGACGAGCCGCCTGCCCGCCCGACCGCCCCCCAGCCAGACCAGCGGGCCGATCACATAGGCGCCCAGCCGGGCCAGGTTGCGCCCGACCAGCAACGGGTGACCGGACTGGCCGTCGCCCACGCCGTACGAGTGGTACATGCGGGCCGTGGCCCGCAGCCCGTGGCGCTGCTCCCAGACCACCACCGCGTCGGACGCCAGCACGGCCCGGCCCCCTGCGTCGGCGATGGCCCGTCCGAAGGTCACGTCCTCGGCCGTGGCCAGCCCTTCGGGGAACCCGCCCGCCGCCTCCCATGCCGCCGTGCTGAAGGCGACCGAGCGGCCCGTCGGCAGCGTGGGGTCGAAGGCCCGGCCCAGCACGGCCCCGTACACGCGGGTCCACACGCCTGCCCGCCTGGCCTCGTCCACGGCCGGGTAACAGGCGAGGGCCAGCGCCTCCTCCATGGGCCCGTCGGCGGCCACGTCGTACAGGCCGGTCATGAGGTCGGGCCAGGGCGACTCGGCCGCGGCCGCCCGCAGCGCGTCCAACCAGTCGGGGCGGGGGTCGCAGCCCGCATCGGTGGCCGCGACCACGTGGTTGCGGGCCTCGGCCACGGCCCGGTTGCGGCCCGCCGAGATGCCCGCGCCGGGGGCCACGATCACCCGAACGCCTGGCCAGGCCTGGGCCCGGTCGACGGTGTCGTCGCTCGACCCGCCGTCCACCACCACGATCTCGTCGCCCTCGCGCAACTGGGGCGTCAGCAGCGAGAGCAGACGGTCGACGCCTTCGCCTTCGTCCTTGACGGTGGTGATGACGCTGATCGGCGGCCCCGCGTTCAGGCCCGCGCCTGGGCGATGGGCGACGGCGCTGAGGCAGGTGGCCAACTGGGACGCGGCGGTGGCCGCATCCGGGTGGTCGGCCACCAGCTCCTTGGCGGCCGCGCCCATGGCCGCCCGGACCTCGGGGTCGGTCAAGCGGTGCAGGGCCGCGGCCACTGCGTCGGGCGAGGCGGGGGGCACGCCGATCCCGCCGATCCCGTCGACCCCGGCCCGCCCGGCCAGCCGGCGCACCACGGCGCCGCCCTCCACGGCCACCACGGGCACGCCCGCCACCATGGCCTCGAAGGCCGACGTGCCGAAGCCCTCCTTGGTCGGCATGCGCGGCCCCGCGGGCTTGGTGAGCACGGCCAGGGCGTCGAAACCGGCCAGCCAGTGCGAGGCGTCGGGCACGGCCCCGGTGAAGTGGACTCGGTCGGCCACGCCCGATGACCGAGCCAGGGCTTCGAGCCGCTCCCGCTCCCCCGCGGCCGCGGGGTCGTCGTCGCCGACCACGGCCACATGCCACTCAGGCGACTGGCCTACCGCGGCGATGGCGTCGTCCACCCCCTTGTAGGCGACCAAGCGGCCCACCATCCCCAACACCAGACCTTCGGCGACGTCCACCCCCGCCTGCCGCCAAAAGGTCTTGGCCGCATCCCGGGGCGCAGGGGGCCTGTCCGGCCGCGGCGGCGGGACCACGACGGCGTCGGCCCGCCCACACGGCTCCACCAGTTCCTCCACCGCGCCGACCACGCCGTCGGCCAGCCGGGCCAACGGCCGGGCCACCACGTCGTCGTACATGTGGTCGTGCTTGGCCCACACCACGGGCACCCCCGCCAGCCGGGCCGCGGGCACGGCCACCAGCGCGGCCTTGACCCCGTTGGCCAAGACCACGTCGGCGTCGCCCGCCCGCAGCTGGCGCGCCAGCCCGACCACCGGCGCGGCCAACGACCACGGCTGCGTTCCCACCTCGCGCACGCGAACGTCGATGCCCCGCTCCCGCAAGGCCGCGGCCAGCGGTCCGTCCTGCAAGAGCACGGCGTCGACCGACAGTCGGTCAGTGGCGTCGAGCAGTCGCAACAGCCAGGCCTCGGCCCCGCCCAGCACGGCGTGGCCCGCCACGACCGTGACCCGCAGCGGCCTCACTCGACCGGGACGGGGCGAGGGACGGCGCTCGAAGTGTTGATGGCCCGGGCCAGGGCCAGCAGCGCGCCCAACGCGCCGGTCACCGTCGTGAAGATCACGGCCGAGCGCAGCGCGTAGTCGAGGATGCCTTGGCCCACGATGGCGACCATGGCCGCGGCCAGCCCGGCCAGCAGGGCCGCGTCCCTGGTCCGCCCCGCGGCCCGGGCCCGGCGCAAGGCCCGTCGCACGGAGACGGTCACCGCCGCGAAGAAGCCGAGGGCGAACAGCACGCCCGGCAGGCCGATCTCGGCCCCGAAGGTGAGCAGCAGGTTGTGGGCATGCTCGGGATAGAACGTCACCGTCTCCGAGCCCGACCGGGCCGCCACCACAGGGAACGATCCCGGCCCCTGCCCGGTCCACGGATCGGCCAGGAACTCCCGCTTGCCCTCGGCCCAGATGTGGGGCCGGTCGTCGTACGGGTTGCGCTCGCCCACGATGGACTTGGCCCGTTCGCTCACCACCTGCACCTCGGGCGACGAGGGCGCGAACGAGCCAATGAGCACGGCCAGCAGCACGACGGGGATGCCGATGGACAACAGCATGCGCCGGGCCTCGGGCAGCATCACGGAGAGGGCGAGCAGCCCGAAGGTGACGCCGATCCACGCGCCTCGAGACAGCGACAACAACAGCGGGACGGTGAGCAGCACGGTGGCGAAGGCCGCGGTCCGACGCGACCGTCGGGTGGCGCCGCCCAGGGCCATGCCCACCGCGGCCAGGACGGCCACCGCGCAGAACGTGCCCAGTTCGTTGGGCTGGTGGAACACGCCTTGGGCCCGACCGCTGACCACCGACCCCCCGAACTGGGACGACACCTGGCCCATGCCGATGGGCGCGGTGACGGCGATGCCCGACGCCACCACCAGCAAGGCGCCCACGGCTCGTCGGACCTTGGCCGGGGTATCGCACGCGGTGACCACCACGGCCGCGAAGACCAGCTCCCCCGCGAACAACAGGGTCTGGCGCACGGCCAAGGCGTTGTCCGCGGCCGACGGCAAGGCCACCACGGCCCACATGACGAAGCCCAGGAACCACCACAGCGAGGTGGTCCACTCCAAGGGGATGCGGCCCTCCGCCACTCGGCTGATCAGCAGCACCACCACGGCCAGCACGATCATGCCCTGTACCACTTGCATGGGCACCTTGGGCAGGCCCGTGCTTCCCACCGGGATGCTGGCGAAGACGTAGGCGATGCCCAGCCACGGGCGGACCACGGCGGCGATGAAGACGGCCGGGGCCAGGGCCAAGGCGATGAGCAGGACGGGGCCGAAGCGTCCCCCGAACCGCGACGCCACCGCGGTGCAGACGAAGCCCGCGCCCAACGCGGCCGCCGTAAGCACGACCGGCAGCCTGCGCTCGGAAGGCGCCCAGGCTCTGCTGGCCAACGTCATCTGGAGACCAACGTCATCTGCTCACCCGCGGGCCGACGTCATCTGCTCACCGACGTCATCGGCCGATCAGCACCTGGCCGCGATGGAACAGGCCGCGCACCACTCGCCCGGGGAACGTCTCGACCACGGGCTGGTACCGGTCGTCGCGCTTGAGCCACAGGCCGAGCGTGGTGCACGCCGCGATCATGTCCTGGCGGGGCAGGTTCCACGGGTCGTCCCACGACCCGTTGCCGCTGGTGCGGCAGGCGGCCAGAAAGCCCGCGTCCTTGCACGCCCTTCGGGTCTCCTCGTTGGCCCGCCCGTAGGGGTAGGCGGCCGTCTGCACCGGCGCGTCGATCACGTCCTCGAGCAACGCCTTGCAGCGCACGAGCTGGTCGAGGGCGGCCTCGTACGACAGCGTTTCGAGGTCGACGTGGTCCACGCAGTGGGCCCCGATCTCGACGCCCGCCTGATGCAGCTCCACAACCTCTTCGGGGTGCAGACAGCGTCGCCATGGAACGACGTGGTGGGGCTTGCCCATGTCGGCCGCGACCACATAGACGCTGGCCGTCACGCCCTCGTCCTGCAAGAGGGGCAGGAGCACCGAGTGGTTGTCGGAGAAGCCGTCGTCAAAGGTCATGGCCACCGAGTTGTCGGCCCGGCCCCCGCCTTCTTGGAGCCTGCGGGCCAACTCGGCGAAGGTCACGAACTCATAGCCCCACTTGCGCAGCAGCGTGATGTGACGGCGCAGAGCAGCCGGGTCCGTGAACAGTCGGAACGGGTCGTCGCGCAGCCGGACGCGCTCCACGCCGTGATAGGCCAGGGCCAGCGGCGGTCGTCGCCGCATCAGCCCGACTCCGGCATCCGCATCAGATCTGGAATTTCGCCTCGCGCTCACGCGGCTGTTGCACGTCGTACACGTAGCCGTACGACGAGATGCGGCTGTCGTCCCTGCTGCGATTGGCGACCGCGCCAAGCACGCGGGTGTGCAGCCCTTCGAGGACGGTGGCCGCCTCGGCCGCGGCCGAGGCCTGGCCGCCCACGCCAACGACCAGCAGCACGCCCTCGGCCAGTGAGGCCAGGGTGCGGGCGTCGTCGGTGCCGAGGAGGGGAGGGGCGTCGAGGACGATGATGTCGACCAGGCCTCGGGCCTGGCTCAGCAGGCCGCCGAAGTGGCGGGCCAGCAGGTCGCCCGCGTCCGTGTCCGGCGAGGTGGCCAGCACCTTCAGGCCGGGGATGGTGGTGGGGCGGATGGCCTGTTCGAGGGGGATCTTGCCTCGCAGCACCTCGGACAGGCCGGGGGCGGCATCCACGTTCAAGACCCGGTGGAGGCTGGGCCTGCGCAGGTCCGCGTCGATGATGAGGACGGACGCGTCGAGCCGCACCAGGGAGGCGGCCAGCAGGCAGGCGATAGTGGTCTTTCCCTCGCCCGCCACCGACGACGTGAGCATCAGCACGTGCACCGGGCGGTCCCGCGACACCCGCTCCAGGCGGGTGCGCAGCGTCCGCACCGCGGTGCCCACGGCCGGGTCCTCGAGTCCGGCCAGCGGGCCGCCTTGGACCCGCCGGGACGTGGGCAGCCGGCCCAGCACTTCGAGGCCGGTGACCACGCTGACGTCGCGCCACGTGCGCAGTCGGGGCCGTCCCCGTTCGAGGAGGTAGGCGCCCACTGCGCCGAGCAGGACGCCAACCACCAAGGCGGCCGCCTCGATCAGGGTGCGGGGCGGGCCGGACGGGACGGATTCGGGCAGGGCGGGGGCGACGATGACGGCCTGAAGGAGGGGGTCGACGTCGGCGAAGGAGATGACGGCTGCGGCCACCGCGTTGGCCGCGTCGGCCGCCCGACGGGCCGAGCCCAACTCGGCCGTGATGCTGAGGTTGCCGCTGTCCACGGCCACCCCCGCGGTGACGGCCTGGCGCAGGATGGCGGGGCGCTCGCCCAGGTCGTTGGCCACCCGGTCGAGGGTGGCGCGGGCCGTGGCGTAGGCCACGTACTTGGGCAGCACCTGGCGCACGATGTCGCCGCCGATGTTCACATCCTTGCGGGGGGCGAAGGCGACCACGACGCGGCCCTGGTACGAGTTGGGGAGCTGGTAGGCGTAGAGGGTCGCGCCGATCACGAAGGCGAGGGCCACCGCGGTGGCGATCCGCCATCGGCGCCGGAGGTCCCGAACCAGGGCCCCGAGGTTGAGCTCCTCGGCCATCAGTCGGGTCGCCCGCGCATCGCCGTCAGAGGCTACAGGCCGCCCCGCCCCACCCTGCGTTCCCCCCGCCCCACCCCGCCCAACAAGCCGGGACTGGAGGACATAGGTACCCGATGGGTGTGCCTATGTCCTCCAGACGGGCGAAGGGCGGCGGGTGGGGGGTGGGGGGCGAGGGGCCGTCGCCACGAAGCGTGGGTTTCCTGCTCAACCCGCACAACAAACGCGCCGAAACTTGGATGAAGACACCAACACCCACGAAACGGCAACCCCGGGGAAACCCGGGCGACGCAAAGCCAACGGGCCTACTGAGGATTCTCCTCTAAGGCGGCCGGGCTACCGAATGGGGGCGCAGCGACGCCCTCCGTGGGAACCACCACAGGAGGGCGATTATGAGACTGCGCCGGCTGCTTGCTGCCGTTGCAACGATCGGGACGACGGCGGCACTGCTCATCGCCTCTCCCGCAGCAACCCCCGCCGCTTCGGCGGCCACCCTGCCCAGCATGGGCGTCCAGTTCCACGGCATGTGGTCGAGCTATGACGACGCAGGCCGGGCCCGGGTCCTCGACATGATGTCGGCCGCGGGCATGCAGTGGGTCCGCGTCGACATGGCCTGGCGGGCCTTCGAGGAGAACGGCAAGGGCAACATCGCCTCCTGGTACGTCGACCGGGCCGACTCGATCGTCAACATGGCCAGGGCCCGCAACATGAAGGTCCTCATCACCCTGCTGGACACGCCGGCATGGGCCAACGGCAACCAAGCCAAGAACGTCCCGCCGACCAACCCCCAGGACTACGCCGACTTCGCGGGCTGGCTGGCCAACCACTTCAAGGGCCGGGTGGGCGCCTACGAGGTCTGGAACGAGCCCAACCTGGACGCCTTCTGGTCGACCACCGACCCCGCGGGCTACGCCGCCCTGGTCCGGGCCGCCTACCCCTCCTTCAAGCGCAACGACCCGTCCGCTCTGGTGGTGGCGGGCGTGACCGCCCAGAACGACACCGACTGGCTGACCCGCATGTACGACGGCGGTATCCAGGGCAGCTTCGACGTCCTGTCCACCCACCCGTACCAGGGCCCGGCCGACGACGCCCCCGAGACCCCCGACACCGGACAGTGGTGGCGCATGGACCACATCAAGGCCGTGCACACGCTCATGGTCCAGCGGGGCGACGGCAACAAGCCCATCTGGGGCACCGAGTTCGGCTGGTCCAGCCACGCCAACGCAGGCGGCGAGGAGCCGTGGATGCTGGGCGTGTCCGAGGCCCAGCAGGCCGACTACTTCACCCGCTCGGTGGCCTGGTTCGCAGCCAAGCACCCGTACGTGACCCAGCTCTTCTGGTACAACGACCGGGACCGGACCAACGGCACCACGCAGGACCAGCACTACGGCCTGCTGCACACCGACTACAGCCCCAAGCCCGCCTACAACGCCATCAAGGCCATGCTGACCGGCGGCGGCAACGTCCAGGTCGTCACGCCTCCCGCGGCTCCGTCGACCGGCACGCCGGCCCCGGCTGCCCCGGCCACGCCCGCCACCGCCAGCGCCACGGCCCGTCGCAAGGGCTACAAGCTGATCGCGGCTGACGGTCGCATCTTCACCTACTCGTCTGCTGCGGCGGGCTCGATCGCCAACTTCGCAGTGGCGCCCGGCCATCACATCGTGGCCTCGGCGGGCACCAAGGACGGCGGCGGAAGCTGGTCGGTGACCGACAACGGCGCCGTCTTCTCCACCGGCAACGCCCCCAACCTGGGCGGGATCGACCACCTGCACCTGAACCGGCCCATCGTGGGCATGGCGGGCACGCCCACCGGACGGGGCTACTGGCTGGTGGCCACCGACGGCGGCATCTTCTCCTTCGGCGACGCCGCCTTCTTCGGCTCGACCGGCGGCATGCCCCTCAACAAGCCCATCGTGGGCATGGCGGCCACGCCGAGCGGACGGGGCTACTGGCTGGTGGCGACGGACGGCGGCGTGTTCGCCTACGGCGACGCCCGCTTCTTCGGCTCCACCGGCGGGCTGCCCCTCAACAAGCCCATCGTGGGCATGGCCGCCGCCCCCAACGGCAACGGCTACTGGATGGTGGCGGCCGACGGCGGCATCTTCGCCTACAACGCCCCCTTCCTCGGCTCGACCGGCGCCATCCACCTCAACCGGCCCATCGTCGGCATGGTGGCCACGCCCTCGGGCAGCGGCTACTGGTTCGCTGCGGCCGACGGCGGGATCTTCGCCTACGGCGACGCCGACTTCCTCGGCTCGGCCGCCGACACTGGCGCCACCTTCACCGCCATGGTCCCCGCGGCCTGAGCACCCCGCGCTTTTCCACAGCAGCAGGTGCTGTGGAAAAGTCGGCGAGGTGGGCGGTGAGGGCCAATACGCCCTCGGCCCACCGCCGCCGACTGGCCCGGTCGTGGACCCGAAGACGGGCGGCTCCCCCCTCCTGAGCCGCCCGTCTCGGGTCCGCCAACCGCACGGCCACCGCCTCGGCCAAGGCGGGCACGTCGCCCACAGGGACGACCTGGCCTGCGTCACCGATCGTCTCGCCCATCCCGACCGCGTCGCCCGCCACCACCGGCCGCCCGCACGCCATGGCCTCGAGCACGGTCAGCGACAGTCCCTCATAGCGCGACGGCTGCACGACCACGTCGGCGGCCTGATACCACGACACCACGTTGTCCTGCCGGCCCACGAACTGCACGAGCGGCGCGGCCGGCACGAGCGGCGCTGCGGCCGCTTCCAGCGACGCGCGATCGGGCCCGTCCCCCACCAGCACCAGTCGGGCCCCAGGGACGCGGGCCGCCACCTCGGGCCAGGCCGCCACCAACAGGTCCTGGCCCTTCTGCGACACGGCCAGCCTGCCCACGCACACTGCGGTGGGCGCCTCGTCCAGACCCAGTCGGCGCCGGGCCTCGACCGCCGGGCCTGGCTGGAACAGCTCGGTGTCCACGCCGGTCGGCACGACGTGGAAACGGGCCTTGATGCCCGCGGCCTGGCCTTGGACCCGCTCGTCCTCGCTCACGCACAACACGGCATGGGCCCATCGGGCCCCGAGCCGCTCCCACCACACGGTCAGCGGCCTGCGCACGCCGGTCACCGCGAAGAACGACCAGGCATGGGGCTGGAAGATGGTCGGGCGCGTCCCCCGCATCGCCAGCCTCCCGGCCAGCCCGGCCTTGGACGAGTGCAGGTGGACGACGTCGGGCGCCAGCGCGTCGATGACACGGCCCAAGGCCTGGGTCTCGCCCACCACCGATGGCCCCGGTTGGCGGGACGCGGCCCATGCCACCCAGGCCCCGCCCGCGGCCACGACCCGCGTGCGCACCTCGCTGGCCGGGTCGCCCGCCACCGCCACCTGCCACCCGGCTCGAAGCTGCTCGTCCACCAGGTCGGCCAAGTACCGCCCCAGGCCGTACTCGCTCGACTGGGCCACGTGCAGGACCCGCAGCCCGCTCTCCCCGCTCAACCCCAGTGCCCTCAACCCCAGTGCAACGACCGGCCCCGGTCGTCGGTCCACGACTGACCGGGCACGCTCCAGTGGATGCCTGGCACCCGGGCCGCGGGCTCGATGTGCAGGTCCCCGCGCTTGGGCAGCCGGAACCTGACCGTCACCGTCTTGGCCTGGTCCCTGCCGATCACCACAGGGACGGCCACCACCTGGGTAGGCCCGTCGGGACCGGCGGCCGAGTAGGTCGAGAAGCCGTCGACCGTGACCGCGCCGGCAAAGGCAGGCAGGTTCACGGCCACGATGCCCGTGTACTCCCCGGCCCCAACACCGCTGCCCGGATACGGCCCGGCCACGTAGACGTTCTCGCCCTCGGGCGTGGCGTTGGTCAGCGTCAGCGTGAGGACGGCCTCCTCCTCGTTGGCCACCGGGTGCAGCGTCAGGCGCGAGTCCACGTCGAGGAAGTGGTCCAGCTTGTTGCCGCCCCGATTGAGGATCGACACAACGAGCGACTTGTCGGTCAGGTCACCGGTCACGCCCGCCCGGCGCCAGACCTCGCCGTCGTCGGGCCTGCTCGACCAGGCCAACAGATGGCGGCCGTGGGCCGCGTCGGCCAGCGACGAGGCCAGCGCGGCCACGTCCACGGGCTGGCCGGACAGTCGCTCGACCAGGCGGCCCGCCAACAGGCCGAGTTGCTCGCGCCGGGCCGCCTGGGCCGCGTCGAACTTGGCGCTGGGCGGCGGGATGGCGGCGTACTGGTCGTGGGTCAGGTAGTCGACGACCTTCTCGGGCGTGATGAGCCCGGCAGGCGTGTCCACCGCGCCGGTGGCCCGCATGAGCAGTTGCAGGCCGACGGGGTCGAGGACGATCACGCCATCGGGCGCCGAGCCCGGCGGCGAGCCGCCCGCCGAGCCGCCGACCGAGCCGCCCACCAGCGGCCACATGCGCGCCGCCAACTGGGCGCTGGCCGCGAAGCGGGGCGACAGGCCGAGGTTGCGCCACTCCCGATTGGGATTGAGGAAGCCCCAGCGGCCCGCCAGGTCGGCGTCGTTGATGGGCGGCGCCTTCTCCGGTGCGATGGCCAGTTCGCCCGTGGGCCGGAACTCCCCCAGCGTCATGACGCCGTTGGTCACTTGCAGTTCGCCCGCGCTCAGGAACATCCCGGAGCCGGCCCGCATCTCGGCGTTGTTGGCGGCCAGGACGAGATAGTGCCGGGGCCCGTCGAACACGCCGGCCAAGCCCGCGGCGACCACGCTGCCGTCGGACAAGGCCTTGCGCACCCGGGCCAGCTTGTCTTCGAGGTCGGCCCGCTTGTCGGCCAGCGGCCCCACCAACGCGTGTTTGGGTCCGAGCGAGACCGACCGCATGCGCCGGTCGGCGGTGGCCGCGATCTGGCCCAGCCTGCGCAGCATGACGACCCGTTCCTGGCCGTTGGCGTGCGGGCCGCCGAGGACGGCACGGGCCTCGGTCACCGTGTCCGACCCGATGTCGGTGACGCGGGTCGCAGCCCCGGCCATGGCCGTGGCCGCCCGCAGTTGGCGGCCCACCACGGGGACCCAGCGGATGGGCGTGAGGACCGGGTTCTTCAGCCGGCTGCGGGCCGACGCGAACGAGGCCTTGGCGTCCACCAGCCGGGCCGAGGGCTTGCCTGACAAAAGGTCGCCGGGATTGGCCTGCTTCTCTGCGCCGCTGACCGAGTCGAGCCCGTTGGCCGCGTCGTCACGCGCCCTCAGCAGAAGGACAGCGCAGGCTGCAACCCACACCAGGACGAGGGCGCCGACCACCGCCGCCCTGCGAGTCCTGCGCTTGCGTCGAGCGCGGGCCCGCCGCGCCGCGCTCGAGGCGGACACTGCGGGGGCGGGGGCGGCGACGTCGATGTCGGCCTGTTCGTCGCCGGGTGGGTCAATGGGCTCGCCCGGGTCGGTCACCCCTCGAGCTCGAACGCCCGGTGCAGCACTTGGACGGCCAACTCGACCTGCTCGGCCCTGACCACGCAGGTGATTCGGATGGGCGAGGTCGAGATCATCTCGATGTTGATGCCGGCATCGGCCAGCGTCTCGAACATGCGGGCGCCCACGCCCGGGTTGGTCTTCATGCCCGCGCCGACCAACGACACCTTGGCGATCTGGCTGTCGGCCAGCACGTCGTCGGCCGCGATCTCATCCGCGTGGCTGCGACAGACCTCCAACGCGATGTCGAGGTCGGACTTGGGGACGGTGAACGAGATGTCGGTGGTCCCGTGCAGCGACACGTTCTGCACGATCATGTCCAGGTTCACGCTCTTGTCGGCCAGCGACCGGAACAGCCGGGCCGCAATGCCGGGCTGGTCGGGCACGCCCGCCACCGTCACCTTGGCCTCGGACGTGTCGTGGGTGACGGCCGAGATGATGGGCTGCTCCATCGTGGGGTCTTCCTCCCTGATCCACGTCCCCGGCTCCCACGTGAAGCTGGAGCGGACGTGCATCGGCACACTGTGGTTGCGGGCGAACTCGACGGCCCGAAAGGCGATGACGCCGCTGCCCGTCGCTGCGATCTCGAGCATCTCGTCGTAGCTCACGTGAGGCAGGCGGCGCGCACCCGGCACCAGCCGGGGGTCGGCGCTGAAGACGCCGGGGACGTCGCTGTACTTCTCCATGGCGTCGGCGTTCAAGGCGGCGGCGAGGGCGACGGCGGTGGTGTCCGACCCGCCTCGGCCCAACGTGGTCACGTCCCGCTCGGTCGACACGCCTTGAAAGCCCGCGACCACCGGGACCTTGTCGGCGGCCAGGCACTCACGCAGTCGGTCGGCCTTGATCTCCAGGATCTTGGCCCGCTCGTGGAAGGTGTCGGTGATGATCCCGGCCTGACTGCCGGTGAACGAGTCGGCGGGCACGCCCAAATCGTGCAGGGCCATGCACAGCAAGGCCATGGCCTTGCGCTCGCCCGCGGTGAGCAGCATGTCCATCTCGCGGCCCGGCCTGGTCTGCGATACCTGGCCCGCCAGATGGATGAGTTCGTCGGTCTCCTTGCCCATGGCGCTGACCACCACGACGACCTGCTGACCCTGCCTTCGAGAGCGGGCCACGTGGTCGGCGACGGCGCGGATGCGCTCGGCATCGGCGACGGAAGTGCCGCCGAACTTCTGCACGACGAGGGCCACGAAGACAAGGTAGTTGGGGAAGCAAGTAGCTTTTCGGCCCGTGCCTCAGCCAAAGCGACAGCGCCAGAAAGCCGGAAGGCAGTTCCGGCAAGAGCAGATCAAAGCCGCGCAACGACGGCGCAAGCGCCGCAACCAGGCCTTCGCCATCGTCGTAGCCGTCGCGCTCATCGGCATCGTGGCCTTTGCCGCCAGCCGGGGCGGCGACAACACCGACACCACGGTGACCGCGGGCGAGACGCTGCCGAAGTCGGCCTGTCCCAAGCTGGACGGCTCGTCGCCGCGCACGCTCGACTTCAAGAAGAAGCCGCCCATGTGCATCAACGCCAAGAACAAGAAGAAGTACACCGCTCACGTCAGCACGACCGAGGGCGACTACGACATCGACCTCGACACTGACAAGACGCCGAAGACGGTGAACAACTTCATCTTCCTCTCGCGCTACCACTACTACGACAACACGACCATCACCCGGATCGACGACTCCATCGAGATCCTGCAAGGCGGCGCGCCGCACACCGAGTCGATCGCCGACCCAGGGCCGGGCTACACGATCGACGACGAGGGCAGCGGCTTCAAGTACAGCGAGGGCGACATCGTGATGGCCAGGGCCCAAGGCCCCAATAGCGGCGCGGCCCAGTACTTCCTCGTCTACGGCAACAAGGCGTCGGCCCTCAACTCGCAAGGCACCTACGTCACGTTCGGCAAGGTCAAGGGCGAGGGCCTGGCCGTCTGGAAGAAGATCGGCGCCCTGTTCGAGAAGTGCCCCGACGGCGACCAGACGTGTCTCGGCGGCCACCCCAGCCACAAGGTGACGATCACGTCCGTGAAGATCGAGGAGGCCTGATGCCCACCGAGTGCCCCGCCGCCGACGGCTCGAGCCCGAAGCGACAGCGCTTCGACGAGCCGCCCCCCATGTGCATCGACCCGGCCAACAGCTACACGGCCGAGATGGTGACTTCACACGGGACCATGCGCATCGTCCTCGATCCCATCGCCGCGCCCAAGACGGTCAACAACTTCGTCGTCCTGGCCCGGTACCACTACTTCGACGGGATCGTGTTCCACCGCATCATCCCCGGCTTCGTGCTCCAAGGCGGCGACCCCTCGGGCAACGGGACGGGCGGTCCCGGCTACAAGTTCGCCGACGAGCTTCCCGCGCCCGGCCGCTACGAGCTGGGCTCGCTGGCCATGGCCAACGCCGGGCCCAACACCAACGGCTCGCAGTTCTTCGTGATCAGCGGCCCGGACGGCATGCGCCTGCCCCCGCAGTACTCGTTGTTCGGCAAGGTCGTCGCTGGGCTCGATGTGGTGGCCAAGATCGACAAGCTTGGATCGCGCTCGGGCACGCCCACGGAGAAGGTGGTCATCGAGTCGGTGACCATCACCGAGGCCCCCGCCGACGCCTGATCTTTTCCACAGCACCTGCTGCTGTGGAAAAGCGCGGGGGCGCGGCCCGGTCAGCCGGGGAGGGCGGTGAAGTCCGAAGGGGCGCCGTCGCGGAACACGGCCACGTCGCCCACGCCTTCGCTGCGCCACGACCCGTCGGCGTCGCGGATGAGCGCGGTCTGCTCGGGGATGCCCACTACGGGCAGGCCCGCGGCCGCGATGGTCAGCGTGCGATGGGCCTTGTCGTGCGACCACCCGTCGAAGTGGGGAATGACGGCCAGTTGCTCGACCAGGCCGAGCCCCAACGTGAAGGCGCCGCCGCGGGGGTCGACCATCGGATCGGTGATGACCATGGCCCCGGCCGACGACGCGGCCACCACGGCGCCGTCCTGCCAGGCGGCCAGCAGCGCATCCCAGACCTTCGACTCCTTGAGGACCGAGCGCAGGTGCAACGGCGAGCCGCCGCCCAGATAGACGAACCGCGCCGCCCGCACCACGTCGGCGTTGGCCTCGTCCTCGGCGTCCGGCCTGCTCAGCACGTCGAGGCCGCGGGCCTTGACGCCCAAGCCCTCGAAATAGGCAGTAGCGGTGGCCACGGCCCGATCCGGGTGCTCGTAGGCCGCGGCCGTGGGCACGATCAACACCTCGTCGGCCCCGCTGGCATCGAGCAGGCCCCGGTCGAAGGTGCAGCCCTCTCGCCACTCGCCCCCGCCGACCAGCGCGACCACTCCGTTCATGAGGCGTGGACGTTACTCGTCTGGAAGCCCTTCCTTACTCGCCGGTAACCTCGGGGCATGTCGATCAAGCGGGTGGGCATCGTCGGGTCCGGGATCATGGGCTCCGGCATCGCCGAGGCAGCGGCCAAGAACGGGCACGAAGTGGTCTTGCGGTCGCGGCACCAGGAGACGGCGGACGCCACGCTGGCCTCGTTGGAGAAGTCGTTGGCCAAGCAGGTGGAGCGAGGCAGGCTGAGCGAGGAGGACCGCAACGCGGCGCTGTCGCGAGTGACGGTCACGTCTGACTTGGGCGAGCTGGCCGAGTGCGATCTGGTGATCGAGTCCATCGTCGAGGACCTGGCCGTCAAGAAGCACCTGTTCAACGAGCTCGACCGCATCTGCGCCGAG
This sequence comes from Acidimicrobiaceae bacterium, assembly GCA_030837965.1. Classification (GTDB taxonomy): domain Bacteria; phylum Actinomycetota; class Acidimicrobiia; order Acidimicrobiales; family JAUTXP01; genus JAUTXP01. The sequence continues at coordinate 46,855 of JAUTXP010000062.1, read as the reverse complement.
CACACCATCATCGCCACCAACACGTCCACCCTGCCCGTAGTGGAGCTGGCCATGGAGACGGGGCGGCCGGACAAGGTCTGCGGCGTCCACTTCTTCAACCCGGCGCCGGTCATGACCCTCGTCGAGATCGTGCGCCCCCTCACCGCTTCGGACGAGACCGTCGAGGCGGCCAAAGGCTTTGCCGAGGCCTGCGGCAAGAACGCAGTGGTGGTCAAGGACCAAGCGGGTTTCATCGTCAACGCCCTGCTGTTCCCGTACCTCAACAACGCGGTGCGGCTGCTGGAGTCGGGCGTGGCCACCAAGGAGGACATCGACGAGGCCATGAAGGGCGGGTGCGGGTTCCCCATGGGGCCGTTCGCCCTGCTCGACCTGGTCGGCCTGGACACCAGCCTGGCCATCCTCGACGCCCTCTACGACGAGTTCAGGGACCCGAACTACTCGGCTGTCCCCCTGCTTCGGCGCATGGTCACGGCCGAGTTGCTGGGCCGCAAGTCCGGCCGCGGCTTCTACGACTACCACCGCTGAAACGGCACTGGCGTTAGCCGTTAGCTGCGCAAGAGTTCGGCGGCCGCCACCCATAACGGTCCGACGACCAACAGCGCGTCGAGCCGACGCAGCGCAGGCACTCGGGCCTTTTTGCTCCTGGTCTTCGTCTTGCTGTTCGTCTTGCCCTGCCCTCGCCCCAGCAGGGTCGACCCTGCGTATTCGCCCAGGGGGGTGAGCACGGCGGCCAGCGCGCCGAGCAGCCACGGGCCCACCTCGACGAAGGGCGGGACGGCGATGGTGGCGGCCGTGACCGTCACCGGGCCGAGGGCGGCGATGCCCGCAGCCGGACCCTCCCACGCGTTCTGGGCGCCGGTGCCCACCAGGTAGTTGCCGGTGTCGTAGGCGCACACCAAACCGAGCAGGAACAGCCCGGGCACCGCGCCCATGGTCCGGGCCAACACCAACGACCCGGCTGCGGCGCCGAGCCACACGGCGGTGCCCACCGTGCGAGGCCGCAGCGCGCCTTCGCCCGCGGTGGTGACGGCCGCGGCCGACGCCGCCACTGCCGCGCCCACCGCGGCCCCGATCAGGCCGAAGGCGCAAGCGAAGGCGAACAGTGCGGCCCCGGCCGCGGCGGCCAGCGTGGTGCGGGCCGACGTGGCCCACGACCGCTCGACCTGCACGCAGGCCAGACCCGCATGGACAGCCATCCACACGCCCGCGGGGACGGGTCCGGCCAGCACCACGGCCGCCGTCGCCACGGCCCACGCCAGGCCCAGCCTGCCGTGCGGCCCGTCCGGCCCGCCCGGCCCGGCCCGCCCGCCCGGCCTGGCCGCCTTCTTGTTCGCCGCCGCCACGCCCTTCTTGTCAGCCTCAGTTCGGGTTTTGCCCCTCGCGACCTGACGAGAACGGGAGGGCGCGGTCGCTGCGGCGCCGGGGGAGCGAGCAGTCGCGGGCGCGGCCGGGCGGGCGCGGTGCCTCGGTGTGTTCAACCGGAGCCGCCGGACACGGGCGGGAGCACGGCCACCTCGTCACTCTCGACGACGGGCGTGCTCGGCTCGGCAGGCTCGCCGTTGACCCACACACGGCAGGTCGACAACACGGCGGCGAAGGCGGGGCCGTAGCGGGCGCAGGCCGCGTCGAGCACGGCCTGCACGGTGGCACCAGGCACGTCGTCACGACCGGTCCCGGCCGCCTCCCGGGCTCCGGCGAACAGCCGCAGGTCGGCCAGAGCGGGCCCTAGCCCTCGACCTCGGCCAGCCCGTTGCTGATGACGAGGTCGCCGCGGCTGCTGTGGGTCTCGAAGGCGTAGCGCGTGCGGCCGTCGGCCTGGCCCGCCTCGTAGATCGTGGTGGTCACGTCGTCGCCGGGGAAGACGTTCTTGGAGAAGCGCACGGCCAGCCGCTTGAGCCTGCTGGGGTCGCCGTCGGCCACTGTCTTGATGACGGCCTGACTGGTCATGGCCATGGTGCACAGCCCGTGGGCGATGATGCCGGGCAGGCCCACGCTCTTGGCGAAGGCGTCGTCCACGTGGATGGGCATCGGGTCGCCCGACGCCTCCTTGTACCTGTACGTCTGATCGTCGTCCACATGGGTGGTGAACTGACCGACCTGATGGGCCCTGGCCGTCTCGGGGAAGGTGTGCTCGGGCTTGTCAGGCCCCGCGCCCTCGCCGTCGGCCATGCCCCGGATGAACGTCGTCGCGTACTGCTCGAGCACGGGCTCGCCCGTCTCGGCGTCGGCACTGCTGAGGCGCACAGTGAGGCGCGTGCCCGACCCGCCGACCCGCACGCTGTAGGCCTCGGCCGTGGTCTTCAGGCTGCGTCCGGGGACGAGCGGCTGATGGAAGTGCATGTCCTGCTCGCCGTGCACGATCATCATCAGGGCCTCGCCCGGCACCATGTCCGCGACCGGCATGCCCATGGCCTCCCACGTGGGCACCACCCCGAACACGGGCGGGGCGAACTTGCCGGCCTCGTAGGCGGGGTTGTCGTCGTTGGTGGCCGCCGCGTACTGGCGGGACCGTTCGGGGTCGATGGCCGCCGTGACCTCGTCGTACGTCGTTCCCAGCTTCTCGACCGGCAGCGCCATCGTCGGATTCCTCCTGCTCTTCCCGGGCCGCGAAGCTAGTCGGCCATGGCTCGACTCCTCCTTCTGCGCCACGGCCAGTCCGTGTGGAACGCGCAACAGCGTTGGCAGGGGCAGGCCGACCCTCCCCTGAGCCCGGCGGGCGAGGCCCAGGCCCGGGCCGCGGCCGAATGGCTGGCCGGCCACGGGTTCGATGGCGTGGTCACGTCCGACCAGCAGCGGGCCCGGCGCACGGCCGAACTGATCGCCGACGCCCTGGGCCTGCCGCCGCCCGAACTCGAGCCCGGCTTGCAGGAGCGCCATGTGGGCGACTGGAGCGGGCTCACCGTCGAAGAGGTGACGACGCGCTGGCCCGGGCAGTTGGAGGCATGGCGTGAGGGGCACCTCGAACGACCGCCCAACGGCGAGGGGCACACCGAGTTCGGGCAGCGGGTCATGGAGGTGGTGGAGCGGCTGGCGGGCCGGCCCGAGAGCGCGCTCTTGGTCGTGACCCATGGCGGGGTCATCAATCGGGTGGGCCGGGCGTTGGGCGCCAAGTGGCACAGCAACTTCAACCTCTGCGGCTGGTGGATCGAGCCGGGTCCGACGCCCGGCGAACGGGCCGCGCCGCCCGACGACGAGGTCCAAGCCGCGGCCACCACCGTCCTCTAACTTCGGCCCGTGCAGGTCGAAGTCGTCCGCAGCGCCCGAAGGCGCAAGACCATCAGCGCCCAGCAGATGGGTGAGGTGCTGCGTGTCTCCATCCCGGCCACCATGACCAAGGCCGAGGAGGAGCGCTGGGTGGGCGTGATGGTGCGACGCATGCAACGCCGGTCGGCCGCCGAGCAGGTCGACCTGGCCGAGCGGGCCAGGCTCTTGGCCGCCCGTCACGGCCTGCCCGTGCCCGACGCCATCCGCTGGGTCGACAACCAGCAGTCGCGGTGGGGCTCGTGCACGCCGGTCGACCGCACCGTGCGCATCTCCAGCCGGGTGGCCCGCTTTCCTTCGTGGGTGCTCGACTACGTCATCGTCCACGAGTTGGCCCACTTGGTGGTGGCCGCCCACGACGCCCGCTTCTGGTCCCTGGTCGACCGGTACCCCAAGGCCGAGCGGGCCAAGGGCTTCCTCATCGCCAAAGGCCTGGACGGCGAAGCGGGCGAAGCGGCGGGCGAAGAAGGCGCGGGCGCGCCCGGCGCGTCGGCCTAGGCCGATGCCAGCTTGTTGACCGTGTTCCAGTTGCGCGATGTGGCCACCACGCCCAAGCGCTTGTCGGTGAGCAGCCCGGCCAGCTTCGACTCCTGTATCCCGCTGCGATACCAGGCGTAGACGACGCCGGCGCCGAATCGGAACTCGTCGGGCGCCACCGCGGCGGGGTCGAGGCCAGGGGCCTTGGGCGACGCCGAGAGGAACACCACATGGAAGCGGGCCGGGTCGGCCGCAGCCTCGGGCATCGGGTTGGCCTCGATCACCTTTCTCAGGTCCGACTGCGAGCGCACGAGCACGCGCACGTCCAGCCCCAGCTTCGAGTCGATGGCGTGCTCAAGCTCCTTGGCCAATGCGTGCACGCCCCGTCGGCCCGTGGAGAACACCACGTTGCCGCTCTGCACCACCGTCTTCACGTCGACATGGCCCAGTCCCTCGACGAGCGTGCGCAGTTCGGCCATGCTCACCCGCTTGTACCGAGGCAGGTTGATGCCCCGCAACAGCGCGGCGTAGCGGGTCATGCCGTCTGACGAGACGCCCGCCATTCGGCGTCGATGCGCCCAAGCTCGGTGACCGGCGCCGCGTCCTTGCGGTACTCCTGGAGGATGCCGCGCCACTCGTTGGTGGCCCGCAGCCTGCCGAGCAGCGCGCTCACGCCCCACACCACCCGGTCGAGGATGACGTAGGACGTGGGCATGTTGAGCTGCTTGATCAGGTCCCCGTAATGGCCCTGGATGTCGATCACCTTCTGCAAGGCGTGGGCCACCCAGCCGCGGGTGTAGGTGAACGACTCGTGCTCGAAGGGCTCGTAAGGCCCGCGGATGTAGTCGAAGACGAAGGCGGGGTCGAAGCCGTGGCCGGCGGGGAGGAAGCCCGCATCCACGGCGGCGGCCACGGCCCGCACCGCGTCGGCATCGAGGATGGCGTCGAGCACCGGCGTCAGCGCGTCGAACTCGCCGGGCGACCACCGCTTGACCAGACCGAAGTCGAGGAACGTGACCCGCCCGTCGTCATGGAAGCGGTAGTTGCCCGGGTGGGGATCGCCGTTGAAGACGCCGTGCCGATGGATGGAGCCTTGGGCGAAGCGGAACAGCACCTCGCCCGCCCGGTCCTTGGCCGCCTGGTCGGCGCCCGCCAGGAAATCGTCCCACCGTTTGCCGTCGGCCCACTCGGTGGTGAGGACCCGCCTGGCGCTGCGCTCGGGCACGACCTTGGGCACATGGATGAACGGGTGCCCGTCGTAGCGCTCGGCGAACTCGGCTTGGAAGCGGGCCTCCAACCGGTAGTCGAGCTCGTCGGCCATGCGGGCCCGGAGTTCGTCGACCAACGCCTTCACGTCCAGGTTCTTCAAGGCGAACTGGGCGAACAGGCCGTAGAGCAGCTCGGCGTTGTCCAGGTCGCTCTTGATGGCCTTGTCCACGCCCGGGTACTGGACCTTGACCGCCACCAGCCTGCCGTCGGGCATCACCGCCTTGTGCACCTGGCCGATGGACGCCGCGGCCACGGGCACCGGCTCCCAATCGAGGAAGAGGCGGGACGGGTCGGCGCCGAGCTCGTCGCGGATGACGCCCTCCGCCAGGCTCGGAGCCATGGGCGGCACGTCGGCCTGGAGCGTGGCCAGCGCGGCTTGGGCCTCGGGCGGCAGGCCGTCGGCGATGAAGGAGAGCATCTGCCCCGCCTTCATGATCGCCCCCTTCATGCCGCCCAGGACCTCGGCCACGTCCTCGGCGGTGCGGATGGCGAACTGCTGCTCGAGCTTGGCCCGCTCCTCCTCGGTGGCGGCCCTGCCCTTCACGCGCATGCGCATGTAGTGGAGACTGCGTCGGGCGGTGAGGCGCCAGACCCGGGCCTGGCGGTCCAAGCGGTGGCGGCGGTCCTGATCAGAGAGCACGGCCGCGGCCGCCCCGCCGGACCCCACGACCACGGCGGCCAGTGCGCCGAGGACCCGTTTGCGCAACGGCTAGGCCGGACCGGGCTCGGAGGCGCCGGTCCTGGCCTCGCGCTCAGCAGTGGCCTGGTCCTCAAGGCAGAAGCGGGCCGCGGGCATGGCTTCGAGGCGGTCGTCCCCGATGACCTTGCCGCAGGCCTCGCACGTGCCGTACGAGCCGTCGTCGAGCCGCTGCATGGCGTGCTCGATGTCGGCCAATTCGCCCTCGACCCGTTCGAGGATTGACAGGTCGCGCTCGCGGTTGAACGTCTCGGTGCCCACGTCGGCCTGGTGCTGATCGTTGGAGGACAGCTCGGACAGGCTCTCGTCCTCCGACTCGTTGTGGAGGTCGTCGAAGCCTGCCCGCACCTCTTCCAGCCGAGTGCGCTCTTCGTCCAACCGCCGCCGGGCGTCGTCGAGGTCCATGGGCCGACTCTAGCGGTGGCGTCCAGCCCGCTGATTCGAGCAGAACGGCGGTGGCGCGCACCTAACCTGCACCGGGTCAGGGGCGTAGGTCAGTGGTAGACCGGCAGACTTTTAATCTGCGCGTCGGGAGTTCGATCCTCCCCGCCCCTACTCCCCCCCGCCCGTCCTCGCGCGCCGGGGGGTTTCTCGTTCTGGGCACCTTTTCTTCGCCCAGGGACAAGAAAAGGTGCCCAGAAGCGGAGGGGGCGCGAGGTGAGGGCGGGGACGGCGAGGAGGCGGTGGTCGCAAGGGACCACCGGCGGGTTACTTCTTGAGGATCAGGAGGAGTTCGACGGTGCCTTTGTCGCAGTAGGCCTCGCGGGCGCGCCAGGCGCCGCCTTGGCGGCCGGAGCCGCCGCCTGCGGCGGCCAGTCGGGAGTAGGTGTTCTCGGCCTCGCCCTGCTCGGCCTCGCCCCGGCCCTGGGCCCATCCGGCGTCGTGCCACTGGGCGGCCACGTAACGCACGAAGTCGGCCAGGCGGTTGGGCACGGCCAGGATGGCTTGGTACGTCCCTGAAGGCGAGCCCTGCGGGGTGAAGTCCTGCACCGTGAACGTGCCCGGCGGCAAGGGCAGATCCGACGGGATCCACGCGGCCGGCGCGGCGGGGGGAGGCACGGGCTGGCACGGGCCAAGGGTGAAGCGGGTCGTTCCGCCTGCGGGCACCGAGGTGCTGGGCTGGGTCGACGCCGAAGTGGCAACCGTCGTGGGCGGGGCGGATGCGGGAGCCGGGCTCCTGCTGCATCCGGCACTCATCATGACCAGCACAGCCATGGCGGCCACGGAAGCCAGAAAAGGAATCCGGCGGCGGGGGCGCAACACGGGAGGACGATGTTGCGCCCCCGACCGCCCGGAGGGCAAAACGGTTGGAACTGGGGGGCTGCTACAGCCGGCGCCGGCCCCGGGCGTAATACCCGCCGCCGCCAAAGAGCAGGACAACCAGGAGGACGATCAACAGGATGGTCAGCATGTGGGGCTTCGTCCCCGCCGCTCGCGCCCGGCAAACCTCAGTCACGCCAGGCGCTGCCGCCCACTCATTCCGGCAATGTCAGCCCAGTTTGGAGATGACCGACTCGGCGAAGCGGGGAAGCTGCTCGCGCAGCGTGCCCAGGTCGTAGCCCAGCGGCGGGATGACCATGCGGGACACGCCCAAGTCGGCATAGGGCTTCACGCCCTCGACGTCCATGGCCCCGCCCGCGGTGACCTCGATGGCGTCGGCGTCGCGTCCGGCCTCGGTCGCGGCGCGGCGCATCTCGTCGAGCAGCGGCCCCAACTCAGTGAGCTTGCCCCGGCCCGGGAAGAAGCCGTCGCCCAGCCGCCCGGCTCGACGGGCCGCGGCCGGAGTGTGGCCGCCGACGACGATGGGCGGGCCGCCCGACTGCGCGGGCTTGGGGAACGACTTGGCCCGCTCGAAGCCGGTGAAGCGCCCGGCGAACGAGGGCTCGGCGTCGCGCCACAGCATCCGCAATACCTCGATGGCCTCGTCGGTGCGGGCGCCCCGCTCGCTGAAGGGCACGCCCAGCGCGTCGAACTCCTCCTTCAGCCAGCCCACCCCCACCCCGAGCACAGCCCGTCCGCCCGACAGCACGTCGAGGGTGGCCACCTCTTTGGCCAACACGACCGGGTTGCGCTGCGGGAGGATGAGGATGCCGGTCGCCAACTTGATGCGCGTCGTGGCCGCGGCCACGAACGAGAGCCAGACCAACGGGTCGGGGATGGGCACGTCCTCGCCGCCGGGCATGCGCCCGTCCTTGGCGTACGGGTACTGCGACTCGTAGGCCGCGGGCACCACCACGTGCTCGACCGTCCACAACGACTCGAAGCCGTTCTCCTCGGCCAGCCGAGCCAGCTCGGCCGCGTACTCGAAGTCCACGGCCGCGGGGCCGGTGTTGGCGAAGATGATCCCGAATTTCAACGGCGTGCTCCTAGGAGTGCGGCCAGCGCCAAGCGCATGACCCGTTGTGCGCCTTCGGTGTCAAGACCCCCGAGCCGCAGGTGGTCCCACGCCTCCCAACTGGCGGCCATGCTGAGAGCGGCGAGGAGATCAGAGCGGGCGCTGGCAGCCGAGCCTTCGACCGAGCCCTTGACCGAGCCCTCGGACGCGGCGGCCTCCAGTTCCAGCCGGAAGACGCGGGCCACCTCGGCGGTGGCGATGTCGTAGATGCGGTCCCTGCCGTCGCGCAGTTGCTGCGAGAACGGCTCCTGCAACAACGCGGCCCGCCGGGCGGGCGTGACCTCCTCCATCACCTGGGCCCGCTGGGCCACGAACGCATCCAGGCGCTCCTCGACCGGGCCGTCGTCGGGCACCTCGTCGATCAAGGTCAAGAGGTGTCGGGTGTAGCGGGCGTGGGCCGCGGCGAAGAGCGCCTCGAGGTCCTCGAAGTGCTGATAGATGGAGCGCAGCGACACGCCCGCGCGCTGCGCGATCCGCGGCGCGGGGGGCTTCAACTCACCGTCGGCGATGAGACTCAGCAGGGCATCCACGATCGCCTCACGCGTTCGCAGAGCCCGGGCCGAGCGGCCGTCGATGGCACTAGGGTCTACTGCCACGCCGCGAATGCTAGGGCGACCCGCCCGAGGGAGGCTCGGTGGTGATGGGTGAGGACGTCCTGGACCTGGCCGATCGGCTCTGGCGGGGCGACCTCGACATCGAGGACCACCATCCCGTAGGGGCCATGGGCGGCCTGGTCGAAGTGGGCCAAGGAGCGGCATTCGTCCCGTCTTTCGCCAACGTCTCCGCCTTCGATACGGCCGTGGGACTGGTCCTGATCGACACCGGGAGCCTCTTTCTGGCTCGAGCCGTGCACGGCGAAGTGCGGCGCTGGTCGGCCAAGCGGCTCGACACCGCCGTGTACTCGCACGGCCACATCGACCACGTCTTCGGCGTCCCCGTGTTCGAGGAGGAGTCCGCATCACAGGGCTGGGCCCAGCCCAAGGTCGTGGCCCACGCCGCGCTGCCCGACCGGTTCGACCGGTACATCAAGACGGCCGGATACAACGGCATCATCAACCAGCGCCAGTTCCAGGCGCCCAACCTGCGCTGGCCCGTCGACTACCGCTATCCCGACCAGACGTATGACCACCGGCTCGATCTCGACGTGGGCGGCCGACGCTTCGAGCTGCACCATGCCAAGGGCGAGACCGACGACCACACGTGGACGTGGGTGCCCGACGCCAAGACGCTGTGCTGCGGCGACCTGTTCATCTGGGCCTCGCCCAACGCGGGCAATCCGCAGAAGGTGCAGCGCTATCCGTTGGAGTGGGCCGTCGCCCTCAGACAGATGACGGCGTTGGACGCGGACCTGCTGCTGCCCGGCCACGGCTTCCCTGTTGTCGGTGCCGACCGCGTGCGGGCCGCGTTGACCGACACGGCCGAGCTGCTCGAGTCGCTCCACGACCAGACCTTGGCCTTGATGAACGAGGGGGCCAGGCTGGACGACATCGTGCACACCGTGCGGGCGCCCGCTCACCTGCTGGCCCGGCCCTATCTGCGGCCGATCTACGACGAGCCCGAGTTCGTGGTCCGCAACATCTGGCGGCTCTACGGCGGTTGGTACGACGGCAATCCGGCCACCCTCAAGCCCGCGCCCGACGCGGCTCTGGCCCGGGAGGTGGCCGACCTGGCGGGCGGGGCTTCAGTGTTGGCGGCCAGGGCCGAAGCGCTGGCCGCCGGAGCCGACGACGGCACCGACGACGGCACCGACAACAACGAGGGCGCGCTGCGGCTAGCAGGCCATTTGGCTGAGTGGGCCGCACTGGCCGCGCCCGACGACGAGGGCGTGCATCGGGTCCGTGCCGCGGTGTTCGGCACGCGTGCCCGCGTGGAACGCTCGACCATGTCGAAGGGCATCTTCGGCTGGGCCGCATCCGAGTCCCTGGACAAGACGGCGGCCGCGGGCGGAACCGAGAACTGAGGAGCGCATGGACCTGTTGGGCAGGTTGAGCACCGTCCCCCGCCAATTGGGGGCGCTGAAGGTCTTGGTCGACACCGGTGTGCTGCACGCGGGACGACCCGACCGCCTGGTCAGCTCGGTGCGGGCCATGGCCAAGTGGGGTCCGACGGCCGCGGGCGGCTACGTGGCGTCGGCCGTGCGCTATCCGGACGAGGTCGCCCTCATCGACGACTTGGGCGCCCTCACCTTCAGCCAGGTCCACCAGCGCACCAACGCCCTGGCCCACGGACTGCGGGCCTTGGGCGTGCAGGCAGGCGACGGCGTGGGCGTGCTGTGCCGCAACCACCGCGGCTTCGTGGAGGCGACCGTCGCCGCGTCCAAGCTGGGCGCCCACGTGCTGTACCTCAACACCGGGTTCTCGGGTCCGCAGACGTGCGACGTGTTGGACCGCGAAGGCGCAGTCGCCATCGTCTACGACAGCGAGTTCGCCGACGTGGTGTCGGGCGCGACCGAAAGCCGCGTCTGCGTGGTGGCCTGGCGCGAAGGCGACACCCCGGTGCCGACCATCGACCAACTGGTGGCCGACCATCCCAACACCGACCTGGAGCCGCCCGCATCGCCGGGGCGGGTTGTGATCCTCACGTCGGGGACCACCGGCGCACCCAAAGGCGCAGCGCGGGGCACGCCCCGATCACTCGACTCGGCCGTCGCCCTGTTCTCACGCATTCCGCTGCGGGCCCGGCAGACCACGGTGATCGCCGCGCCCACGTTCCACGCGTGGGGGCTGGCCCACCTCACCATCGGCATGGCCCTGTCGTCCACCGTCGTGTTGCAGCGGCGCTTCGACCCCGAGCAGACGCTGCGGGCCGTCGCCACCCACCGGGCCAGCGCGCTGGCCGTCGTGCCCGTCATGCTGCAACGGATGCTGGCCCTGCCCGAGGAGACCCGGGCCCGGTACGACACGTCCTCCCTCAAGGTCGTGGCCGCCAGCGGCTCGGCCCTGACCGGCGAGTTGGCGGTGCGCTGGATGGACGCCTTCGGCGACAACCTCTACAACCTCTATGGCTCGACCGAGGTGGCGTGGGCCTCCATCGCCACTCCGGCGGAACTTCGCCAGGCCCCGGGCACGGCGGGGCGGCCGCCCACGGGCACCACGGTCCGCATCCTCGATGACGAGGGCAAGCCAGTGCCCGCGGGGCGGACGGGCCGCATCTTCGTGGGCAACGAGCTGTTGTTCGAGGGCTATACGGGCGGCGGGAACAAGGCCATGGTCGACGGGCTCATGTCCGTGGGCGACATGGGCCACTTCGACGACGACGGCCTGTTGTTCGTCGAGGGCCGCGACGACGACATGATCGTGTCGGGCGGCGAGAACGTGTTCCCGTCCGAGGTCGAGGACCTGCTGGCCCGGCATACCGACGTGGCCGACGTGGCCGTGGTCGGGGTGGCCGATGACGAGTTCGGCCAACGGCTCAAGGCCTTCGTCGTCGCCTGCCCAGGGGCCAAGCTCACCGAGGCCGCGGTCAAGGGCCACGTCAAGGAGCACCTGGCCCGCTACAAGGTGCCCCGTGAGGTGGTCTTCTTGGACGAGCTGCCCCGCAATGCCAGCGGCAAGATCCTCAAGCGCGAACTGCGCTGAGGCCCCGGACCGCCGCCAGCCCGCAGCCCGCCAGAGCACCCCGCCGGACCGCAGCCGAGACGCGAACTGGAGGACATAGCCGGCGGAATCCGCAGGCCATGTCCTCCAGAACGACAAGCCGTGAGGCGCGCCAGGCGCGTCCGGGTTAGGCGATGCCGACGACCGGAGCGGCCAAGGCCTTGTTGGCCATGGTCCCTGCGAACTCGGCGTCGCCAAAGGCGAACACGCCGCCGTCGCCGCCCGTCAGCCAGTAGCCCTGTCCGTCAGGCGTGGCCCTGATACCCGTCATCGGGGCATTGAGCCGGTCGCCCGCAGTGGACCCGAAGGAGCCGGCGGTGCCGAAGCGGTAGATGGCCCCCTTCTTGCTGGCCAGCCAGTAGCCGGTGGAGTCCGCGTTGCGGGCGATGCCCATGATCGGCGCATCCAGCACGAGGCCACCCGTCGAACCAAGGAAGGGAGCGTTGCCGAAGGCGAACACCCCGCCGTCCTCACCGACCAGCCAGTAGCCCTGGCCGTCCGGCGTGGCCACGATGGCGACCACCCGTCCGGTGAGCTTCACGCCGCCCATCGACCCCGCGTAATGAGCCGAGCCGAAGGCGAACACGCCTCCGTCCTCACCGACCAGCCAGTAGCCCTGGCCGTCCGGTGCACCCACGATCCCCGCGATCGGGGAGTTCAGGTGGATGCCGCCCATACCGCCGTGATAGCCGGCGTTGCCGAAGGCGAACACGCCTCCGTCCTGGCCGACCATCCAGTAGCCCTGGCCGTCAGGCGTGGACGTGATGCCCACGATCTTCCCGGCCAGGAAGTGGTTGACCATGGAGCCGAAGAAGCCGTGCTGCCCGAAGGCGAACAGCCCGCCGTCGGCCGCGCCCAGCCAGTACCCCGGCCGCACCACCGGCACCACTGGGGCTGCCCCGGTCGGGCGGACCCGACGGGAGGCCGACGGAGCGCTGAAGCCGTTGGCGTTATGGGCCTCGACGACCACGTCGTAGTCGACGCCGTTGGTCAGGCCGCCCAAGGTGTAGGGGCTGCCCGTCACGTTGTTGCCCACGACCGGCGCACCCCCGCCCACCGGGGTCGCAGTGACCCGGTAGAAGTCGACGGGCAGGCCGCCGTTGTTGATGGGTGCGCTGAAGTCGATGGTGGCCGTGCCGTCGCCCGGCGTGGCCGCGTTGATCACCGGCGGGTCGGGAACGGTGGTGGTCGCGCTGGGGGTGCCCGGCACGGCCGCCGAGGCCGGTCCAGGCCCGTTGGCGTTGACGGCCTTGACCGTCACGTCGTAGGTGACGCCATTGGTCAACCCCGTGATGGTGGCCGACGTGGCCGACGCACCAGGCGCCGGGGTGGCATCGACGGCTGCGCCGCCGCCTTGCGGCGTGGCCGTCACGGTGAAGCCGGTGATGGGCGACCCGCCGGTGTCAGCGGGCGGGTTCCACGTCACGGTCAGCTCCTGATCGCCAGGAGTCATCGACGTGATGGTGGGGGCGCCCGGCACGGTGGACGGGGTCCCCGACACCACGTTGGAGACGGGTCCGTCGCCGTTGGCGTTAGTGGCCGTGACGGTCACGTCGTAGGTGGTGCCGTTGACCAGCCCGACGATCGAGCCCGTCGTGGCGCCGCCTGCGGCCGTGCCGGTTACGGCCGAGCCGCCGCCTTGTGGCGTGGCCGACAGCTTGTACCCGGTGAGGGCAGAGCCGCCGTTGTTGGGCGCCGTCCAGGCCAGGTTCAGCGTGTGGTTGCCGGGCGTCACCGTGTTGAGGGTGGGTGCCCCTGGCACAGTGGACGGGGTCCCGGCGACTGCGGCCGAGTCGGGTCCGCTGCCATTGGTGTTGGTGGCCTTGACGGTCACGTCATAGGTCGTGCCATTGACCAGGGTGTCGATCGTGGTCGAAAGCGTGACCCCCACCGACTTCGTCTTCGTGGTGCCGCCACCCTGCGGGACAGCGGTCACCGTGTAGCCGGTGATGGCCGAGCCGCCCGTGTCGCTGGGGGCCGTCCACACCACGTCAAGGGTGTGGTTGCCAGGAGTCACCGAGGTGATGGTGGGCGCTGCGGGCGTGGTCGAGGGGGTGCCTGCGACCGACGCTGAGTCCGGTCCCGCCCCATTGGCGTTGCTGGCCGTGACGGTGACGTCGTAGGGCTGGCCATTGGTCAGGCCGTTGATGGTCGTCGAGGTGACGCCGCCGCCGACGTTCACGGACACCGGGGTGCCGCCGCCTTGCGGGGTGGCGACCACCGAGTAGCCGGTGAGGGCCGACCCGCCGTCGCTGACAGGGGCAGTCCAGTTCACGTCCAACGACTGGTTGCCGGGCGTCACCGAGGTGATGGTGGGCGCGCCAGGCGTGGTGGACGGCGTGCCCGCCACGGCAGCCGAGGGCGACCCATCGCCGTTGGCGTTCTGGGCCGTCACCGTGAACGAGTAGGACTTGCCGTTCACCAGGCCGGAGAAGGTTGCCGTGGTGGTGTTCGGACCGACGGTCTGGTCAGCCACCGCGGGGACGCCCGACGGCTCGGTGACGTCGACGAGGTAGCCCGTGAGCGGCGTGCCGCCGTTGTCCACGGGCGGGGACCAGGCGACGTTCAACGTCTGGTTCCCTGGCGTCACCGTGTCGATGGTGGGCTGGCCGGGCTTGCCGGACGGGGTCGCTGAGACCGGTGGCGAGGATTCTGGCCCTGCGCCCGTCGCGTTCATCGCGGCCACGGTGATGTCGTAGGACAGGCCGTTGGTGAGGCCGGTGATCTGATCGGCGAAGGTGCTGCCCGACACCGTGTCAGTGGTGACGACGGAGCCGTTGTGGCGCACCCAGACGGTGTAGCCGGTGACCGGGCTGGCGCCCTCGCTGGCCGGGGCGTTCCAGGTCACGTTGATGACCGTGTCGCCGCCGGTGGCTCCAACGCTGAGCGGGGCGGTCGGCTCGCCGCCGCCGCCGTAGTAGTTGAAGAGCGATCGCTGGTTGGCGAGGATCGAGTTGAGTCCCACGCCGCCGAGCAGTGCGATGATGAACAGCGCAGTCAGGGCGAACTCGCCCGGATGCCCCTGGATAAGACGTTTGATTTTCAACCTGCCCCCCGTAACGCTCTCGCCTAGAGCGACCTGCCGACCATATCGGTGGGATGCCCACACCACAACGAGTGGACCCTTGAAATACAAGGGAATTCTGCGGCCTTTGTCCGTGTCCATGCCCTTTGAGTGGGTCTGTTGAGCGGCGTGGAATACGCGGTAGGTGTTCTCAGGCTGACATTGCTCTGCGGCGGCGCATGGATGGCGGCTCGGGTCTGGCGTCGTCGATTGGCCCCCCGATGGAGCGGTCCGCTGGCCGTGCTGGCCGACGCCATCGGGGCATTGTCAGGCCTGGTCGTGATCAGCGAGCTGCTGGGCAGCGTCGGGCTGTTCAGGACCTGGGCGCTGATGGCCGCCGTGGTCGCGGCTGGTGCGGGATCGGCCTTCCTGCTCGAGGGTCGTGGCCAGGATCGGTCGGGGCCGGACGAGGGCGAGGCGTCGGTCGAGTCCACCGAGTCGGGCCCGACGCGACACCGGTCAGTGGCCGACGTCGTCATCGTGGCCGCGTCGAGCGCGTTGGTGCTCGGGCAGTGGGCCACATGGGTGGGGCGGGGTGTCGAGACCGGCATCGGCCGGGGAGGCGGGCCCGGCAACGGCGACAGCCTCTGGTACCACATGCCCTTCGCCGCCAACTTCGTGCAGAGCGGTTGGACGAGCAGGTTGCAGTTCCTCAACGGCGAGGCCCTCGTCACCTATTACCCGGCCAACACCTCGCTGCTCCACGCCATCGCCTACCTGGCCATGGGCAACGACATGCTGTCGATCCTGCTCAACATCGCCATGGTCCCGCTGGCCCTGCTGGCGGGCTGGTGCATCGGCGAGGACGCGGGAGTGGCCCCGGCCAGCCTGGCGGGCGTGGCGGTGGCTCTCACCATCCCAGTGGTAGTGGTCTCCGAGGCCAGCACGGCCAAGGACGACGTGCTCGGGTTGGTGGGGCTGTTGGCCGCCATCGCCTTCGTGGTGCACGAGCGGGCCGTGTCCACCAAGGACGGACGGCGAGCGGGAGCGATCTTCAGCGGACTGGGCGCGGGCCTGGCCTTAGGGGCGAAGCTCACCCTGGTGGCGCCGATCGCGGCATTGGCCGTGAGCCTGGCCGTGCTCACGCCCAAGGGCCTGCGACTGGGCACCATCGTGCGCTGGAGCGTGGCCACCGTCGCCACCGGGAGCTACTGGTACCTGCGCAACCTGTTCGCCATTGGCAACCCCATCCCCGGTCTTCGGATCGGGGCCGGGCCCATCGAGTTGGCCCGGCCGCCCACGCCGTCGATGGACGTGTACGGCCACAACCTGTTGCGCCACGTGACCGACTGGCACTTGTGGCGCGTGGCGCTGTTGCCAGGACTGCGCACGGGCATGGGCTCGGCCTGGTTCGTGATCATCGGGATCATGGCCGTGGCCATGGGCGTGGGGATCATCACCTTGCGCCGACACCGACTGGTGCCCGCCGTGGTCGCCGTGTTCGCCTTCGCGGTGTTCTTCGTGACGCCGGGAACGGTGTGGGCCCCGCAGCTCATCGCCACGCCCGGCGTGCACTTCGTGACCGCCAACCTGTTCGGGTTCAACCTGCGCTACATGCTCCCGGCCGTGGCCATCGCCTTGGTGATCGTGCCGCTGGTGATGGCCCGATGGACGAGGGCTCGGCTGCTCGTCACCGCCGTGCTGGGCGTCGTCCTGGCCGCCACGCAGCTCGGCCGAGGCGGGGCCGACAGTTGGCCCAAGGGCTTCGCCCCTGTTGCGATCTTGACCGCAGCCGTCGCCTTCGCGCTCGTCGCGGCCTGGCCGTGGCTCGTCCAGCGCCGACGGGCCGCGCTGGCTGTCGGCCTGGCGGCCGTCGTGGTGTTGGGCTGGCCCATGCAGGTCCGGTACCGGTCGCGCCGCTTCGTCAACCTGGACGTGGCCCGTTGGGCCGAGCGCCGGCACGGCGCCCGCATCGGCTACTCAGGCTTCGTCTTCTCCTATCCGCTGTATGGCCGCACCTTGGACAATCACGTGGAGATGCTGGGCCAGCGCGGGCCGCAGGGCGCGTGGCAGCCGGTGGAGACGTGTGAGGCATGGCGGGCCATGGTGCGCAGCCACAGGATCGAGTACGTGGTCGTGCCCGTCGGCGGCCCGCAGCCCGAGCTGGGCATCGACCTGGCCCGGTGGCGCATCGGCCTGCCTGGAGGCCAGCCGCCAGACGAGCCGCCCGAGTCACGCTGGACGCGCAATGACCCCGGCGCTCACGTCGTGTTCGTGGGCGACGGCCTGGCCGCATACGCCATCACCGGTCCCCCCAGCACCTACCGCTGCTCCTGACCGGCCCACCCCCGCGCTTTTCCACAGCAGCAGGTGCTGTGGAAAATTCGGCGGGGAATACGATCCGATGATGCCGAGCCCTGCTGCTCGCCCTCTCGCGGCAGGCGCCGCGGCCATAGTGGGCGTCCTTCTCCTGACCGGGTGCACCAAGTCCTCGCACAACACGTCGCCCAGCACCGTGCCCACCGACTCCACCTTGCGCCGGTCCGACATCGCGCCCCCCAAGGACTGCAGCAAGCTCGATGCGGGCGCGCTGTCCAAGAGCGCGGGCCAGCAGGTGACGCTGAACATGGACCGGTCGTCGGCCGACTTGGCCGACCCCAAGAAGGGCTTTCGCTGCGCCTTCGTGGCCGCGGGCAACCCGGCCGAGGCGGGGTCGATCTCGTTCGTGACGTTCGCATCCAACGAGGCGGCCAAGGCCGCGTTGAACGAAGGGTCCCAAGGGGCCAGGTCGCTCGGGCTGACGACTTCGTCGCAAGCACGCGGCGACGGCGCCTACGCCGTGGACCAGGGCACGTCGTGGGTCTGCGTGATCCTGCACGGCAAGGCCCTGGCCACCGGCACGCTGCTGACCACCTCGGCCGACGCCGCATGCGCCTGGGCCGACGAGGCCGTCAAGCAGTTCGCCTGACCCACGACGCACCACCCCCTTCCTTCACACGACTGGAGGACATAGGCACACCCAGCGGGTTGCTATGTCCTCCAGACCGAGTGGGGTACGGCGCGGCGCGGCGCGGCCGCGTCGGGCGGGCGGCCGCGTCGGGCGGGCGGGCCTTACCCGGCGAGGCGGGTGTCCATGGCGCTGCGCAGCGCGTTGCGGCTGAGGATGCCAGGCATCACGGGCTCGGCCCGGTAGTTCCCGAAGCCGGCGTCGGTCCAGTTGATGAAGGCCTGGTGTTCCCCGGCCGTGTTCACCTCGGACACGACGGTGTTGAAGCCCCACGCGGCCAGCCAGTTTCCCGTCGAGAGTTTGCGGGCACTCCCGCAGCATCCTGACGAAGGGGCCAGGCTGTCGGTGACGGACTCGACCAGGGTGGCCTTGTGCCCGGCCCGATCGATGGCGTATCGGACCGCCCTGGGGGCCCTGTTCTTCCCGGTGCCGTTGTCGTGGATGGTGACCTGGTCCGGCTGCTCACCGAAGTACCGGGCGTCGTGCTGGCCCGCGAAACTCCCGCCGTCCGTGAACACGGGGTCGTCGACCACGGCCAAACTCTTGGAGGTGGTGGTGCCGCCGAGCTTGTAGACGATGTCGCCCGTGGCCTTGTCCACCTCGTAGACGGCGTCGAGATGGCGGAAGGACAGCAGCACCTTGTCGCCCCTCATCTCAGCCGAGTTGAAATGGATGTTGTCGTAGCCCCGGCCGTCGTCGCCCGAGGTGACGATGTAGTCGTACCACTGCGCGGCCGTCTCATGGACGTCGATGTGGTCGCTCGCCAACCAGGACCAGACCACGTGTCCGCTCGGCGTGGCCTCCACGATCAGAACGTCCCACATGTTCACGTCGGTCGGGCCGCCCATGAAGGCGAGGTTGACGTGGGGCTTGATGCGGTTGCTCGCGGTGAGGAAGTTGCCGTTGGGCAGCAGTTGCAGTTCGTGGACCTCGACGCCGCTCCCAGGCAGTTCGAGCGAGCGCACCGGCTTGCCATTGAGGTCGAACTCCTCGGCGACCGACGTCTGTAGGCCGATGAAGGCCACATCGCCATTGGGCAGCAGCGTCATGTTCAAGGTCTTCTTGTGCATCGGCATCCACCAGACGGGCACCCCGTCGTTGCTCCAGATGGTGGGGTACTGGTTCTCCACCGGCGTGCCTGGCGAGAACATGGCCGGGTACATGGCCGTGGTCAGGTAGTACTCCGCCTGCGGCGTGCCGGGCTTCTGCGAGGTGAAGTTCGGATAGTCGGTCGGCAGACAACGGGCGTGATAGGTAGAGCCCGAACCCGCGCTCAGGTTCAAGACGGTGACCGAGAACGCCTGGCCCTCCAACAGGTTCACCGGGGTGGTGAACGAACTCGTGTGCCCGCCGCCGCCGTTGACGAACGCCTCGTAGCCGGTCGGCACGTTGACCGAGACCTGCACGCTCTCGCCCGGGTCACAGCGAATGACGTAGTCCGAGATGATGGGGTCGAACGCGGGATACAGCGACGGGCTCGACGTGATGCCCAACGTGGTGACGGTCGTGCCCGCAGAGCTGGGCGCGGCGGCTGCGACGAGCGCAGCCAGGCAGATGACAACTGTTCCCACGATCGACCACATGACAGGGCCGGCCGCGGGACGCCGTGAAGTGTGAATCAACGTCCCCCCCGGGTGGTAAGAGCCGTCAATGTAACCGAGGCGCAAGCCACAAACTACGGGAGCGGTCAAGAAACGTCGTCTTGTCCCGAAATGTGTTTATTGCGCGGTGTGCTGCGCAGCCCAACAGGCATCGGCGCCTTGACACTCCGTAGCCGCGACGAGTGCCGTGTGGAGTTGCGCCACCGACAACGGGTCGACGTCGTCGGCCACATTGACGAGCTGGTCCGGGTCGCTCCTCAAGTCGAAGAGCTCACGCTCGCCGGTCACGTACTCCACGTAGAGCGTGTCCGCGGTGCGGATGGCGTTGTAGCTCGGAGGGTTGGGGCTCTCGGCGCCGGGTGCGTCCGGGTCCGCTGGGTCGCGCACCGGCCCGCGGTGCTCGACCAAGGCGGCCGAGCGCCAGTCGACCACGCTGTCGCCCGAGATCAACGGCGCCAGGCTGTGTCCGTCGACCGAGCTGGAAACGGGCACGCCCGCCAAGTCCTCGAACGTGGGCCGCACGTCGATGTTCTCCGCCACCTGCTCGATGACGCGTGAACCGGGTACGCCCGGACCGGTCACGATCAATGGAACCCGCACGTCGGTGTCGAAGGCGGTCATCTTTCCTGGGGTCAAGCGGTGCTCGCCCATGTGGTAGCCGTTGTCCGAACTGAAGATCACGTAGGTGTTGCCCGCCACACCCGCGTCGGTGAGCGTCTGGTTGATGCGCCCGAGCATGGCGTCGATGGCCTGCACCGACTGGGCCCGCTTGCGGTATCCCTGATCGATGGTCGAAATGTCCTGCGCGGTCAGCGGTTCGAGACCGGCCAGCCACGACGACATCCCTGCGTTGTCGTGGTTGAAGGCCCGGTCCCGCGGCGCCCGCGTGTCAGGGAACTTGGCCGCATCCCGGGGAGCAGGCGTGTACGGCGCGTGCGGAGCGAAGGTGGCCACCTCGAGGACGAAGGGCTGCTTGGCGTCCGCCGCGTTGCTGATGAACGACACGGCCTTGTTCGCGATCACGTCGGTGAGGTAGTCGGCCTGGTCCCGGCCGTACCGATGCACTTGCCCGTTCTCGTTGAGCGCGTAGTCGAACCCGCCGTAGCCGTTGCCAGCCACGTCCCACTCGTCCCAGCCTGGCGGCACATAGCCGTTGACATTGCCGTCGGGCTTGGGCAGGTAGCCGTTGAGGTACTTGCCCATCATGCCCGTGCGATAGCCCGCGGCCTTCAGGCTGGTAGCGAAGGTGTCGTCCTCTTGGCCCTTGTCCCTGAAGGCGTTGAACCCGCCGTCGGGCCCGGCGTTCTTGAAGACGCCGGTGTTGTGCGGGAACCGGCCGGTGAAGATCGACGATCGCGACGGACAGCACAGCGAGTCGGTCACGAAGTAGTTGCTGAATCGCACGCCCCGAGCCTGCATGCGCCGGACGTTGGGCATGAACGGCACCAGGTTTCTGGACAGGTCGTCGGCCAGCACGAACACGATGTTCGGCTTGGCCGCGCCGGCCTGGGCGATGGGGCGTGGCTCGGAGCGCGTGCACGCCACGACGCCGGCCATCACCACCACCGCGATCGGCAGGGCGATCAGCGCCGGTGTCCGAAGAGGTCGATTCACGACGCCGATAGTGCCACGAACCTGCTGGGCCGGGGCGTTGGGGACAGGCGTGCTGGTGTCAGCCTGGCGTGCCGCGGGGGTCCTCGCCGTAGGTGAACTCCTCGGCGATACGGCCGTCACGCGTGTGGATGATCACTTGGCCGAGCGGTGCCTGCTTGGCGTACTCACGTGCCAACTCGACCGCCCTGTCCTTGTTGTCGACCAGGGCGTCGTAGGTGGCGTCGTCCTCGTTCTTGACCTTCCAGCTCTGCGCGTCAGGGATGACATGGAAGGTGGTGCGGTCAGCCATGGGCTCTCGTTCTCGCTTTCTCGCCGCCCCGGTACCGGTGCGATTCCGGGTGCAGCGTGGGCGTGCGGAGGAATGAGGGTTTGCCGAGCCGAGCGCTGCTGCTAGGTGAGCAGGAGGACCAGGATGATGATGATGATGAGGGTGCCGATGCCGATATACATGCCCTCCGGCGTCCCCGCTGACGGGGCCGGGCAAACCTCGGTTTCACCCATGACCGCGGCGGGGACATGCGGGCCATGATCGGGTTCTTCCTCCTCCTCGTCCTGCTGATGGTGCTCGTCGCCGTCTGCGTCCCGCTGCTCCAAGGCGGAGGTCGGCGCATCTACGTCGACCGCAGGCCTGAAGTCATCGAAGAGGTCATCGACGACGGCGGCGTCGAGTTGCAGCCGCTGGCCCGCCGCCGCGTCTACCGACGCTCGCGCCGCCTCTCCTAGCCGGCAGTTCGGCCCTTCGCCGGACCTCCAGCGCGTTGCTGTTCGGGGCCCACGTCCGCCAGTCGGGCGGATTGGGCAAGGCCATCGAGCGGGGCGAGTCCGCTGGGTGCGACGTCATCCAGGTCTTCACCCAGAGCCCGCGTCAATGGCGCCCCACCTCGCGTGATGTGGACGAGTTGGCCGCGCTGGCCGCACGCAGGCGGTCGAGCTCGTGTCTGCGCGACTGGGTCTGTCACGCCACTTACCTGATCAACCTGGGCAGCACAGACGAAGCCGTGTGCGCCCGCTCGGCCGCCTGCCTCACCGAGAACCTGCGGGTGGCATCCGCCCTCGACGCCGCCTCCCTGATCGTGCATGTCGGAAGCCACTTGGGCGCCGGGCTCGAACCGCGCCTTCCTGCCATCGCCGACGCCATCGGCGCCGCGCTGGAAGCCGTGCCCGCGGGCAGCGACCTGTTGTTGGAGAACACCGCCGGCGCGGGCGGCACCATCGGACGCACCTTCGAAGAGCTGGCCCTGGTCATCGACGCCGCGGGCGGCAGCGAGCGCCTCGGCGTGTGCCTCGACAGTCAACACCTGTGGGCCGCGGGCATCGACTTCTCCACGCCCGCCCAAATGGACGCGGTGATCGACGGGCTCAATGCCGCCGTCGGCCTGTCGCGCCTGCGCTGCCTGCACTTGAACGACTCGAAGGTGCCGCTGGGCGCGCATCGCGATCGGCACGCCAACCTGGGCGAGGGCTGGATCGGCGAGGACGGACTGGCCTCCTTCCTCGGCCATCCCGCGGTGCAGCGTCTGCCCGCCGTCTTGGAGATGGAGGGCTACGGCGGCGACGGGGCGGACAAGGCCGACTTGGACGCGGCCCGCCTCATCCATGCAGCCGGGTTGGAGCTCTACGCGTGAGGGAAGGTCTGGGGCCATGAATGCGCTGACCCTTCTCAAGCAAGACCACCAGAACGTCGAGGCCCTCTTCTCCCGATTCGAGGAGTTGGCCAAGGGCAACGGGACCAAGGCCAAGGGCGACGTGGTCCAAAAGATCGTCACCCAGTTGTCGATCCATGCGGGGATCGAAGAGCAGGTCTTCTACCCAGCCGTACGTGAGGCGCTGGCCGACAGCACGCCCACCATCTTCGAGGCCCTCGAAGAGCATCACGCGGTGAAGGTCATGCTCAGCGAGATCGAGAAGATGCCGCCCACGGCCGAACGCTTCGACGCCAAGGTGGCGGTGATGATCGAGAACGTCCGCCACCACGTGCAGGAGGAAGAGGACGATCTCTTCCCGAAGGTGCGCGAGGCCATGACCGTCCAGCAGTTGGAGGAGTTGGGCCAGGCCTTGGAGCAGGCCAAGGACTCCGCCCCCACCCGGCCTCATCCCCTTCAGCCCGACCAGCCGCCCGCCAACATCTTGTTGGGAGTTCCGGTGGCCGTCCTCGACCGGGTGGTCATCACGGGCAAGGACTTCGTGACCAAGGTCCTCAACCGGCGGTAGCGGTCGGGCCGGGGCGCGGTCGAGGACGCAGGTCGAGGACGCGGGTCGAGGTGGCATCGCCGTGATCTACATCGGGACGTCCGGCTGGCAGTACGCATCTTGGAAGGGCACGTACTACCCGTCGGACGTTCCGCAGGCCCGCTGGCTCGAGCACTACGCCGAGCACTTCCAGACCCAAGAGGTCAACAACGCCTTCTATCGCCTGCCCAAGGCGGAGACGTTCGTGCGCTGGGCCGAGCGCACGCCCGACGACTTCGTGATGGTCGTCAAGATGAGCCGCTACCTCACCCACATCAAGCGGCTGCGCGAGGCGGACGAGCCGGTGCAGCGCTTCATGGAGCGGGCCCGCGGGCTGGGGTCGAAGCTCGGTCCTGTCCTGTTGCAGCTTCCGCCCAACCTGCAAGCCGAGCGGCTGCCCGAGCTGGACCACACGTTGAGCCTCTTCCCCGACGACGTGCGCGTGGCCGTGGAGTTCCGCCACGAGAGCTGGTTCACCGACGAGACCTACGACGTGCTGCGCCGGTACGGCGCCGCCTTCTGCCTGGCCGACACCCCGCGCCGGCGCACGCCCGTGGTGCGCACCGCGGACTGGGGCTATCTCCGCCTGCACGAGGGCAAGGCCACGCCCCAGCCCTGTTACGGCGAGCGGGCGTTGGACCGCTGGGCCGAGACCCTGGCCGAGGTGTTCGGCCGTGAGCCCGACGTGTTCGTGTTCTTCAACAACGACCCGAAGGGCTGTGCCGTGCGCGACGCCCGCCTGTTCGCCTTGGCGTGCGACCGACACGGCTTGGCCCATACCCGCGTGCCCGGCCCCCGCGACGTCCGCGTCGCGTCCACCTGACCGGCCTGATCGGCCTGGCCTGATCCGCCGGGCTCAGGCGCGGGGCCGGAACCGGATGGCCGATCGGGCCGTCGACCGGACCACGGACAACACGGCGTAGACGGCCGCGGTGACCAGCACGATGGTGCCTCCGGGAGGCAGGGCCCAGACCCGGGCCAGGCCCAGGCCCACGACGACGGCGCCGACTCCGATGGCCATGGCCAGCGTCACCGCTCGACGAAACGACGATGCCACCACCTGTGACGCGGCCACGGGCAGGACCATCATGGCCGCCACCAGCAGCACGCCCACCACGCGCATGGCCGCCACCACCGTCACCGCGGCGAGCACCGCCAGCAAGGTGTTGACGCCGTCGACGGGCAGCCCTGCGACCCGAGCCGACTCCTCGTCCAACACGACGGCGAACAGCACGCGGCCCATGACGGCCAACACGATCAGCACGGCCAGCCCGAGCACGACCACAGTGACGGCGTCGGCGTTGCTCACGGTGAGGACGGAGCCGAACAGGTAGCCCAGGATGCTGGCGTTGAACGAGCCCGACCGGCCTGCCAGCACCACGCCCGCGGCGATGCCCGAGTAGAAGACGAGGGCCAGGGCCAGATCGCCGCTGGTCCGTCCGCCCCTGCGCAACCGCTCGATGGCGACTGCGCCCGCGACTGCAACCGCCAACGCGATGGGTACCGGCCACACCCCGAGCAGCAGCCCGGCGGCCACGCCCGCGAAGGCGAGGTGGCCCATGCCGTCGCCCAGCAGGGACAAGCGCTTCTGCACGAGGAAGGCGCCGATCAAGGGCGCGGTGGCGCCCACAGCCAGCCCGGCCACCAAGGCCAGTTGCATGTAGTCGCGGTCGAACGGATAGGGCAGCGGCAGCATGAGTCAGTGGTCCTTGTGGGGCGGGAGCGACTCCAGCCACAAGGGCAGGTCCTGCGTGTGCACGCCGAGGCTCACCCCAGTGGCGGCCAGGTCGGCAGGCGGCCCGTCGAAGAACACCCGCCCGCCGCGGACCACGACCACTCGGTTCAAATCGTCGGCCACCGCGCCCAGCTCATGCGACACGAGCAGCACCGCGGCGGCGTGCATGCGCACCAAGTGCACGAGGGAGTCGCGGAACCGCTCTTGCGACTCGGCGTCCACGCCCGCCACCGGCTCGTCCAAGACGAGCAGATCGGGCTGGCCCGCCAGGGCCTTGGCGATGAAGGCGCGCTGTTGCTGCCCACCCGAAAGCTCGCGCACGGGCCGGTCCCGCAGGTCGAGCAGCGACACCGACTCCATGGCGTGCTCGATCTCGATGCGGTCCGCAGCCCGAAAGCGCCTCCGCCAGCCGGTGCGGGCCAGCCTGCCCGCGGCCACCACTTCGGCCACGGTCGCAGGCAGGTCGGCGGGCACGGCCAGGCGTTGCGGCACGTACCCCAGCCGCCACCGGTCCCGCATCTCCTTGGGCGGCTCGCCGAACAGCCGAACCCACCCCGACGTGGGTTCGAGCAGGCCCAGCAACAGCCGCAACAACGTGGACTTCCCTGCCCCGTTCGGACCGACGAGGGCCACGAACTCGCCCGGCGCCACGGCCAACGACACGTCGTCTACCACGCGCTGGTCCCCGTATGAGAAGCCCAAGTGCTCGGCCCGCAGGACGGCGTCGCTGGTCATCGGCACCCCAACGCGGCGCGGAGCCGACGCAGGTTCTCGCCCATGGCGGTCAGATACGTCCCCGGCCTCCCCGACTCCAGCGGGTTGAGCACGTCCACCTTCACGCCCGCCTCCCGAGCCAAGGCCTTGGCCACCTTGGGCGACACCAGCTCCTCGCTGAACACAGTCGTCGTCCCAGTGCGGCGGACGATATCGGCCACCTGGGCCAGCCGCTTCGGGTCGGGCTCGGCCTCGGGCGACAGTCCGGTGATGGCCTCCTGCTCCAAGCCGTATCGCTTGGCCAGGAAGCCGAACGCAGCATGGGCGGTCACGATGGTCCTCCGATCGCAGTCCCGCAATCCGTCGCGGTAGGCACGGTCGAGCTCTTGCAGTCGGGCCACGAACCCGCTGGCGTCGGCGTGCCCGCCGGGCATGGCTGCGGCGACCTGTTGGGCCACGTCCTGCATGCGCACGGGGTCGAGCCAGATGTGCGGGTCGGCGTCAGGGATGGCCACGCGCACGACCGTGCCCTTGGCCCGGTTGGCGGCCCGCTGCACGGCGGGCTGAAAGGCCCGGGCCATGATCACAACCGCGTCGGCGTCCTGCACCTCGTCGACCTGCCTGGTCGACAGTTCGAGGTCGTGGGGCTCGACGCCCGGCGGTGTCAGGTCCACGACGCGCACCCCAGGTCCGGCGACGGCCCGGACGACGTCGGCCAAGGCGAAGAAGCCAGCCACGACTGTCGGGCGGCCGTCCTGGGCAGGCCGACTGGCCCCTCCGCCATCTGATCCACACCCGGCTGCGAGCACGAACACAGGCACGGCGGCGGCCACGGCCGCGACCACGAGCCGCCGACACACCGGTCGCCGCGTCACCAGACCCTCCCTGCTGCTACCGCCAAAATAAGAATGATTCTCATTCTTATCCGGCGCGGCACCCCCGGCAAAGTCCGATCAGCTCCAGATGGTGCTCGGCCGTGTCGAAGTCCATGGCCCGACCGGCGGCGGCTCCGGCCTTGGCCACGGCCCGCTCCAGTGCGGGCGGGAAGACGAAGTCCTCGACCAGCCCACACGACGTGCAGACCAAGTGGTGATGATGCTCGGTGAGGTCCTCGTTCAACTCGTAGCGGGGCGCCTCGTCGTGGGTCGCCACCCGGCGGACCACTCCCGCCTCTTCGAGCACGGTCAGGTTGCGGTACAACGAACTGAGGGCCAGCGGCTGCCAACTGCGGATGGTGTCGACCGTGACCGGGCCGGTGAACATGGTGAGGGCATGGACCAGGGCCCGCCGGCCCGACGTGTAGCGCTGGCCCACATCGCCCAGGCGGGCGGCCGCGGCCGAGTGGACCTCCCGGCCCTGGCCTCCAGAGATCACCGGGCCTCGATGCGCTCCATGCCGCGGAAGTACGGGCGCAGCGCGTCGGGAACGACGACGGACCCGTCGTCTCGTCGATACGTCTCGACCAGCGCGGCCCACACCCTGGGCACGGCCAAGGCCGAGCCGTTGAGCGTGTGGACGAGAGCGGTGCCCTTGCCCTCGCTCGGACGGTAGCGGATGTTGGCCCGACGGGCCTGGTAGTCGCTGAACCAGGAGACCGACGACACCTCCAGCCACATGTCGCACCCCGGCGCATAGACCTCGATGTCATAGGAGCGGTGGTGGGACTGGCCCAGGTCGCCCACGCAGATCTCGATGACCCGATAGGCCAGCCCCAGGGCGTCGATCGTGCCTTCGGCCCTGGCCACCAACTCGTCGAGCATGGCGGGGGCCTGTTCCGGCGTGGTGTAGGCGAGGATCTCGACCTTGTCGAACTCGTGGACGCGCAGCAGTCCGCGCGTGTCCCTGCCTGCCGATCCCGCCTCGCGGCGATAGCACGGCGTATAGGCCATGAGGCGGGTGGGAAGGTCGGCCTCGTCGAGGATCTCGTCTCTGGCCAGGGATGTGAGTGGGACCTCGGCCGTGGGCACGGCCCACAGGTCGTCGCGCTCGATGTGGTAGGCGTCGTCCGCGAACTTCGGCAACTGGCCAGTGGCGGTGAGGGTGGCCGACGTGACGAGGGTGGGCGGACGCACCTCTTCGAAGGCGTCGGCGTTGCGGTCCAATGCCAGTTGGCACAAGGCCCGGGCCAGGGTGGCGCCCGGCCCGCGGAACATGGAGAACATGGAGCCCGAGATCTTCACCGCCCGCTCGAGGTCGAGGATGCCGAGGGCGGCGCCGATCTCCCAGTGCGGAATCCGTTGGTGGTCGCCGAAGCGTTCTGGTGCGTAGTTCTGGATGCGCAGGACCGGATTGTCGGCGTCGGTGTCGCCGTCGGGCGCCGAGTCGGACGGCACGTTGGGGATGCGCAGGAGCAGGTCGCGCAGGTCGGCCTCGACCGCGGCGGCCTCGTCGGCCAGCTTCGACTCCTCGTCGCCCAGCCGCCTGCTGTCGGCCATGAGCTGGTCGCCCGTGGCCGCGTCACCGTCGCGCCGGGCTTGGCCGACCTGCTTGGAGAGCGTGTTGACCTGGGCCCGCAGCTCGTCGCGTTGGGTGGCCAGATCGCGCAGCCTGCCGTCCAGCGCCACGGCCCGGTCGACGTCGGCCGGGTCGACCTTCTTGCGGGCCAGCGCGGCCTTGGTGGCCTCGAAATCCGTGCGCAGGCTGCGAATGTCGATCATGACGGCTGAACGGTAGCGTGCGAGTCCGTGCCTGCCGTCGAGGTTGAGGACCTCGTCGTCCGCTATGGCGACGTGTGCGCTGTCGACGGCGTGTCGTTCTCGGCCGAGGCCGGAACGGTGCTCGGACTGCTCGGCCCGAACGGCGCGGGCAAGACCACGACGGTGGAGACGTTGGAGGGCTACCGCAGACCGCATGGGGGCCAGGTGCGCGTGCTCGGCCTCGATCCGGTGGCCGACCGGAGGCGCGTGGCGCCGCGCGTCGGGGTGATGCTTCAGCGCGGCGGCGTGTACCCGACCATGAACGCGCGGGACGCGCTGCGGCTGTTCGCGTCGTACTACGACGCTCCGATGCCGGCCGACGAGCTGTTGGCGCAGGTGGGCTTGGAGCCGGTGGCCCGCACGCCGTTCCGCAGGCTGTCAGGAGGCGAGCAGCAGCGGCTGTCGCTGGCGCTGGCCTTGGTGGGCAGGCCGTCGGTCGCCTTCTTGGACGAGCCCACCGCGGGCATGGACCCGGCCGCCCGCCAGACGCTGTGGGGCGTGGTGCGCTCGTTGCGCGACGACGGCGTGTGCGTGGTGCTGACGACCCACTACCTGGACGAGGCCGAGCGCTTGGCCGACCGGGTGGTGATCATCGACAAGGGCCGGGTGGTGGCCGCGGGCCCGCCAGCCGAGTTGATGACGGCCGCGGCAGGCGACCACGTGCGCTTCGGCGCGCCGCCCGGGATCGACGCAGCCGGCTTGGGCGCCGCGTTGGGCGGTGCTGCCGTGATCGAAGAGCGCCCCGGCGAGTACGTGGCGTCGATACCGGCCACACCTGGCAACGTGGCCGCCTTGACCGCATGGCTGGCCGAGCACGACCTGCCCTTGGCCGACCTGCGGGCCGGGCGCCAGACATTGGAGGACGTGTTCCTGCGGCTCACGTCGAGCGGCCCGTCGTGAGGCGGTTCGCGGCCCAGGCACGGGCCGAGGTGGCGATGACCCTGCGACGCGGGGAGTCGGTGCTGCTCGCCCTCGGCATCCCCGTGCTGCTGCTCGTCTTCTTCTCGTTGGTGGACGTGCTGCCCACCGGTACCAAGGACCCAGTCGACTTCCTCGCCCCCGGCGTGCTGGCCCTGGCCGTCATGTCCACGGCCATGGTGAGCCTGGCCATCGCCACCGGGTTCGAGCGGCAGTACCTCGTGTTGAAGCGGCTGGGGTCGACGCCGTTGGGCCGGCCTGCACTGTTGGCGGCCAAGACGGCGGCCATCGTGGTGGTCGAGGTCGTGCAGGTCGGCGTGCTGGTGCCGGTGGCGCTGGCGTTGGGGTGGCATGCAGGTGGGGCCGACATGGCCGTGGCCGCGGGCGCAGTGGTCCTGGCCACTGTCGCATTCGCCGGACTGGGCCTGCTCATGGCCGGCGCCCTGCCCGCCATGACCACGCTGGCCGCGGCCAACGGGCTCTACCTCGTGCTGCTGCTGCTCGGCGGCATGGTGGTCCCGCTGGCCAAGCTGCCCGGCGGGTTGCGAACCGTCGCCCGGGCCCTGCCCGCGGCGGCCTTGTCGGACGCGCTGCACTCCGCCCTCGGCGGTGGCGCCGTGCCCGGCCGGGCCTGGGCCGTGCTGGCCGCGTGGGCCGTGGTCGCCCCGGTCGCGGCCGCCCTCACCTTCCGCTGGGAGTAGCCCCATCCCCCGCGTCTGGAGGACATAGGAACACCCAGCGGGTGGCTATGTCCTCCAGTCCGACGAGAAGGGCGGGGGGTCAGGGGTGGAGTTTGGCCAGCAGGGACGACAGGTCGTCCTCGGTCAATGGACCGAGGTGCTTGGCCCGCACGATGCCGGCGGCGTCGATGGCATAGGTGACCGGGATGCCGGGCTTGGGGTGCACGTCGTAGGCCGCGGCGATCCTGCTCTGCGGGTCGAGCAGGCCGGGCCAGGTGGCGTGCTGGTCGCGCATAAAGGCGCGGGCGTCGCCGGTCGAGTCGCGAAACACCACGCCCAGCACCCGGGCCCCGTGCCCGTTGACCTTGGCCAGCATGGGGAACTCGGTGCGGCACGGGATGCACCACGAGGCCCAGAAGTTCAACAGGACGGGCTCGTGCACGTCGCCCAGCCGCACCCGCTTGCCGTCCAGGTCGAAGGTGGTGAACCCGGGTGCGGCCGCGCCCACCGCGGCCACGTGTGACGTTCCCGACGACGCCGGGCGAAAGGCGAGGAAGCCGCCGACCACGACCACCACCGCGACCACCACGAAGACGAGCGGCCGTCGCATGAACGAACCGCTACCCGGCGGGCGACGAGCGGTCCAGCTCCATCTGCACGTCGTCCCACGTGAGCACCGCGTCGGGCCTGCGCCGGGGCGGCTGCTCGGCCGCGTACCACCGGAAGAAGACGCCGATGATCACGCCCCACAGGATGGACCCTGCGTAGACCTTCATCAGCGCGCCGGCCAACTGCTGGTCGTCCACGGCCGACAGGTGCAGCACGTGGGGCACGTGCGCGTAGTACGAGTACAGCGGCCGGTCGCCGAAGGTGAGGAACGACGCGGGGATGGTGGGGATCACCGACTGGAGGAACAGATAGAGCATGCGCAGCGGCGGCGACATGGTGGGCAGCTCGGGCACGCGGTTGAGGACGGGGAACCACATGGCCGCGGCGCTGAAGAACAGCACGACGTGCACGCCGAAGTGCAGCGGATGGTGGGTGAGCGACGCGTTGACCACCACCGGCCAGTGGGTGAGGACGGTGACCAGGTTGTAGACGATGGCCGCGGGCAGGGGCCGCAGCACCCGCTTGGCCACGGCGTGGACCTTGGGGTTGTCGACGAAGAGCCAGCGCGTCATCCAGCCCGGCATCCCCAACAGCAGAAGCGGCGGCGCGATCAAGGTGAACCCGGTGTGCTGGATCATGTGCACGCTGAACAGGTAGCCCTCGCCGATGTCGTGCACCGGCCAGTCGGCATGCACCCACAGGGCCAGCACGCCCAGGCCGAACAGCAGGCCTTGGCGCCGGGTCAGCAACGGCTCGCCGGGCACCGCCTTGTGAGGGCCGACGTAGCGCACGGCACAGACGTAGCCGACCACGATGAAGGCCATGAGGGCCCACACGTCGGGGTGGGCGTGGAAGGCCCAGGGATGGGTTGCCGACCCGGCGTGGGCCAGCAGGCCGTGACCGAGAACGGTCAGGCCCACGGCAGGAACGAGAGCTTGAACACGCCCAACGTCCACAGGTAGGCCACGTAGCAGAGCGAGGCCAGGATGAAGCCGGTGGTGAACAGCCTGCGCAGCACCTTGTTGTCGAACTTCAAGTGCATGAAGTAGGCGGCGACCATCACGAACTTGATGCCCGCCAGCGCGATCAGCATGGCGTTGGTGGCCTGCTGGTTGAACGACGTGTAGTACAGCGCCACCTCGATCCCGGTGACGGCGGCCAGGATCATGGCGATCTTGATGTACGTCGCCTCGGTCGGATGGGCGCCGTGCTCGCCGCCCTCGGCATGGGGCCGGCGATGGGCCTCGGATTCCTCGATGGCCTCGGTGCTCACGTCAGCCTCCGTGCGGGGTCGGTGACGGGATCAGGTACACGACGGTGAAGATCACGATCCACACCACGTCCACGAAGTGCCAGTACAAACCCGCGATCTCCACGACCTCGGCCCGTTCCTGCGGGAGCTTGCCCCGCATCGACAGCGTCCACAACGACAGCAGCATGACGATGCCGACGGTGACGTGCACGCCGTGGAAACCGGTGAGGACGAAAAAGCTGCTCCCGAACAGGTTGGTCTTGAGCGTGAGGCCCTCGCGGATGAACGTCGTGAACTCATAGACCTGGCCTGCGATGAAGCTCGACCCCAGCAACGCGGTGGCCAACAGCCACACCCGCAGCCGGCGCGAGTCGCCCCGCTGGATAGCGGCCAAGGCCAGCACCATGGTCAGCGAGCTCATCAACAGCACGAACGAGCTGACCGACGTGTAGGGGATGTCGTAGATGTCCTTGGGATACGGGCCCACGGGGCTGCGGCCCCGGTAGAGGAAGTAGGTCGAGATCAAGGCGCCGAACAACAGGCACTCAGATCCGAGGAAGGCCCACATGGCCAGCTTCTCGTTGGACAGGCCCGTGTTGGTGACGTGGGCGTGGGCCTCGGGCGCGGTGAGCGCGGGCTCGGCCTGCACGGCGGGGGCGTCGGTCGCCATTACCTCTCCTCCTCGGACTCGGTCTGTCCGCCTCGGAGCAGGTCGCGTGGGATGCGCTCGCCGTCGTCTTCCGCGTCGACACCCGCGCCCGCGCCGACCAACGCGGGCTGTCCGTCGCCCCCGCCGGTCAGCGCCTCGGGTCCGCCCGGAGCATCACCGGACTCGACGTGCTCCTCGGGCTCCACCGACGGCTCCATGGCCCAGGCGAACAGACCCACCAGCACGATGAGGGCGCCGATGGCGGTGATCACGTAGTTCTGGCCCGCGTCCCGTCCGTAGACCATGCCGTAGGCCATCACCGGCAAGCCGGTCGAGGCCACCAGCGGGAAGTACGAAGGCGAAGGCAGATGGATGCCCGGCGGGTCGTCGTGGCCGTGCCCGTTGCCGTGCCCATTCCCATTGGCCCGCTCCTCGGCCGTGATCACCGCGGGGATGGGCGCCGTGCCTTCCAGGCGCACCAGCCTGCCGCTGGCGTCCTCGGTGTACTTGCGGTGCCAGTAGTCGTCCTCGTGCGTGACCACAGGGACCTCGGCGAAGTTGTAGTGGGGCGGCGGCGAAGGGATGGACCACTCCAGCGACCGGCCGTCCCACGGGTCCGACGAGGCGTACACGGGGTGACGGGTGCTGCGGTACACGTTGATGATGAAGATCAGCACGGACGTGGCGATGGTGAAGGCGCCGATGGTCGACACCATGTTCCAGAAGTCCCAGCCCATCCCGGTCGGGTACCGATAGATCCGCCGGGGCATGCCCTGGAGGCCCAACAAGTGCATGGGTCCGAAGGTCATGTTGAACCCGATGAACCAGAGCCAGAAGTGGAACTTGCCCAGGCGGTCGTTCAAGAAGCGGCCGAAGAACTTGGGCCACCAGTAGTAGATGCCGCCCATGATCCCGAACAGCGAGCCGCCGAACAGCACGTAGTGGAAGTGGGCCACCACGTAGTACGTGTCGGTCTGCTGACGGTCGTGAGGCGACACCGCGTGGGTCACGCCGGACAGGCCGCCGATGGTGAACATGGCCACGAACCCGACCGCGAACAGCATGGGCGTCG
The DNA here is from genome assembly GCA_030837965.1 of Acidimicrobiaceae bacterium. Classification (GTDB taxonomy): domain Bacteria; phylum Actinomycetota; class Acidimicrobiia; order Acidimicrobiales; family JAUTXP01; genus JAUTXP01. Next base: position 13,380 of record JAUTXP010000062.1, on the reverse strand, counting down.
AGAACTTGAGCGACCCGCCGTGCAGCGTGCCGAGCCAGTTGAAGATCTTCACGCCGGTGGGCACGGCGATGAACATGGTGGACAGGGAGAAGGCGGACACGGCCACGGGTCCGAGTCCGGTCGAGAACATGTGGTGCACCCACACGCCCCAGCCCATGAACCCGATGGCGATCCCCGAGATCACCATGACCCGGTAGCCGAACAAGGGCTTCCGGGCGAAGACAGGGATGATCTCGGAGACCATGCCCATGGCCGGGAGGATGAGGATGTACACCTCGGGATGGCCGAAGAGCCAGAACAGGTGCTGCCACAAGATGGCGTTGCCGCCCGCGGTCGGGTCGAAGAAGTGGGACCCGAAGTTGCGGTCGAACATCAACAAGAACAAGGCCACGGTGATGATGGGCATGGCGAACAGCAACAGGAAGTTCGCCACCAGCGACATCCACGTGAAGATGGGCATGCGGAACAAGGTCATGCCCGGAGCCCGCAGGTTCAGGATGGTGGTGACGAAGTTGACGGCGCCGACGGTCGACGCGATGCCCAGGATCTGCAGGCCGAAGACCCAGAAGTCGATGTTGTGGCCCGGGTTGAAGGTCACCGTGGTGTTGGGCGCGTAGCCGAACCAGCCGCCGTTGGGCGCCCCGCCCAGCAGGAAGCTGGAGTACAGGAACAGGCCACCGCACAGGAACGTCCAGTAGCTGAACGCGTTCAGCCGGGGGAAGGCCACGTCCCTGGCCCCGATCTGCAAGGGCACCAAGTAGTTGAAGAAGGCGGCCGACAGCGGCATGACGACCAGGAAGATCATCGTCGTGCCGTGCATGGTGAACAGCTCGTTGAACAGCCCGGCAGGGATGACGGTGCCGTTGGGCCGGGCGAGCTGGAGGCGGATGAGCAGGGCCTCGATGCCGCCCGCGAGGAAGAACAGAAGCGACGTGCCGCCGTAGAGGATGCCGATGCGCTTGTGGTCGATGGTGGTGAGCCAGGACCAGATGCCGGTCGGGTGCAGCGGACGACGAAGCAGGCGCGGCTCGGCCGCGGCCTGCGAAGAAGCGGCGGGGGCGAGGGATACGTCGGTCATCGGCGGGCTCCGGTCACTTCAGCGTGGCTCACTTGAGCGTGTCGAGGTAGGCGATGAGGTTGGTGATCTCGTCTTCGGAGAGGTTCAGGTTCGGCATGATCGAGCCCGGCTTCTCCTTGGGCGGGTTGCGCAGCCACTTGCGCAGGTTCTCGTCGTTCATCTCGAAGATGGCGCCTGCGAACACCTTGCGCTGCTGGAGGTGGCTTAGGTTCGGGCCCACCGTCCCCTTGGAGTAGCCCTCGACGGTGTGGCAGCTCGCGCAGCCCTTCTGTCGGAACAGGGTGGAGCCCGCCGCGGCCTTGGCCTCGACCGACTCGATGGGCAATCGGGGCGTTGCCGTGTTGGCCGCCACCCACTTGGCCCAGTCGCCCGCGCTGTGGGCCACCACCCGCAGGCGCATGTCGGCATGGGCCATGCCGCAGAACTCGGCGCACTGGCCGTAATAGGTGCCCGGCTTGTCGGCTTGGAGCGACATGTGGTTGAGGCGGCCGGGCACGGCGTCGATCTTGCCCGCCAGCTTGGGCGGCCAGAAGGAGTGGATCACGTCTTTTGAGGTCAGCGTGATGGCCACCAACCGGCCCACGGGTACGTGCAGCTCGTTGGCCGTCGTCACGCCCTCGGTCGGGTAGTGGAACTCCCACCACCACTGGTGGCCGATGACGTCGACGTGCACCACGTCCGCGCCCTTGGCCGGACGGTTGATGTCGGCAATGACGGTGAGGGTGCCGACGGCGACGGCGAACAGGATGACGGCGGGGACGATCGTCCATGCCAGTTCGAGCCGGGCGTTGCCGTGCACCTGCACGGGGGCCTCGTCCTCCGACCGCCGCCGGTAGCGCACGGCGAAGAACAGGGTCAGGAACTGGACGAGCACGAAGAACACGCCCGCCACGATGAACACGGGCGAGATCAGGTGGTCGAGCTTGCGGGCCACCGGCCCCTGCGGGTCCAGGGCGTCCTGGGGCATCGTCGTCTTGCCGCACGCGCCCAGCAGCACGGCCACGAGCGTGGCCATGGCGGCAGTGGTGAGGCGACGGCCTCGTGTAGGACGCGAGCTACGCGATGTCACGCGACACCCCTCGTGCGGTTGGAGAACGTGCGGGTCGGGCCGAGAGCCGGGTCAGCTTTCCGCACCGGTCCTCGTCGGAACAAGTCGAACGACGGGCTCACGCCGCCTCCAGTTCGTCGAGCAGGCGGCCCAGGTCAGACTTGAAGAGCTGGCCCCCGTGGGTGGCCGCCACTCGGCCGCCGGGAGCCACGAACACGGTGGTGGGGAAGCCCCGCAGCCGATACCCCCGCACCACGTCGCGGTCGGGGTCGGCGCCCGCGGCATACCCCATGCCCGACTGCTGGATGAGGGCGAGCGCGTCGGACCGTACGTCCTGCACGTCCACCCCGATGAAGTCGATGCCGGTGTGGGTGCGGGCCGCCTCGGCCAGCAGCGGCATCTCGGCCCGGCACGGCGGGCACCAGGCCCCGAAGAAGTTGATGACCGTCGGCCGGGTCGGGTGGCCGTCGAAGGCGACCGTGCGAGCCGGGTCGCGCACGTCGGCCAAGGTGAAGGCGGGCGCCGCGCTGATGGGAAGGGTGGGCGTGCGGGCTCCGGCCGTGGCCGCACCCGAGGACGCCGAGGACGCCGAGGACGCCGAGGACGCCGACGAGGCGTCCGTGCGGGCGGTGCCCACCAACACGGCCACGAGCACGGCCAGCACGGCCACCGGCACCAGGGCCAACAGCGCCGTGCGACGGGGCCTGGGGGTGGGCGCGTCCGTCGGGATCAACTCCCGCCGACGATGAGCGTCCCGACCATGTTGGCGTGGAAGTCGCAGCGGAACTGATAGGTGCCCGCGGCCGGGGCCTTGAAGGCGTACGTCTTCCTGCGGATACCGGGGAACCCTTCGCCGTTGAAGACGACCTCGGCCTCGGCCCCGTCGCCCTTGTAGACGGCCACGTTGTGGTAGGTGCCCGCGTCGTCGTTGGTGAAGCGGATGGTCACGTCGCCGGTGGACGGGACCTGTACCTGCTTTTCGAGGAAGTTGGTGCCCTTGGCCGTGATCTCCGCGGGCTCGACCTTCTCGTGCTTTTCGAAGGGGCGCTCGCCCTGCGTGGCCCCGGCGATGCCCGCACCCACCAGCGACACGCCGGCCAGTGCAGACAGGGCGATGAGGGCGGACGACGCCAGCCGGGGCCTGCTCGCCACCCACGCGCACGCGCCCAGCACGAGCACGGCGCCAACCAGGGCAACGAGGGGGGCCACCTTCTCGGAGGACGCCAGCAGGATGCGCGAGAAGCTGACGGCGATGAGGGCGGCCAGGAGGAACCCGCCCACGGGCAGGCCGACGGGGGCGACGAACCGGTCGGTGATGCGATGGCTGACCCGCGGCGTCCACGTGGGATGGTCCGACCAGGCCTTGGAGAACCAGCCCAGCGCACCCAGGCCGACGGCGATGAGGCCGAAGATGAGGACCACGCTCTCGGTGGCCGCGCCCACCGCCAGCAGGGTCACCGCCGCGGCCGAGAACAAGGGCCATCCCGAGCCGGTGGCGGGCGCGCCCGGCGTGGACGCCCTGGGCTCCGGCGGCGGCGCGTCGGCCGGGACGAACGGGGCGATGTCGCGAACGCCCGCGGCGATCACGGTGAGCATGGCAAGCAGAGCGGCGAGGGAGAGGAACAGCATGAGCACAGCCCCCGCCCGGCCGCCGACCGCGGCGTAGAACACCGCGGCCCCAACCAGCGCCGACCCGCACAGGGCCATCAGCACCTTGGTGGCGTAACTGAACACTCGGACTCCTACTTCCGGACGACGACCGCGTACCAGACGACGATCGAGGCGAGAGTGGCGTAGTGCCAGAACCAGGCTGCGGCCCGGGCCTGGTCCGGATTGTCGGCCGTGACCTGGCTGCCCCGCACCCGCAAAAGGGTGAGGATCACGAAGCCGATGGCTACGGCGACCACGATGCCGACGGACAGGGCCAGGGTGGCCGCGATCACGGCATAGGCGCTCGACCCTGCGCCGTAGTCGGCCCGGGACGCGCTGTAGGACAACAGGTTCAAAAAGGCCAGGCCGAACCCGGCGGTGATGGCGAATGCGGCCGAGGCCTGGCGCTGGTCGCGGCGCAGGACCGCAGACACGGCCCACTGCACGGCCAGCGACGCGAGCAGCATGGTGATGACCAGCAGGTTGCCCAGGTACAGGTCGAGCTTCACGCCCTTGGGCGGCCACGGGTGGACGTGGCCCCGCAGCTCGACGTAGGCGGCGAGCAGGGCGCCGAAGAACATGGTGGCCCCTGCGCAGCCCAAGGCCACGCCGGTGGTCAACAGGTTGCGGGGCCGGTCGCCGCCCGCCGAAGGCAGCGCGGCCATGGGCGTGGTGGTGGCGGTCATCGGTCGCCTCCTGCGGTGGCCGCGGGCGGACGCAGGTCGAGCACCGGATAGGGCGAACGCACCTCCGGCACCGAGTCGAAGTTGTGCGGCGGCGGGGGCGAGGGCGCGGCCCACTCCAACGTCAGGCCCTCGTACGGATCGTCGCCCGCAGCCGGGCCCGTGCCCTTCCCCGCCGCGGCCCGCACCAGGTCGCCCAGCAGCACGAGCCCGCCCAAGGCCAGCAGCACGGCGCCCACCGTGCCCAGTTGGCTGTAGGTGGTCCAGTCGTGCCCGCCGCCGAAGTCGGCCACGTGGGCGGGCGCCCCGTTGTAGCCGAGCAGATAGTCGCCCAAGCCCATCAGCAGGAAGCCGCCGAACAACAGCAGGAACACGGCGCCTCCCGCGGCCCCGGACAGGTGGCGGCCGAACATCTTGGGGGCCCAGTGGTAGATGGCCCCGGCGACCAGCAGGGTGGGGGCGCCGAACACGACCACGTGCAGGTGGCCTGCGGTCCAGGCCCGGCCGTGCACACCTACCACGGCGGCGATGATCCCGTTGGCCGCGCCGAAGGCCAGGAGCAGGACGAAGCCGGCCACGAACAAAAGGCTCACGTGCGGGCGCAGCCTGCCCTTGGCCGCTGTGCCCAACAAGACCAGCACGACGATGGCGACGGGCAGGCCGAGCACGGCGTTGAGGGCAGGCGGGTTGGGCAGCACCAACGCGCTCGACGCGTTGTGCGGCAGCCACCACGCGCCGAAGGCGAGGATGCCGAACAAGGCGATGGCCGCCTGCAAGGGCCTGTCGTCGAGGAAGCCGCGGCGGGAATGGGTGGCCACGATGTCGGCCGCGGCGCCGAGCGCGGGCAGGGTGAGCAGGAACACCTCGGGCCTGCCGAAGAGCCACACCGTGTGCTGCCACACCGTGGCCGACCCGCCCGTCGACGGCAGGAACAGGCGACCGCCGTAGTGCTGGTCGACGTACAGGAGGGCCAAGCCCGCGAGGAACACGGGCGTGGCCATGAGGATGCCCACGCTGGTTACGAACGTGGCGGTGGAGAACATGGGCAGGCGGCGCATGGTGAGCCCGTCGACTCGGAGCTTGAGGACGGTGACGGCCAGGCTGGCCGCGGCCAGCAGCGACGCGGCGGCCAACAGCATGAGGCTGACCACCCACAACTCGGTGGCCGTGGTGGCGCCGCCCTTGGGCGCGGTCATGGCCGCCGCGCTGGTGAGGCCCAAGCCCCTGGCGCCCGGGCCGCCGGGCGGGCCGATGATGTAGCTCAGAATCAAGAGCCCGCCGCCGCACACGTACAGCCAGAGCGAGAAGGCCATGCCGCGCGGGAAGGCGAGCCGGGCCGCACCGATCTGAAGGGGCACCACGAAACAGCCCAGCCCGACCCACGCCGGGGCGAGGAACAACAGCACGGAGACGGTCGCGTGCTCGGAGAACAGGCGGCTGAAATTGTCGCCCACGATCTGCACGCCGCTGCCGGCCAGTTCCGCCTTGATGGCCACGCCGATGCCTCCGCCGACGAGCAGGAAGATCAGCGAGAAGAACAGGTAGAGCAGCCCGACGCGCTTGTGGTCGGCCGTGGTCAGCCAGTTGCGGTCGAGCGCGCTCAGCCCGTTCGGGGCTGGTGCTGCGCCCGGCGCGTCGTCCTCAGCGCGAGTCTCGGTGAGCGTCATACGCCTTCCTGGGACGGGGACAGAGACGGGGACGGGTCGGGAATCTATCCGGCGTCATCTCACGTGGACGACTTGGTCCAAGGCCATGGCGCCGAACAGCAGCGTCACGTAGGAGATGGAGTAGGAGAACAGGCGCATGGCCCGTTGGGCGGTGGCGTCGCGTTGAAGCTGCACGGCCTTGAAGAGGAAGGCCCCGCCCAGCAGTACAGCGGCCACCAGGTAGACGAGGCCCATGCCGCCTGCCTGCGCGAACCACAGGGAACAGACCCAGAGGGCGGCGGTGTAGAAGACGATCTGTCGAGCCGTGCGGGCCAGCGTGGTGACGGCCGGGAGCATGGGCACGTCGGCCGCCGCGTAGTCGTCCCTGTAGCGGATGGCCAGGGCCCAGAAATGGGGCGGCGTCCACACGAAGATGATGGCGAAGAGGACGAGCGGGGCCAGGCTCAACCCGTCTCGCACCGCGGCCCAGCCGACCAGCACGGGTACCGCGCCGGCCGCGCCGCCGATCACGATGTTGTTGCGGGACGTGCGCTTGAGCCACAGCGTGTAGACGAAGACGTAGAAGAGCGTGGCGCTGACGGCCAGCACGGCCGAGAGCAGGTTGACGAGGGCCCACAGCTCGACGAAGGCCAGGACCTCGAGGGCGATGGCGAAGGTGAGGGCGGCCGCGGGAGTGACCGCGCCAGTGACCAGCGGGCGGTGCTTGGTCCGCTCCATGAGCTGGTCGATGTCGCGGTCGACGTACATGTTGATGGCGTTGGCCCCGCCCGCGGCCAGAGTGCCGCCCACGAGGGTGGCCAGGACCAACCAGCCCGAAGGCACGCCCCGGGCGGCCACGAACATGGTCGGGACCGTCGTCACCAGCAGCAGTTCGATGATCCGGGGCTTGGTGAGCGCGACGAAGGCCGCAAGGCGCGAGCGCAGACGGGGCGCGGCGGGGGCGGCCAGGGGCACGGGCGTGCACATTACGGCAGCCGGGCGGGCGCACTCCAAGCCTGGGTCCGCCCCAGCAAGCCGCAGGCACCCGCCCCCCGCCGCCGCCCCAGCCAACCGGACTGGAGGACATAGCCTGCCGAAACCGCACCCCATGTCCTCCAGACCGCTTTCGCTCACCCCTCGCGGCTATCGCCGGGTCACGCTGTTCGCCTTGTGCGCCCTGGCCTTCATCGTGGTGACGGGCGGGGCCGTGCGCCTCACCGGGTCGGGGCTCGGCTGCCCGGACTGGCCGACCTGCTCGCAGCAGCGGGTCGTGGCGCCGTTGGAGTACCACGCCATGGTCGAGTTCGTGAACCGCACCATCACGGGCTTGGTGTCGGTGGCGGTGATGCTGGCCGTGCTCGGGTCGCTGTGGCGCACGCCCCGCCGGCGGGACCTGACCTGGTTGTCGCTCGGGCTGGTCGCGGGAGTCGTGGGCCAGATCGTGCTGGGTGGGCTGACGGTCCTGTTCGACCTAGCCCCGCCCTTCGTGATGGCCCACTTCGGCGTGTCCATGCTGTTGTTGTGGTGCGCGGTCGTCCTGCACGACCGGGCCGCACTGCCCGACGAGAGCGACAGGCCCGTGCGCGCCGGCAGCGTCGACCGGGACCAGGCCCGCATGACCCGCCTGCTGACCGTGGCCGCGGCGGTCGTGATCGTGCTCGGCACCGTCGTCACGTCGTCCGGCCCGCACGGCGGCGACGAGCGGGCCGAGCGCCTGCCCTTCGCCCTGCACGCGGTGACCCGGCTGCACGGCGTGGCCGTGATGCTGTTCCTGGTCATGACCGTGCTGACGCTGGTGTCGCTGGCCCGTTCGGGCGTCGGGTCGGAGGTGCTGCGCCGGGCCGAGGTCCTGCTGGCCGCGGTCGTGGCCCAGGCCGCCGTCGGCTACGCCCAGTACTTCACCCGGCTCCCGCCCCTGCTGGTGGGCATCCACATCGCGGGCGCCACGGCCGTCTGGGTGGCCGTGCTCCGGCTCGATCTGGCCGCCGTGGGAATATCCCTGTCGTGGTCGCCCCCACCCAAGCCCCCGCAGAGCTGGACGAGCCCGGCATCGACGCGGTCGCCGAGCCCGACCGGCCGTGGGTCGTGATCGTCTGGAACGACCCCATCAACTTGATGTCCTACGTGACCTACGTGTTCCAGAAGCTGTTCGGCTATTCGAAGGAAAAGGCCACCAAGCTCATGCTCGACGTGCACCACAAGGGGCGAGCGGTGGTGTCGAGCGGGACGCGTGAGCGTGCGGAGATGGATGTCTTCCGGCTCCACGAGCACGGCTTGTGGGCCACCATGGAACACGACACATGACCGTGCCTCTGGACCTGTCGGACGACGAGCGCGACCTGCTTCGCTCGCTGCCGCAACAGTTGCTGACCCTGCTCGACTCGGAGTCCGGCGATGGGGACGACGACCCGGCGCTGCGTCGGCTCTTCCCGCCCGCCTACGCCACCCAGACCGACGTCGAGTTGGAGGCCGAGTACCGACGGCTGATGGGCGCCGACCTGCGGGACCGGCACCGGACCGCGCTCGAGGTGTTGATGGCCACCGCCGGCGCCAAGGAGCTGGACGACGAGCAGGCCCAGTCGTGGCTGGTGGCGCTGAACGAGTTGCGACTGGTGCTGGGCACCCGGCTCGACGTGCAGGAGGACGACGACCCGCCCACCGACCCGGACGACCCCCGCGCCCCCGGCTACGCCCTCTACCAGTACCTCACCTGGCTGCAAGACAGCCTGATCGACCAGCTCCCGCTCCCCTAACGCCCACCCCCTCAAACTTTTCCACAGCACCTGTTGCTGTGGAAAAGTTCGGTTTGGGGGGCGGGTAGCGTCGGGCGGTCGTGGAGCACACCCGGATCCCGGTCGCCGAAGGCGTGAGCCTGGCCGTCAACGTGTGGCCCGGGCCGGGCGACAGGGGCGACGGTGGCGACAGTGCGGCAGCGCCCTTTCTCTTGGTGCACGGGCTGGCGTCCAACGCCCGCATGTGGGACGGCGTGGCCGACGTGCTGAGCAGGGCCGGGCATCCGGTGGCCGCGGTCGACCTGCGTGGTCACGGCCTGTCCGACAAGCCCGACCACGGCTACGACTTCCCGACTGTGGCGGCCGACCTCCAGGGTGTCGCGGCCGGGGTGGGCTTCGAGCGGCCGGTGGTGGTGGGCCAGTCGTGGGGCGGCAACCTGGCCGTCGACCTGGCCGCCCACCACGGCCAGCGACTACGGGGCGCGGCCGCGGTCGATGGCGGCACCATCGAGCTGTCCAGATCGTTTCCTGTCTGGGACGACTGCGCCTCGGCCCTGGCCCCGCCGCCGTTGGCGGGCATGCCGGTGGCCGACCTGCTCGACACCCTGCGTCGAGCCCACCCGGACTGGCCCGAGTCCGGCATCCACGGCATGGCCGCCAACTTCGAGGTCAGGGCGGACGACACGGTGGCGCCCTGGCTCACCTTCGAGCGCCACATGCAGATCTTGCGCTCGCTGTGGGAGCACCGTCCGTCCATGCTTTGGGCCGCCATCGAAGTGCCGGTTCTGTTCATCCCCACCGAGGCCAACCGGGACGACGCCGACACGGCCGTGTGCCATCTGCGCAAGGGCAGGGTCGTGGCCTTGGCCGGGCATCACGACCTCCACGCCCAGCACCCCGACAAGGTGGCGGGCGCGTTGCTGGACGCGGTGGCCGACGGGTTCTACGCATGACGCCGCGCCTGTTGGCCATCATGGGCTCGGGCGAGACCAGCCCGACCATGGTGAAGGCCCACCGTGAGCTGTTCGCCCGACTGGACGACGAAACCGGGCCGGGGCAGGTCACGGCCGTGCTGCTGGACACGCCCTTCGGCTTTCAGGAGAACGCCGACGACATCGCGGCCAAGGCGGTCGAGTACTTCAAGCAGAGCGTGGGCCGCCCGATCGACGTGGCCTCGTTCCGATCGGCGTCGCTGGCCAAGCAGGACCCGGTCGCCTACGAGTCCGCGCTCGCCGCCGTGCGAGCCGCCGACTACGTGTTCGCAGGCCCGGGCTCGCCCACCTACGCGCTGCGCCAATGGCGCGACTCGCCCATCCCCAAGCTGTTGGCCGACAAGCTGCACGCGGGCGGCGGGGGATGCGTCGTGTTCGCCAGCGCCGCCGCGCTCACCCTCGGCGTGCTCACCGTGCCTGTCTACGAGATCTACAAGGCCGGCGAGCAGCCGCACTGGCTCGAAGGGCTGGACCTGCTGGCCCCGCTCGGCCTGCGGGCCGCGGTCATCCCCCACTTCAACAATGCCGAGGGCGGCAACCACGACACCCGCTACTGCTACTTAGGCGAGCGACGGCTGCGGGTCATGGAGGAATCGCTTCCGGACGACGCCTTCGTGCTCGGGGTGGACGAGCACACCGGGCTGGTGCTCGACCTCGACGGGGGGACGGCGACTGTCGTCGGGCGAGGTGTGGTCACCGCCCGTCGAGGCGACGATCAGGCCGTCTTCGAGGCGGGAACGTCGGTGGCCATCGGCGGGCTCGATCCGCTCCACTCCCGCCCCGCCCGCAAGGTCGGCCCAGACGCCTTGGCCGACCAGAGGACGCCGGCCGCTGCGGCTGCGGCTGCGGCTGCGGCGACAACGTCGCCCCTCAAGGAGCGGGTCTCCGAGTTGGAGGCCGCCTTCGACGACGACCCGGCCCGGGCCATGCTGGAGTTGGAGGACGCGTTGGTGGCCTGGTCGCGCGACACGCTCCAATCCGACGACATGGAACAGGCCCGGCAGGCGCTGCGGTCCATGATCGTGCGTCTGGGCGAAGCCGCGGCCAGCGGTCCCAAGGATCCGGCGACGACCGTCGGCCCCTTCGTGGAGGCCCTTCTGTGGGTGCGGGCCGCGGCCCGTGAAGGCGGGCGCTGGGCCGACGCCGACGCCGTGCGCGACGCCTTGGTGAAGCTTGGCGTCGAGGTCAGCGACGGCCCGCAGGGGTCGACGTGGCGGCTGCTATCGTGACATGCCTCCGCGGGAGACGAGCCCCCATCGTCTAGTGGCCTAGGACACCACCCTTTCAAGGTGGCGGCACGGGTTCGAATCCCGTTGGGGATGCGTTGGCCGGATCACCGCGAGTGCGTGCATCGACGCACAGTAAGGTGGCCGTCCCATTGGTCCCGTGGTGCAGTTTGGAGTGCACGCCGGCCTGTCAAGCCGGAGGTCGCGGGTTCAAATCCCGTCGGGACCGCACGTGGGCCTTCGCGCTCACATGGTCGGGTAGCTCAGTCGGCAGAGCGACCGCCTGAAAAGCGGTAGGTCCGGGGATCGACGCCCCGCCCGACCACTCCTTCTCACAGCGTTGCCCGGGCAATCCAGCACTCACAGGGTGGGCGCAGTTGCCCGGGCAATGTCGGAGCGACCTACGCGCCGTCGGCGGCGGCCTGGAGCGCAGCCACGTCGAGCTTGCGCATGCCGAGCATCGCCTTCATCGCTCGATCAGCGCGCGCCGGGTCCGGGTCGGCGAACAGCACCTCCATGGCGGCCGGGACCACTTGCCATGACAGGCCGTACTTGTCCTTCAGCCACCCGCACTGACTCTCTTCGCCACCCTCGGACAACTTGTCCCAGTAGTAGTCGACCTCTTCTTGATCCGCGCAGTTGATGAGGAACGAGACCGCTTCGTCGAACGTGAACTCCGGGCCACCGTTGATCGCGGTGAACTCCTGTCCGTCGAGCACGAAGACAACGGTCAGCACGGTGCCCGCCGGACGAGGACCGGCTTCCCCGTAGTACGAGACGTTCGTGATCTTCGAGTTCGGGAACACCGAGACGTAGAACTCGGCGGCCTCCTCGCTCTGGGTGTCGAACCACAGGTTGGGGGTGATCTGGGGCATGCCGTTCTCCTGGTGTCGTCGGCTTGCTACTTCCACCAGTAGTGACGGTGGCGCGTCCGAAGACTCATCGCGGCCGCGCCACCCGCCCGCCCGCCGGCCCGTTACTCCGGCGGCGGCGGGCCGAGGGCTTCTACGGACAAGCTGCCGTCGATGACGGCCTGCGCGATGTCGGCGAGGCGCAAGTTGTTGTTGCGGGCGTGGCTGCGCAGCATCGCGAACGCCTGCTGCATGCTCACGCTGGCCCGCTCGGACAGCACGCCCTTGGCTTGTTCGATGCGCACACGGCTGTTCAGCGCGAGATTGAGCTGGTCGTTGAGCAACTTCGCTCCGAGCACGGCACGGTGTTGGAGGATGGCGATGGTGGCGATGTCCGCGAACGCTTGAGCGGCAATTACATCGGCTTGCCGCATCTCCCCGGTGTCGAGGTGGAACAGGTTGAGCGCGCCGATGACCGAGCCGCGCAACCGCATCGGCAGGGCGTGCACCGACTTGAAGCCGGCAGCAATCGCCTCCGACGTGAATCTCGGCCAGCGAGTGTCGGCCGCCTCGAGATCCTGATTCACGACAGGCTCACCGCTGCGGAAGGAGTCGAGACAAGGGCCTTCTTGGGCTTGGACCTCGAACAGCTCGAGCACGCGCATCGCTTCGCTAGACGAGGCCATAACCCGCAAGTCGCCGGACGGCGACGCCAGCATGATTCCGGCCGCGGCGACGTCGAGTACGTCGACGCATCGGTCAGTGAGCAGCGTGAGCAATTCCACGACGTCGAACTCATCGACGAGGGTGTCTGCCAACTCGACCATCGTCCGAGCGAGCACCACTTCTCTGGCCATGACAACCTCTCTCTTCTCGGACGGGACCATGTTACGCGACGTCAATCCAGGCGAATTCGCCGGTCCACGATGTCGGTGGCCACGTCGCCGATGGGACGATTGTTGCCAAAAGCAAAGGCCCGCAACCGTATGAGCGCCTCCGCAATGGTCACGTCGAGCTGGACCGACACCATGCCGGAGGCCTGGTGCACCACGAATCGGAAGTCCGGGCCGTTCTCCATCTCGGCGGCGAGCACACCCGGAGGCGCGTGCGCCTGCATGTCCAGCACGGCGCGCGCCGCGACCTCGGCCATCATGAGCGCGTAGGCGTGCTGATCGTCCGTCAACTCGCCGGGCTCGTCGCGATACAGGTTGAGAGCGCCGATGCGTACCGAGCCGACCAGCAACGGAAAGCCGAAGACGGCGCGGGCTCCCGCGGCGACCGCCGCCGGGCTGAACGCGATCCAGCGCTGCACCTCGGGATCGGCGAGATCCGGTTCGATGACCGGCTGCTCGGTGTTGTAGGCGTCGATGCACGGTCCTTCACCCAGCGTGAACTGCAAGTCCTCGATCACGGTGCTCACCGAGTTCGAGCTGCACACCGATCCACGCGGCACGTCGCCGGACATGAGCATCAG
>JAUTXP010000029.1 GCA_030837965.1 Acidimicrobiaceae bacterium | reverse complement strand
GCGCCCGACGACGGGCGGGGGCGCGGCCGCCGCCGCCTGCGCGGGCGTCTGTGCAGGCGCGCTCGATTCGTCGTCTACGACCGGCGCGTCGAGCACCGTCATCGCCGGGCCCCCGCGCCCACGCCATGGGCGAACGCCACTTCCAAGGGAAGCCCGGCCCGCAGCTCGACCACCTGGCAGCCCAAGGCCGCGGCGCGCGCCGACGACAGCGGGTCGGTCTCGTCCCACAAGAGGGTGGCCACCACCACGCTCGCACCCCGGTCGATGAGCATGCGCAGGCGCGCCGCGGCGGCGTCGTCCAGCCTCGGGGTCAAGACCACCATGTGGACCCGGCCCTGCACCGACGTGATGAGATGGCGCCCGGCGTCGGCCAGCGCCTCGCCGTCCATGCGCATGCGGGCCAGCGCGTCGAGCAGCTCCATCTTGGCCCGGCCGCCCCGCAACCCCGCGGCGACCACGCCCTGCCCGGCATAGAGGGAGACCGAGAATCCGTCGTCCAAATGGCGTGTGCCCAGGGATGCGGCCGTGCTCACCGCGCTCTCGAAGGTGACGGACGGCGTGCCCGGGCTGTGGAATTCGGCGTGGTTGTCGACGTAGACGACGATCTTGTCGGTGATGCCCTGCTCCGACTCGCGCACCATCATCCGGCCGCTGCGGGCCAGCACCGACCACACGACTCGGCGCAGGTCGTCACCGGGGACGTAGTCGCGCATGCCGTAGAACTCGAAGCCGACGGGCCAAGGCTTGGACACCGGGGGCCGCACGGGCGGGTCCTCCCACATGCGCGTCAGCACCCGGTCGTGGACCCGCTCTGTGGCGGGATGGACGAGGACCTCGACGGGCTCGGCCAAGTCGTGGCGGTGCACGGTGAGGCCGAAGGGGTCGCTCCACACCGCGGCCGCGGGCCCGACCTCGTACACGCCTCGAAGGGTGGGCTTGAGCACGTAGGTGTGCTCGATCGTCTCGCCCGGGGAGATGGCGGCGATTGGGATGTGCGCGGTCTGGCCCAGCTCGCGCGGGACCGTCTCCTCGATGACGACGGTGGTGGCCCGCCTGTCGGCGCCGATGGTCACGGACACGTCGATGGTCTGGCCGCACCGCATCCGCAATGGAAGCTCCGAGCGGTCGACAAGCAGCCGCACGGCCCGTCGCCCCGACATCCACGACATGGCCATGACGGCCAGGCCGCCGTAGGCGAGGAAGTAGATCGCTCGGGCGCCGGTGGCGCGCGCCGCCCACCACACCAGCACGGCCAGGCCGGTGACGGCCGCGCCTGGCACCGTCAGCCCCACCCTCTCGAGACGCGACCGTGCCCCCGGCGCGAGAGAGCGCGCCAGTGACCGCTTGGCCGCGACAGAGGGGGCAGGCGCAGTCACGTTGTGCTCAGGCGCCGGCCTCGACGGCCCCAGCCGTGTGGGCCGTGCCCGCGCGGCCGGTGCCGGCTCGGCCCGTGCCGGCGCGGCCAGGCACGTCGGTCCCGACCTTCACCCGGGCCACCACGCGGTCGATGACGTTCTCCACCGTCTCACCGCGGAGCACGGCGTCGGGGTTGAGGATGAGCCGGTGAGCCAGCACCGAGCGCACGAAGAAGACCACGTCGTCTGGGATCACATGGTCCCTGCCCATCGATGCGGCCATGACGCGAGCGGCTCGAAGCAGGGAGAGCGAAGCCCGCGTGCTGGCGCCGACGAGCAAGGCCGAGTCGTTCCGCGTCTCTTGGCACAGGCCGACGATGTAGAGGTGCAGGGCTCGCGAGACGCTCACGCCGGACGCCCAGTCCATCATGGCGACCACCGTGCTCAGGTCGATGATGGGCGTGAGCCCGGTGATGGCCTCCTTCACCGAGTTGGCCTCGAGGATGTCGGCCTCGTGCTCCAGGGTCGGGTAGCCCATCGACAGCTTGAGCAGGAAGCGGTCGAGCTGGGCCTCGGGCAATGGGAACGTTCCCGCCAACTCCACCGGGTTCTGGGTGGCGATGACGAGGAAGGGCCGAGGCAGGTCGTAGGTCTTGTTGTCGACCGAGACCCGGCGCTCCTGCATGGCCTCCAACAAGGCCGACTGGGTCTTGGGCGTCGCTCTGTTCACCTCGTCGACCAGCAGCACGTTGGCGAAGACGGGGCCTTCGCGGAAGAAGAACTGCCCGGTGTTCTGGTCGAACACGGGCGACCCGGTGATGTCCGAGGGGAGCAGGTCGGGCGTGCACTGCACTCGGCTCTGGCGGGCCTCGATGGACTGGGCGATGGCGCGGGCCAGCATGGTCTTGCCCGTCCCCGGCATGTCCTCGAGCAGCACGTGCCCATCGGCCAACAGGGCGATGAGGACGGTGCGCACCACGTCCGTCTTGCCCTTGATGACGCGCTCGATGTTCTGGACCACGCCGTCGAACAGCTCGCGGAAGTCGTCGCGCGTCTCGACCCCGCGCCCGACCTGCACGCCACGCCCCGCCGTCCTGCGCGCCGACCTCCGGCCGTTGGCCACCGTTACCTCCACTGCGTTGGGCACCCTGGTTCCTTCCGTTTCGATCCGTTACCGGCGCCGCGGGCCGGCCAGCGCGTTGAGCACGCCTGCCAGTTGCCCCGAGCGCTGAATCACCGACTCCGATGCATTGAGATAGGACGACACCACGCGGTCGTCGGCCAGCACCGCCTCGGGAGTCCCTTCCACCAACACCGTCCCCAGCTCCATGGCGACCAGGCGGTCGGCCATGGCCGAGACCAGGGGGATGTCGTGCTCGATGACCACCGCGGCGCAACCGGTGGCCGACACCAGCCGCTGCACGGTCGGGGCCAGCAGGTCGGTCTCGGCCTGGGCCAGCCCGGACGAGGGCTCGTCCAAAAGGAGCACGGTGGGCTCGGCCGCAAGGATGCAGGCCAGGTCCACCATGCGACGCGACCCGGTGGACAGCTCCTCCACGAACTTGTTGGCGAAAGCGCCGAGGCCGAGCGTCTCGACCAGTTGGTCGACCCGCCGGGCCGTGCGCGTCTCGCTCTTGCGAGCGCCGGGAAGCCAGGCCGCGGAGGCCAAGGGGCTGTGGTTCTCGGCTCGGCGCTGGAAGGCCACGGCGATGTTCTCGCTGACCGTCAGCGACCGAAAGAGCCTGGGGTTCTGGAACGACCGGGACAGGCCCAGGCGGGCCCGCTCGTCCGGCGAGGTCCGGGTGACGTCCTCGCCGCCGATCCGCACGATCCCGCGGTCGGGCGGGACGAAGCCGGAGACGATGTCGAGCAGCGTGGTCTTGCCTGCGCCGTTCGGCCCGATGATGCCGACGATCTCGCCCGGCTTGGCCGTCAGGGACACGCCCCGAAGCGCGGTGACGCCGCCGAACGAGACGCCCACGTCTTCGAGGACGAGAGCGGGCCCGGCCTCTTCGTCGGTGGACGGGCGCACGGCCCGGCTGAGGACGGCCGCGCCCGCACCGCCCATGAACACGGCCCGCACCAGGTCGGGCCGCTTGAGCAGGTCGCCGGTGGGGCCGTCGAACACGATGCGCCCCTTCTCCATGAAGACGGCCCGCTCGGCGATGGTGACGGCCACGTTGAGGGACTGCTCCACCAGCAGCACGGTGGTGCCCCGCTCGTGGATGCGGCGCACGGCCTGGATGAGCGGCTCCACGACGGAGGGCGCCAGCCCCAGGGACAGCTCGTCGATCATCAGCAGGCGCGGTCGCATCAAGAAGGCCTGGGCCAGGGCGACCATCTGCTGCTCGCCGCCGGAGAGGTTGCCCGCCATGGCGTCGGCCCTGGCCCGCAGGATGGGGAACAGGGCGTGCAGTTCCTCGAGGTCGACGTCAGGGCCGCCGCTGTGGTCAGCGTCGACGTCAGCGCCCGCGTCGGCGCCGGGCTCGGCGTCCGCGCCGGCCGCGGCCGCGTGGCGGCCGGCCAAGCCGACCCGCAGGTTCTCGGCCACCGTCAAGGTTGGGAATACGGCCCGTCCCCCGGGCACGTACACGATCCCCTCGCGGGCGTTGAGGTAGGGCGGCTTGTGGGTGACGTCCTCGCCGTCGAGGAACACCGCTCCGTTGGACGCGTGCTCCAGTCCGCAGATCGCCTTCAGCAGAGTGGACTTCCCGGCGCCGTTCGTCCCCAGGATGGCCACCAGGTCGCCTTCGGCCACGTCGAAGTCCACTGCGTGCAGCACGTGGGTGCCCTCGTAGGCCACGTCCACGTCGCGGCACACGATCATCTTGGCCGCACCCCGCCTCCGGGCGTCGCTGGCCTCGACGTCGGCCGCCGACGCCGCCGTCGCCGCTCTGATGTCGGCGGCCACGCTCGCCCCTGACGAGGCCAGGATCAGCGCGCCTGCCAGGTAGATCGGGATGAGCCAGTAGACGCCGGCGATGGGGCCGTAGTGGTCGGCGATGGAGCCGACGATGGGAAGGAGCAGGAACCCGAGGAGCTGCCACGGCGCCGAGCTTTGAAGGCCGATGCCGCGCACGCGGGCGGGCACGATCGCGGCGAGCAGGGTGTACTGGGCGGGCAGCGTGAGGGCCGAGATCCCGTTGCTGAGGAACAGGAACAAGATGGCGGGCAGGAGCCACGGCGTGGCGATGAAGAAAAGGGTGGACAGTGCCTGCATGGCCAGCACGCCGCCCATGAAGACCATGATCTTGCCGGGCCGCTGGCGCATGAGCCGGTCGGCCACCGGCGCCGAGAAGGCGATGCCGATCGTGGCGATGAGCACGGGCACGCCGAAGAAGAGGTACGGCGCGTACGAGGTGGCGAAGATGCTCGCCCCCCATCCGCCGCCGCCCGCCACCAGCCGCTGGGCCTTGGCCGCGAAGGCGAAGTACAAAAAGCCGCCCAGCCCGTATTGAGCCACGGTGAGGAACGGCGTGGCGTACCACATGCGCTTGAGGGTGGCGATGGAGGAGAGGGTGCGCCACGCCTCGGCCCAGCCCACCGGCTTGGGCTGCTGAGCCGCCTCTTCTTCGGACAGCCCGGCCGACAGCCGTTCGAAATCGCCTCGGCCCGGCTCCCGCAAAAAGAAGAGGGCGGCGACCAGCGCGATGGTCAGCACCGCGGGCGGCAGCAGCACCACCCGCCAGTTGACCCCCATCCGATAGACAAGGGTGACGGTCATGGTGATGGCGATGAGCGGGCCGAGCGTGGTGCCCAACGTCATGAACGAGAACACCCGCGGGCGGCTCTTCTCCGCGTAGTAGTCGGCCAGCAGCGGCAAGCGGGCCGGGAGCTCGATCGACTGGCCCAGGCCCGCGCCCAGCCGTCCGAGGATGAGCAGGCCAGGCGCGCCCGCCAGCGCGCTGAGGATGGCCGAGAGGCAGATGACCGACGCACCCACCCGCGTCATCCACACCCGCTTGATGCGGTCGGCCAGATACCCGGTGGCCGGGCTGAGCACGGTCATGAAGAACCCGAGCACGCCGGTGAGGGCGAGCATGAAGGAGAAGTCGAACTTCATGTCGAGGCGGATGACGGGCAGCAGGGCCTGGAAGCCGTAGACGTCCCACGTCGTCATGGCCGCCAGCAGGGTGAGGATGATCAGGGGGAACATGGGCTGGCCGTCGGCCACCGACCTGGGGTTCAAGGTGGCGAAGACCCGGCGGAGCCGGCTCAGCGCAGACTCGCCCTTGACGACGGGCTCGTCCCACTGAGCCGCCTGGATCGGGGCGCTGGAGACGTCGTCGCCCAGCAGCGCGGCCTCGCGACGACTGGGCCGGAGGGGCCGCAGGGCGCGCGAGGAATCGGGCGAGGAATCGGACCCGTCGTCGATCGAGTCGGGGGTCTCGACGGTGGTCATTCGGTGGTGATCCCCCATTGGCCGTCGACGCGGTAGACGCGAGGGACGAAGACCTGTCCGCCGGTGGGGCGCAGCTTGGGCGCGACCGGGGCCCGTTCGCCCGCACTCTGCTTGCGGTCGGAGATGAGGCTGGGCACCACGATCCGGTAGCGCGACGCCACCCGACGCAGCCATGCATCGCGCAAGGCGAAGGTGATCTGGCTGATGCCGCCGGGGGCGAAGATCAGCAGCAGCACCACGCCCAAGCCGGGGGAGCGCAGCAGTTCGGCCAGGGGGCCGAGGGCGGTGTTGCCGGACAGGTCGAGCAGCAGCAGATAGGCCGCCCCCAACAGTGGTCCGGCCACGCTTCCCATCCCGCCGATCACGGCCACGAGGAACACCACGATCGAGCGGTCCGGGCTGAACTGGTCGCTGTCCACCCGGTGCAGCAGCAGCACCCACAACGCGCCGGCCATCCCCGCGTACGCGCCGGAGACGGCGAAGGCGGTGAGGCGGGCCCGCATGAGGTTGACCCCGAAGGACTGGGCCACCGCCGGGTTGTCCTTGGACGCGATCAGGCGTCGGGCCCAATGGCTTCGCCGCACGCCCGCAGTGGCGGCCACGGCCAGGCCGGTGAGCAAGAGGGTCAGGTAGTAGAAGGCCCGGTTGTCGTCGAGGTCGATGCCGAGGACGAAGGGCCTGGACACCGCCGTGGGCATCCACTTGCCCAGATAGGCGCGGTTGATGAGCAGGGCGGACACGGCCGTGGACAAGGCCAGCGTGGTGATGGCCAGATGCAGGCCCCGCAGGCGCAGCGAGGGGATGCCCACGGCGACGGCCGCGGCCGCGCCCGCCACCAGCCCGGCCACGATGCCGAGGGGGAAGGGCAGGCGGAGGACGGCAGCCGTCCACGCGCCCACGGCCGCGATCCCGAGCTGGCCGAGCGAGATCTGCCCGGCCCAGCCGGTGAGGATCAACAGCGATAGCCCGACGATGCCGGTGAGCAGCGCGCCGGTGGCCAGCACGATCTGTCCGGGCGACATGAACCAGGGGAACCCGAGTACGACGAGTACGAGGGCGAAGCCGACCCAGCGCACGCCGGTTCGCACGGTGTGGAGGGATCGAAGCTCTTGGGGGATGGGCCTGATCTCCCTGGCCCCGGCCCACGCGCCCTCGGCGTCCAGCTCGGCTCGACTCGTCCTTCGATGCTGGGCCAACAGCATGACGACGATGCCGAGCAGGACGATGCCGGTGACCAGGCTGGGCGAGCCCACGCCGTACAGCACGGCCCGTTCCACGATGCCGAACACGACGGCGCCGATGAGGGTCAGCGGGAGGCTGACCAGCCCGCCCGCCACCGCCGCGGCCAGCACCTTCACGAACTGGTCGGTGGTGCCCGCCGCGAACGGCCCCACGTTGGCCGCGGAGACGAGCGAGGCCAGGCCCGCGAGGATGCCCGCCAGCAGCCACGCCGAACCAACGACCCACGTGGTGTTGACCCCGAGCGTGTCGGCCCGGTCGGCGTTGTCGGCCGCGCCTCGAAGCTCGATGCCCGTCCTGGTCCGGCGCAGGAACCAGGCCAGCCCCACGCACGCGGCAACGGCGAGGACCACGGCGAGGACGTCGGCCGAGCTGAACACGGCCACACCCAGCTTGAACCCGAGGTGCAGGGGGACAGTCGCGGCTTGGGCCGCGGGCGTGTCGCGCCGGACGGGGAAGAACTGGGCGACGAGGCTGAGCCCGAAGCGCGAGACGAGGGAGCCTGCACCGATGGTCATCACCGTCAGGACCAGACGCGGAGCCCGGTTGAACCGCTTGATGACCAACTGGTACATGGCCCAGACCAGCACGGCGGCCAAGGTCAGCGAGAGCAGGGCCGACACCCAGTAGTTCAACTGGACGACCCAGCCGTGGGCCGCGGCCACCGCGACCTGCTGCTTGGACGGCAAGGCCCCGGCGTTGGCCGCATCGGGGTGGGTGGCCACGAAGCGGGCGAAGCCGGCAGGCACGGGGACACAGCCCGGGCAGATGCGCCGGACGCCGGCTACGAACGTGCGATGGCGCACCAGCTCCACGAAGAGCGCACCCGCGACCGTGCCCATCTGGAGCTGGGCGAAGTTCACCACCCGGTTGGCCCGATAGACGAGCACGATGCCGAGCGCGTGCAGGGCCAAGACGCATGCCGAGGTGATGCCGAGGCCGAGGATGCCGACGGGAACGGCCCCGCCGATGGCCAGCCCCACCACGAGCAGCAGCATGAGCACGACCAACTCGGTGCGGTCCCGCACAACCTGCGTGAGCGCGCCAGTGAAACGGGCGCGCGGACCAGCGGAAGTCCCCGTCAAGACGTCGGTCCCCTCAGGGCGCCGGGTGGCCATGCGCCTCCTTCCGAAGTTAGTGGTATACCACTAGCGCCCGGGCCGCGTCCACGCGACGCCGGTCTCGGCGCTCGGCTCGATGGGACCATTCCGGTCCGCGGCGGGGCCCGTCGATATGCTCGATCGACGCGTCGGGCGGGGAGACGGGAGTGGTCTTGCGGTCGGATCGCCAAGCTGGAGCCGCCCAACACTGGAGCGCAGGAACGGGGTTCCGACGCGCCCCGGACTCTGGCGGCCAGGAGCTGGGGCTGAGCCAGAAGGCGTACGAGAGCCTGTCCCGGGCCATCGGCACGTGCGAGGCCGCACCGGGCAGCATCATCAACGAGCGGGAGATCGGCACCTCGTTGGGGATGAGCCGCACGCCCGTGCGCCAGGCCCTGCATCGCTTGGCCCTCGAGGGCCTGGTCGAGGTGGTGCCCCGCAAAGGCGTGGTCGTGACCCTTCTCGACCTGCGCGACCTCAACGACAACCTGGTCGTGCGCGAGGCGCTCGAGCTCGCATCCCTGCGCAAGGTCTTCGAGGCGGACCTGCCCATTGACTTGGCGGATTTGCGGGCCCGGATGGCCGTCATGCGCCGAGCGGCCAAGGCCAAGGACGACCGGGCCTTCTTGGAGGCCGACGAGGAGTTCCACTTGGCGGTGGCCGCGGCCGCAGGCAACGAGCGGCTGATGCAGTCACTGGTCAACGCCTGGGTCCACATCAACCGGTCGCGCTATCTGCGGGTGCTGGCCAACGAGCACACCAAGCTCGACGTCTCGGAGCACCGGGCCATCCTCGAAGGGCTCGAGGCCCGCGACCGCAAGGCCACGGAGCGAGCCATGCGGGTTCACATCCGCACTGCTGTGCAGCTTGTCGGCGACCTCACCCATCGCCTCCCGTGGGCCTTCGTGGTGTCAGCCGACGGCGCCGAGCCCGCCGCCCTTTGAGCCAACCCGGTCAGCCACCGGGATAGGAGACGCAGCGCCCGGTGTAGTCGGCGTTGTTCGAGGGCGGGAAGGCACCCGGCGCCCTGCGCTTGCCGTCGTCGACCAGGCAGATGCTCCCGGGCGGGTCGGCCTGGTGCGGCGAGCGTCCCGAGCTGGAGTAGTAGTACTCGAGCACGTCGACCACCATGGAGTGCGACTGGCCCAAGAAGCCCACCCGGCCCTCGTGATAGGGGCTGGGCGGGTTTGAGAAGGTGGCCCGTTGAAGCCCGGCCGCAAATGACTCCGGGGTCAGGTGCGGTCCAGCAAGCTGGACGCCGGACGCCAGCAGCAACAGGCTCTGGTACAGGTTGTTGTACTGGTACCACGTGTCGTTGCGGTCGGCCGAGCGATCGGTCCACGGCTTGCCCGTGGCCTCGGCATAGGCCTTGACCGACCACGAGTCGGCGAAGCGCACGTCGGCCGGGTTGGCACTGAGCCCGAGGATGTGGTTGGCCTGGTCGGGCGCGATGTTCTGCTGCACCAGGTACGTGATGTCGTCGTAGAGGTAGCTGGAGACGAGCCACTCGGGGTTGTACACCTGCTCGGTGGCGGCTTGGGTCAGGCTCTGGAAGTCGTGGTTGATGCAGAGGCACACGATGGACGTCACGTCCTCTTGCTTGAGCTTGAGCACCGGCGTGGTGAAGTCGCCGGACGTGTCGGAGAACTTGACCTGGACGGCGGTGGCGCCGCACGTCTCGAGCTGTTGCAAGAGGGGCTTGAGGTCGGGCGCCGGGAGGTAGCCCTCCGATGTCAGGATGCCGAACTTCCTGGTCATCTGGGACAGGTCCTTGGCGTCGCTGCGACCGGCCCGCACCGCATTGGCCCCTTTGAGGCGGGCGCACATCCACTCGCCAATGGTCCCCACCAGCCGGTCGAGGGCCAGCGGGTACTGCCACATGTACGGCGAGCCCTTGGCCAACTCCGACGTCGTGAACACAGGGTCGGTGGCGATGGAGACGATGTGGCGCCTGGCCATCTCCTCGTAGAAGTACCGGCCGTAGCAGTAGTAGTAGAAGACGGAGGCAAAGGGCTGGTCGCTCTTCTCGATCGACTCGGCGTCGGCCTGCTGGCCCTCCGGCGTGCAGTTGAAGTAGGCGTGCGTGCCCACGCTCACCAGCTTGCGCCCATAGAACTCGAAGCGCTTGTTGAAGTAGGTCAGCATGGTGGGGTCGGGCCAGTTGGGGAGGCTGACGCTGATGGCGTCGTTGGTCACGCCCCGAGTGGTGTTGCCGCCGTTGTCGTTCTTCGGGTCCCAGTAGTTCGCGCACGGAGGCGACCGGGGGTCCTCCGTCTGGCGGGAGGGCTCGCCCACGCAGTGCCGGATCCGAGGCACCTCGATGTCGGCCCCGGTGCGCTGCGAGGGCAGGGTCGAGGTGGTGCTGACGACGGACGGGGTCTCCTTCTGCTCCTGGCCGCTGAGCCCGTCGGCCGCAGCACCCGTGCCGAACTGGCTGGCCTGCTCCTGGGGGGCGTCCTTGATCTGCTCCACCGCCTGCGGCGCGATCTCGGCGATGGCGGGCGGGGGGACGGCGGCGTGGGCGAGCAGCAGCCCGACCAGCACCACGGCCAGCAATACCGCCGTGCTGGTGTAGACGACCCCGCTGCGGAACGTCTCCACCGGCTGGGTGCCGGCCGCCGCCCCCGGGCCTCCACCCGTGCCTGCGCCTGCACCTGTCGGTCCGCCGCCCGCCGCCCCGGCGCCTGCCGTCCCAGCGCGGCTCGCCCCGGCTCCCCCGGCGCGGCTCGCCCCGGCCCCGGACGCTTTCGCCGTTCTCGCTCGTGCCGCTCTCGTCGCTTTGGCCAAGGCCTCTCCCGTGACCGCCCGACTTGCGTCCGGCGCTAGTGGTATACCACTGCTTCCCCGTTCTTGTCAGGTCGTCACGCCCGCGCCTCGAACTCAGGCTGACAAGAACGGCGGGACGTGCTCGGCGTGCGAGTCGGCGTCGGAGTGGGAGTCGGCGTGGGAGCGGGAGCGGGCGGGCGGGAGCGGGCGCGGATCGTGTCCAGGCTGGGCACGTCCTCGAACCGCCGGGTCTGGCACGACCGCCGAGCCTCCAGGCACACGGCCGCGCTGGCCAGGCCGTCGGCCAGATTGCAGTCGACCGCCCGACCGCCCTCGAGCATCCGCAGGTAGCGCAGCACGAGCTGGCGGTCGCCGCCGATGTGCCCGGTGGGGGCGTGGACGGCGATCTCGTCCACCTGGTCGCGGTGATGGTCGACCACCTTGATCATCTCGGTGTACCAGTCGAACTCGAGGGTGGCGAGGTAGCCGGTCACCTTGGCCCCCCGCCGCCCGGCCGAGCGCCGGCTGATGAAGTTCTGCGAGTAGTCGGCGATCACGCCGTCGGGATAGGTGAGGATGGCGCAGCCCGCGTCCTGGTCCGCGGCCTCGGTCGAGAACGCGCACAGGTGGTCGTCCCAGGCCATGCCGCCGCCGTCGCCGCGAAGCCGAATCTGAAGCGGGCTCTCCGGGCACACGCCCGCCTCGGGGCAGCGGGAGCACACCAGGTCGACCGGCTTGTCGCCGCCGTAGACGGACCGGGTGAGGGTGGCCGCCACCGAGGTGGCGCAGGCGCCGACGAGATGGTTGAGGACGTCGAAGTCGTGGGTGGCCTTTTGCAGCCACAGGCCGCCGCCCAGCCCGTAGTCCCGGTACCAACTCGTGTAGTAGGCCCCTCCATACGGCACGTAGTTCCAGGCCTGGACATGGTTGATGCGGCCCAGCCGGCCCGACCGCACGATGTCGAGGGCGGCGGTGAACAAGGGAGTCACCCGCAGGGGGAACGAGACCAGCACCTCGTCATAAGGGCCGGCGAAGCCCACGGCGAGGTCGGTGAGCTGCTGGTCGTCGATGGCCACCGGCTTTTCCAAAAGCATGGGCAGCCCCAGGGGTGCGAGGGCCAAGGCGATCTCGGTGTGGAAGGCGCAGTGGGCGCCCACGATGGTGCCGTCGAACGACGGGCCGTGGGCCAGAAGGTCGTCCACGCTCGGGAAGAAGGCGGCGCTCGCGTCGAGGTCGGCGAGGATGGGGGCGACCTTGGTCCGCACCGCCTCTTCGGGAGCGGTGTCGACCACGGCGGCCACCTCGACCGTCGGGTCGACCCGTTTGAGGTCGGCTACCAGAGTGGCTGCTCTGACGCCGAGGCCGATCACCGCGATGCGGGGCATGCGCCTCCTTCATGTCAGCGTTCATTGCGCCCGTTGGTGCGGTACTGGTATACCAAAAGCCGTGATGGATCGCTGATGGGCCGCGCATGAGGGCGCTCGTTTACACCGCGCCGGGCCACGTCGAGCTGCAAGACGTCGACGAGCCCGTCGCGAACGAGGGCGAGGTCGTCGTCCAGGTCAAGGCGTCCGGCATCTGCGGCAGCGAGCTCCACGGATTCCGCCACGTCGGGTTCCGGGTGCCGCCGCTCGTCATGGGCCACGAGTTCGCGGGCGTCACGACCGACGGCCGCCGGGTGGCGGTCAACCCGCTGGTGGCCTGCGGGGAGTGCGACCTCTGCCGCCGGGCCCGGCCCTATCTGTGCCGCACGCGCGCCGTGCTCGGCATCCACCGCCCCGGGGCCTTCGCCGAGCGGGTCGTGGTGCCCGAAGAGCTGTTGTGCGACCTGCCCGCCGACCTCTCCTTCGAGGCGGGCGCGGTGGTGGAGCCACTGGCCAACGGGGTGCATGCATGGGGGCTGGTCCGGGCCGACGAGCCCGAGCGGGTGGCTGTGGTGGGCGGCGGCACCATCGGGCTGGTGTGCCTGCTGGTGGCCAAGCGCAACGGCGCCCACGTGACGGTGGTGGACTTGGCGCCTGAGCGCCTCGAATGGGCCGAACGGCTGGGCGCCGACCGCACGGCCGTGTCGCTGGACGGCGAGTACGACGCCGTCTTCGACGCGGTGGGTGCGGGCCCGACGCGGGCTGCGTCGGTGGCCGCGTTGCGCCCTGGCGGCACCGCGGTGTGGCTGGGACTGCTCGCCCCCGAGCCTGGCTTCGACGCCCTCGACCTGGTCCGCATGGAGAAGCGGGTAACGGGCTCGTTCGCCTATACCCGCCAGGAGTTCGCCGAGGCGGCCGAGCTGGCCCGCACCACGGACGTGTCATGGGCCCAGTCGTTCCCCCTCGAGGCCGCGGCCGACGTCTTCATGGAGTTGGCCGACGGCCGCACGGACGTCGTCAAGGCGCTCGTGCGCCCGTAGGCCGCGTGCTCGAGTCGACTGTGGCCGATCCCATCGTTGCGGGCGACAAGGTCTTCCCCCTTCTCGAGGGGCTGACCGTGGAGACGGTCGGCGACCACGGCTGGAACGTGGTGGCGGGGGACCTGCTGCTGCCCGCCATGGTGCTGCGCGAGTCCGCGCTGTCGCACAACCTCCACGTCATGGCCGGGTGGTGCGAGGAGCAGGGCGTGTCGCTGGCCCCGCATGGCAAGACGACCATGGCCCCGCAGCTCTTCCGCCGTCAGCTCGACGCGGGCGCATGGGCCATCACCGCGGCCACGGTGGCCCAAGCCCGGCTGATGCGGTCGTTCGGGATCGAGCGCGTTCTGCTGGCCAATCAAGTGGTCGACCCCGCGGGCGTGGCCTGGCTGGGTCGCGAGTTGGCGCGCGACGCCGGCGCGTGGATCGCGTGCCTGGTCGACTCGGTGGCCGGCGTCGAGGCCCTGAGTCGACACGGCGGGTCCCGTCCCGTCCCGGTGCTGGTCGAACTCGGCGTGCCGGGCGGGCGCACCGGCTGTCGGTCGATGAACGAGGCGCGGGCCGTGGCCGACGCAGTCACCACGTCGCCTGCCTTGGTGCTGGCCGGCGTCGAGGCCTTCGAGGGGGTGCTTCATGAGGCGGAGGACCAGGCCGGAGTCGACTCCTTCCTGGCCGATGTCCGTGCGCTGGCCGAGGGAATGGCCGCGGACGGCTGCTTCTCCGACGTGGACGAGGTGGTGGTGAGCGCGGGCGGCAGCGTGTGGTTCGACCGAGTCGTGGAGGTCATGCGCGGGCTCGACCTGGGCATGGACAAGCCCGCCCGGGTCGTGCTGCGCAGCGGCTGCTACCTCACCCACGACGACGGGGTCTACGACCGGCTGTCGCCCTTCGGCCGGGCCCGTCGGGTCGCCACCGAGCGGTTCGTGCCCGCCATCGAGGTGTGGGCCGCGGTCCTCTCACGGCCCGAGCCCGACTTGGTGCTGGTGGGCATGGGGAAGCGGGACACCGCCCACGACTCCGACCTGCCCGGCCCCGAGCAAGTCGTCCACGCCGGCGCCATGCGCCCCGCCGTCGGCATGTCGGTGTTCGACCTCAACGACCAGCACGCATTCGTCCGCGTGCCGCCGAGCGACCCGGTGTCGCCCGGCGACTTCATGTCGTTCGGGATATCGCACCCGTGCACCGCGTTCGACAAGTGGCGGGTCATCCCGGTCGTGGACGACGAGCGGACGGTCATCGGCGCCGTCCGCACCTACTTCTGACCGGCTGACCCGGACGGTTCAGATGACCAGCACGACCCAGTTGGTCCCGGCGCCGGCGGTCTTCTGGATGCTGATCTTCCCGTCGTTCTCGGACGTCACCGTCGAGCCGTAACGGTACGAGCCGGTGAGCGCGAGCCAGTTGCCGGGCACGCGGGCCCGGAGGAAGTACGTCGCCGTCGACGAGGCCAGGAACGGCGTGAGCGCGGCCGACGTGGTGTCGGCGATGTCGATGACATTGTCGAGGGCCTCGCAGTTGGTCGTGGCCCCGCTGGGGATGCCCGCGATGGTGCCCAGGATCTGTCGGGTGGTGCGGTCGTCGGAGATGACGTTGTTGTTGATCCGGTTGTACGACATGGCCGCCGGGCTGCTGACGATGATCCCGTAGCGCCACGAGTTGACGCTGGTGGCCGAGGTGGCGGCACTGGCCGGGTTGACGATGCGGTTGCCGTTCACGTCGCATCGCTTGGTGACCGAGTTGAGGTAGATGCCGGCGGTGAAGGCACCGTCGATGTAGTTGTCCGAGATGGTCATGTCCTGATCGGTGATCGTGGTGCTCGGCCGGTACCAGACGATGCCCGCGTCGGCCCAGTCGGTCGACGAGAACGAGTTGGTCGAGGGCAGGAATCGGATCTGGTTGTTGATGATCTGTAGGTCGCGCGCCGGAAGGTCGCTGTTGGGGTCGAGGAGGATTCCAGCGACCGTGCCCTGCGGTCCGCAGGCGGGCGAGCGCGACGTCCACCAGGCGTCGCGGTTGATGATGATCTGGTTGCCCTCGATGCGGGCGTTCTGGAGGGCGATGCCCGTTTGCCCGCTGAGGATGGCCCGCGGTGCGATGTAGATGCCGAAGTTCGCGTCCCGCACGTTGTTGTCCTTGACCAGCAAGTGCTCGGTGTTGACGGCCGACACCCCGGTGGCCACGATCCCGTAGACAAAGCCCTCGATGTCGTTGCCCACGATGTGGGCCCGGGTGCCGTGCGTCTCGATGGCGGCGATGGCCCCGCGCACGCCGTTGCCCGAGGAGATGAACCGGTTCGACTCGATGGTGGCGAAGTACGACGACGTGTAGACGGTCGAGTGGTCGTGGTAGATCGTCGTGTTGGCCGTGTTGCCGACGCCTTCGAAGATGTTCCCGCGCACCACGATGTTGCGCATGATCAGTGGGTTGCTGAGCCCGGCCTCGCCGCAGAGGAAGAGGGTGTTGATGCTGTCGCCGATGTTCTTGAACCGGCAGTTCTCGATGCGGATGTCGTCGCCCCGCTGGACGTGCACCACCTCGCGGCTGTCGTAGCCGGTGGCGGGATTGCTGAAGGCGGTGGTGACCACGTTGTTGGGCCCGTTGGCGTCGATGGTCAGGCTCTCGATGGTCAGGCCGGTGAGGTCGGTGGCCAGCGCCGCCGTCTTCGTGGCCACGTCGGCGCCCATGATGATCGAGTACCACGAGGCGCCTGCGTTGTTGACCAGCCGCAGAATCGACTTGTCCCGGCTGGCGCCGACCAGGCGCACGCCTGGATAGACCTTGAGGCAGTAGATGATCGCCGTTGGGTTCGGCGGGTTGGGCACGTTCTGCAGCGAGATCTTGTACGTGCCTTGAGGGAAGTAGACGCAGCCGCCGGTGGCGCTGGCCGCGTCGATCGCGCTCTGGATGGCGAGGGTGGCGTCGACCACGCCCGTCGGGTCCGCGTTGTAGGGCGCGGCCGTCACGTTGAAGAACTCGCCGACCGTCGCCGCCGCAGCCGGGTCCGCGGGCAGCTCGGCCAGCACGGCTCCGCCCAGGCCCGCCACCGCCAGCGTCTTCAAAAAGGTCCGGCGCGAGCCGGCGCGCTGCTCGGACCCGTCGATGCCCGCGTCTGCCGGGTCGGCATCGGCGTCGTCGTCGGCGTCGATGCTGGCGTCCGCCGGGACGGCCTCGAGCGCGGCCAGGGCCGTGGCCGCGTCCCGACGTCGGGTCCGTCGAGTCCGTCGCGCTCGCTTCGTCGCGGGCGCGGGGTCGTCGGATGTGGACGTGGACGTGGCCACGGCGTCGCCGTCGGCCTCGTCAAGCTCGTCTTCAGGCGCGACATCGTCTTCGGCAGGGGACACAAACCGCAGCACAGGCAGCTCCTTCGGCTCGTAGACGCCGAACTTGGTGCGCTGCGGGCAGGGACAGTCAGTGCCCCTGAGCCGGCTCCGCCGTGCCGCCCTTCTCAGATGCTTGATCGGCAGAAGCCGTCACTCGACCGCTTCCGAGTTGGTATACCAATTGCCGCCAACGCGCGTCAACGGCTTTCTTCCGGATGCGTCGGCAAGAGTCATGCCCCGACCGAACCGACCGCGCTGAGCGAGGCGAGCGCTACGCCAGCGCGCACCACTCCGCGCCGGGACCGGAGTCCGAGCTCGTCGCGGTTGCCACCCCCGAGGCCTGATGCCTGCCCAACAGGGCCGCGGTGAGCGGGCTGTGCGGGTCGAGGAGCCGGTCGAGGGCGGCATGCACGTGCTCGTCGCTGACGGTCAGCGTGAGGGGCGACGGGTCCGACGTTTCGGAGGTTTCCGAGGTTTCCGCCTGCCGGGCCGCGAGCAGCGTGGCCCGTCGCAGCAGCTCGCGTACGAACGACGCCGTCACCCCTTCGAGCCGGGCGATCACCGCCTCGCGGTCCGCCAGCTTGAGGTCGATGCCCTCGCCGTACAGGTCGAGGAGCCGGCCCAGTGCGTCCCTGTCCGGCACCGGGATCTCCACGGCGTGGTCGACCCGGCCCGGTCGGGCCGAGATGGCGGACTCGATGGCCTCGACCCGGTTCGTCGTCAGGATGAACACGACGTCCAGGTCGTCGTGCAGCCCGTCCATCAAGTCGAGCAGGTCGAACAGGAAGCGTCGAGGGGACTGGCCCCCGCGCTCGCGGTCCTCGGCGATGAGGTCGACGTCGTCGAGTACGACCAGCGCGGGCGCCACGCGGGGGAGCAGATCTCCGACCGTGCGCAGCGCCGCCATCATCGACCCCGTCAGGAAGAAGACGGTGTAGTCCTCGAGCCGCGACGTCAGGTACCTGATGGTGTGGGTCTTGCCCGTGCCGGGGGGCCCGTAGAGCAGGAGCCCCCGCTTGAGGTGGCGGCCTGCCGCCAACAGGCGGTCGCGAAGCTCGCCGATGCCGATGGTCTGGTCCTCCAGCGTCTCGAGGACGCCGGGGGGGAGGATCACGGCGTCGCGCTCGGCCTTGAACCGCTCGGCGAAGCTCAGCGACAGGCCGCCCGTCTGGTCGGCCGACACCGACAGGACGTTGCCCCGATAGATGTTGAGGTCGCGCATCAGCGAGCCAATGCCTGCCAGAAACGCCCGGCTGGCCTCGATGTCGTCCGACACGACCTGCATGACGGTGGTGCCCGCCATGTTGCCGATCTTCTCCTCGTGCACCCAGACAGCGAGGCGGGTGCCGTTGTCGTCGACGAGCAGGAGGCCCTTGTTGACGCACGGACGGGTCTGGTCCGGGCCGCACGGGCGGTTCATGTACTCGACGGACCCGAACCGGGCCGCCGCGGGCGAGTCGCCGCCGGACAGGAGCGCTTCGAGCTGCGGGGCCTGCGGCAGCCCGAAGATGCCGCTCGACTCGCCGCCCTTGACACCGAGCAGTTCGTGGGTGCGGCCCGGCCCGCTCAGATAGGCGTCGAGCGCGGCCTGGAGGTTGACGTGCTCGAAGGCGGGCACGGGCTCGGTGACGATCTCCATTCGGTCGGCGCCCGCGCCGAGGTGCTGCGTCAGGCGGGCTGCCACCTCGTTCGTCGGTTGCCCTCCTCCGGCTCCGAACACGGCCGCCAACGCCTGCAACGCCTGCTCCGCCCCTTGACTCCCGCCCGCACCTTCACTCGCGCCCACAGCTTCTCCTATCAGTTGGTAGAACTAAGATATCAATATATTGCTACGATAGGTTAGATTGATCGTCGTGGCAACCCCTTTTGACGTCGAGCAGCTCATGCAGTTGGTGGGCGCCGCGCCCGGCGCCGCGGGCGGGCAGTTGTTCGAGCGGGCCCACCAGGTCATCACCGCGCTCATCCGCCGTCTCGAGTTGGCGCCGGGCGAGACCTTCGCGGAAGGCGACTTGGCCGAGCGCCTGGCGCTCAGCAAGACACCAGTCCGGGAGTCACTGCTGGTGCTGCGCCAAATGGGCCTGGTCGATGCCCGCGCGGGCTCCGGCTACACCGTCCGCCCCTTGGGCGACGTCGTCGGCTTGTGGCGCTTCGCCGCCATCTTGGAGCGGGCCTCTGCATCCCGTGCCATCGCGGAAGCGTCCATCGCCGGCCTGGACCCGCGCATCCGTGGGTTCGTCGCCACCGACCCCCGGGTGGCCATGATTCTCGGGCTCATCTTGGGGCCCGCGTCGATGCCGCCATGGGCGAGTGAGGCCTCAATCGACCACTACGTGGCCAAGCTGCTCGCCATTCACCGGGTGATCGTGGGCTGTAGCGCCGACCCCTACATCCTCCGAGCGTCGATGCACCTGCAAGTGGACATGGAGCGCTCGATCCGCATGGCGCTCGCTGCCTCCCAGGCCAAGGGAATCGAGCCGCCCAATCCTGACGACACCGCATTGGCCATGGCCATCCTCGGCCGCGACACCGACACCGCGGACGCGTTGTTGGTCACTCGTTCTGTGATCGCGGCGTGGGTGTTCGAGGCGCTCGAACTCGCGGGCGATCCTCCGTCCTTTGCCGCCTGACCGGGACCGCGACTGCGTTTGGCGCGACTGTGTCGGGATGCTGGTGATCGACGCGGCCAACGTGATCGGGTCTCGTCCAACGGGCTGGTGGCGCGATCGGCCGGGCGCGGCGCGGGTCTTCGTGGAGCGAGTGCGGGCGACGGTGGCCGCGGGACGGCTGGACCCGCCGGTGACCGTCGTGCTCGAAGGCCGAGCCCGGGCCGGAGCCGACGAGGGTGACGTGGACGGCGTGGAGATCGTGCACGCGCCCGGCGAGGGCGACGACACGGTCGCCGTTCTCGCCGAGGCCAACCCAGATGTGGTCGTGGTCACCGCCGACCGTGGACTGGCCGGACGGGTTCGAGCCGTGGATGCAGAGGTGGTCGGCCCGAACTGGCTGCTCGACCGGCTCGTCGACTGAACCTGCCGACCAGGCCTCCCGCTGCCGCAGCCGCAGCCGATTTCAAGCCTTCTATCGAGGGGTCAGCACACAGAACTCGTTGCCGTCGGGATCGGCCATGACCACCCAGTCGACATCCCCCTGGCCGATGTCAACCCGAGTGGCGCCGAGAGAAATGAGGCGGTCGACCTCCGCCAGTTGATCGACGTGCTCGGGCGGGGCGATATCAAGATGGAGCCGGTTCTTCCCGGTCTTCGGCGCCACGGGCGGGCCGCCCCACGTGATGAGCGGACCGGTCCCGTCCGGCGCGCGGATCGCCGTCTCCTCGTCCTGGTCCCAGACCAGCGGCCATCCCAGCGCCGCGCTCCAGAAGTACCCGACCTGGCGCGTGCCGTCGCACGTGATCGATCCGAGGCGTTCGCAGCCGGCGAGGAATCTGTTGTGCGGCTCGATGATGCAAAGCTCGTTGCCCTCGGGGTCGGCCAGCACGACATGGCCCTCGTCTGGGCGCTGGCCGATGTCGATATGACGGGCGCCGAGCTCGACCAGCCTCGCCACCGACTCGTGCTGGTCGTCGATTGACGTGGTCGTCAGATCAAGATGGAGACGGTTCTGACCGGCCTTCTTCTCGTTCGTCTCGGGGACGGGCTGGAACAGGATCTTGAATCTGGTGTCATCCGTCGGCAGGAGACCGATCAGATGCTGGGACTCGTCGTCGACCTCCCACCCCAGCGCCGCGGCCCAAAAGCGCGCCAGACCGAGCGGATCGATGGCATCGAAGCAGAGAGCGACGAGCCGAGACGTCGTCGTGCTCTGCATCATCCGACCTCCAAGATTCCGGCCCGCTGATTGCGCCTGGGCAACACGCCCGACGCTACGCCGTGGTGTCGCTCGGCACCCGTCGGCGTCTCAACAGTGAGCTTCTGTCGCAACCGAGGTCCACGATCAGTGAAGTTCGGTATGCACACCGACGGGCGGGAAGACGCGCACGAAGTACTCGCGGCCCAACATGTCTTGCAGCATTTGGGGTGGGAACATCGAAGGCTCGAGAGGGAACTGGGTCCGGTGGGCGGCGATGGCCGCGATCTTGTGGTCGACGAAGCCCGACACGTCGATCACCGTGGTGGCCGCCGAGCCGTCGGGAACGCCGTCGCCGCCAGCACTGCCAACCAGGCTGGCACCTTCGCCCCGGCCTTCGAACAATGCGGGCTCGTCGGCCGAGAACACGAGGCACGTCACCGGCTCCAGCGCCACCACATGGGCCGTGCGGGGCGAGCGGGCCGACACGCCCAACTCGCCGAAGAACTCGCCGGGTCCCATCTCCCGGAGGTGCTCGACCGTGCCGTCGGCGTGCTCGTGAACGACCTCGACCTTGCCCGACAAGATGAAGTGCAGGCTCGTCGCCGGTTCGCCCTGCTCCACGAGGTACGTGCCCGGGGGCGACCAACGCGTGTCGATATGGTCGTCGGCCAAGCGCATCGTCGTCGACTCCTTGGCGAACAGCGTGAGCGCCCGGACGAAGTCGTCCGGACCCTTGAACCTGTGATCGACGTCCACCAACCAGCGACTGAGGTGGTCGAGCAGCAGCAGGCGGCTGCGGGGGAAGTGACTGTGAAACAGTCGGGCAGGCCCGGACCGGCCGAGCACAGACTCGAAGGCCGCCGTCACAGTTCGGCTCACCGTGACATGGTCGGGATGCCCGTACGCGCCGTCGTCGCCAAAGGTGATCACGACGTCGGGACGCAGTTCCCGCAGCAGTCCCTCGAACACGGCCTGTAGCTCGCCGCCGGGCACGTGGGCCAACGTGCCGTCGTGGTAGTGGAGGCACCGGCTCTCCCGCGCCCCCAAGACCGCGCACGCCACCTCGAACTCCTTGGCCCGCACCTCGCCCAACGTGCGCCGGGTGGCGAGCGACGCATCTCGGATCTGGCCCGCCTGGCCGGTCGTGGCGGACACGACGACGACGTCGGCGCCGCTCGCCGCGTAGCGGGCGAACGAACCGCCCGCGCAGAACACCTCGTCGTCGGGATGGGCGAACAAGCCAACGATGCGCATTGGATCAGCCCCCCGTTTGGGGGAGCGACGTCCTCCAGTCATCGAGCACGGCGGCGACGGTGGCCATGAACAACGCGGGCCCGCCCCAGAAGGTGCCGAGCATCCCGCAGGCGGGGGCCACGTTGTGCACGAGCTCGGCCGCCTCGAAGAAGAACGTGGGCTCCACCACGTAGAAGCCGTCGGCGCGTAGCTGGTCGACATTGCGGCGGACCGGCCGGTGGTCCCACATGGCCGTGTTCATGGTCGGACCAAGTACCACTGGTGCCTCGGTGGCAGCGGCCACCAAGGAGAGCAGGTCCTCGCAGCCGCCCCTGGCCAACCGGGACAGCGAGGCCGCGGTGGCGGGCATCACGGCGAGCACGTCCGCCGACTTGCCCAGCAGGATGTGGGGGACGGGCAGGCCGGGTTTGCGGGTGAACGGGTCGGTCCAGGTGCGGATGCCGTAGTACTCGAACAGCTCGGGCTGCACGAACCGCAGTGCCGCGTCGGTGCAGATGACGTCGAGTTCGCGGTGAAAGCCCGAGTAGCCCAGGCTCAGCAGGATCGGGGCCATGAGGCCCGAGATCACCGTGCCGGTGAGGCCGACCACCAGTCGCTCGCACTGCGGCGGGCCGGGGGCGAAGTGGTAGCCAGGACTCGTGGTCAGCGCTCGGTTGCGGGCCTGCTCCAGCGGCTCGGCGCTCGACCCGTCCAGCAGTCCGCCCACTTCGGCCACGGCGTCGAGCACCGCCTCAAGGCCGTCGGCGGCCAGGGACTGGCCCGGCGTCGGAGCAGTGAGCTGCTGGAGGGCGGCCGACACTGCGGGCCCGTCCACGCCGTCGACGGCCCTGCGCCCGCCAGCACCGACGAGCAGCACGCGGTCGCGGCAGGTGACCACGGCCAGTTGCGGGTCCCGCATGTACCAGCGCCCCCAGTCCACGGCCGCCCATGCTAAGAGCCGGCGTGGAATCATGCGGCGCATGAACGACGCTGGGTTTCGGATCGCGGTGCTCGACCAGCCCGCTGAGATGTGGACGACGCCTGGCGCGTCGAGCCTCTTCAACGAGATGGTCTCGTTGAAACTGGCGGGCTATTGGAACGCCTATACGGCAAGCGTTTTGCCCGTGGACGGCTCCGACTTCTACTCCACGCACTATCTGGTAGCCCAGGCGGGCGACGTGGAGGGGGACCGCTTCCCCGCGGTGATGGGCTTTCGGTTCACGACCCTCGCCCGCTGTCGCCAGTACAACGCCCCGTTCCCGGCGGTCGCTCTCTGTAACGCGGCCGGCGCGGTCGAGCACGGCGCCGCAGTGCGGGCGCTGATCGAGGAGTGCGACGCCGCCGGGCGCACCATCGCCTACTCGGGCTCGTGGACGATCAGCCCGAACACCACGGCCGACCGAGTCGCCTTGCGCGACCTCACCATCGCGGGCCTGCTCCTCATGAATAAGGCCTTCGGGATCGACGTCGCAGTGGTGGGCGGAACGCTGCGCTTCAAGACGGACCGGTTGTTCGAGCTGTGGGGGTTCGAGCCCATGCGCGGCGACAACGGCCCGCTGGCGCCGATAAAGGTCGCCCATCTGGGCGACGAGTTCGTGCTGCTGATGCAGGCGACCGAGTTCAGCCAGACGGCCCGAGCGGCGGCCGACCGGTGGCGGACGCCCTGGGACAACCGCCTCGCCATCGGGCCGGAGGGCTCGCCCGCCCTCCGTTGACTCGCCGCGCCAGGCGCCCACCGGACGTCTTCGTCAGCCAAGGGGTAGCTCGGCAGCCCGGATTTTCTACGATCGACGCATGACCCTCGAGTGGGAGCAGACGACCGTCGATGCGCGCGACCCGCGTGCCCTTGGACTCTGGTGGCGAGACGCGCTCGGCTGGGTCGTGGTGAACGACGACCCCGACGAGTTCGAGATCAGGCCCACCGCGGATCGCCTTCCGGGACTGCTCTTCGTGTCGGTCTCTGAGCCGAAGACGACGAAGAACCGCCTGCACCTCGACCTCCGGCCGGACGACCGGGACGCCGAGGTGGAGCGACTGCTCGCACTGGGGGCGACCCGAGCGGACGTAGGACAAGGCGAGCAGACCTGGATCGTCCTTGGCGACCCCGAGGGCAACGAGTTCTGCGTGCTCCGATCGCGCCCGCTCTGATCCGGCGTCATTGGGCACCTTCGCAGCGCCGCTCGGCGCAAGCCGCCTGAAGGATCAGTTGTTGGTGCGGTGACGGAGGTACACGACACCGTTGCCGAACCGACGCTCCTCCAGCAGTTCCAACCGGGCGCAGGCGTCGCCGGCGAATGCGGGCTTGCCTTGACCGACGAGCACCGGATGGATGAACAAGTGACACTCGTCGACCAGCCCGGCGTTGAACGCCTGTGCTGCGAGGTTCGCCCCTCCGACGGTGACGTCGCCGGCGGCGGACGCCTTCATGTCGCGGACCGAGTCGGGGTCGAAGCGGCGCTCGAGTCGCGTGTTGGCGGTGGAGGCTGCGTGCAGCGTTGTCGAGTAGACGACCTTGTCGGCCGCTTGCCAGACGTTCGCGAAGTCGGCCGTCAGCTCCGACTGGGCGGCCAGGGCGGGTTGGCTCTCCCAGACGGCCATCGTCTCGTACAGTCGCCGTCCGTAGAGGTAGGTGCCGACCGGGCGCACTAGGTCGGTGATAAAGGTGAAGAACTCATCGCTGGGCGCGGTCCACTGGAACCCGCCTTGCGCGTCCTCGATGCAGCCGTCAAGGGACACATTCGCCACGTAGATCAGCTTGGCCATGCCGCTCCTCACGCGCCTGCGGGACTGCGCATCCGAGCAAACGTAAACCAGACGCCTCGGGGTCGCCGTGCCGACGGCGCTTTCTCTTCGGGGTCGCGCTCCGTGGGCCTTGGAATATGGGCGCGTGCTACTTGAAGGAGCACAAGGCCGCGGAGCACGCGGCGCACATCCACGGGAAGGCAGAGCTGAAGCTAGGCGTCGACGTCGAGCACCGGCGGTCTCAGCGGAGAGTCGGAGACTCCTGAAGGGAAGGGATCAGTCCACCATCAGAGCGGCCCATGGCAATGAGGTTTGCGATGGCGGGAGCGTCATTTGCCTTTCCTAAGGCAACGCAGAGCTTCTCGTCACTCTGGACGACGTCGGAAACGCGATGGCGTACGCCGATCTGGAGTTGATCGCCGACCAAGTCTCGGGAGCCCCCTTGGTCCTCTTCTCGTCGCGAGAACGCCGCTAGGCACCGAAAGCGGGGTTCGACCCACGATCGCTGTCGCGAGCGCCCCTCCGGTGTTGTGGGTATCCCTCGGAGTCAGCTCGCTCCCTGGTGAAGAATACTCGCTACTAATGGCATCGAACAACGAACAAGCTTGAGCACGCAATAGCCGCGAGCCCACTCACAGAAAACATCACGGCATGATATGTCATGGCGGAATTGATAGGGGAGGAACTTGCCTCCAGAAGCCTACGACCATCTAGAGTCCCAAGGCGTGAGCGCCGTCTCGTCATACAATAGATGGATAGCGAAGTGGGAAACTGTCCAGGGCATGCCAGTATACGACCGGACCGCTTTTCCTGAGGTTGCGCTCTTTGAGTCGTATGCTCACGAGCTGGCCGAAGAGCTATCGAGCTTTGTCGATAGCTGTAATAAGTTGCCGCAGTTTGAAGAACTCTCACCACGGCAAAATGCAAAACAAGTGACTCGGCCAGGGTGGCGGTTGTTCTACTTGAAATTCTACGGCGTAACGATAGAGGAATCCAGAATGCGTTTACCTCTAACATACGCTTTGACTACTCAATGCCGTCGACTGATGTCGACCACGGTCTCCGTGTTGGCACCTCACACCACAATCCCAACGCATCTTGGTCCGACCAAGGCTTACGTAAGAGTTCATCTGCTTCTCACTGGCGACAGCGACGGAAAGTCTACCCTCACGGTGTCCTCGACACGATACGGCCTCAATCCTGGCCGTGCAATTGTTTTTGACGACACCCTGCCTCATAGTTCGGCAAACGACGGCGACGGCATCCGTATCGCTCTCCTGCTCGACCTGTTTCGCCCTGTTCGCTGGCCTGCATCGGTTATCAATCGATTCGTAGTAGTTTCTGTC
Organism: Acidimicrobiaceae bacterium; assembly: GCA_030837965.1. Lineage (GTDB taxonomy): Bacteria > Actinomycetota > Acidimicrobiia > Acidimicrobiales > JAUTXP01 > JAUTXP01. The sequence goes on along the minus strand of JAUTXP010000029.1, from coordinate 5,129 downwards.
GGGCTCGTGCATCCAGATGCAGTGAGAATGCGCGCTGCGATTAGGAGAGTCGCGCGATATATCAACCAGAGCCCTTCTTAAGCCTGTTCAGGCGTCTGAGGTGTGCCAGAGCGCAGTGGAGGCCTGCACGAACTGATACGACTATAGGCTGTCTAATGCTTGATCGCATCCAAGGATATTCAACGGCAACGTCCAACTCATAGACACTCAGGTCAAAACGCTTGGCGTAGATCGAGAGAACGATATCGAAGCTATAATCATTCGGCAACAGCGCTAGAAGTGGGCCGATCGTTTCACAGCGGTACACTTTAAAGCCGGATGTCACGTCCGTGTATGGTGGATGCCAGAGTGCCTTCGCAGCTCTTCCAGCAAAACTACTCAAGATGCGCCGACTGCGAATCTGACCTCGTTGATGCGATGGTTTCCGTCCCACAACGATATCGAACTGATCCGTCACCGCCGTTTCGACTAAACGAAACAGATCTCTAGGCGCACGTTGGCAGTCGCCAGGAAAAATGACGACATAATCGTATCCTTCTGCTATTCCGTGCTTTATCGCTGTCTTGACTGCGCTACCATATCCACGGTTAGAGTCGTGAAATACGACCCTACGATTGGCGAGAGCTAGTAGCTTGGGGGTTTGGTCAGTGGATCCGTCATCGATTATAAGTATGTCGATGTCTCCGTGCGCCGCGATCGCGCCCAGGCGCTCGGTCAGTTCTTGAACCATTGGGGCCACGTTGTAACACGGCACGCCACAAAGCACCTTGGTGCGCACTGGCTGTTCGTCATCACGGTCGGGTGTCGAGGATGATGGCGACCCGCGGAAGCTTCCCGATTTCCCATACCGGCGTTCGCGGAATCGGACTGCCTTGTTTCCAAGCCATTGGAAGTCGATGGCGTAGTTAGGTACTTCGGTCGCAGCTCTTCGCGCCTCAATGAACGGAGCTAATGATTCATAGCATGAGGCGATGATTCCACTGTACATTCTCAGCACTAGCCCTTTTCGTACCGCTCGTTGACGGACGAGGAACGCCATGCGTTGAAATAAGTCGCTCGCTTGCAAGCAATCCGAAAAGACATCGTGGTCGTCCCACGACGCGTCATTTGATAAGTAGAGAATACGTTGACGCTGATCATACGACTTGTCGCTGTGAAAGTCGGCGAATATATTCATCAGCAGCTCGAGTTCGCGAGTTCGCCTGTATTGGACAATCTGGACAATCGCAAACACCGCCGCAAACGAGACGGCGATGCCTTGCATGACTGTTCCGAGCTTGGACGCTACGTCGAGTGTCATCGATCCGCGGTCCATGGCACTGTCCGGACGGCAGGGGCAATAGACGATAGAATGCCGCGCGTCGCCGCGCGACTGAGGGTGGGCTGGAGCTCAGCCACACCAGGAGCGCGTGTCACTCGACAAGTTGTAGCTAACGCGGCGCTGCTCCACCAGGCTAGATGCTCACTTCGCCCCACTGGGCACGCTGTGACATGAGGACCTTCGAAGGCGGAACGCATTTACTGGTCGGACGCGACTAGCGCGGGGTTGTTCTCCCCGGACGAGAGCATGTGGAGTACCTCGCCAGCGGCCGTCATGAGATAGAAAACTCCTGCGGTGACATCGACGGTAGGCGGAGAGACTCGCACACGGGGTCGATTCTGTCGTTCGGCCACCTGCTTGCCCGTGTCGTGCCAGAGGCCCTTCAGTTCGGCAAGACATGAGCGGCCAGCCGGCTTAGCGACCGGGGCATCAGGCTTCTTCGAGCTGATGGCCCCCGCGTGCAAGAACCCCCGCAGCGCTGTGTACGGGTTGCTGGAATCGGCAAGTGCCGCGGCGGCGGCCTCGGCAACCAGGCCTTGCGTTGAATAGCAACGGCCCTCAAGCGATCCCGTCCAAAGTCCCCTCACGTCTCGCAGGGGGCCATCGGTTTAACTTGTTCGAGTTGCGGCTCCCGGAAAAGTAGATCTAAATGCAAAATGCACTCACGCAGGATCTCGCGGATCGCGGCCGGCGCACCGAGTCGGACGCGCAGTCGGGCATAAAGGCGTTACTACTTGCCGCAGCTCTGAACCTCGAGGAGAACGACGTCGCGGATCAGACGATCTTCCTCGAGTCGCAGGCGGGAAGCCGGCGCCGGATCGACATCGAGGTCGGCTCCGCCGTGATCGAGGTGAAGCGCGACCTGCGGCCCGGGCCCTCACGTGGCTCGAGCTGTACATGGGCATGCGTGAGGAGTCCGCTGGCCGGCGTTAGTGAACCCGGGGCGGTTCAAACTGCTCGACCGGATCGTCACGGCGGACGTCGAGGCGCTGCGCCGCGCGTCCGAGGACGCATTGCGGCGCGTGTTCGACGCGTTCCGGCTGCGGGTCGTCTACGACGGGCGGACCGGCATGGCGAACTGCCGCGTGACGATCACCGACGACAGCCTGGCGACCATCGACAGGGCCACGCGTGCGGCCCTGACGGCCGCTGCCGGGCGAGCGCGGCACGCGTGGGCTGCGGACGGTCCCGCCGGGGCTACAGCCGACCGGGGCGACCACGGTCAGCGGCGGGCCGACGCGCGTGGTGCTTGTTTCCCATCTGCGTGGCGCAGTTGGCCTCCCACAACGCGAACAACTCGCTGACGATCGACGGGCCGGTCCTCTCGTTGGCCCCCCGACACGCCAAGGTCCGGCGGGACGGCTACCGGCGTTGAACCACCGCGCTCAGTGGGGCGCTTAATCCCGCGTTCAACGGGCGCTCAGTGCGAAAAGGCCAGCGCAGCGGGCTCGCATCGGGTGGAGTTCCAGGGTGATCTCCAAGTTGAAGTCCGGGGGAATCTCCGGGTGATCGGTGGAACCCGACGCAATGCGCGCCTACGCCGCGAAACCGCAGGCTACGTGCTTGTGGGGTGGGGATGTCCGAAAGCCGACTCCCGAAGGGGGAAATCCCCCTTCGGTCCTACCCCGCCGCGTCGTTCCATGGGGAGTCTTCCTGCTATCGACCTTCCGGCCCCCGCTCGGTCATTAGCTCACCCATACGAGGGCAGGAAGGGCGAGTGAATGAAGTACATGCCTTCGGGCAGCTCTTTCGTCTCCTTCGCGGCCCAACGGAAAGCTGGCTTGTGCGTCGCGGCTCCGGCGCGGACGGCCTTTGCGATCTCCGAGAATGACGTAGAGGGCCCGAGGCCCGGGCAGTAGTAGAACGGCACTCGATTCATTGGCCATCTGTTTGTGGCAAGTGCGGCCAGCCCGAGGGCGTAGCCCTCCATATAGGCGGCATCCCAGTAGGCCTTCTTCTTCGTCGCGATCTTCACCGCCTCCAAGTAGCCGCGAGCCGTGTGCGTCAAATCGTGATGACGGCGGTGCTCGCCGGTGATTCGGTGCGCGCGCACGCGGTCAAGCGCGTCGCCGAAGCCGTCTTGGTAGGAGTGGTTCAGGATTGCGAGCGGGTACTTCCACGGGAAGACGCGGTCGTCGAAGCGCGTCCGCGCCCGGCGGAACATGCCTTCAATCGAGTTCAGGCGGTCGTACATCTCCAACGGCAGGAGGTAGTCAGCCTCCACCAGAGCATCGTCGAGGAGTTCGATGAACTTGGCAGCGGAGGTGTGGAACACCTCCGACCCCGGGATCGGCGGCTCGAACGCATCGCTCGGATGCACGAAGTAGCAAGGCCTCGCAGCCGTCGCGAGGTCTGCACGGAGTACGTCGATCACCGCCCGTATGTCGTCGTCCCGAAGCGAGTACCCGATGAACACGACAGATCGCGTCGCCATCAGGTGGCGCACCGTGCCCCCGAGAGCCCCTGACCGCAAGGCCTCGAGTGAAGCGTCGTACTCAGTTCGAGTTGCCACGATCGATCCGGGGTTCAGCATGGAGCCGTGGACCTTGATCACCTTGCGCTGTGGCAGATCCCAGTAGTCGAAGTCGGCTCCGTAGACGAGCGGCACGCTGCCGGTAGCCCGTTCGAAGTAGTCGTCCCAATTGGTAGTGACGATCTCTTGGAAGAACGGGATCTGGCCAACAGCCCGGTGGAAGCGCGTGGCGCGCCTCAGAAGGTCTGGGAAGGACTCGATGTAGCGCTTGCGTCCGACGAACGAGGTGATCAACTCGTTTCGCGATCTCTTCTTCACGAACTCAGTCATCAGGTCTGGGAAGTCGAGGTTCGCATCCTCAAGGCCCAATTCCCGGGCGACGCCCTCATAGAAGGTCGACGGCATCACGTTGTGCGACTCGGTGCTCGCGCCAGACCCGACGAACAGGAGCAGCTTTCCTGCGTGACACTCCTCGATGAGCCGCTCAGGAAGCTCGATCGGAACATCCTCGCCGCACTCCGAGCAACGAGGATCATGTGTCGGCTCGGGAGGCACTCGTCCAGACTAATGACGTACCGAAAGCGCGGCCCCTATGGCGCAGTTGAAGGGCACCGTCGAGGGGACCTATGCACGTCGGGCCGGTCGGCCGACCGGCAGCCAACCGAATAGGTGCGGCCGGGGCGCTGCTGGAACAGCCCCCGGCCCGGCCGATTCCTGAATGAGAGGAACCGACATGGAGAAGGCTACGCGTGGAGGCGTGCCGGAGGTGCTCGCCGCCGGGCGGTTCGAGCTTGTCGACCCGGCGGGGCGCGTGCGCGCCGTGGTGGGCGACCTGGCCACGTCAGCAGGCGAGTGGTGGCCCGGCGTGGCGCTGGTGGACGAGGCCGGGAGCGAGCGGGTGCAGCTCGTCCTGACCGACCTCGGCCCGCTCGTGAGCTTCGCCGAGGAGGGCAACGTGGTGCTGGAGGCGGGCGTCGCGGACCGGCGCAGCCCCGAGGCGCGGCTGCCGGGGCCGTTCGCGGTGATGTGCGAGCCGGGCGGGGAGGCCGTGTGCGGCTTGCGTGTCGACGGCGACGGCCAGGTCGCCCTCATCGAGCCCGACGACGAGTGACCGGGGCGCGACAGCGGCGCGACAAACCTGTGACAGGAGAGCGACAACTCGGGCGCAGGCGGAGATTTTCCGCGGCGCGTTGTGACGATCGGGCCGTTTCCGCGTCGTTTACAGGTGCAACCTGCGCGCAAGCGGCCTGGGGCGTCGCACCCATGCCCACGACCCACACCACCGGCCCGGGCGCGCCCAGGCGCGCCGGGGCGGGCACTGGGCCGCCCGGACGA
>JAUTXP010000046.1 GCA_030837965.1 Acidimicrobiaceae bacterium | reverse complement strand
GGGGGGGGCGCCCCCCCCCCCCCCCCCCCCGCGCCGCCCCCGCCGGCCCCCCGGGTCGGCCGACAACACGCCAGCCTCGCCCGGAGGGCGAGGCAAGCCCACCGCCTCGCCCGGAGGGCGAGGCGGGAGGACTCGGCGAGCGGAGCCGAGCGCAGCGAGCGAGTGAGGCCGAAACACCCTCTACCCCACCTGCACCTTTCCGGCCACCGCGTACGGGCGCGTCTCGTCGGCGTAGTTGTGGGACCCCACCACGTTGGCCGTCCAGCGCCACGACCCGCCGGGCGGGATGGGCGGCGAGCGGAACGCCCCGTCCTCGGCCTTGATCTGGCGGGGCTTCTTGGTCCCCACGTTGCGCCACTCCACGATTGCGCCCGGCCGGACGCGGATCTGCGGCGGGTCGAAGGCCACGCCCTGCTCGTCGTCTTGCACCTTGATGACGATGGCCGAGGCCGCCGTGGTCGTGGTGGTGGGCCGGGTCGTCGTCGTCGTGGCCTTGGCCGTGGTGGTCGTGGCCTTCACCGTCGTGGTGGTCGTGGGCGCCGCGGTGGTGGTCGTCGCGTCGCGCAGCGCACCGCCCTTGCCCTTGGCGTCGAGCTTCACGCCGCTGCCCACTTTGGCGTTATCGCTGCATCCGGCGGCGACGAGGCTGACGGCCGCGGCCACGAGAAGAAGGCGGATGAGTCGGGGGGTCTTGTTCATCGTTGTGCTGCTCCGGAACGGTTGATGGCGGCTTCGGACGTCCCCAGATAGGACGTGATGACACGCTCGTCGTTGAGCACGTCCTCGGGCGTGCCCCGCACGAGTGTCTGGCCCCTTTCCAGGGCGAGAAGCTCGTCGCTGACAGCCGAGATCAAAGGCATGTCGTGTTCGATGATGAGGATGCTGCACCCCGTCTCGAACCGGATGCGGCGAAGGAGCGGGCCCAGGCTCTCGGCCTCGGCCTGGGCGATGCCGGACGAGGGCTCGTCCAACAGCAGCACCTTGGGCTCGGCGGCCAGGACGCAGGCCAGGTCGGCCACCCGGCGCAGGCCGGTGGACAGCTCCTTCACGAACTTGTCCCGATAGGCGCCCAGTTCCAGCAAGTCGATGAGCCGGTCGGCCTTGACCCGCAGCCTGCGCTCGGCCCGTCGGGCCTGGGGCATGCCCACCGCGTTGAGCAGCACGCTCTTGACCTCGAGCTGGCTCTCGAGCGAGACGAGCACGGCCTCGAAAACGGTCAGCGCGGGGAAGAGCCTGGCGTCCTGGAAGCGTCGGATGAGCCCGGCCCTGGCCCGCTCCTCGGGAGAGTGCTTGGTGACGTCGACCCCTTCGAGGACGACACTTCCCTCGTCGAGCGGCGAGTAGCCCGCGATGAGGTCGAAGATGGTGGTCTTGCCCGCCCCGTTCGGTCCGATGAGTCCGAGCACCTCGCCGTCGCGCAGCGTGAAGCTCACCCCGTCGACGGCGGTGATCCCCCCGTACCGCTTGGTGAGGTTGGACACCTCGAGGGCGGGCCGGGCCCCGACCAAACCCGTAGCCCGCTGGTCCCGCTCGTGGCGCCGGGCCGCGGCGCCCGCGCCCCTCCCCACCGCCGCCGTCCCCTTCACATAGACGGCCCGCAGGATGTCGGGGCGGGCCAAAAGGTCCTCGGTGCGGCCGAAGAACTTGACCTCGCCCTTCTCCATGAAGATGGCCTTCTGGGCCAGCGTCAAGGCCACGTTCACCGACTGCTCCACCACCACGATGGTCACGCCCCGCCGGTGGATCTCGCGCACGATGTCGAGGAGCTGGCCCACCACCGCAGGCGACAGACCGAGCGACAACTCGTCGATCAGCAGCAGTCGGGGCTTGGCCAGGAACGCCTGGGCCAACGAGAGCTGCTGCTGCTCGCCGCCCGACAGGAGCGACGCGGTGACGTCGGCCCGCTCCAACAACGAGGGGAAGATCTCGAAGACCTCGGCCAGCCTGGTCCTGGCCTCCTCGGGGTCGTCGGTCATCCAACCGGCCAACAGCAGGTTGTCCCGCACGGTCAGTCCGGGGAACGTGCCCCGTCCGCCGGGCATGTGGATGACGCCCCGGCCCGCGATCTCGTGCGGCGGCATGTGGGTGGTGTCGCGGCCGTCGAACACGATGGCGCCCGCCGACGCCTCCTGCGTGCCGCTGATGGCCCGCAGCAACGTCGACTTGCCTGCACCATTGGTGCCGAGCAGGGCGATGATCTCGCCCTCCTCCACGTCGAAGTCGACATTGAACAGCACCTGCACGCCGTCGTACTCCACGTCGATGTCCCGACAGGTCAACAGGTTGCCTCGGCCCGACGCCTTGGCCTTGCGCCACTCCTCCGCGGCCAGCGAGGCGGCGAAGGCGCTGCGGGCGTCCAGGTCGAACGAGCCGCCCGCGGTGGCGAACAAGGCCGCGGCCACCAGCAGGAAGGGCACGTCGAACAAAAAGGCCGACCGGTAGCCGTACTTGCCGAACACGACCTGCACCATGAAGCTCACGATGACCAGGCCTGGCAGCTCGGCCAGGCCCAGCATCTGCAGGCCCTGGGTGCGCACGGTGGGCGGGATCACCTGCGAGAACAGCACGCCTCGAGCCGGTCCCGTCAAGGCGTACCCGAAGCCGAAGATGGCCAGGGACACGCCGAGGAGCCACAGCGGCGGGCCGAAGGCAAGGAAGGCGATGCCCGCGGCCTGCACCACGAGGTACAGGGCGAACACGGGCAGCACGCGCGCCGCGCTCCCCCGCGTCAGACGGTCGATCACGGCACCGCCGTAGACGCCGCCGACCAAGGAGGCCACCACCAACGGCAAGGTGATGAGGGAGCGGCCCCACGCGTTCAGGTGGTAGTGCTCGGACAGGAAGAAGGGGAACAGCAACTGGTAGGCCAAGGCGCTGCTGCTGATGGCCGAGGCGATGAACACCCGTCGCACCGTGCGCACCGACCACACCGTGCGCCACCCCTCGCCGAACGACTGCGGCTCGTCTTCAGCGAGCGCCGTCTCCTCGTCCGCGCCCATGGCCCGGCGCTCCATGTAGCCCCGCACCGGCTCGCGCAGCACCACGAGGGCGACCACGCCCATGATCACCAAGGGCACGCCGAACAGGAACGTGGGGGTGCGCCATCCGTAGTTGGCGATCAAGAAGCCGGCCACGAAGATGGCCAGCAGCCTGCCCATGCGGTTCAACGAGCCGTAGAGGCCGAACACCTTGCCCCGCGTCTCGGGCGGGTAGTAGTCGGCCAGCAACGAGAAGGCAGGCACGTCCGACGCGATGGTCGACACGTCGTCCACCGTCCTGGGCAAGGCGATGGTGAAGAACGAGGTGGCCTTGGCCGACCACATGGCGCCCACGCCGGACAAGGCCGTGCCCACGGCCAGGAGCGGGATGCGGCGGTGGCGGTCGGCGGCCCAGCCCGCGTACACGGCCGCGAAGACGGCGAAGATTCCAATGAGGCGCTGGATATCGATGAAGTCGCCGATGTTGATCTCGAGGCCCTTGGCGATGTCCGGACCCGCCACCAAGAAGGCCTGGGTGTCGAGGAGCTGGAGCATGGTGATGGTGCTCAGGATCACGACGGGGACGAGGCCGTACGGCGTGTGCTTGAGCACGCTGTAGGACCGGATCTCGTCCACCAGCCGCTTGACCCTGCTGGGCTCGGTATGGGCCAGCTTCTCGATGTCGCTCTCGGGCTCCATGGCCGGGATGCCCGCGGTCTGGCCCCGCTCGGCCGCCTCCCGCAACACCAGGGCCTCGGCGTCGGCCACCTCGTGGGCCGGACCCAGGTCGATCCCCTCCAACGTCTCGTCGGTGGACGGACGTTTGCCGTTTGCGGGCTTGCCGTTTGCGGGCTTGCCGTTGACCCGCTCGCCCGCGCTCATGCCGTCCCCTCAGCGCCGGCCCCGACCTCGACGGCCGCGTCCTCCGCTTCGAGGGCCGACTGGGCCGCCGCGCCCAGGGCCATGGCCTCGGCCGTCTTGGCCGCGGGACGGAGCTTGTCGATGATGCGCTCGCCCTTGCCCTGGTACAGCTCAGAGCGCAGGGTGAAGCGCTGCTCGGGGGGCAGCGCGCTCAACCCCGACGTGGACTCGGACTCGGCCAGCGGGATGAGCCGACGGGCCAGCACCTCGGGGTCGTAGTCGGCGAACAGGCTCGGCACCACGATGCCTCGGCGTTGGGCCACGATCCGCAGCACCGCGTCCCTGCCCTGGTTGACGAGGGCGACCAGCCCGCCGGGCGCCACGAACAGGATGAGCAACGGCCCGCCAGTGGTGAAGAAGGCGGCGGCGATGGCGTTGCCCTTCAAGAAGTCGGTGGAGAGCTGAACGTAGGCCGAGCCCAGCAGCGCGCCCGCTGGGGATGTGACGCCGCCGACGACAGCCTCGATGAAGACGTTCACGTTGGCGTCCACGCCGAACGAGCCCGCGCCCACGCCGCGCGCCTGGGCCGAGAACAAGGCGCCCGCGAAGCCTGCAATCCCGCCCGCCACCGCGAAGGCCAGCAGCTTCAGGCGCACGGGGCTGACCCCGAACGACTGCACGTTGGCCTCGCTCTCGCGCATGGCGATGAGCAGTCTGCCGATGCGACTCGTGCGCAGGTTCAGGACCACGCCCACGGTGACGATCAGGGCCGCCACCAGCAGGAAGTACATGGCCTTTTCGTCCTCGAAGTTCAAGAAGAACAGCGTGGGCCGGTCCACTCCCTCCTTGGGCAGCAGCCAGCCGAAGTAGTGCCGGTCGAACAGGACGCCCTCCAGCGCCACTGCGAAGGCGAAGGTCGTGACCAAGAGGAACAGGCCGCGGATGCGCAGCGCGGGGAGGCCGACCACCACGGCGACCCCTGCAGTGATGGCGATGGTCAGCGGGATGGCCAGCCAGAACGGCACGCCCACCCGAGCCGTCAACGCGCCGTTGACCACAGACCCGACGGCCACCAGCGCGAACTGGCCCAGGCTGACCTGGCCCGCCCAACCGGTGAGCACAACGAGCGACAGCACGGTGATGGCGTGGATGATGACCACGCCCGCCAAGACCACCCGACCGGTGGAGGCCACCAGCGGGAACAGCACCACGAACACCACGCCCAACGCGGCCAGGACCAGGCGGGTGATGCGCAGCGCGGCCACGCCCGCCAACTCCTTGGGCACGGGCCGGGGCTCGTCCACCGACGCCCAACCGAGGTCGGCACTCTCGGACCGGGCCAACTGCTTGCGCTGAGCCAACAGCCCAACGGCCACGGCCGCGAAGAGGAACACGTCGAACAAGGCCTGGTCGTTGCGGAAGCTGAACCGGAAGGCCTCGCCCGTGATCCCGATGAGAATGGCGGTGTAGATCGTCGTGCCCACGTTGCGGAACCGGCCGAACACGGCCGCCGCGAACGGCGCCAACAACGCCGCGAACCCGCCGCCCAACGGCACCGACGCGGCCCGGGCCATGAACGCGCCCGTCGCGTCGAGCACGCCCGCCACCGCCCATGCCAGGACCGACAGCCCGCCCACGCCGATGCCCAACAACGCGGCCCGCTCGCGGTTCTCGGCCATGGCCCGCATGGCCGTGCCCGCACGGGTGTAGCGCAGGAAGACGACCAAGCCTGCGAGGGCCATGATCCCAAGCTCCAAGGCCAGCAGGTGCCCAATGCGGAACGGCGTCTGGAAGCTGCCCACGAAGAACTTCAGGCCTTGGAAGGGCAGGGCTTGATCGAGGGCACCGACCTGGCGGATCTGGTCGACGGTGAGCTTCTCGGGCGGTGGCCAGAAGGGCAGCCGGGCCACCGACGACGTGCCCAAGAAGATGAGGGTGCCCGCCGCGGTGATCGTCACCACGGTGATGAACAGCCGCGACGAGCGGAAGAAACGGAGGGTGAACAGCCCGAGGATGGCACCCACGCCGCCGCCCACCGCCAACGACAATGGCAACGCGATGGGAAGAGGAACGTGCCCGAACACGAGCAGGTACGACAACAGCACCGTTGAGATGATCCCGATGGGCCCGAGGGCGAAGTTGATGAACCGAAGCGTGCGGTAGATCAACACCACGGAGGACGCGAACACGGCGATGGTCAGGCCAAGCAGCAGGCCGCTGAACAAGATGGCCGCGGGCGTCCCCCGGCCCCCGCCGGGCGATCCGGGGAAGACGAACTGCGTGAGCACGAGCAGCACCACCGCGGGCGCGGCGAAGAGGGCCAAGGTGCGCCGACGCGAGTCCGGCGGCAGGAGCGAGTCGAGAAGGGTCACGTCTTCAGCGCGTCCGGCAGCGGCGTCGGCGTCAACGAGGCCAGCGTCACCGCGTAGATCTCGGTGGCGCCGCCCGACGGGGTGAAGGCGGTGCGCTGGCGGACGATCAGGCCGCCGAACTGGGTCGCCACCACATAGTCGATGAGGTACTGGTCGGACTTCGACGGGTTGTCGCCCGCCGTGCGGCTCTGTGACGCGGTGACCGCCCAACCGGACGTCAGCTTCCCGCACGCGTCGACGATCTCGCGGGCGCCCACGGTCACGTCCGCCACCAGCGTGTCGCCCGACTTGCTGTCGACCGCCGCCGTCTGGAAGTTCTCGCCCGAGGACACGTCGAGCGGGAGGATCAACAGGCCGGTCACCGGTGCGAAGGGCCGCGTGCCCTCGGCCTGCGTGTTGGTCTTGTCGAAGACCACCTGCTTTTTGAGGACGACGCCGCGCTCGGGGTCGCCCGCCCGCGGCGCGGCGACGACGCCGACCAGGTTGGGCGGGTCCACCTTGGTGCCGTTCCGCTTGGTCTGGAACGTGGTGATGATGGTGGTGTCCTTGGGCCCAGGCTCCAACAGGTCGAAGGTGATGGTCTGCTGGTCGTCCTTGACGTTGCGGACGGCCCGCTGCACGTACACCGAGGACTTGACCACGTCCTTCGTCTTGTCCGTCGGGGTGGGGTTCTCGATGCGGTCGAAGCGCCACTTGTAGACGCCCTCGGCGGGCACGCCGGTCACGTTGACCTCGCTGACCGGGTCGATGGGCGAGCCGTTCGGGGCCTTGGGGCAGTCGCCGTTGGGGCTGACGTCCTCCACCGTGTCCGGGATGTTGAAGGCGTCGTCGCCCTCGAACTGCAACGGGAGGAGTTGGCTCAGCGGCTCTTCAGCGGCAGCCGAGGCCACCGACGCCGTGGGCAGCGGCGGCGCCGTGGTCTCCTCCTTGACCCCGAACACGAGGCGGGCCTGGATCTTGCTGACCCCGACCGTGGGATCGCTTTGATGGACGCACGCGGCCGCGGTCAGGGAGACGGCGAGCACCACGACGAGCAGGCGGCGGGAACTAGGCCGGGACCGCGACACGGCTCCGCTCCTTTCTGGCCCGCGCCCGCTGGCGGCGCGAGCTGGTGAGGTCGGTGTCGGGCGCGTAGGGGTGCTTGACCGACAGACGCGACACCGCGGCCACGGCTCGAACGGTGCCGGGCTGGGCCGCGCCCAGTCTGCGGCGCAAGGAGCGGGACAGCTCCTCGGCGATGGTGGCGACCAAGGGGTCGGTCGTGCCTTGCAGGTCGCCCCACAGCACGCGGGTGACGAGCCAGGCCAGCTCGGTGTGCTCGTCGTCGATGAGGAACCGGTCGAGGAACATGAGCGGCGTCTCGGTGGGATAGGCGAAGCCGAGATCGGTGGCGTAGTCGCGCCACTCGGCATAGGCGAGGGCGACACGCGCCCGCGTCCCCGCGGCCATGGCCGCCCGTCGCCGCCTGCTTCGGATGCGGGCCTTCTTCGCCGCTGGCCACAGCACGTAGATGAGGGCGATGAAGGCGATGAAGGCCAGGGCCAACAGCACGATCACCGCAATCTGCTGGCCGAGCACGCTCTTGGGCGGGATGACGATGGGCAGGTAGAGCTGCACACCGATGTCCTTGCTGGGCACCACCGACGCGTCCTGGCGCTGGAGGCTCGGGTCGTTGCCGACGGTGGGCTCGGCCTTGCGGGGCGTGCCGATGACCGGCAGCCACTTGTACTTCGGGAAGTAGACCTCGACGAACGCGGCCCCGTCCTTGGGCCTGACCTGAAGGCGGTTGCCCACCTTCTCGCCCCCGTCGAACCCGTAGCCGATCCGCGACGGCAGCCCGATCCAGCGAGCCAGCATGGCCTGGGCGGCCACGATCTCGAACGGCGACCCCTTCTTCTCCCCGGCGATCATGTCGGCCACCCGGTCCGGCGTGATGGCCACCGGCGTGCCCGGTCCTGCCGCGGTCACGTTGTCAAGGATCCAGCGGTGCAGGAAGTCGAACTGGTCCCACTTGCTGCCTTGCGGGGCCTGGTCGATCAGACCCTTGACCTCGGCGGGCATGTCCGGGATCTGGGTGAACTCCTTGACGCTCTTGGGCAGGTCGGTGGACGCGGCCCGCAAGTCCTCGACCGACGGGAGGGCGGCCGCGGCGACCGTGTAGCTCAGGCCCGGCGTCACCTGGCCCGCCACCAGTCGGATGTTGTTGTTGCGGCGGTCGTAGCCCAGGCGGGGTCCCTTGGCGATGATGCCCACCGTGTTGGGGAGGGCGGGCAGCACGGCGCCGCCCAGCCCGGCCACGTAGATGGTGGCCCGCACACCGCCGGCCATGTCGGGGTCGACGACGCCGCTGCCGGGCACCTTCTTCACCTGGTTGTCGGCGAACGGCGGCAGCCGCCAGTCCTTGCCGTCGTATACGTCGAGCGAGCCCATGCGGAACGGTCCGGTGATGTCGGACTCGACCTCGAAGAGCGTGCGCTGCTCGACCTCGGAGAGCGGCGTGGTCTTCGGCTTCTGCGGCTCCTGGGCCGGGTTGATGATGGGCTTCGGGAACAAGAAGTTGGTCTGGGCCAGGACGAACAGCACGGCCACGATGACGGCGATCAGGGGCAGGGCCTTCAACGCCTTGCGGACCTCGTAGGCGGCCGACGGCCTGCTGTCCTCGTCGTCCCCGCCCGCCTGCTCGGAGGACAACAGGCCCAGGCCGATGGCGAACAGCACGAGCACGACGATGCCGCTCGGCACCTGGGCCGCGTCGGGCACGCTGATGCCCGCGAAGGCGGCGATGGGCAGCGGCAGCAACAGCGAGAAAGCCCGCCATCCCACGACCAGTGCGATCCACCCGGCGGTGAACCCGACGATGGCCATGAGCCAGCCGAGGATGGGCTTCCATCCGGCGATGAACTCGACGGGCGGGCGCAGCACGTTGCCCTGCTGGGCCGCGGTCTTGGTCAAAGCCTGCACCCGGAAGATCTCGCCCACGTTGGGCAGCAGCATCACCAGGCCGATGAGGAACAGCCCGGCCACGATGAGGCCGACGCTGAGCACCGGCTTCTTCACCCGGCTGCACGCCACGGCCAGGCCCAGTCCCAACAAGCCCGCGATGGCCGCGTAGAGACGGGGGGCCACGCCGGTGAAGATGCCGCCGGTCATGACCGCGCAGGCGACCACGGGAAAGGCCACGGCCACCGCGATCCGGTTCGACGGCTTGGCCTCGGTGCCGGCTGCGGCTGCGGCGCCCGCTCCAGTCCCGTCAGCCGGGCCGCCGTCTGACGGCAACGTGGGCGACACCGTGTCTGCGCCCGTGGACTCGGCTACCGCGCCGACCTGGGTCGGGTCGACCGACGGGACGGGCTCGAGCTCGCTGGTGTCGATGGCCACGGCCGTCAGACCCTGTTCCCTGCGCCCATGTCCTGGAACAGGGCGCTGGCCAGGTCCTGGTCCGGGTGCACGCCGACCACCTGGCAGCCCAAGGCCGCGGCTGCGGCCACCGTGTCGGTGTTGTCCTCGTCCCAGAGCAGCGCGACCACGAGCACGGAGACGCCGGTGCGCAGCAGCAGCTTGAGCTGGGCCGCGTCCTCGGGCGACAGACGGGGCGTGATGAGGATGTTGTGGGCGTCGCGCTGGCCGCTGGAAAGCAGACGCATCACGGCCTTGCCCAACGGCTCGCGGTCGAGCTCCACCCGGGCCAAGGCGTCGAGCATCAAGAGTTGGGAAGCCGGCCCGCGCAAGGCCCGCGTGAGCGGCCCCGCGTTGGTCATGACCTTCAACTCGTAGCCCTCGCGCAGATGGCGCACGGCCAGACTCGCCGCGGCGCGAACGCCGGTCTCGAACGACTCGGACAGGCCCTCGCCGTCGCGGCTGTGCGAGCCGCGGTTGGTGTCGAGGATCACCGTGATCTTGTCGGTGATGCCCTGCTCGGCCTCGCGCACCATGACCTTGCCGGTGCGGGCCGACGCCCGCCACACGATGCGGCGCAGGTCGTCGCCGGGCACGTATTCACGCATGCCGTAGAACTCGAGGCCTGAAGGCCAGGGCTTGGACACGGGCGGGCGAATGGGCGGGTCTTCGAACTGGCGGGTCAAGGGCCGGTCGGACACCAGTTCCACACGCGGGTGCACGAGCAATTCGAAGGGCTCGGCCACCACGGTCTCCCGCTGCGATAGCCCCAGGGGGTCGCCCGCCACGGCCACCAGCGGGCCCACTTGGAACACGCCTCTGCGGCCGGCCCGAAGCGTGTAGAAGTGCGACACGGTGTTGCCCGACGCCAAGCTGGTGATGGGCACGCGCACCGAACGGCCGAGCCGCTCGGGCAGCCGCTCCTCGAGGATGAACGTGGACATGCGGCGCTTGGCCGTCAGCTTGAGCTCGACCTCCAGCCGGTCGCCCTCTTGCACCCGCGGGAACAACCCCTCTCGCGTGCCTTCCAACTTCAGGCCACGGGGAGCGATGAGCATGCTCACGACCAGCAGGAGCACGGCCCCGTAGGCGAACAGGAACATGGCCGTGCCCGCCACCACATAGGCCAGCACCCACAGCATCACCGCGCCGATGGCCGCGATCTGGCCGGACCGGGTGATGCCGAGCTTGCGCTCCCACTCCTTGAACCGCCTGCGCACGGCGTTGGGCCCGAGCGCGTCGGTGAGCGCGTCCAGCCGCTCGCGCAGCTTGCGCCGCGAGTCCGCAGGACGGCGGCCCCCAGCCTGCGTCGCCGTCGGCCGTCTCCGGCCCCGCAAGCCGTTCCTGCTCATCGGCCCGCCATCACATCCGTTGGCTGCGCGTGCTCTGTTGGCTGCGCGTGCGCGCTCTGCACGTGCGCGCTCTGCATTCGGCCGTCCTGCTCGCGGGCCCCACGCGAGTCACGACCGGTCACGAGCCTGCCTCGACCGCCTGACGCTCGCGCCCACGGCTCATCATGGGCGTCTTCACCTGGTTGGTGATGCGTTCGAGCACCGCTTCGATCGACTCGCCCCGCAAGATGGCGTCGGGGTTCAGGATCACGCGGTGGCCGAGCACGGGCTGGAGCACGGCCCGCACGTCGTCCGGGTAGACGTGGGTGCGGCCGTCGCTGGCGGCCAGCACGCGAGAGGCCCGCAGCAAGGCGATGGAGGCTCGGGGGCTGCCGCCCGCGGCCACGGCCGGGTCGGCCCTGGTCGCGTGGACCAGGTCGACGATGTACATGCCGACCTCCTCGGCCACGGCCACCGTGGACGCGTAGGCGATCATGGCGTTGACCGCGTCCGGGTCGATAACGGGCTTGATGTCCTCGATGGCCAGCTTGTTCGAGTTGTCGAACATGACCTGGTACTCGTAGTCCCTGGACATGTAGCCCATGGAGAGCTTGAAGAGGAAGCGGTCGAGCTGGGCCTCAGGAAGTGGGAAGGTGCCCGCCTGCTCCACCGGGTTCTGGGTGGCCAGCACGAGGAACGGGCGGGACAGGTCGTAGGTCGTGCCGTCCACGCTCACCCGTCGCTCGGCCATGGCCTCGAGCAGGGCGGACTGGGTCTTGGGCGTGGCCCGGTTGATCTCGTCGGCCAGCAGGATGTTGCAGAAGATGGGGCCGGGTCGAAAGTCGAAGGCCCCGCGCTTTTGGTCGAGGATGGACGAGCCGGTGATGTCGCCGGGGAGCATGTCCGGCGTGCACTGGACGCGGTTGCTCTCCGCGTTCATGGACTCGGCCAAAGCCCGGGCCAGCATGGACTTGCCCGTGCCCGGCAGGTCCTCGAACAGGACATGGCCCTCGCACAGCATGGCCACGAGGGCCAGGCGGACCACGTCGCTCTTGCCCCGGATCACCGTCTCCACATTGGCGACCACTTCGTCGAAGCCGCGCTTGAACGTGATCGCGGTCATGCCGGAGCCGGACTCTCGCGACGAGGCTCGGGAGCGGCGGGCGGTGCTGATGGCCATGGGGTGGCAACCGTCCTTCGGGGTTGAGTGGGCCTTGGGGGGAGGCGTGCTCGCTCGGGAGGGCGCGCACTGCCGCCACCCCTCGCCGGTTCGTGATTCGCCGCACTGGGTGCGACTCCCTGCCATTCTGCACGCGCCGAGCGTGTTCAGCACGTCCCCGCGCCGCAAAAGGCCGCCGGGAGAGGAATTATGGATGGACGCGTCGTACCAGTCACTACGACCGCGTCGCGGCGGGGCCGCCGCGCGCGTGAGGAGAACATGGCCGCAGTCACCGACATCAGCTCCACGATCGGCGGAACGCGAGGCGACGCAGCCCGTAAGTACCCGCCCCTGCTGGCCATCCTCGTGGCCATGGCCATCGTGTTGGCCGTGCTCCCCTCGGCCCTGAACCTGCCGCAGTCCAACCCCACGCAGACGCTGGAGTACGCGCCCGTCCCGCCGGACGACAACAGCGACAGCCCGCCCGAGGGCAACTTCTCCTCGCTCGGACTGGGGTCGTCGTCGGGCATCAACGGCGAAGGGGCCAAGGGCGGCAAAGGCCCGGGCAGCGGCCCGCTGGCAAGCCTCCCGAGCAGGCCTCCGCTGGGCGGCACGAGCAGCGACTTCCACTGCACCGGGTCCAATCCCACCCGCCAGACGGAGGACCCCTTGGCCCCGCCGTGCGTGCCCTTCTTCGACGGGGACAACTTCGGCGCCACCTACCAAGGCGTGACCGGCAACGAGATCCGGCTGCTCATCTACCTCGACGGCGGGATCAGCTACATCAGCAGCAGCGACCCCACGCCCGCCCGCCGCGTCTCGCCCAGCAACAAGTGGTACGACCTGTACGTCGACTACGGCGTGAGCGACCCCGAGCACCCGCCGCACTTCCTCGTCGACGCCTTCAAGACCTGGCAGACGTACTTCAACGCCCGGTTCCAGCACTACAAGCGCCAAGTCCACTTCTACGTGTACTTCTCGGAGAACAACGGCGGCGTCACCAGCGACGAGCGCCGGGCCGACGCGGCCAACAACTTCGCCCAATTCCACCCGTTCGCGGTGCTGTCAGACGCCACGGAGGGCTATGAGGACGAGTACCTGAAGGCCATGGCCCGCAAGGGCGTGTTGAACTTCGGGTCCTTCGGCCTGCGGCCTTCGTCGTTCTTCCAGTCGTTCCCGAAGATGATCTGGAGCTACCTGCCCTCGGTCGAGCAACAGACCGAGTCGTACGTGAACTACATCTGCACCCGCGTGGCCTACCAGGGCGCGGTCTCGACCATGACCGGGCCCGACCTCATCAACCGGCCGCGCAAGTTCGGGATGATCTACACCAACGACCCCAAGCAGCAGGGCCTGCGGCTGGCCGCCGACATCGTGAAGAAGGGTGTGGCGAACTGCGGGGTGACGATCGAGGCCGAGTCGGTCATGCCCCAGTGCTGCCTGGCCCAGGACAACGGCGAGGTGCCCGAGTACGCGGGCAGGGACATGGCCGACTTCAAGGACAAGGGGATCACCACGATCATCTGGTCCGGCGGCATCAACGGGAACTACGGCAAGGCGGCCACGGGCATCGGCTATCTGCCCGAGTGGGTGATCATGGGCGACGGCCTGCTCGACGCCTACTACCCCATCATCCTCTCGCAGAACACCGAGGCCTTCGACCACCACGCCGTCACCGTTTCGCCCCAGGTGCTCCAGCCCGGCTTCGAGCAGCAGCGGTGCTGGCAGGCCTACCGCGAGATCAACAAGGCCACGCCCGACCCCGACCTGCGCTACGCCTGTCACTACTACTACAACCTCTTCCAGTTCTTCACCGGCGTGCAGGTGGCCGGGCCCCGGCTCGGCCCCAGTTCGATGGACAAGGGCTTCCACGAGATCCCGCAGCACCCCTCGGGCAACGCACAGGTGCCCGCGTGCTTCTACCTGCCCGGCGACTACACGTGCGTGAAGGACGCTGAGGCCATGGCATGGAGCGCGCAGGACCGTCCGCCGGGCGGCAACCAGGCCGGCTGCTGGCGGGTCATCGAAGGGGGCCAGCGTTATCTGCCCAAGGACTGGACGCGCGCCGAGATGGGGGCCAACCTCTACCGGCCCGAGGACCCGTGCAACGGCTACACCATGTCGGCCCGGTTCAACCTGCGATGACGAAGACGACCTCCAACCCGACTGCGAGCACGAGCCTCACCCGAGGGTGGCGGCCGGCCGTGGGGCTGCGGCGGATGGCCGCGGGCGCAGCCGCGTTGCTGGCGGCATCGGCCGCACTGGTGGCCATGGCTCCGCCCGCGCCCGCCATGCAGCAGGCGAGCGAGCAGGTCGCGCTGGAGAAGGCGCTCGACAAGACGTATCCGCCGATACCAGGCCAGTGGCCTTCATCGGCCGATCCCACCACGTGCAGCGTGGCCGACTTCTGCGACACGATCCCGATCTTCGTGCACGAGCCGATGGGCATCCCCGCGGGCGACGACTTCTACCTCGAGGTCATCATCTCGTGGCCGGGCGGCGCCGCGGCCGACGACATGGATGCCGTCCTCTACGACAACGGCCAGACCGAGGACGAGATCGACAAGGCCGGGACGCGCGATCCAACCGCGCCCCCTAAAGCGTCCCGTTACACCGACAAGAAGTCGGCCAGTGACGGCGAGCCGCTGATCATCAAGCTGCCCGAGCCCAGACTGGGCCAGTACAACCTGGTCGTCGTCCACGGCCTGGGCGTGAGCCAGGGCTATCGGGTGCAAGCCCACCTCGTCATCCAGAAGTTCGTGCCGCCCTTTGAATCCCTGGAGCCGCCGGACAACGGCGTCACCACCCAGGGCTCCGACGACGCGCCGCCCCCGGACAACAGCCTCGGGCCTGGTCCGAGCACCGACCCCTTCACCACTCAGGAAGGGCCTGTCGCGCCGGGCACGTCCCTCGACGAGGTCGTGCCCCAAGCCGACAGCGAGCTGGACGGCCTGCGCAAGCCGAGGGCGGGTCGCAGCGACACCGGCTTGAGCACGGAGGGGGCGCTGCCCACCGTTGCAGCCAAGCCGCCGAAGCCGCCTTCGGGTGCGGCCCTGCTCTTCTGGCTGGCCGCGGTGCCCGGCGGCCTGTTGGGCGGGCTCGCGTTCTGGCTGGTGAAGCGGCGGCGCGCGGGCTTCACGTTCGGCTGAGCGAGAGCCGGCCATGGCCGAGGTCGTCGACGCACGCAGCGGCTCGGGTGCATCCGATACCACCCGCCGCTTCGCCCCGCTGTTGGTCATCGCCGTGGCCCTGGCCATCGTTCTGGCCGTGCTGCCATCGGCCTTGAACCTGCCCCAGTCGAATCCCACCCAGACCCTGGAGTACGCCCCGGTCCCGCCCGACCAGAACAGCGACACCCCGCCCGACGGCAACTTCTCATCTCTGGGCCTGGGCTCGTCGTCCGGCATCAACGGGGCCGGCGCGCGGGGAAGAGGTCCGGGCGGGGGCCAGCCCCCGGGCCTGGCGACGCAGCCCAAGCCCTCGGACGCGGGCACCGAGGGCGAGTTCCACTGCGTGGGCACCAACCCCACTCGACAGACAGAGGACCCGCTGGCCCCGCCCTGCGTGCCGTTCTTCCTCGGCGACAACCACGGGGCCACCTATCAAGGGGTGACCGGCAGCGAGGTGCGGCTGCTCGTCTATCTCGACGGCGCCGTCGACTACATCGGGGCCAGCAACTCGGGGAACCGCATCGCCCCCTCGAACAAGTTGATCGACCTGGCCCAGGAGCCCGATCCCAACGTGCCGGAGCACTTCACCACGCAGGCCCTGCGGTCGTGGCAGCGGTACTTCAACCTCAGGTTCCAGCACTACCGGCGCCGGGTCCACTTCTTCGTCTTCTACTCCGCGGCGAGGACCAGCGACGCCCGGCGGGCCGATGCAGCCCAGATGTTCCACGACGTCAACCCCTTCGCCGTGATCTCGCTGGCCACCGAGGGCTACGAGGACGACTTCCTGCGGGGCATGGCCCGCAAGGGCGTGTTGAACTTCGGGTCCTTCGGCAGCAGGCCCGCGTCGTTGTTCCAGGCCTTCCCCAAGATGATGTGGAGCTACCTGCCGTCCGTCGAGCAGCAGGCCGAGTCCTATGTCAGCTACGTCTGCACCAAGGTGGTGGGGCGAAAGGCTGTCCTGGCCGGTGCCGAGCTGGCGGGCGCGGACCGCAAGATCGGCCTGCTTCACACCGACGACGAGAAGCAGCAGGGCCTGGTGAAGTTCGCCCAGGTCGTGCGCGATGGCGTCAAGGCCTGCCACGGGACCATCGAGGACGAGGCCACGTTCCATCCGTGCTGCGTGGCCCAGAACGGCGGCGGCGACCCACAGGGCGCGGGCACGGCCATGGCCGAGTTCCGCAGCAAGGGCATCACCACCATCCTGTGGCCGGGCGGGATCAACGGTGACTTCGGCAAGGCCGCTTCGGGCATGGGCTATCAGCCCGAGTGGATCGTGGCGGGCGACGGCACCCTCGACGCCAACTACCCGATCAAGCTCTCGCAGAACACGTCCGCCTTCGACGGCCGGGCCATCGTCATCACGTCGCAGTCACTGCAACCGTCGTTGCACCAGCAGCGCTGCTATCAGGCGTTCCGCGAAGTGGACCAGTCCCTGCAAGACCCCGACCTGTCGTATACGTGCGAGTACTACACCGACCTCTTCCAGTTCTTCACCGGCGTGCAGGTGGCCGGGCCGCGGCTCGGCCCTTCGTCCATCGACAAGGGGTTTCACGAGATCCCGCAGCACTACTCGGGCAAGCCCGACGTGCCCGCCTGCTTCTACAAGGTGGACGACTACACGTGCGTCAAGGACGCCCAAGCCGAGATCTGGAGCGCGTCGAAGGTGCCGCCGGGCGATGGGAAGGCGGGCTGCTGGCAAGCCATCGACGGCGGCAAGCGGTATGCGCCCAACGCCTGGCCGCCTGGCAACATCAACATGGGCGCCGACGGGCCGATCACCGGCAACGAGCCGTGCAACGCCTACGACACGCGGGTGCGCTTCAACACGTAGCCGCTCAGGTGCGGTTGGGTCGTCGTTGCGGTGTTGCGTCGGTGGTGGCGTCGGCGGTGGCGCCGGCGGCGCTAGCCGGGACGGTTGCGCTGGGCCTTGGTGATGGACTTCCACTGGCGCAGCTTCTCGGCCCGCAGCCTGGCGTCTTGTCGGGTGGCCAGATGCTCCAACTCGCGCTGGAGCTTGCGCCAGCCCTCCAACCTGGCCGCGTCCAGCCTCCCGTCCGCCACCGCGGCCAGCACCTCGCAGCCGGGCTCGCGCTCGTGGGTGCAGTCGTTGAACCGACACTGACCGGCCAGGTCGGCCACGTCGGTGAAGGCCTGCTCGACGCCTTCGTCCGCCCCCCACAAGGCGATGCCCCGCATGCCCGGCGTGTCGATCACCAGGCCGCCTGCGGGCAGGACGAGCAGCTCGCGATGGGTGGTGGTGTGCCGACCCTTGCCGTCGCTGCGGACCTCCCCGGTCACGGCCACGTCCGATCCCGCCAGCCGGTTGACGAGGGTCGACTTGCCCGCGCCCGACGAGCCCAGCAAGGCCATGGTTCGACCCGGCCGCACGTACTCGTCCAAGACCTCGAGGCTGTGGGCGTCGTCGGCGGCCACGACGTGCACGGGGACGCCCAAGGCGACCGACTCGACCGCGGCCACCATGTCGAGCAGCTCGGCCCGCTCGACCAGGTCGGCCTTGGTCAACACGATCACCGGGCTGGCCCCGCTCTGCCAGGCCATGGCCAGGTAGCGCTCGATGCGGCGCAGGCTCAGGCGCACATCGAGGCCGTTGACGATGAGCACGTGGTCGACGTTGGTGGCCACCACTTGGGCGCGGGTCTCCTCCCCCGCCGACGAGCGAAGGAAGGCGCTGCGCCGGGGCAGCACGTGGGTGACGCGCGGCAGGTCGTCGGGGCCGTGGGGAAGGGGCGGCTCGACCGCGGCCCAGTCGCCCACCGCCACCTCGGCGTGCCGGGACGTGGTGGCCCGCATCGGGCCGTCGGCCGCGAGCAGCGTGCACTGGCCCTTGTCGACCCGGGCCACACGGGCCGGAGTGGCGTGGGGCGCGGCGTCGGCCAAGGCCGCGGCCCAGTCCTCGTCCCAGCCGAGAACGGCCAGCGACGAGCGTGGAGCAAACGGTGCGTGGGGTGACGACGGTGAGTCAGGTGAAGACGGTGAATCAGGTGACAAAGGTGGCAGCAAGGAAGGGCTCCTTGGATGAAGGCGCCCGGCGTGCTCGGCTCAGTGGCGGCACGCAGGCAGAGGCGCCGAGGCGGATGGACGGCGAAGCACTCGAGTGGCCGTGTCAACAGTCATCGCAACAGCACCTCCCTTCACTCCCGTCGGTGATCGACTGGATCGCCCTGCACTGTACCCCCACCCACCCCAAGCACGTCTGGAGGACATAGCCCGCGGTTTCCGCAGGGCATGTCCTCCAGTCCGAGCGGGGGCGGGCGGGGACGGGGGGCCGGGGGGCGGCCAGGGCAGGCCCAGATCCGGCCGGCACGTGACGGAGCCCAAACGGCCCGGGCAGACGTTGGCACTGAGCACAAAGGGGCCGACGGCCTCGGCGCCGAACCCAATCTGACGTGCGCATAAAGAACCTCATCGCGGCAGGCATCGGTGGTGCCCTCCTGGTCGGCTCGGCGTGGGCGGGCGTGGGCCTGGCGCCCGTGACCGGCGGGGCCAAGACCGGCAACGCCGGCAACGGCACCAACGCCAAGGCCAACACGGGCGCGGCAGCCAACGCCAACACCGACGCGGCCGCAGGCCAGAGCTTGGCCGCCATGCACCGACTGGCCGTCGGCACGGGAGCCACCCTGGGCGCGGACGAGGTCGAGGTGGGCGCGGCCAAGGTCGACCTGTATCCCCGGCCCGACGCGACCAAGGGCGAGGTGTGGGTCAGGGACCTGGGCAAGTGCATCCCGGCGGGGACCAAGGGCGTCGACCCCGAGGCCCAGGACCACGTGGCCGACTGGCGCTCGCCGTGGATCGAGAACTCGAACTGCCTCTACATGGGCGGCTTCGGCCTGGGCCCGTCGGAGCCCATCCTCGACTTCGACAAGGAGTACGGCCTGTGGGTCCGCACCGTGGCCCTGCGCCGCGGCGGCCAGACCCTCACCCTCTCGCTGCTCGACGCCGAGGGCTACAACGGCCTCTACAACAAGATGTGCCCGGCCGAGAAGGCCTGCGGCGCCATCGACATCGCCAAGCAGATGCACGACGAGCTCGGCATCGACCCGGCCGGCGTGGTCATCGCCTCGACCCACGCCCACTCGGCCATGGACTTCATCGGGGGCTGGGGCGGCGTGCCCGAGTGGTACATGCGCCAAGTGGCCGAGTCCATCCGCCAGTCCATTCGACAGGCCGTGGCCAGCCTGGCCCCCGCCACCCTCGAAGCCGGTGACACGCTCGCCCGCGGCAACAACAGCGAGCGGCGGGACAGCTACTACTCGGCCGAGGACCCGACCCTGAACTGGTTCCGGGCCGTGGGCAGGACCGGCAACGTCATCGCCACGGTGGGCACGTTCGCGGCCCACGCCACCTCGTTCGGAGGATCGGCCACCATCGCCCACGCCGACTGGCCGGGTGTCTTCGACAAGACGGTCGAGCAGCAGTACGGCGGCATGGCGGTCGTGTTCGAAGCGGGCCTGGGCAACATGTCTGCCCGGGGCAACAACCACGGCTCCATGGGCGCGACCCTCGCCTCGCTGCTGCCGCCGCTGGGCGCGGGCACGCCGGTCAAGTCGCCGGACGTGAAGGTGGCCCAGACGTTCTGGGACCAGCCGGTGACCAACGCCCCGCTCCAGACGCTCGGCGCCATGGGCTTTTTCGACCGGGCCTTCCAGCCCACGCCCGCCACGCTGCAAGTGGCCAAGCCCGGATGGAACCGCCCGTGCGCCAGCGCGTCGGCCATCAGCGTGCGGACCCAGGCCACCGCGGCCAAGGTCGGCCAGATGATCATCACCGCCTCGCCCGGCGAGATCTTCTCGAACTGGACCAACACCCTCGAGGAGCGCTCGCCCATCACGACCCTCGCCATCGGCCAGGCCAACGACGCCCTGGGCTACATGCCGCAGTCCTTCGAGACCGACGACTCGGCTCGGCAGGGCGGGGGCTTCGCGGGCGCGGGCTTCTTCGAGTACGAAGACGCCTACTCGATCGACCGCTGCTTCGGCGACAAGGCCCTGATGACCACGCTGTCGATGCTGGACGCGCTCAACAAGTAGGCCGGGCAGGCCCGCTCAGCCAACAGGCGCGCAGGCCGCGCAGCGGCCCGCCAAGGCGAAGTGCCCCGGGTCGAGTTGAAAGCCATAGTCCCGCTCGACGCGCCGGCGCAGGGCGGACAGGGCCCGGGCCGGAAGCTCGACCACAGCCCCGCACGCGTCGCACACCAAGTGGTGATGGGGCTGGTCGGTGAGGTGGTACACGGCAGGCCCGTGGCCCAAGTGCACGTGGTCGACCACGCCCAGCCCGGCCAGCGTGTCGAGCGTGCGATAGATCGTGGACCGGTGAATGTCCGGGTGGGCGGCTTGGACGTGCTCGGCCAAGTCCTCAGCCGTCACATGCAGGCCTGACTCCAAGAGGGCGGCCACGATGGCCCGGCGCGACGTGGTGAGTCTGCCGCCCTGCGTCCGCAGGAGCTCGAGGATGCGCTCCAGTCGGTCGTCGGCCACCCGGGCGAGCGTAACAGCGGGGCGATTGCGACCTGATCGCAAGAACGTCCAGGTTGCGCTACGTTCGGACGACGTGGCCGGTCGGAGTGGGAAGCCTGGGGTGCTTCTGTCGCTCGCGGCCATGGCGGCGCTCGCCGCCGTCACCGGAGCCTGCGCAAACAGCGGAGCTGCGGGCGATCCCCTGTCAACGCATGCAGCGGGGCGACTGCAAGTCGTGACCACGGTCTCGCCCATCACCAGCATCGCGGCCAATGTGATCGGCGACCTGGCCGACGTGCGCGGCGTGGTGCCCGAGGGCACGAACTCGCACACCTTCGACCCGGCCCCCAGCATGGCCGAGGTGCTGGAGCGGGCCGACATCGTGTTCGTCAACGGGCTCAAGCTCGAGGAGCCGACCAAGAAGCTGGCGGCCAAGAACATGTCCAGCAAGGCCGTACTGGTGTCGATCGGCGAACAAGTCCTCGAGCCTGCGCAGTACAAGTACGACTTCTCGTTCCCCAGGTCGGGCGGCAAGCCCAACCCGCACCTGTGGACCGACCCGCTTCTGGCCAAGCGCTATGCCGAGGTCGTCAGGGACGCCATGGCCAAGGCCGATCCGGCCCATGGACGCGAGTACGCGGCCAACGAGGCCGCCTTCGCGGCACGCGTCGACCGGTTCGACCAGGCCCTGCGGACCGCCTTCGCCACCATCCCCCGCGATCGGCGCAAGCTGCTCACCTACCACGATGCCTACGCCTACTTCGCCGACGACTACGGCTGGACCGTGATCGGCGCCATCCAGGTCTCGGACTTCGAGGACCCCACGCCCAAGGAGGTGGCGGCCCTCATCGAGCAGGTCCGGGCCGAGCGTGTCCCTGCCATCTTCGGCTCCGAGGTCTTTCCCAGCCCCGTGCTCGAACAGATCGGCAGGGAGGCCCACGTCCGCTATGTCGACCAGCTCCGCGACGACGACCTGCCGGGCCGCCCGGGCGACCCTGAGCATTCGTGGCTCGGCCTCATGCGGGCCGACTACCTGACCATCACCGAGGCCATGGGCGGCGACGCTTCCGCGTTGCGGGACGTTCCCGTCGACAACGTGGCGGTCGACAAGGCCGTGTACCCGCAATGACGGACCGCCACTTGGTCGAGGTCAGCGACGCCACCGTCGTCTATGACCGCGACCCGGTGCTCGTGCACGCCGACCTGGCCGTCAGCCCAGGCGACTTCGTGGGCATCGTCGGCCCTTCGGGCTCGGGCAAGACCACGCTGTTGCGGGTGGTGCTCGGCGCCGTGCGCCCCGCGGCGGGCACGGTGACCAGGGCCCGTCGAGTGCGAGTGGGCTACGTACCGCAAGTGGAGACGGTGAACTGGTCGTTTCCCATCACCGTTGGCGAGTGCGTTCTCATGGCCCGAGCGGGCGGGCGTTGGGCACCGTGGTCGACGCCAAGCGAGCGGTCGGAGGTGGCCGACGTGCTCGACCGGCTCGGCATCGCGGGCTTGGAGCACCGCCACATCCGTGCCCTCTCCGGCGGGCAGCAGCAGCGGGTGTTCATCGCCCGGGCCCTGCTCAACCGCCCCCAGCTCCTGTTGATGGACGAGCCCACATCGGGGGTCGACGTGCGCACCCGCCACGACATCCTCCACCTGCTGAGCGACCTCAACGCCGACGGCTTGGCCGTGGTCGTCACCACCCACGACCTCAACGGCATCGCCGCCCACCTCCCCCATCTCGTCTGCCTCAACCGCGAGGTGATCGCCCAAGGACCACCCGAAGAAGTGCTGACCGCCGACGTGCTGGAGCGCACGTATGGCGCGCCCATGGACGTGTTGGAGCATGGGGGCATGCCGGTGGTTGTCGACCGGATGTCGGCTTCCAATGTGATCCGGCTGCGACGGCGGGCCCAGTGATGGGCGGCGCCAAGGGCATGACGCGATGACAGGCGCGATGGCGTGGGGCGACCTCGTCCACCCCTTCCACTTCCAGTTCTTCCGCAACGGCCTGCTGGTCGCCACCATCGCGGGCGCGCTGTGCGGCCTCATCGGCGTGTACGTGGTGCTGCGGGGGATGAGCTACATCGGACACGGCCTGTCCCACGCCATCTTCGGCGGGTTCGCAGCCAGCGGCCTGGTGGGCGTGAACTTCTTCCTGGGCGCGGGCGTGTGGGGATTGGCATCGGCGTTGATGGTGAGCGCAGTGACGAGGCGAAAGAGCATCGGGTCGGACGCGGCCATCGGCGTCATCACCACCGCGTCGTTCGCACTCGGACTGGCCCTCATCCAGCTCTACGGATCGCCCGGGCGCAACCCCGACGCGGCCTTGTTCGGCAACGTGTTGGGCGTGGCCTCGCAGGACGTGTGGATCGTCGTCGGCGTGTCCGTCTTCGCCGTGGCCGTCATCGTGTTGCGCTACCGGGCCCTGCTGTTCACGACGTTCGACCCGGAGGTGGCCGAGGTGTCCGGCATCAACACGGCGCGGGTCGACGCGCTGCTGATGCTCGTGTTGGCCGCTTCGATCCTGGCCACCATGAGCGTGATGGGCGTGACCCTGATCGCAGCCGCCATCGTCGTGCCCGCGGTGGTGGCTCGCATGCTGACCGACTCGTTCGCCCGCATGCTGTGGCTGTCCACCGCCATCGGCGCCGTCTGCGGGTTCGTGGGCATGAACCTGAGCTACCACTTGGACATCGCCTCGGGACCCACCATCGTCCTCACCGGATCGGCGTTGTTCGCCGCCGTCTTCGCCGCCACCGGACTGCGAGGCATGAGCAGGCTGCGTGGAACCCGCCGCGGCCTCGAGCCGCTCCACCTGTCATGACGCCTGCCCGCAACGGGGATTTCCGTGGGCGGGAGCGGGGATGGCAACGTGGAGGGATCGAGACTGCCGGACCGCGCCCGCGCATGTGGGCCCCGCCGCCCATGGTGTTGGTGGTGCTGGGCGTGGTGGCCGCGCTGGGCCTGGTGTTCGGCGACATCACGGAGGACGTCCTCGACGGCGGGGGCGCCCTGCGCTTCGACAAGCCGGTCATGCGCCTGGTCCTGCGCCATCGCACGCCGTTGTTGACCACCGCCTTTCGGGGTCTGACCCTGTTTGGGGGCGTGGCCGAACTGGCCCTGCTCGTCGTCGTCCTGGGGGGTATCTGGCTCTTCGTCGCCCGATCGTGGCGGCCCATGGCCGCGCTGGCCGCGGCGTTGGTCGGCAGCTCGTTGATCACCCACGCCATCAAGCAGGCGGTGGCCCGACCTCGGCCACCGGTCGCCTATCGCGTGGTGCCCATCGGGGGCGAGTCGTTCCCCTCCGGCCATGCCACCCAGGCCGCAGCCGTGTGGTGCGTGGTCGTCTTGTTGGCCGTCGGCCTGTCCCGTCGTTGGTGGCACCGGGCCTTGGCCTTGGGCGCGGGAATGGCGATCGTGCTCGGCGTGGCCATGTCGCGCGTCTACCTCGGCGTGCACTGGCCCAGCGACGTGGCGGGCGGCAGCGCGCTGGGCGCGCTCTGGGCCATTGCCGTGTCGGTGGTCCTGCTGCGACCGCTCCCTGTCTGGCCCCGTGGGTCGGGCCGGTCGGGCCGCGACCAGGCCCCGTCGTAGCCTGGTCGGATGCCTCGTCGTCTGGTGCTGGCCTCTGCGTCACCGGCGCGCGCCCGGCTGCTCGAACAGGCCGGTCTGGCTTTCGAGGTGATGGTGAGCGGCGTGGACGAGTCCGGCGCCGACGGCCAGTCGCCCGAGGCGCTTGTGGTGGAGTTGGCTCGACGCAAGGCCGGCGCGGTGGCCGCGCTGCTTGGCGACGAGCGCACGGGCGGGATCGTGGTGCTGGGCTGTGACTCGATGTTCGTCTTCGACGGCGTGGTGCACGGCAAGCCCGCGTCGGCCGAGGCCGCTCGTCAGAGGTGGCGAGCCATGCGCGGCCACGAGGGCACGCTGCTCACCGGGCACTGCGTGATCGACACTGCGTCGAACGCGTCGGCCGAGGCGGTGGACGCATGTGTCGTGCGCTTCGGCGACCCCACTGACGCCGAGGTCGACGCGTACGTCGCCACTGCGGAGCCCATGGCTGTGGCGGGCGGGTTCACACTGGACGGGTTGGCCTCTCCGTTCGTGGAGTCGGTGCAAGGGAATCCAGGGACGGTCATCGGGCTGTCGCTCCCGTTGCTGCGCAGGCTGCTGGCCAAGCTGGACGTGGGGATCACGGACCTGTGGCGCTGAAGATCGGGCCCCTCGTCGTCGACCCGCCCGTGGTCTTGGCGCCCATGGCCGGCGTCACCAACGTGGCCTTCCGAAGCCTGTGCCGGTCATACGGCGGCGGGCTGTACGTGAGCGAGATGGTGATGGCGCGGGCGTTGGTCGGCGGCGGCGAGAAGACGGCGCGCATGATCGCCTTCGAGGACGACGCGCCGGTTCGCAGCGTGCAGCTCTACGGCGTGGACCCGCGGGTGATGGACGCGGCCGTGCGCCATTTGGTGGACGACGTCGGGGTCGACCACGTCGACCTCAACTTCGGGTGCCCGGCGCCCAAGGTCACTCGCAAGGGCGGCGGTGCTGCGCTGCCCGCCCATCCGGTGCTGTTCGCCTCCATCGTGCGGGCCGCGGTGCGGGCCGCGGGCACGGTGCCGGTGACGGTCAAGATGCGGATCGGGATCGACGGGGAGCGGATCACCGCCTTCGACGTGGCCCGTCGGGCCGAGGACGAGGGCGCGGCGGCCGTGACGCTGCACGCCCGAACGGCCGAGCAGCTCTACTCCGGACAGGCCGACTGGGACGCCATCGCCCGGCTCAAGCAGGAGGTCACGTCCATCCCGGTGCTGGGCAACGGCGACATCTGGACGGCCGACGACGCGGTGCGGATGATGGCCGAGACGGGCTGCGACGGGGTCGTGGTCGGACGGGGCTGCCTGGGGCGACCGTGGCTGTTTCGCGAGCTGGACGCGGCGTTGAGCGCGCGTGCGTTGTTGGCCGCCGGGTCGGCGCTGGCGGCTGGACCGGCGCCGGCGGTTCCCGGCCGGGCCATGTTGCCGCCGCTGGGCGAGGTTGCCTCGGTGATGCGCAGGCACATGGCCCTGCTGTGCGACTTGTTGGGCGACGACCACGGGGCCCGCGACTTCCGCAAACACGTGGGCTGGTACCTCACCGGGTACGCCGTTGGCCGCGAGACCAGGCGGGCCATGGTGGCGGTGTCGAGCCCGGCCGAGTTGGACGGGCTGCTCGACCGACTCGACCCGTCGCTGGCCGCGGACGCCGTGCTCCCCCGCGGCCCCGTCAACGGTCCTCGGCGCGTCGTCGTGCCCGCTGGATGGATGGACGATCCGATGGACCCGAGGCCGCCAAGGGGGGCTGAGGAGTTCGTCTCTGGCGGCTAAATAGATTCTGATATTCGGCGGCTCAATTGCTGATATCGGAATTCCAGCAAACCGTGCTTGCACTCTTTAGGTAGCCCGCCTATAAGTACATGGGATACCGATGAATACGATGCGGATTTGTGGCCGCCCCCGACCCTGTCTCGGCGTTCAGGGACTTGGTCGAAGAGGCGTTGGAGCGGAACGGGCTGTTCAAGACGGCCTTGGCCGACGAGCTCCATATTTCGGACAGCATGCTCAACGCCATGTTCAAGGGCACGTCCCTCACGATGACCTTGGAGATGCTGAAACGGTTCTCCGTCATCGAGGCCAAACTCGGGCTGCCGCACGGCGAGATAGTGCGGGTGATGGGCTTCGCCAAGACGCCAGAGTCGGTGCGGGAGGGCATCCGCAGCGAGGCCGGACTGAGCTTGGAGGGCAAGGAGGCGGTGCTGGTGCTGTTCGACCACTACCGCAGGAAGGCCAAGGCCCGGCGGCTTCGGCCCGTCGATGCCGAGCGGGTGGAACGAGAGGCGGCGTCGGGCGGGAAGACGGCGCCGCTCACGCCCGGGCAGGTAGCGGAGATCGAAGCCAGCGGCCACCACATCTCGCCCGGCGCCGATGACGGCGGCGACGTCAAGGCGCGGCCCAAGTAAGCGTTACACCGCCCATGCATGCTCTCCGCATGGCACTCACCTGGGACCCGTGGGCCGCGTTGGGGGCTCGGCCGCATCTGGTGTACGGCCGGGCCGACCTGCCTGCCCTGCTGGGCGGGGCCGTGTACTGGCCGCTGGGGCGTTACGTCGCTGTGCTCATCGATCGTCGCGAGCGGCGGGTGCGACGTCGGTGTCTGCTGGCCCACGAGTTGGTGCACGACGAGCGCCTGGGCGGCTGCGACGCCGACTTCATGCCCGACTCGTGGGACGCGGTCGTGAGCCGGGAGGAGGGTTGGGTGAACGACATCGTCGCCGACCGGCTGGTTCCGCCCGCCGAGCTTCAGGCGCTCTGCCTGCGTCTGGCCGACCTCGAGATCGGAGTGACTCCTGCCGACGTGGCTGCCGAGTTCGACGTCACCGAGGAAGTCGCGGCCCGCGCATTGTCGCGTCTGCCTACCAGCTTTGCGCCAGCCGGATGCACAGGTGACGGGCCATGACTCGAAGGAGTCGGTCCGTGCGCTGGTGATCGGCGTGGGCATCGGCGCGGTAGGGGCCTTGGCCCTGGTGGCTGCGGCGGTGTTCCCCGCGCAAGCCACCGCGGTGGCGACGGTGCTGCTGGCGTTGAGCGCCGTCGGCTTCGAAGCGGGCCGCCTGTGGCGTCGACTCGATCGTTGAGCGGTTCGCTCGCCGGAGATCAGGCCGGAGCGGTGGGCACCACGGGATAGGCCGAGCGCACATACCCGCTGGCTCCCCGCCCCCAGGCCGCCTCGTACACGACGCCCGCCACCCCATCGAGGCGCACGTATGAGTGGGCCGCGATGACGTCGGTCTTCTGGTGGCCCTCGTCGATCGTGAGGTTGTAGTTCCACTGGACGGCATGAAGGCTGGTGATGGAACCGTGCCCCGTGACCGGCGCCGTCAGGCGCACGTCGAGGGTGCCGAGCGACGGCAGTACCGCGTGCAGGCTGCCGACAGCCTCGTCGCCCGTGTGCCCGTATCCGAGGTCGCTTACCGGGACGGCCACGTCGGCCGCAGCGACCGCCGTGTTCTCGCCGCCCGTGGCGGACAACTGCTGCTTGACCGCGAACACCCGCGCTGCCGTCGGGCGGCCGTCGGCGGTGGTGACGGTGTACGCCGCATACCTGACCCGCACGCCACCCGGGAAGTCGGCCGCGCCGACGGCGAGCACGGGAGCGTTCAAAAAGGCCCCCGCCATCATCGGCAGCGCGCCCGGCGGCGCGTCGGCAACATCACCGTGGCCGTGGGCGCCCGCCGGTGCCAGCAGCCCGTCCGCCTGCGACGGCCCGGCCGCCACGAGACCCACGGCTGCGGCCAGCACGACGGCGGCAGCGAGTCGAGCGGTGCCTGCGGCAGGTACAGCGGACGAAGGTGTTGAGATACGAGAGCGCACGTCCTAATAATTCAACGTGCGCGAGGCATCCCCTGTCGGTGAGCTGAGCGAGCCGCGGTAGGTGGTGCCGGGCAGGTCCTTCGAGCCGCGGCTGTCGGCCGTGACAATCCGCCGTCGTGCCCACGCCGTGGCGGCCAGCACCAGGGGTGCGCGCCCCGCCGCAGCCCGGCCGTGCGAACGTGAGCAACGAGCTGCCCCTGCCTCACGAAGGAGACATCTACCACATGATCCGATGGACGTTGCTCTTGTTGCTCGTGCTGGGCGCGGCTGCTTACGAAATACGGCGAGGCTCGGCGTACTACATAGCGGTCGCGGTCATGTTGGTCGTATTCATACTGGTAGCGGCGGCAGCGGCCCCCGGTGCTCGAGCGACCCGTCGGGGCAAGGGATTAGTGGTGGCGCCGCGTGGTCTCAACGTCTTGTGGGCGTGTCACGGGACGATCGACGTGCCCGTCGCCTCGGTCACCGCTGTCACGGTGGTGTCGGGCCGCGAGGCGTTCCGCTATGCGAGAGGGATCAGGGCGCCCGGCACCAGCATTCCCGGGCTGTTCGCCGCCGGCACCTTTCGCTGGCGCGGCGACAAGAACTTCGTGCTAGCCCGGCGCGGGCACCCGGCCACCGTCATCGAGCTGGCCGGCCACCGCTTCGACCACATCGTGGTGGAGACCACCGACGACGTGGCCGCCCTCGTCGACCAGGCCCGTCAGCCGTAGCGTGGGGCCGCGACCGCACCATCACAAAGGCCCGCAGCCCGTCACGGGTGAGGCCCACGCAAGGCCTGATCCGCGAAGTGAAGGGCGAGTCGAGCCAGCAGATCGTCCCGACCTTCCGCGGCCCGACTGGCAGCACAGGCCCGAAGTTGGTTCCGCGCGGTGATGCGGACAGCGAAACAGCTCCGATCTCGGTCGTCCCGCCTTACACATGGTGGTGCGCCCGGAGAGGTCAGCGGATGGCACGGTAGGTCACGCCGGGCAGACCGTCGAAGCCTCGGGCATCGGCGGTCACAACAATCCGGCGGCGAGCAACCGCTGTGGCGGCGATGACGAGTTCGTGCGCGCCGCGGGGTTGCCCGGCGAGTCGGGCGTGCGCGAGTAACTCGCCGTGCCGCCGGGCGACGTTGAGGTCGTAGTCCTCGATCGGCAGCGTGTCGATGATGGCGTCGACAAGCTTCTGCCTTGCGACACGGCGCTTCCCGTTAGCAAGCTCGACCCCGACGAGAAGCTCGGCGACCGTGATAGCGGCGATCGCCACGTCGTCGTCGTCAGCGACGATCTGCGCAAGCTTCGTGCCCTGCCGCTCTGCATCGACAAGAACCGACGCGTCGAGGATCAGGCTGGCCAGGACCGCTCCTCGACGGGCAGCGCCTCGCGCATCTCGGTCAGTTCCTTGAGTCATGCCCTGTCGGGCTTGTGCTTGGCGAGCAGCGTCTTGAGAGCCTTGCCGTCAACAGCGGCGACCGGCTCCAGTCTGGCCACGGCGTGCCCGCCCCGGACGACGACGAACGACTGTCGTCGATGCTCGACTGCGTCGAGGATGTCGGAGAATCCGCGAGCTGCCTCGGTGGCGGAGATCTCTTTCACGGGATCAGATTATCAGAGTGATTTGGATCTGCCCACGCCAAGGCACTTGCACCTAACTGATGGCGGAAACCCCCCGCCGCTGATCGAGGCCGAACCTCTGTATCTGTCGAGGCCCTACTCGCGACGACGTTCGGGGGTCGAGAAGTGAGCGCGTCAAGCCCGCCGGACGCGGGCACGGAGCCAGTCCGCGAGCCATGCCTCATCGACCTCGCCCGCGGCGACCGCCTGTATGGCGGCCTCGGCCTCGTCGACGTCCGGCGGGTCCGGCTCCCAGACCCAGTCGTTGAGGTCGAGGAACACGACCAGGGCGGCCCAGGCCGCCCGCTTGTTGCCGTCGGGCAGGGAGTGGTTCCACGAAAGCCGACACGTGAGCACCGCAGCCTTGTCGATCGCGTCCGGGTAGAAGTCGTCGTCGCCGAAGCCGGCCTGCGGCGCGTGGAGGGCCGAGTCGGCCAGGTCGAGCCGGGACGCCTTAGCAAGCACCGCGGTCTCCACGTCAGTCACCTGCTCCGCGAGCCAGACGTACTCGGCGAGGGTGATGTAGCGCGTCAACGGGCGAGGCGGTCGAGCAGCTCCTTGTCCCGCTCCAAGAGCTTGCGGGCCCGCTTGGTGAAGTCCTTGTCGGCCCGGACGCGCTGGATCTCGGCGGCAAGCGACTCCACGATGAGCGCGTTGACGCTCGTGCCCTTGACGCGCGCGACCGCCTCGGCCTCGTCGGCCAGCTCGTCCGGGAGTCGCACGGTCGTCTGCTTCGTCATGACATCACGATATCGCGATGCGCGGTCGGCGGCCGTGGTCTTCACGTATGCATTCTTCTCTGAGTTCTGAGAAGTCTCGATGTATTTCATGCTTGGCACTTGCACCTAACTGATGGCGGAAACCCCCCGCCGCTCATCGAGGCCGAGCCTCTGTGCCTGAGTCGGCCGTACTCGCGCAAGCCCCGCGTCGAGTCGGAGCCGGGCAAGTGACGGCCCCGCTGTGGCCCGCAGAGTCGGGCGCAACATCGGGCGCGAAGTCGCTCGCGGAGTCGGTGGTGACCGCATCCGCGCTCGACTTCGCGGAGGACAGCCGCAAAGGCGCTGGTCGTCGGCGGGTCACGGGCGCGAAGTCGGAAACCCGACTCCTGAGGGGACCAGCGTCCCCTCAGTCCCGTCCCCGCCCACACTCAGGCGACTACCGCTATCGACTGCTCCCCCGCCTCACCGACCGAGACCTGGAGATCGTGCGCGCCGTGTGGAGGCTGAACGTGCTGACGGCCAACCACATCTGCGAGATGTTCTTCGACACCCGCGGCCGCGGGCTCGTCCGGTTGAAGCAGCTCTACGAGATGGGCGTCCTCGACCGCTTCCGCCCCTACCGGGAGGGCGGCGGCTCGGAGCCGTACCACTACGTGCTCGGGCGTGAAGGAGCGGCGGTGGTCGCGGCGTGGACTGGTGCCAACGTCGACCAGGCCGTCCGCCGCTACCGGGGCGCGTTCGGCATCGCCTTGGCCCGTCGGGCCGTCCTGGCCCGCAGCGTGGCCGTTAGCGCGTTCTACGCCCGCCTCGTGGCGACCCAGCGGGTCAACCCACGCTGCAAGCTGCTGGACTGGATGCGGCCCGAGGAAGTCGAGAAGTGGACTCAGGGGATCATCCGGGAGGCCTGGTTCGGCGAGTGGCAGGAGGAGAGCCGGGTCGAGCAGTTCTTTCTCGTCCCCGACCCCGGCGGCTCAGTCGAGAAGCTGCTCGATGAGCTCTACCGCTACGACCGCTTCGAGGAGGAGCGAGGTGATCACGCCCACGTGATCCTCGTTTGCACGTCGTGGCAACGAGCCGACCAGGTGAGCATCACCCAGCGCCGCGCCGACCGCGACGGCCTGGTGGAGAAGGACGGCAAGACGCTCCACAACCGATATCGAGTGCTCGGGCCGACCGTCGATCCCGGAGGGCTACTGACTCCAGGCGAAAACGATTGTCCGTGGCGAGAACAAGGCCGAGGTTGGCTGTACAACCGCCTGCCCGCCGGTGAGGGCGGTTCGTAGCCCCACCTGTCCCTAGGCGAGGGAGCGAATCAGATCCCAGAACGGACCGTCCACCACCTCGTACTCGCGGCTGCGACCGACTTCGCGCTTCAGCACGATGACGCGGCCTTCGCTCAGACGCCTAACGATGGGGGTAACAACCGGGTCCGGAAGGTCGGCGCCTGCAGCAAGCGCGCGACCGGTGAAGGCGCCAGCGAACCCTGCCGCCGCTTCCGCGACCGAGAGCAGGTTGGCGTTACCAAAGAGGGCCTTCGAGACTCGGCCGTCTGCCGTCATCCAACCCCATCCACGCTTGTGAAGTTAATTAGTGAAAAGCTTTTCACTGTATGAGGACAGCCACAAGCGAGACCGGGTTGACACGGGCCGACGCCACCTCGCTCGCTGAGGCCTTCGGCTGGGCGGGAAGGCCTCTCGTTGAAATCCAACTCGCCAACGTGAACGTGTGGGCCATCGGCCTAGTGGACGCGGCGGAGGCTGGCCGGCGCTCAGGAGCAGGCGCACTTCTCGACCGCGACATACTCCGGGCGTTTGGCTCCCTGCCCGAGGAGATCGCCGTTCCGCTCCGATCTCTCGAACTCGCCCACCGTGCAGTTCTCGAGTCAGTGCCCCGATGGGCATTGAGCTGGAGCCAGGACGCGGTCACCCGGATATTCAGGCCAGTCGTCGAGTTAACCGGCGTCCTCCGGTGCGCAACGCGAGGCGAGCGAGACCTCGAGGCGATCTCCGTACTGGCTGCAGACGCCGAACGCGGTCTCGTGGTTAACCGGGCGCCATCGTGGAGCGCCAGAGCCGAACGGGTCGGAGTTGGCCTTGTGCGAGACGGTGCAACGCTCTCGCCATCAACACGGGAACACGTGCGGCCGGGTCCGAGGAGGTGGCTTGTTCAGGAACGGGTCTGGAACGCGATGGTCACGCAGGGAGCACTGAAAGCCACGCGCGAATGAATCCAGGCCGACCGAGGGCTACGCCGTCAGCCTCGAGCTCGCCGTAAGCGTTGTCGGCACTCTCGAGAACGCTTCGCCACCGAGCGATCGGGTCATTGTCACCAAGCACTGCGTCAGCGATCGCGGCCCAAGCTGCCACAGCGTGACGCTCTGCCTCGACGGCCCGCGAAGCCTCACGGAACCGAAGCAGCGAATCTCCCTGGCAAACGCCGCATCGACACACAAAGACGTCGAGATCGTCAGCGAGGTGCTCCAGCGTCGACCCGCGAGGCCAGCTCAGGAGGCGAGGAACAAAGACGTGCAACGAGTTGTCCCTGCTCGATCTGTCACGCCGAGCATTCCGAAGCGGCATGCCGAGGTGTCTTGTGGTAGCGGATGCACCCACCGAACCGCCCATCGCTCCACCGGCCACGAGCCCGATCGCCGAGAGGTCACACCGAAGGATGAAGGCCCCGGCCGAGGCCTGGATCAACCGAAGTGCGCCTTCGACGGCAGCTTGAGATCCCAGGGGATCGAATGGTGCTGCGAACACGAAGGCGATAGGTCGTGCGAAATCTCGAACGGCCGTCTCTAAGACGTCGAGGCCCTCCGAGAGCCAGAACGGAGTGACAACAACGGATACGTAAGCAGGCGCCGAAGCTCCCGTTCGTTCCACGGCGGAGAGAAAGGAGGCACCATCTTCGAGCACAGAGAGCAATGACGCTTGGGTTCGTTGAGTGGCGAATGAAGGCGCAAAGTATGCGGAAACCCCAAGCGTCGCCTGCTCGGTGGCGCAGAGATCGGCATCGCTGATCAAGCGCGGCGGCTGCTCGTTGAGTTTGGTATAGCGCTCGGGGTCCACCGCAAGCGCCCCAGTGAACCCGCGGCTCCTCAAGCCTGCGGCCTCGACCGCGCCGAGCCGACCGTGAAAGATGATGCCGCGCCTCAAATGTACGTCCTGCCTCGCTGCAACCTCATTGCGGCCCGCGTAGACGAGCAACTGCGCCCGGCGAACACGTGCTTTGGCCTCGGGCGTTCGAGTAGAGACTGATGCCATCCCATCATTTTCTCCGTCGGCTGCCGCATTTGCGGGGATGCCCATGGCGGGACGCGGGATGCCCATGGCGGGAACAGAGGAGGGAATTGCCCCCTCACCGCCGCAGCGCTGCCGCGCACACCTCTATCCTGTCGCGACGCCATGCCGACAAAACCGGGCAAGAAGGGGACGAAGTCACAGGCCGACCCAACGACCGTCGCGACTCGCGCGCGCGAGTCCCTTGGCAAGGTCATCAGGCGCGACCCGGAACGCCACCCCCTGATCCTTGCTCTGGTAGCACCTGTCGGGACTCCGCTCGACGACGTGGAGACGGCACTGCGCGACTCGCTGCGCCGGTTCGGCTACGGGTACGAGTCCGTCAGGCTGTCGGACCTACTGGATACGACTCCCTTTGCGCCGTGGGGGACGCTGCCGAAACGCGGCGAGCGTGAGTACTACCGCCTACGGATGAACGCAGGCGATGAGCTCCGGGGTGCCGTAGGCAACGCCGCAGCCCTCGCAGCCTTGGCTGTGACCGCAATCGTCAAGCGGCGCGGACCGAAACCCAAGGAATCTGCCTTTGTTCTTCGCAGCCTCAAGAACCCATCGGAAGTACACCTTCTGCGGCATGTCTACGGCGACGCGTTTCTGTTGGTTGCAGTTGCGAGCAGCATCGAAGAACGCCGGCAAGCCTTGGCGGACCATCTCTCGCTCTTTGAGAACCCTCGCTCGGAGGCGGAGAACCTCATTGCCCGCGATGAATCCGACTCGGAAGAGCAAGACTTTGGCCAGAACGTCCGCGCCGTGTACTCGATGGCGGATGTCTATTTGCCCAGCGGCAGGGGGTTGATCGTCGCGCACGAAGTAGATCGTTTTATCGACGCCGTGTTCGGCGCTCCCTTTGCCACGCCCCGGCCAGCTGAAGAAGCGATGCGCCTTGCATTCGACGCAAGCCTGCGATCGGCAGCGGCTGGCCGTCAAGTGGGGGCAACAATCGTCCCGCGTATCGGAACACCGATGATCGTAGGGACTAACGAGGTTCCGAAGCCTGGCGGTGGCCAGTACTGGAGTGGCGATGTTCCGGACTACCGGGACTTCCAGGTGGGCTCGGATCCAAATCCGGTTTACACGAAACGGGTGATCCAGGAGATGCTTGAGCGGCTTGCCAGGCGCGGATGGCTCGTAGATGAGCTCCGCTCGCTGACCGGCCCGCAACTCCTGGCAAGGGCGACCGAGTCGTCTGATGAGGGAGAGTCAGTCCTCGAAGGCGCTAGGGCGTCGGCGCTCATCGAGTTCACCAGGTGTCTCCATGCAGAGCAATCGGCGATCGTCAATGCTGCTCGGGCTGGCATCGCTACCACCGATGCAATGATGTATACGACGACCTTCCCGTGCCACGAATGCGCCAAGATGATCATTGGCGCCGGGATCACCGAGGTTCACTACGTCGAGCCCTATCCAAAAAGTCTCGTGAGCCGCCTGTACCGAGATCTCATTGACACCGAGCCCGAGTTGTACGGGACCTCTGGATTGAGTGGTAGACGCGTGCCTTTTCATCAATTCTTCGGCATCGCGCCTCGGCTGTATGCGACCGCGTTTCGTGCGGGCGAACGTAGGGTTGGCGATCAGATCATCGAGTGGGACCGGATGAAGGCATGGCCGCAGACGGCTGGCTGGAATGAGAATGGCGTTCGAGAGCGTGAGTCGACGGTAGTCACGTCGATCTCACAGGTCCTCAACGGTCTTGCGTCGGGAGCAATCGAACCGGTCTACGTTCCAATCGCGGCGCGGGCCGAACCAGAAGACGCCGTTGGCAGTGCCCCCGCCACCGAGACAGGCCCGCCTCCAGTGCTAGACGCAGGCGCCAGTGCCGACGCGGGCGGAGACGCTCTTCGTGCGAGCGGAGAAGGGCAGCCCGCCACATGATGCGCGTTGTTGTTACACCCACCCCGTATCGTCTCGATCGTGGCCGACCAGTCCCCAGGAGCATCAAACATGTCCTTGCCGAATCGCCGTGAGGCGAGCTGGCTGGACGAGTGCGCAAAGCACGCGGCGGAATATCTCAGATCCCTCCCGCCAAGCGCTCTGAGTCCGGCGGCGCAAGTCTTGATCCTTGACGCCGTCGACTGGGGTCGACCCACGCTACAAGGCCAGCGTCCCACCGGGTTGCCAGCGCGGTCAGCCGGCGGCGTGCGGGAACCAAGTCAGGCTCCGCTGATGCACGTGGTCTCCTCTGAACTGCTCTAACTAGACGGTCACGCGGCGCTGGTTGTTGAAGTTCGCGGCGGAGGTGACCTATCCACGTCGGGCCGGTCGTGTGGCCGGTTGACAACCGACAGTGGCCGGGGCGGTGCAGCAACACCCCCCGGCCTGGCCGATTCGTAACTGGAGGAACCGACGTGGAGAACTTTACGGAACTTGAAGATGTGGCCGACCTCGTTGTGGCGAGACCGTTCGCGGTCGTAGACCCGCTTGGGCGGGTGCGCGTCGTGATGGGCGACCTGAAGGGCAACGCCGAGGGGTACTTCCCCGGCGTCGCCCTGCTGGACGAGGGCGGGCACGAGCGGGTGAGCCTGGTGCTCACGGACATTGGGCCGCTGCTGTCGTTCGCGGCCGAGGGGAACGTCGTACTTGAGCTTGGCGTGGCCGACCGGGGGAACCCGGAGGTGCGGCTGCCCGGGCCGTTCGTCCTGCTGTGCGAGCCCGGCGGCGAGGTCCGCTGGGGCGTGCGGGTGGACGGGAACGACACCGAGCTCATCGGCGACGTCTGAGCCCCCGAGTTTCGAGCACCGCGCGGGCTTGTTGTGACTTTTCAGGCATTTCGCCGCCATATACGGGATGGACCCGTCCCCGCCCCATGGAGCGCCGCCATGCAGATCATCGGTAGCAGGTTCGAGGAATCCCGTGACATTGGGCCTCGAAATCGCGGTTTAGAGGGCGTGAGAAGCCGACCGCGCGAAAAACCTTGTGACATTCGCGGGGTCGAGACCCCGTTTATAGGTGCCACTTCGCGACCCGGAGGACGCCGGTGAAAGGGAGCACACCCGCCCAACCACCGACCGCACGACCGGCCCCGCCCGAACCTCGGGGGCAGGCCGTGAAAGCGGGTCCAGATCTTCGACCCGCTGCTCGTCCCGCTCGACCCCGAGAACGAGCGCGCCGCGCTCATCGCCCTGGCCGTGCTGCTCGCACCGGCCAGCGCCTCCGACGCCGGCGACAGCACACCGGCAGCAACCGACGACAACCACGACCAGGCCGTGACCGGCCAGGAAGGAGAAGCCGACCTATGAGGGTCGCCACCTACACCCGCACCTCGACGGACGAGGCGCACCAGCCGTACTCGCTGGAGGCCCAGGCCACCCGCCTCCAGTCCTACATCGACAGCCAGCCGGACTGGGAACTGGTGAAGAGCTTCACCGACCAGAAGTCCGGCGCAACCACCGACCGCCCGGGCCTCCAGCGGGCCATCGGGGAGGCGAAGGCCAAGCGCTTCGACCTCTTGCTCGTCTACCGGGTCGACCGCTTCGCCCGCTCAGTCCGGGGCCTGGCGCACCTGCTCGAAGAGCTCGACAAGGCCGGCGTCGCCTTCCGCTCAGCGACGGAGCCGTTCGACACGACGACCCCA
This sequence comes from Acidimicrobiaceae bacterium, assembly GCA_030837965.1. Classification (GTDB taxonomy): domain Bacteria; phylum Actinomycetota; class Acidimicrobiia; order Acidimicrobiales; family JAUTXP01; genus JAUTXP01. The sequence goes on along the minus strand of JAUTXP010000046.1, from coordinate 82,391 downwards.
GCCGGGCGGATGATGGTGCAGATGCTCGGCGTGTTCGCCGAGTTCGAGCGGGCCACCATCGTCGACCGCATCGTGGCAGGGCTGGAGCGCAAGGCGGCACGCGGCGAGTGGCCGGTCGGGTCCGCGCCGTTCGGCTACGTGCGGGGCGACGACGGCAACCTCGTGGTGAACGAGGACCAGGCCGCGCTCATCCCGATCATCTTCGACCTCTACGTGAAGCGCCGCCTGGGCGGGCACGGCGTGGCCGACTGGCTCAACGCCAACGGGCACCGGAACTCGGCGGGGCGACTGTGGACCTACACCAACGTCATCCGCATCCTCCGCAACCGGGTCTACGTCGGCGAGGTGAACTGGCGGGACCAGTGGCACCAGGGCAAGCACCCGTCGCTGGTGGCCAAGGACGTCTTCGACGCGGCCCAGGCCATCCGCAGCGAGCGGGCCTACAACTCCCGCCGCCTCGGGGCGAACTCGTCGCCCTACCTGCTGAGCGGCCTCGTAGTGTGCGCCAAATGCGGGGCGCACTTCGTGGGCGGCGTGGCCAACGGGCGGGCGGGCTACCAGTACCGCTACTACACCTGCGGCACCAAGGTCCGCTACGGCTCCAAGGTCTGCGCCACCGACCGCGTCCCCAGCGAGGAGCTCGACCGCCAGGTGGTCGACAGCCTCCTTCGGACCTACGAGCGCACGGACCTGTTCGAGCGGGCCATCGAGGCCATCCGCAAGCGGGCCGAGGAGGTCAAGGACCAGCAGCGCAAGGAGCTGACCGCCGTCGACACGGAGCTGGCCAAGACGGAAGCCGGCATCGAGCGCTACATGGACTCCTTCGAGAGCGGCGGGCTCAAGGAGGACACGCTCGTCAAGCGCATCCGCGACCTGGGCGAGCGGGCGGCAGACCTCCGCACCCGACGAGCGGCAATCGCGCAAGCCCTGGAGGACGCAGCGGCACGTGACGGCGACGGCGACTTCGCGGTGCCGGATGCCAAGACCATGAAGGCCCTCACGAGCCATGTCCGCACCGCGCTGACCAAGGGCGGGTGGCCGGAGCGCAAGGCCCTCATGCAGGCCCTGATCGCCGAGATCAAGGTCACCAGCCGCCAGCCCATCGTCCCGACCTTCCGCGTCCCGACCGGCAGCACAGGGCCGAAGCTGGTTCGCGCGCTGGCGCAGACAGCGCCCTGGGCAGGACTCGAACCTGCGACCATCGGATTAGAAGTCCGGTGCTCTATCCATCTGAGCTACCAGGGCAAGACGATCCAGGGTAGGCGCAGGCCCACCTCGCTCTACTCCGGCGTGAGCTCGAACACGAGGGTCGTGATCTCGAACGGGTGCAGGTCGAGCGAGAGTGCACCATCGACAAGGGGCAGCGGCGTGCGGCTGCGCTCCAACAGATCGGTGACCGCGGCCGTTGCAAATGGCAAGACGGTCGACAGCCTGGCGCGCGTGCGCCTGCCCCATGCCTCGTAAAGCCGCACAACGACAGCGTCTGTCCGCTCGGCTCGCTTGACGACTTCGACGAAGACACCGGGGGCGGACACGGCGAACGGGGCCCACGACCGGGCAGAGGCAGCGCCCGCCGACCCTCCATGCCCAGTCAGCGGCACCACCCGCAACGGCAGGTTCAGGGCGTACGCCTCCTCGATCACCCCCGCCTCGCGGAGGTCGCCAACGTGGGGGAACAGCGCATACGTGAACCGGTGCACCCCGCGGTCGATGTCGGGAGCGGGTGACGACGACGCCCGCAGCAGCGAGAGACGCATGACGTTGCCGAACACGTCGTGTCCGTACTTGCCGTCATTCAACAGCGCAACGCCGTAGCCGGGCTCGCTCAGGTCGACCCACTTCTGTGCGCACACCTCGAACCGGGCCCAGTCCCAACTCGTGTTGCGGTGCGTGGGCCGCTCGACATGTCCGTACTGGATCTCATACGTCGCCCGGCGAGCATGAACGTCGACAGGGAACGACGCCTTCAACAGCTTGTGACTCTCCTGCCAGTCGACCTCCGTGACGAAGTCGATCCGACGTGAGCCTGCGCGCAAGACCACGTCTTGGGCCAGTCGGGAACGGCCGAATGCCCGAGCGACTCGCAGTGACCCGACCAGGCCGCCGCCCTCGACGACGGTGATCGACTCGACGGCGTCGAGGTCATCAGCCTTGTCCATGTACGACGCGTCGATGTCCCACGCGTCCCAGTTGGGCGGGCGGTCCTCGTGGAGTTGCAAGAGGTTGCCGCGGGCACCGTCCGCCGGCTGCGAGGCGGCGGCCAAGACCTCCCGGCCTGCGTCCTTGTCCCAGACGGAGGACAGCGTGCCGTCGTCCGCCAAGGTCACCCGCAGATGCTCGTTCTCCAAGGTGCGATCGCCCACGACGACGCCGTCGGCCCCGCCCGCGTGGGCCCCGTCGATGACGACATAGCCGAGCGCGGGAACGTCGACCAAGTGGGGCTCGCCGAACACGCTTACCACCTCACGCCGACGCGCCGGTGACGAGTTGAGGATGGCCACCGGCGACTCCATCCCCGAAGTGTCGACGCCGTCAAGCAAGGCGTGCACAGCCGCACTGATGGCCGAGTCGGCCGCGGCTCGCGCCGACGCGTACATCGAACGGCTGTCGTCGTAGACCCAGGCGATGCTGGTCCCCGGGAGCACGTCGTGAAACTGAAGCAGCAGGACGTCCTTCCATGCTTTGTCCAAACCCGCGCTGGGATAGTGGGACAGCCCGTCGGGCCGGACCGCGGACCAAAGCTCGGCCTCCCGCAACAGCAATTCGAGCGAGCGGTTCTCGCGCTTGGACATGGCGGACGTCGTGTACGTGCCGCGGTGGAACTCCAGGTAAAGCTCTCCCACCCAGACGCCCGCCCTGTCGCCCGCGGCCAACAGTTCGGCCTGGGCTGCCTCCCAGAACTCCTCGACGCTCGACATCTCGACGCGCGGCGCGCCCTCGATGTCGCGATAGCGCGCCGCCTTCTCCAACAGCTCCCGGGTGGGGCCACCGCCGCCGTCGCCGTAGCCGAAGAGGTAGAGCGACCGCCCCGACACGTCGTGGTCCTTGAAGCTGCGCACGTTGTGCTCGAGCTGGTCCATGCTGAAGTCGCCGTTGTACGTGTCCGCAGGCGGGAAGTGGGTCAGCACGCGAGACCCGTCGATCCCCTCCCACCAGAACGTGTGATGGGGAACCCGGTTGACCGTGCTCCACGACAGCTTCTGCGTGAGGAAGCGGGTGATCCCGGCCCGGCGCATGATCTGCGGCAGTGAGGCCGAGTAGCCGAACACGTCGGGCAGCCACACCTCGCCCGGTGTGACCCCGAACTCGTCCTCCAGGAACCTGCATCCGTGCGCGATCTGGCGCACCAACGACTCGCCCGAAGGCACGTTGCAGTCGGCCTCCACCCACATGGCGCCCACCAACTCGAAGCGTCCCTCGCGCACCCGGTCCTTGATGCGCTCGAACAGCTCGGGGTACTGCTCCTTCATCCACGCGAGCTGCTGCGGCTGCGAGCAGGCGAAGCGGTAGTCGGGATACTCGTCCATGAGGCGCAGCGCTGTGCTGAAGGTGCGCGCGCACTTGCGCACCGTTTCCCGGAAGGGCCAGAGCCAGGCCGTGTCGATGTGGGCGTTGCCCACGGCCGCCAGCCGATGCGCGCTCGATGGAGCGCGTACCGACATCGCCTCAACCAGCACGTCTCGCGCCGCGGCCGACGTGTCGGCCACGTTGTCGAAGTCGAGGACGTTGAGGGCCCGCACCAGACAGCGCAGGATGCGACTGGCCCTCGGCTCGTCGTGAGGAAGATGGTCGTACAGGTCCAACAGGACGTCCATGTCCAAGACCAGTCCCTCGACTTCGCGGTTGCACACGGCCAACTCGGCCCGGTCCAGTCGGAAGCGCGGCGCGCCGCCGTAGTCCGGTCGCAGCGACGGAGCGGGCCGGGCGTCGAGATCGGCGATGGGGTTGGCGGCCGCCTCCAACAAGACGTCGACCACGTCTCCGCCAGCGGCCTTCTCCGTGATGCGGTATGTCGAGTGCTTCGGCGACAAGCCCTGCGCGGGCACACCGTCCTCCCACACGATTGCCTCGGCGCCGAACCCGACCATGCCCTGATAACCGAGCCCGACTCGCACCACCACCTCGGCGCCGCGCCAGTCGTCCGGGATGCGCCCGTGCAGGCGGAACCACGTCGTGTCCCACGCTGCGCCCCATTCGCCGCCCACCTCGAAGGGCTCGTACGAAGCAGGCATGGCCGCGGCCACAGAAATCGGCTCGCCCCCGACGTGATGGGCCGACACGGCAAGCGGCGCAGTCGGCCCGTAGACGGCCGGGAGCACGTCCCGCCACAACGCCTTCCGCACACGCTCCCTGGTGACGGCGGGCGTCTCCTCCATCGTGGGGCGAGGGTACCGCCCGGCCCGACGGCAGACCGGGCATGGGAGCATGGCCGCACGGCACGGGCGCTGCTGGCAAGATGGCGTCGTGGCTTATGACCGGGATGTCCGGCGAGCGGCGGACGAGTCGGCCCAGGCCCTGGTGCATGAACTGGCCGAGGCGGCCGCCGCGGCCCGGTATGCAGGTCAGACTGACCTGGCGGGCAATCTCGAAGACCGGGTCGCTGGGCTGCGGTGGATCCAGGTGGCTCGTCGTCTGGAGGCCGACGCCGATCGCTGATCGCACAATTGGCTGAACGCTGATCGCACAACGGGTCGAACTCGGGGAGCGGGTCCGCCGGTGTCGGTACACTGCCGGTTCGGCGGTTGCCTCGACTGTGCAATGCTGTCCGCCGCTTGGTGGCCGTAGCTCAGTCGGTTAGAGCGCCAGGTTGTGGCCCTGGAGGTCGGGGGTTCGAGTCCCCTCGGTCACCCGCCAGCGGTCGACTCCCGAAAACGACCGCCAATGCGCCTCTAGCTCAATGGCAGAGCAACGGACTCTTAATCCGCAGGTTCTGGGTTCGAATCCCAGGGGGCGCACTAAGCAGCACCGCCGGGAGCAGGGCTTTCTCCGGAGCTATCAGATCGTCTGGTGTACCGGGCGGAAATACGCGCCCCAGGCCCGGTACACCTGCTTGGTACACCTTTCGGCCCGAAGTGTCCGACCGCGGTCGACGCCTCCGCATCGTTCCTGCCGTCCTTCCATCCACCCCTGTTGGGTCCGATGAAGGAGACGAGCAATGCAGGACTTGCGCCAATGCGGCATGGTACCGACGACGTCACGACGAAGTCGGCCGGCACCGTCACGCAATGGCCATAATTGCGGATGACTCGGCCGCAGCGCGCCCGATGGACCATGGTGCTTGAACGGTGTCGTGACGCGGGGCTGGCGCAGGAGTCGGCCACGCTCGTCGCCCGGGCGGAGGGATCAGGCCGCGATGGACGTGCCTGACCGTCAGGCGTTAGCGGCGATGTTCGGGGAGGACTACGAGCGCTTCGAGTTCCCGATCCTCACCGCGGCAGCCACCCGTGCAGACGTCGACGAGATCCTCCTCCTCCTCGGCGAGCGCTCCGGGCAGCGACTGCTCGACGCGCCGTGCGGGCACGGTCGGCACGCCGTTGCCCTGGCGTCGCGGGGTCTGCGCGTCACCGGCGCGGACCGCAGCCGGCGATTCCTCGAGCTCGCCCGCCGCGCCTCCGACGAAGCGTTGGTCGACATCACACTCTGCCAGGCGGATCTGGCCGACCTGCCGTTCCGCGGAGGCTTCGACGTGGCGATCTGTTGGTACGGATCGTTCGGCTATTTCGGTGACGACGAGGACAAGCGGGTGCTGACGTCCTATCACCGGGCCCTGGATCCCGGCGGTGTCCTCGTCGTCGACCTCCAGTCGCCATACCGCATGATTCCTTCGCTCGTCGCAGGCGGTGGTGCGAAGACCGACGTCCAGCGCGTCGGTGAGGACATCCTCTTCGACACGACGACGCTCGATCCGATCACGAGTCGATACTTCGGTGAACGCATCGCGATCGTCGGCTCGGGGGTCAGCACCAGTCGCTACAGCGTCCGAGCGTTCACCGTTCCGGAGATCACCTCGTGGCTTCGAGACGCCGGTTTCGCCGAGGTACAGGTCACCGGTGACGCCGGTGAGCCATTCACGGTTCTGAGTCGACGCCTGCGGGTGCTCGCGTACCGCTCATGAGTCGTCGGCCGTAGCGAATAGCCGACGCCAGAGTGGCGCCACGCGGGCCTCGAACAGGACGTGGTCGTCCTTCGAGAAGCTGGTTGTGTGCCGGCCGATCGCCGATGCATCCAGCGGCTCGGTCCACCGGTCCGGTTCGACCGGGTCGACGCCGACGAAGGCGAAGACCCGCGCCATCGTGGCGTCCGGGTCCCGGACCAGGTCCTCGTAGTCGACCTGCAGCATCCTGATCCCGTCGAACCGACCGCCGGCAGCGAGCGCCTCCCACCGCCGGCAGTACTCGTGAATCCAGTCGAGAGCAGCTCCGACCGAGCCCGTGCCCCAGATGCCAGGCGCACCCGAACCGTGTGCGGTCTGGTCGGACGCGATCGAGGCTGCGACATCACGTGGGTCGCGGACAGCGTGCAGGAAGTGGGCGTCGGGAAAGAGCTTCCGCGGGTAGGGCGAGACGAGGTTGTGGGGCGTCTTCTCGCACCAGATCGCCTTGTCGTCGAACTGGGCTTGGCCACCGAACAGCGTTGAGACGAATTGCCGGGCCAGCCCGACGAGCGTCTCTTCCGGGAACCACCGGGGCACGTACCGGCCCGGCTCCGTCGACGCGGCTGCCTTGCCTTCGAACGTGCAACAGGCCAACTGCCCGATAAAGTCCTCGACGGCGTTCCTGTACAGGGTCTCGTCAAAATAGTCGTACATGCAGAAGTCAATGTACGGATCGGTGTCGCGATCGACGAGGTGCGTGAGCATCAACTTTCGGAACCGTTGGATTCGCACGCCGGCGACGCTGGGTCCGGCCCAACCGCTCGTCAACGACTCGAGGAGTTCACCGACGCCGTCCGGGTCGACGATAAACCGCGTCTCCTCGGGCACGGAATAGATTTCCGGGTGAGTGCCGACGAGTTGGGTCAGCAGTGTCGTCCCCGAACGGGGCATGCCCCCGACGAAGATCATCGCGGTAGCGCCAATGCGGTCACCGCTGTCCTCAGAGCTGCATCACGAACTGGTGCCCGAGGATGGTTAACGCGACGTCGAGCTCCGAGGCGAACCGGTCGACCGCCTCTGTGACGCCGTTGCCCCACCACCCTGTTTCACCGTAGTCGTCTCCACTGCAGATTCCTCCAGGAGCAATCCGCGGTCGCCAGGCATGAAGATCCGCGAGCACCGTTTCGTAGCGGTGGTCCCCGTCGAGGTAGACCCAGTCGAGAGAGCCGGGAGCGAACTCACCCGCCGCGGACACCGAGTCCAGCCGATGCACGTGGACGCGTTGGTCACCCGCGAAACGGGTCAGGACCAACTCGTGGAGCTGGTCCATGTCGGACTGGTCCCGCGCCATGCCACCGGCGTAGCTCGCGCCCTTGAACTCGTCCTCGGTCCGGTACCGCCAGGGGTCCACGAGGTGCAGCTCCCTCGGCTCGACCATTGCGAGCAGTTGGGCCGAGAACTCACCCGTCCACACCCCGACCTCCGCGCCCCTCGAGTGCTTCGGCAGTCGATCGAACAAGACTGACCGCTCCAGCTGCGCGTCCGAGCGCACGAACCACTCGGCCTCACGGGGCATCGCACGGGGCCGCGCTCGCATCGTGCATGACGTCGTCCTCCTCAGACAGCCCCGTCTCGGAGCCAGCGCCACTCGTCCGACGACAGCGTGATCTCGAGGCCGGTCAGCGAGTCGGTGAGCTCGTCGACCGTGCGCGGGCCGATGATCGGGCGCACCCGACACGGCAGTCGCAGCACCCAGGCGAGCCCGAGGGCAGTTCGGGAGACCTCGCGTTCTGTCGCGAGCTGGTCTGCGCGCCGCCATCGCTGGTTGTTGGCGTCGGATGACCAGTGGTTCCTCAGCCCCTCATCCGACACCCAGTCGTCCGGCGTGACCGCGAGCGATCCGCGCCCCTGGCTGGCCCACGGCATGAGCACGAGATCCTCGCGTCGCAACCAGCTCCACCACTCGGAATCGTTCGCGTCGACGGTGCCTTCGTAGATCGGCGAGGTCATCTCCATCAGGCTCGCGTGGTTGCTGACGCTCGTCGGCGTCGGCAGCCCCTGCGACCGGGCAGCATCGAGTGCCTCGGCGAAGCGGGGCCGTGACCAGTTCGAGAACCCGTACGCCTGAATGCAACCAGCTCGCCGGAGCGACTCGAGTACCGACACGAACTCGGCAACGGGGACGGCAGGGTCGTCGCGGTGCAGCATGTACAGGCTGCACGAGCCCAGACCCAAGCGGTCGAGGCTCTCAGTCAGCTGTTTTTCGATGCGGTCGGGCCGGCACTCGGGCGTGTGCGCACCCTTTACGAGCACGAACGCCTCGTTCGAAACGGCTCGTCGTCCGAGCCATTCACCGAGCACACGCTCACAGCACCCGGGGCCGAACGCGAAGCCGTAGATCCACGCGGTGTCGAAGGCCCGACCACCGCGCTCCCAGTACTCGTCGTACACCGGGAACCCGCGAGCTGTCGTCCCGAACGACGACGTCCCGAGCATCAACGCCGCTGCCGTGACGGGCGGCGCCGTCGGGGGCGCTGATCCGGATCCTGACATCCCCGCCACCGTTTACTCGTCCAACACCTGGATCACGGCCTCGGCGACGCGCTCGACGTGGCACGCGTCCATCGTGGCGTGAACTGGCAACGTGATCAACTCGTGGGACAGCCGCTCGGCCATTGACAAGCATGAGCGATCGTCGAATGGCGGCTGGACGTGAACGGGGAAGGGATAGCGGAGGCGTGACGGGATACCACGTCGCTGCAGCCGATCCGCAATCTCGCCCGCCGGCACTCCTGCCTCGCGGGTGACGCGGACGGCGTACCGCCAGAAGGAGTGCTGGCCGGCCTGGGGCTCGACGGGAAGGACGAGTCGCGTCTCGTCACGGAGCACCTCCGCATAGAGGTGCGCGTTGCGCCGCTGCCGGCGTACGAGATCCCCAAGCCGATCGAACTGGGATGAGACGATTGCCGTCTGCACCGGCGAGAGCCGGTAGTTGTAGCCGAGCTCGTGGCTCCAGAACCGGGCATCATCAGCCGTTCTCGACGCCTCCGCGTGCTGACGCAACAGGTCGAGCCGGTCCGCGAGCGCTCCGTCGTTGGTCACGACCGCACCGCCCTCGCCGCCGGCCGTAATCACCTTCTGCTCGAAGAAGCTGAACGTAGACACCCGGCCGAACGTGCCGACGGGGATGCCCCGGCTCGTGGACCCGAGGGCCTGCGCGCAATCCTCGATGACGACGATCCCCTGCGGAGCAAGGATCGACAGCAATGGATCGATGTCGACGGGATAGCCGTTCAGGTGCACGACCGTCACGGCCCGCGTCTGCGGCGTGATGAGTGGCTCGACGGTGGCGACCGAGACGCAGTGCGTCACCTCGTCGACGTCTGCGAACACTGGCGTGGCCCCGGCGTACAGCACGGGCGCGGCCGCACCGACGAAGGTGTGCGTCGGCACGATCACCTCGTCGCCCGGCCCGATGTCACACGCAATAAGCGCGAGGTGGATCGCCGCGGTTCCATTGGCGACGACGACCGCCTTGTGACCTCCGTGGTAGCCGCCGAACTTGGCCTCGAACGCTCGCACGACCGCCGACGACCGCATGTTGAGCACGCCAGAACGCAGGACATCCTCGGCCGCGGCGATGTCTTCATCGGTGATGTTCGGCCACCGCGGAAGATCCAACGCAACCAATCCGGTCTGGTCAGTCACGCCGCCGATCTTGCCATACGCTGTTCGGGTGCTCCGGCTCGCGCTCCATGGCGGGAACTCGGTTCGGCGCGGCAAGCCGTGGCCGTTGTGGCCTTCCTTCGACGAGGGCACCGAGCGTGCCGCTCTGGCCGCCATCCACGAACGGCGTTGGGCCGCCAGTTGGCCCTCGTCCGGTGCGCCATCGTACGAACTTCGTTTCGCGTCGGCGTTCGCGACATACGTCAGCGCTGCGTTTGCCGTTGCCGTCGACCACGGGTCGACCGCGGTCCTTCTCGCGCTCGAGGCGGCCGGCGTCGGCGCCGGGGACGAGGTCCTCGTGCCCGCGATGACGTGGGTGGCCAGCGCCAGCGCAGTCCTCCGCGCGGGGGCACTGCCCGTGCTCGTCGACGTGGACCCGGAGACCGGGTGCATCGACGCCCGGGCAGCGGAGCAGGCGGTCACCAGTGCGACCCGCGCCGTCATCGTCGTCCACCTGGCCTGCACGGTGGCCGACCTCGACGCCCTCCTCGCCATCGCCACCCGCTTCGACCTCGCCGTCGTCGAGGACTGCGCGCAAGCACACGGAGCAGAGTGGCGGAACCGCCAAGTCGGGACGTTGGGAGACTTCGGCGCCTTCAGCTTCCAGAGCGGCAAGGTCCTCGCAGCCGGCGAGGGCGGCGCCGTCACCACGTCGTCTCCATCGGCGTTCCGAACGCTGCAGCAGCTTCGAGCCGACGGCCGGACGTACGCCGACGACGTCGCTCCCGGCTCGATGGAGCTGGTCGTCGACGGCACGGTGATGGGCGCGAACCACTGCATGCCCGAAGTGCTCGCAGCGGTCGCTCTCGACCGCCTGGCGCAGCTGGAGGCGCAGCACGACCGGCGGACAACGCAGGCGGACGAGCTCGAGCGGCGGCTCGCGGCAGAGGCCCTTGGGATCCGCGGATTGTCGAGCCACGCATGCGTCACCCGGCGATCCATCTACGAGCTCGCGTTGCGAGTCGACGTCGATGCCATCGGCGTTCCGGTCGACACGCTCGCCACCGCGCTGACGGCAGAGCTGGAACGACCCGTCTACCCGCCTCACGACCCGTTGCATCGGAGTCCGTACTTCAGTCCCTCCACCCGGCCGAGGTTCCGGAACCAGTGGACGAAGGACGGTGCGATGCGGTCAGTCGGCCGATCGTTTCCCGGCGCCGACGCCTACCGGCGCTCGACGCTGCTGACGCATCACGCGGCCCTCCTCGGCGGCGAGGATGACATCGACGACTTCGTGCACGCGTTCCAAAAGGTTCTCGCCAATGTCGTCGCGCTCCGCAACACATCGGGTGTCGAGGGCCGAGCGGTCAGCTACTCATAGCGCGACCGGTGCACACCCGCGACTCCGACGATCCGCCGCCTGCCACGTTGCGGTGGGTCGAGAGCGTCCTCGGCGGGCGTGTCGGCGGTGTGCGAATGCTCACCGGGGGTTGGTCGTCGGCCGTGCACGCCCTTCGGCTCGAGTCGGGCGACGCCGTCCGTCGTGTGGTCCTTCGCCGATACGTCACGGTCGCGACCGCCGTAGGCCGCCGCGCCGTGGAGCACGAGGCCAACGCGCTCGCTTTGATCCGTGGGGTCGGCGTGCCCACGCCAGAGCTCTTAGCGTTCGACGCATCGGCCTCGCACGCGGATGTCCCAGCCCTCGTGATGTCCCGGGTGAAGGGGGTGCACCGGGTCTGCCCTCGCACCCCGACCGGCTCGCTCGACGAGCTCGCCGCCGCGCTCGTCCGATTCCAGGAGACCGCGCCGACAGGAGCAGACCTGCCTCCCTTCCAGCCCTACCCGCCGCGCTCGTGGGAGCCGCCCGGGTGGCTGACTGACCGCGGTGCCTGGGCAGAAGCCGTCGCAGTGTTCGACGCGCCGCCGCCGTCGCCGGACGCGGCTCTGCTGCACCGCGACTTCCACACAGCGAACGTCCTCTGGACCGGTGCGCACGTGAGCGGAATCGTCGACTGGCAAGCCGCCTGCGTCGGCCCGCTCTCGGTCGACGCGTCGTGGTGCAGCCTCCAACTGCTCGCTCGATGCGGACCGGAGGAGGCAACGTTCTTCCGCGGGAGCTGGGTCCGGCAATCCGGGCGCCGCTTCGATCGCTGGGTCGACATCGTGCTCCTGATCGACCTGCTGTCGGGGTTCCCGCCGCCGATCCGCCACGCGGCGGCTCTCGAGGCCACGCTGAAGCAATGCCTGAGACGTGCCTGACGATCTCGTGGGGGCCAGTGATCACATCCTCCGCCGCGCGATCTCTTCGCGGGCGATGCGGAGGAGCGCAAAGACCGGCTCGGCCTCGATGACGCCTTCGGCGCCGTGGCGGATCGCCAGCGCCTCTGCGACGACGTCGAGGTCGGGGCGGCGACTGAGCACCCAGTTCGCGGCGTCGTCCTTGCTCGTATGCGTGCCGGTCACCGCGAACCTCCACGCCCGACATGCGGTGAAGACCATGAGCTCGGCGACGTCTGGGTTGAACGGAAGGTCTTGCCACATGGCGAGGTGGCCGTCGCCGACCTCGACCACCCGTTCTGCCGGGACGGGACCGACCACAGTCGAGGCGTCGGGTCCGAAGAGGGTGTGACTCCGCTCCCGCACCTGGGACAGCTCGATGACGAGATCCGGCTCGTCGACCGGGCCGCGCCGCGGCCGCGCCCGACCACCGCTCCAGGGTCGTATTTCGATCTCGAAAGCCAGCGTCGGCTTCCAGCCCGCGGCACTCGGCTCCGCTGCGACAACCGTGGTGACCGCACGGAAGTCGATCTCGAAGTCGTGCGCGAACGGGTTCGACTCGAAGAGCATCAGCAGCGCGTCGGCCTCTGAGTCATCGAGGTCGCGGTTGACCACCGCGAGGAGGTCGAGATCGCTCCTGTCCGGGACGAAGGCGCCGCTGACGAGCGAGCCGTGGACGTACAGGCCGATCAGGTTCAAGGCGAGAACCTCCAGGAGGCCAGCGGCCAGCGACTCGACGGCGGCCGACGCAGGGCCGCTCACGTGAGCAATTCCCGGGTCGCGCCCTCACGGGCCCAGAGCGAGCTCGCGTCGGCGAGGAGCGCCTGCAACTCGCGCCACATCTGGGCTGCGTCCTCATCGTCGGCGTGGGGACGCTGCAACGCGGAGCCGTACTCCAGGATTTCGGTCACGAGCCACCGGAGTCGGTAGAAGTCACGGATCGACGGATCCGACTCGTGACTCGTTCCCAACGATCGGTCGACATGGAACCAGTCTCGCTCGGGCGGAGCCATCGCCAGAGCGCCCAGGTCGCCGAGCAGCATTCGTCCCTCCCTCGTGATCATCATGTTCTGCGCGCTGGCGTCGCCGTGCGTCACCGTGCGTCGCGGTGAAGCGCTCGCGTAGGCCAGCGCGGCACGGCCGAGACGACGAGCGCACCATTCGAGCGTGCTGTGCGCTCCAGCCAGTGCCGTCGCGACGGCAGTTGCGTGAGGACCGGTGCTCGGTTGCGGTGCTGGTTGTTCGAGCAACGCGAGCAGCGCCTCGTCGAAACCTTCGTCGGCTTCTTCCATGGGCAGGTCGCGTGGTGGGATCGCATGGTGGAAGCGGTCGAGATGCTGCAATGCCAGCTCGACGTCGCGAGGGTCGTCCGCAGCGACCTCCCTTGCGCCGGTGACGAGCGGGAACACGACGACCGGAAAGCCGCCGACCCGACGGGTCAACTGGCCGTCGTCACCGCGCAGCGGGCACAGCAGGAAGTCGAGACCGCTGTCCCGCAGGTCGCAAGCCGCCGCGTACGCCTCCGGCCGGTGGCCGAGATGGTCGCGCCGGACGCTGACCCACAGGTCGCCCATCACGAAGCACCAGCTGTCGCGTCCAGCTGGAACGAACGTCAGGGATCCGCGTCCGTCGTACCGGTCGCTGACGGTCCGCTCCACGGCGGCTTCGTCGATGGCGGGGTTTCGGCAGTGCATCGTTCGATCATCTCACCAAGTGTCGATCGGCCTCACGGGGCGATCCGCGCCCATGGAGAGTTCGGGCCGCAGTCGACGCCGGCATCGTGTAGTCGTGCCAGCAGATCGTCCGCGAGCTCGGTAGACGTCCGTCCCATCTGGCCGAGGTACTGGTCGATCGCCTGCTGTCGCTCCTTCGGCCGGTCGAGGTCCGGATGGTCGAAGACGAACCGCCGCAGCACGGCGGCGTCGAGATGCGCGGCGAGCGGCAGTTGGCCGTCTGCCGATGAGACGGTACGGGCGTCGTGCGGACTGAGCTGTTGCCAGTACGAGATCCCGCCGGTGTGCACGAGGTCTGGCGAGATGATCTTCGAGCCAGGAATGTGTCGCAGTTGGGCGGGCCACATCCCGAAGGCGATGGCCAACAGCTGGTACAGCATCAGCCCGTCGAAGAAGACGTGATCGACGTCGAGCCCCGCCGCCCGTCGCGCCGACCGCTCGTGGCTCCGCGATTCGTTGCCGTCCGACAGGACGTCGCTGATGCCGCCCTGCGGGTACGGGATGTCGGGCCGCTCGAATGCGAGGACACGCTCGAGCGCCCGCCGTTGCCCGTCCGTCACCAGGTACGTGCAGGCTGCCTCCATTTCACGACCGTGCGCTGTCGGAACGAAGGAATAGGCCGACGGCGAGACCGGCTCGCCGATCGCGTCCTCGACGCGCCGGTGGACCTGGGGATCGAAATACACGAGCGGCGCCGCGCAGAGCGGGATCGGTCCGTAGAGGAACGGGCCGGCGACGGGGGCCGTGCCATTGAGCTTGTCCCACTCGTCGTAAAGCGAGCGATCGAGGACGTAGCAGTCGACGTCCACCCATGCCCACGGCTGGTCCATCACCGCGAACAGCAGCTCGTACACGGCCTTGGAGTCAATCCTCGGTTCGATCGAAAAGACTGGTGCGGAGGTGAGCGACCGCACCGTGTCCGCCTCGTCTGGTGTCATGTCGGACACGACAACCAGCAGCCGAAGGTCCGGTGGCTGGAAGTGGATGAAGTGGTCGAAGACGTGAATCAGGTTGCCGGTCAGGAAGACGACCCACGGGTTCGGCATGGCGTGCTCGAGCACGAATGTCTCGAACGCCGCCGTCGTCTCAGTGGACGGGGGCACGCGGCGATTCCCTTCTGTCGGGCCGTGACGGGGTCGTCGTCGTGCGCGTCGCCGCACACGCCGCGGCAGCGTCCGCGACGCGCGACGCCTCGAGCGCGTCCCACCCGCTCGGCCATGGCTCGGCCTGCTCGCGGACCGAGCGGACCCAAGCCTCGATCTCGATCCCGTAGGCCGTGTCGTACCGCTGCAGGAACCCCGGACTCAGCGGTCCGTACCGAAACCCTGCCTCGTTCGCCACACGAACGGCGGAGGTGGGCCGGCTCGCCATCGCCAGCGACCCGCGAGAGCCGAAGGCTTCGATCCGCTGGTCGTAGCCGGCGGCGCAGTGCCGCGAGTTGTTGATTTGCACGATCGTGTCGTCGTCCATCAGGAGAGTGGTGACGGCCACGTCGACCTCAGTTGCAGGGGCCGCGTCGCTCGAGCGGCCGGCAAAAGCCGAGACCTGTGCGACCTCCCCACCCGTCAGGAAGCGGGCGAGGTCGAAGTCGTGAATCGACATGTCGTGGAACAGACCGCCCGACGCGGCTGCGTAGTCGGCGGAAGGCGGCGTGGCGTCGTGCGATATGAAGTGCAGGGATTCGACGCGACCTACCTCGCCCTCGGCGATCCGCTGCCGCAGTTCGGCCACGTCGGGGTCGAACCGACGATTGAAGCCGACGGTGAGCGGCACGCCGGCATCGGACGCAGCCGCGACAAGCTGCTCGGCATCGGTCGTCGACGCGGCCAACGGCTTCTCGCAGAAGGTCGGCTTGCCAGCGGCGATCAGACGGTCGATGAGACGGGCGTGCGCGTCAGTCGACGACGCGACGATGGCGGCATCGATCGACGGGTCTTCCAACACCGCATCCAACTCTCGGATCGGGAGGTCGTGGGGGTCGGACGATCGGACAACTGGGTCGACGATCGCTCGGATCTCGACGTGCGGGAGCCGAGCGATGGTCGCGGCGTGGCGCCGTCCCATGCGGCCATAGCCCACGATCGCGATGCGCAGGACGGTCATTGTGGTGCGCCGGTCGACCGCACTCTTGTACTCCTGCTGATCCACCGCACCCGGAAGGACATCTCGAGCTGGTCTCGTGTCAGCGCGGCGACGACGTCCGAGCGGTTTGCTGTCGTTTGGGCGAGCTCGCGGAAGCTCTCGAGGTGGGAGCGGGTGCGGCCGTCCGGCTCGGTGACGACGCATCCGCACGACGTCCAGGGCGGCATCATAGTGGAGCAGCACGAACGCGGCAGTCCCCGCACGTGGACGCGGCCGTGGAGGCGGTGGACGGGCATCGCGGGCGGTGGCTTGTAGAATGCGAGCCGAATCGCGTTCGGCGAGGCTGCCTGCTGCCATCCGTACTGCTCATAGAGCAACACGGTTCCGAGGAATCGGCTCACCCGCTCGAGCTGCTTACGGTGAGGCTCGCCAGGGTGGAGAGACCGGACCCGACCGAGATAATGATCCAACGTCTGGCTGCTCAAGTCGCCCCGCCACCCTGCGTCGAGCAGGTCACGGTCGGGAGCCCGAGCGCCCGACTGGAGCCCGTCGAGATGGCGCTCGATGAGCGATGTGTTGCGCTCGAGCGCCTCGATGTAGTCATCAACGCAGCCTCCGAAGACGTCGAGAAACGTCACCGGTCGCAAGCGCGGGTCGATGATGGCGAGGAGTGATCGAAGCGACGACACGTACGACGCGATGGATCTCTCGACGCAGTCGGCGATCTCCGGTGGCTCGCCGAAGCCATCCTGATACCAGACCCCCAGGTCTTCGACCAGAACCGACGTCTCGCCTCCTGGCCCGTGCACAGAGCCGATCGCGTCGCAGATGGCCGCCATGCGCACGCCTGCCCACAACTCGGCGAGGTCAACGCCCTGCTCGGAAGGTTCCACGTAGTGCTTCACCGCCCCCCACATCGTGAGCAACCGCAAGGGAGCGTCTTCGACGTACTGACGGGCGACCTGGTCACGGAGCACCAACGGGTCCGGTCTCGGGTCGGTCCTCGTGCGACGATTACCTCGCAGGACCGCGGTGAGGACATCTACCACCGACCGGGACGATGACGGCGTCGGCTGTACGTCCTCGGTGATCGTGCGCAGCCCGTGCAGGATCGCGTTGGCCGCCTCGGGGTGAGCGAGAAGTTGAACGGTCTCCGCGTCTGGCAGCTCACGCGTCGTCACGGACGTGCCTTCCGGAGTACCACCAATACTTCCCGACACGGAACTCGACCCCGTGCGACACGGACCGCACGCCTGGCGAGTAGTACGTCGGGTCGAGCGTTCGGAAGTCGATGCTCACCCTCGACCGATTGGCACGGTTGACGACGTTGCCATGGCGGGCGGTCGCGCCGCGGAACCGAACGACCTCGCCGACATCGACCAGGACCGGCTCGTCCTCGATCCACAACGTGTTGTCGGGACACAACGGCGTGAGCGGCACCCAGTAGTTGATTTCGGCCGGATGGTGGCCGTAGTCCATGTCGCGGTGCCACGCCCCGACGGCCAGCGATCCCGGCGACTGGACGCGCAGCGTCGGAATCCTCTGAACGAGAACCTCGTCCGGGCTGAGGCCGAGCGCGTCGAGGAGACCGCAATACGGCTCGTGGAGCTGATCGACGTGATCGAAGTACCTCCGATGGAAGACCGACCGCTGATCGTCCATCTGCCGCGTGACCAGCGTGTCGCAGGTCAGCGTGGTGAGGTCTTCGACTTCGAGCATCGCGGCGACGACGCTCACGAGCGGGATGGCCGTCGCGTCGTACCGGAGCCTCTCGAACCTCTGGACCGACGACGTCACGGTCGGGTCAAGCTCATACACGAGCCACCTCGAGTGGCCGCGATGAGCCGGTGAACGGCGGACGGGAGCGGCCCCGCAACGCCTTGCCGTCCCTGAACCATCGCTCGACCAAGGAGTCCACTGCGGGGTCCTGCGCTTCGCCGTCGCTCGGGCTCCCGGCGTTTCCTCGCACCATTGCAACGGCACGGTTGAGGGCGATCCGCGCCGGCACCAGGGCCGACAGCCGCGACTGAAGCATCGAGCGCAGACGCCGCCGCGCATCGACCTCGAAGAAGTCGAGCTGCCATGCCAACTCGTTCCACCGCCAGTCGACGACATTGTTGAACCCGACACAGTCGTTGTGATGGAACATGTCGAACTGACCGACCGCGACGAGCGCGCCGGCCCGATGCACCATCGACGACAGGATCACGCCGAGACCCTCGTAGCCGCGGTATGGGGTCTGCTCGAAGCGGGTCGACTCGAACGTAGGACGGGGAACGAATAGCACGACGTCGTCGACGACGTCGACGAGGTGGCGACGCCCGCCATGGTCGTGGACCTTCCGACGATCGACAAGCAGACCCCGTCGCTCAGGCTTCTCCCGCCACCATGCCAAGCTCGTGCCCGCGGCACCGCCGAGAGCGCCTGCCAGACCGACGTCGGCGATTTCGGCCAGGACGCTCATCTCGGCGATCGGATCGGATCGCACCTCGACGTCGTCGTGGATCGCGAGGATGCCGCAGCAGTTGGCGAGGTCAGTCGCGGCTCGGAAGATCTCGTCGTACGCCTCGAACATGGAGGTGGAGTCGTACACCGCAATCAGCGCGTCCTGCGGCCGCATGAACCGATGGAGGGCGGGGCGACACACCGATTCGAAATGGCCACCGTGGCCGACGCACACGGCGAACGCGTACCCGGTCCCGCTTGCACCGCGGGGCGTCTCGACGACGACCCTCACCCGTAGTCCTCCAACTCGCCGCCACGGCGGATGTCCAGCGTGCAGCAGTGCAGCCCGCCGCCGATCGTGCGCGCATGACGCAGTCGGCACGGCTGCACGCCGACGCCGGCCCGCTCGAGGTGTCGAGCCAGCTCGAGCTGCCGGTCGTCGACGAGCGCGAGGTCCGGGCGCACCATGAGGAGGTTCATGCCGATCCAGATCGAACAGGCGGGGCGATCCCCCGCGTACCCGATGTCGACGAGTGGAGGGCACCAGAGCTTGTCCCACTTCTCGAGGTATTCAGGCATGTTGGCGTCGTTCACCCGCTCAGGATTGAGCAGGACGAGGCCCGGACGGATCGGCACGATCGTGCTGTCGACATGCGTGCGGGCGTAGATGCCGGCACAGCGGTGGACGCGGTACTCACCGTCCAGGGCGCGCTCGAGCCACGCCGCGCCCCGGCCGTTGCCGGAGTCCGAGACGAGGTACAGCAGGTCGCGTCCCAGTCGAACGACGTTGGCTGCGTCGAACACCGGCTCGTGATCGCGAAGCCGAGCACCCGGAGCGGCATCGAGGTCGTAGAGGTCATCGGCCAGGAGCGGCCGCGGCGCCGAGATCCATCGAGCACCGGCCGCTTCGTACTCCAGCAACAACGGACGCAGCGCCTGGACCTCGAACTGGCGGGACCGCAACACCATAGGCGCCTCGATCAGGCGGTCACCAACGACGAGTACGGAGTCGCGCGGGCAGGCGGCGTGATAGCCGTCGGTCGTCCACCAGCCGTTCGAGAACGGTGCAGGCGCCTCGGCTGGTGCCGGTCGCCTTACCCGGACGCCGAGCGATGCCAGCACCTCGGCGAGGTCGTCGAGGTCGTCTTCCGCCTCGCCGCGCACCACCTCGGGAAGCGGCCCGCACGGCAACGGCTCGTCGGCCGGGACGTCCGGGTAGTCAATGGCGCGCACATCGGGACCGTCGCGAGGGACGCGGGCCGTTCTCGCCGTCCCGACGACGACCTCTTCGAGGGGATCCCATTCGTTGTGCGACCTCACAAGCATGCACGCTCACCCGCGGCAAGTCGATCGGCACGCATGGCCTGCCCGCAGCCAACGCAACGGCACCCCGGAAGGAACCCAGGCAAGCTTGTCGATGGCTCAATCTCCCTCAGCCGGCGAAGCACGCGCGGCCAGTAGAGTAGCCGGGAGATCCCGCCGCATGTGGTCAAGTGGAGCACCACTGGAGGAGCGATGCCCGCCGAGCGACTCTCGGATCTGCCCCGCACCGCGGCCTACCTGCAAAAGCTTCGGCAGTCGACGGCGTACATTCAGATTGCCTTGACATCGCCTGCCCTCGAGCTTTCACTTGCAAACGGACTGCCTCGACAGCGCGCGATCCCGTGGTCGTGCGCCGGCAAGCCGCTCTTGGCCATGGCGTTGGCCCGGCTAGCGAACACGGGAACGCTTTCGCTCGATGCGAAGGTCGCCGACGTCGTCGGTAATGTCGGACCCTGGGTGCGGCCCGGAGCGTCCGTCCGTGACTGCCTCGCCCACATCGGCTCCATTCGGTCCGAACCACGGTCAGACGGACAGCTGCATGCTCGTTATACGTCGACGCAGATCTGGCAGGTCTTGGAGCGCGTCCTCGAAAGCGCTGCCGGCGAACCCGCGGAAGAGATCCTCGGTGCGATCTTGTCCGAGGCCGGGTGCAGGTCGACCCGCGTCGTCGGTTCCTCTCGCGCGGCGCTCGATGCCTCTCAAAGGTGCGTGGGCCCCGCCGAAGACCTGTGTCGCTTCTTCGAGGCATGCTCGCGCTGGTCGAAGTCCGGCTCGGATTCTCGCCGACGGCTCCCCGTGCCGGCTGCCGCGAGTACGGCCGCAGAGTGCCGGCGCAATCGATGCGACTGTGGAATGTTTAGTCTGGGCTTCGAAACGCACAACGTGATCTCGCCGCTGACCGGTCGGTTCTGTAGCGACGAAGCGTTCGGTCACACCGCGATGTTGCCGAGGACCAGTTCCCGTCACCTCATGGGATTTTGCGATCCGGCCGGGGACCTCGCGGTCGGGATCTTCCTTTCACCACACAGCAGTGGAGACTTACGTCTCCGCGCACTTCTCAGCTCGGTGTATCGCGACCTGCTGGAGGAGCGATAGAGCAAGGTCGCTTTCGCAGCCATTCGGGCTGACGGGCACAAGCGCCTCGGCTGGCTGACACCTGCTACGGGCTCATTGGCGGCGCCCGACGCCCGGCTTCGAATGGCTCCCCTGGCCACGCGCCACGGTTCTCAGGTCGCGCACTTTCCGGGCTCTTGTGCGTCAGCGCCAAGGAGCGCATGCTGAGGAACGACGCTCGCGAGAGACGAAGCTGGATGGTGTGTCGCAAATGACGGGTCCACTACCCCCTCGCCAACGGTGTCGAGGTGTTGTTCTGGCTCGACTCACGCCCGCTACGCGTTGCGGCTCACCGTACACCGGGCGGATCGTGCTGAACGAACTCTGGGCTGCCATCGCCGAGCACGGCGCTCCCGCGTCGACGCTGACTGGCACGGCATGCCATTCACCACCCGCCTCTCCGGCGGCAAGGGCGGCCGCAACGCCCTCGATGCCGAGCTGCGTCGCCTCGGCATCGCCCAAGAGCTCCAGACCGAACCACCCGACGACATGCCGGAAAAGTCGAGCGGTTCTACCAGACCCTCACGCGCTCGCTCGCGGCCCGAGCCGGGGAGCCCGACACGATCGGCGAGCAGCAAGCCCTCCTCAACGTCTTCGCCGTCTACTGCAACCACGAACGACCGCACCGGTCGCTACCGAATCGATGCACCCCCTGCCGACGCCTATCACTGGCGACCCAAGCAACACCCGGTGATCGCAGCGATAGGCGCGACCGCGTGCGACACGACACCGTCGACAAGAGCGGAAGGATCACGCTGCGCGTCAACGGCCCGCCTGCGATACTGGACACCCCTCCGCGAGGTCGCCGACCACAACTCTGACGACGCCGATTGCTCTTGGCAATCGGGACGGTTCGAGGCCGTCGGGCGCATCGAAGGTTGGCGTGAGCAGTCCCAGCATCAGCGACGGCGGGGCTTCATCGGGGTGACCGAGGTCTCGACAAGCTCTTCGGAGCCGTGCCTCGCTACTATCTGGCTCTTCATCGGGACCGAAGGGGGGCGGACGATGAGGTGTGGCGGCGCCGGTGAAACTGCCCGTGAGCTCCTGGCTCGGCCGCGCGGTCTTCGAGTAGTGCGGCATCGCCGGATCTTTGATTTTCTCAGCGAAGTTGGCAGCGCCAGCAGGCAAACGTGAGCCGCTCGGTCGAGCCATCAAGTTCGCCGTCCACGTCGACGGCCGGCCCGCGGCGCCGGGGGGCGGTGGGCGGTGGGCGGTGGGCGGTGGGCGGTGGGCGAGGTTCAGTTGCGCGACGCCGTCCCGGGGACGGGCTTCCAGCCGGTCTACCTCGGCCAAATCGATGACGAGACCCAGCACCTTTCTGGTTGCCCGGTCGAACGAGTCGATTGTCTTCGGCCGCCTCAACGTGTGTCCGACTGCCGTCCATCGAGCGTGGGCGGTAGGCGACGCTCACGCGTGTGGCCTGCCCCGAACCCGGGGCACGGGTCGCCGCCGGTGGCTCCGTGCGGCACGGCATCGAGCGAACCGCTGGGCTCCGTGGCGTGCGCGAGCACGTACGCGAACTGCTCGCCCCAACTGCCAGGCGGGCGCGCTTCGACGTGGTGGCGTCTGTCGGGCGGATTCGTTGGGAAAGCTCGCCAAGGCTCGGGCACATGACGGACCGGCCCGTGGATGACCAACTGGGCGCGACCGTGTGGCTCACGGGCCTGCCTGCGGCAGGCAAGTCCACACTGGCGCGTGCCGTCGAGGTGGGGCTCCGCTCGCAAGGGGTCGCGGTGTGCAGGCTGGACGCCGACGAGCTGCGAGACGGCCTCAACTCCGACCTCGGCTTCACGCCGGAGGACCGCCGCGAGAACATCCGCCGGGTGGGCGAGGTCGCACTGTTGGTCTCCCGGATGGGCTTTGTTGCGCTCGTGGCGATCGTCTCCCCATACAGGGACGCGCGAGCGCTGGTGCGCGGCAGGCACCGCGACGCGTGCGTGCCGTTCATCGAGTGCCACGTCGCCACGCCCGTGCAGGAGTGCGCCCGCCGCGACCCGAAGGGACTCTACCGGCGGGCCCATTCGGGAGAGCTCGAACAGTTCACTGGCGTCTCGGCGCCGTACGAGGAGCCGTTGCGGCCCAACCTCGTGATCGACCCTGGCTGGGGGCCCGAGACCGCCGCCCGGGCCATCCTCGCCGTGCTGGCCGGGGTGCACGCCGCCCCTGTCCGCTGAGGAATGCCTCACGCCTTAGAGCTCGTCGAACTGCCAGGCGACGCGTCCGGGAACAGCGTGGTGCTCGTGAGCAGGCAGGTGACGCGCTGGCCTTCGGGCCGAGGACGCTTATTCACGGGACGCCCTGAAGGCCGTCGCCGAGCGCATCGGCATTATCGGCCTGCGCCCGAACCGATTGTCGGACGGCCTAGTGCGCACTGGCGTCGCCCGACCCCGGGGGCGGCTGATGGGGCCGCGGAGGCCCTACGGACGTACGGCGCCTCTGGGCGCTGGTCGCCGTCCGAGACCGGGGACGGCCGACGCTCAAGCGGCCGCGCCATGGCGGCGCGCGTGGCTGGCCGATGGCCCGAGGTGGACAGCGTGTGCTTAGCTGGGCCTCCTCCGCAGCGCGCGCGGGCTCGTCCGAGACGAGGCGCTAACCCGTCGTGGCTCGATGCTTGCGCCCTGTCCCGGTCCTCCTCGCTCCCCATCCCGAACTGGCGCGGCTGATCGGCGTTGCCCGTCGCCAGGCCCCGGAGGACAGCGACCGTGCGGTGGCAGCAGACTGGGGCCCGCGGCGATCAAAAACGGTCGTCGCCGAGAGCGTCGGGAACCGTCGGACGATCCGCCTGTCCGGCTGGGGCCCAGCCCAGTCGGAGACGCGGGCCAGCATGTGGAAGAAGGTGGCCGAGACGCTAGCGCCCGCCCTCCACTCGCTGCCGCCCACACCGCGCCTATCCGCGTCACAGCCAGCGTCCTGTCCTTGGTGCTGAACGGCGCGCCGTGGGCCGAAGGCGGCGTCTGCCGGGTGCTCGTAGGCCAGCTCGACAGTGTCCGCCGCTCGCTGGCCGAGCGAGCCCGGCGAGATTTGCTCCTGGAGTTCGTTCACGACGGCGCGGCGGCCGCAGCGGGCGTGGACGGGAGCGCCAGCATTACGGCGGGGACGTGGCTCGCCCTGGGTAATTGCCCCGGGGAGACGTGCCCCTGACGGACTGAACCGCCCCGGGTTTGGCGGAGGCTGTTTGTTACGTGCCTGCCCAACGCTGGTGATCGCCCGACGCGAGTCTCTCCCCTGCCCGTGCCTCTCAGCCACTCGTCCTCGAACTCGGCGGGCGGCACGTGGCCGATCGCCGAGTTCGAGGCCGACTGGTTCACGGCCTCGCGGGCGAGGGAAACTCGTGGCCCCGCAGCGCTGGCAGCCGCCAAGACTTAGCAACAGCCTCCACAAAACCCGGGGCGGTTCAGGTTCATCCAGACGATGCTGCGCGAGTGGTCCTACGGGGCGACCTACTGGAGAGGTGAGCACAGCTGAAGAACGTTCCTAGGAACTACAGCTAGGGGCCGTGGCGCGATTGGGCGTGATCGAGGGTGACGGGACTTGGCGTTTAGCCGTCGTACGGCACGCAGTCCCAGGTCGGCTGACCGGCGATGGAGGTGTCGCCCGTCGGGTCGATGTCCACAACGCCGGGCACGCCCGGCGAGAGGGACCCCAGGATCGGGCAGAGCACCGGGTCGACGATGGAACCGCCGCCGACGACGGCGTCGAGAAGCTCGTCGCTGATGTCGGTGAGCGCGGCGGCGCCGAGGCCGTGGGTCTCGTTCATCTCCCAGCTCCTTCCCGCCGGGCCGGTCGCCGACGTGTTGCAGGGAAACATACCAGGTATGTGTTGTGGTGTATACCCGTTTTGTCCGCCCGGCTGCGGATGGGCGCGCCGCGGGTGCGGGGCGATACGTTCAGTCCGCATGGGGGGTTCGGACCGGCTCGAGCTGCCTGACGTCGAGCGGGATGCGGCACGTGCCGAGTCGACTCTGCGGCGCCTTGGCGCGGTGCCGGGCGACTGCGTCGTCCTGGCTGGGGTGCCGCAGCGCGTCGCGATCGCCGTGGCCGCGGCGGCGTTGCGGCTCGGCGTGTCCGTCCTGCCCCTGCCCCCAGCGGGCGGAGACCGGCTGGCGGGCGTGGCGACACAGCTGCGGCCCGTGGCCGTCTTTGGCGGCGGCCCTGTCGGTGCTGAGGACTGGGCGTTGGGATCCCCCGTGCTGCCCTGGTCGGTGCTGCTGGAGAACGCCGGCGCTCGCGAGGTGGTCGCAGATCCGGTCCCCGGCTCCGTGCCGGCCGGCGCGCTGCTGGAGGCGGCGAGGCGTCCGGGGGGGCCTGGGTCGACCACGTTCGCCGCTGCGATGTCCTCGCTCGCGTCGTCGTTCCTGACGCGCTACGACCTCCCGCCGCGTGGCGCCCACGTGGCCGCCGTCCCCTTCTGGCACGCCGAGCCGCTCCGCGTGGCCCTCGGGGCCGTGAACGCGGGCCACTCCGTCGTCCTCGCGGCCGAGCTCGGCCGCGAGGAGATCCTCCGTGAGCTGGGCCTGCCTGAGGCAGTGTCGTTGTTCGTCGTGCCAGACGTCCTCGCCGCGCTCATCGAGGGGGCGGCGCCCGCCGGTCCGCCTCCGGGCCTCGCCGCCGTGGTCGTCGGGATCAGGCCGTGCCCGGCCGAGCTGCGGCGGGCGGCCGAGCAGCGGTTCGGCCCCGTCGTCTATGAGTCACATACAAACGCTGGCGTGCGGTGCCTGGCCGCCCCGGCTTCCGGCGAGCGGCATCGGCGCGTCGGCGTATGGCGGCTCGCCGCGGGAGCGGGGGACGAGCTCGCGGTCGTAGAGGAGGACGGCGCGGTTCTCACCAGGCGTGACCTCGTGGCGCGGGCGTGGAGGATGGCTCTCGCGCTCCGAACGCGGGGGCTCGGGCCGGGGGCGGTCGTGGCGAGCTGCCTCCCGAACGGGGCCGACGCCATCGTCGCCTACCTGGGCGCCATCGCCGCCGGCTGCGGCTACCTCGCCGTCGGCACCGACCTGCCGCCGCCGCGTCTTCGCGAGGTTCTGTCGGCGCACTCGCCCGCACTCCTGGTCGCGGCCGGCCAGCGCGTTCCCGGGCTGACTGAGGCGTCGGTGGCCGAGTTGACGGCGGACATTGTTGACGCTCCGGTCGACGAGCGCACGCAGGCGGGCTTCCTCGTCGCCCTCAGCTCCGGGTCGACCGGCGTGCCCAAGGCGGTGCGCCGCCACGCCGCTCAGGTCGACCTCACGCTGCGGGCGCTGACGGACGCTTCACTGTCGCGGTGGCTGGAGATGCCGACGTCGGGCCCGCACCTCGTGACGGGGCCGCTGTCGGGGGGCGCCTTCCGCAGCGTGGCGGTCGCGGCCTTACACAGCGGGCAGTCGCTCGCGCTGATGCGGTCGTGGTCGCCCGAGCGGGCGCTGGAGCTGGTCGAGCGCCTCGGGGCGACGTCGATGTTCCTTCTGCCCTCGATGATGGCGGGCCTCCTCCGCGCACGCGATGCGGGCCCGCATCGGGACGTGTCGTCTCTCGCCGCTGTCGTCCACGCGGCGACCCCCTGTCCGCCGGAGCTCAAGAGGCGGATGATCGAGTGGCTCGGCCCCGTGGTCCACGAGTTCTACGCCGCGGCCGAGGCGAGCGGGACGTTCGTGCTCGCCCGGGACTGGCTGTGCCGGCCGGGGACCGTGGGCCGGGCGTCGCCGGGCGTCTCGATCCGGATCGTCGGCGAAAGCGGTGACGTCCTGCCGCCCGGCGACGCGGGGCGCGTCTCGGTCAACTCTGGCGGCTACTCGCTACTGGGCGGCGGCGGGACATCTGCGCACGAGGGATACACCGAGCCGGGCGACCTCGGCTACCTCGACGATGACGGCTTCCTCTTCCTCGTCGGCAGGGACGCGGAGGTGATCAAGGTGGGCGGCGTGAAGGTGCACGCGCGCGAGGTGGAGCAGGTCCTCTGCCGGCACCCCGCCGTCATCGACGCCGCGGCCGTCGGGGTGGAGCACCCCACGCTCGGCGAGTGCGTCTTCGCGTGGGCGGAGGTCGGCGCCGTGGGGGACGCCGCCGGCGTGGAGCGGTCGGTCCTGCGCGCTGCACGCGATGTCTTGCCCGTCACGCACGCGCCACGCCGCCTGCATGTGGTGGAGGCGCTGCCGCGCACGCCCAGCGGGAAGGTCGACCGGCTCGCGCTGCGGGCCCTCTACCCCTGAGCGCCCCAGCCGCTGCGCAGCCGCGGGACGACCGCGTCGTACGGGCCGCACGCCGTCACGCACCCGTCCTCGACCACGATCACGGCGTCGGCGCCGCTGACCGTGTCCAGGCGGTGGGTGACGACCACGAGCGTGAAGGCCTGCCGCCTCAAGTCGTCGATGATCTGCGCCTCCATCGCGGCGTCGACCGCGCTGGTGGCCTCGTCGAGGACCACCAGCGCGGGCCGGTTGACGAGCGCCCGCGCGATCGCGAGCCGCTGGCGCTGGCCGCCCGAGATGTTCCCGGCGGCGTCGCTCAGCCGCGTCTCGTACCCGAGCGGCATCGCCTCGACGTCGTCGTGGATGCGCGCCAGCCTCGCCGCCTCCTCGACTCGCTCGTCGTCGATGCCGGCGCCCCACAGCGCCAGGTTCTCCCGGACGGTCCCGGAGAACAGGAACGCCCTCTGGGTCACGATCCCGATCCGGCGGCGGAGCGAGGACAGGTCGAGCTCCGAGCGGGGCACGCCGTCGTAGAGGACCTCGCCGGCCGTGGGCCGCAGGAGCCCTGCGGCGAGCATCGCCAGCGTCGACTTGCCGGCGCCGGACGGGCCCACCACGGCCACGAAAGAGCAGGGCTCGACGAGCACGCTCGCGCCGCTCAGCGCCGGGGCCTGCGATCCCGGGTACGCGAACTCCGCCCCCGCCAGCTCGACGCCCCCGCGGTAACCCTCTAGGCGGCGGCCGCCCTGGCCCTCGTCCTCTCGGGGCTCTCCCAGCAGGTCGGCGAGGCGGGCGGAGTACCCGGCGAGCGCCGAGAGCGCCACGCCGCTCCCCAGCAGGGAGGCCACCGGCGCCAGGGTGTTGCCCGCGAGCATCCCGGCCGCCACCGCGGACCCGACGGACAGCGAGCGGTCGAGCACCTGGAACATCGCCGTCGACAGCACGGCGAACGGCGCCGCGAATCGCAGAGCCGACAGCAGCGACTCGACCACCGCCCCTACCCTCGCCCGCTCCAGGTCAAGGTTGAGCTCGTCGACGAAGACGGCGCTCCATCGCTCGAACGCCTGGGCCTCCCCCCCCGAGGCCTTGATCGTCTCGATCCCAGCCAGCGCCTGCACGAGGTTGTTCTGCGTCCGGCTCTGCGCCTCCATTCCCGCCCGGGCTAGGTCGCGCAGCGTGGGCCACGCCAGCGCCACCACCCCGACCTGGAGCGCCGCCGCGCCGACGACGAGCATGGCGAGGAAGGGGTCCACTCGGAGGAGCGCGGCGAACGACAGGACGAGGACCCACCCGTCGAGGATGCTCGAGAGCAGGCCCGTCGTGACGATCTGGCGGATCGCCGCGCCGCTCCGAACCCGGAGCAGCAGGTCGCCTGCAGAGCGCGTCTGGAAGTAGGGGTACGGGAGCGCGAGCAGATGCTCCAGCACGTCGGCCGACAGGCGGGCATCCACCAGGGCGCGCAGCGACGCCAGTGCGAGCGAGCGCGCCGCCGACAGCAGGAAGAGACCCACTGCGACGGCCGCGCCTGCCGCGACGAGCTTCCGGAGCAGGTCGGCGTCGTCAAAGGGGACGACCCGGTCGATCATGAAGGCTGATGCCAGCGGCACGAGCAGCACGAGCGCCTGAAGGGCCACCGACACCGCGACGACCCGGGCCCACGCAGAGCGGTGGCGCAGCACGGATCTGACGAACGACCACCGCAGGTCGCGGGATTGACCGCCGGACGGAGCCCCGCCGCCCTCGCCGGGCTCAAAGACCAGCGCCACCCCGGTGAACGACCGGTCGACGGCCGCCCAGTCGACCAGCCGTCGGCCCAGCGCCGGGTCGACCACGACGACGCCGTCGCGCCGGACGGACTGCAGGACGACGAAGTGATTGAAGTCCCAGTGCAGGACGCTGCCGACGGGCACGTGGCGGAGATCCTCGAGCTCGGCCCTGACGGCCCGGCCCCTCAGCCCGACGAGCCGCGCCGCGTCCAGGATCGCACGGGCGCTCGTCCCGCCCCGCCCCGGCGGCAGCACCCGCTTGGCGCCAGCCAGGTCGAGGTCGACGCCCTGGGCCAATGCGGCCATGGCCAGCGAAGCGGCCGCGCAGTCGGCGAGCTCGGTCTGCGCCACGAACGGTACCCTGGCCCCGCCGCGCATCTCTGCTGCCGCTCGCGACACCAGGCGGAGCGCGTCGAAGAGTGCCCGTCGGCCGTCCCCCCCGCGCCTCGCCTTGAGCGGGGCACCGAGCGCGTCCCCGGACAGCCCGGGGCGGGCGGCGCGCCTGCGGAACAAATCTACGATGCCTCGCTGTGGCATCAGCCGATCCTACGCAGGGCAACGAGAGCCCCTCCGGTTGGGGCGGCTCCATCCACGACCTCCCATCGCCCGAGGAGCGGGTACAGCGCGCCGGCCGCCTGTTCAGGCGTCTCTTGGCGGTGGCCGCGGTCGGGCTCGCCGGGTGGGGGGCGCTCTTCGCTTATTCGACAGATCGGGCAGAGGCGCGCCGCGGCGTGGACGTCGACGAGATCGTCGGCGACCGGTGCAGCTACGACAGGAGAACTGACCCCGGCCGGACGCACGTCGAGTCGCCGCGGTACACGGTCGATCCCCCAAGCGGCGGACCGCACTCGGCACGGCCGGCGTCGCCTGGTTTCAAAGAGCCCGCCGCGACGCCCTCTGACGGAGAGCTGGTCCACGCCATGGAGCACGGATTTGTCGTGGTCTGGTACAGCCCGGGCGACTCCGCCGTCGAGGAGCTGCGCGCCTTGGCAAGACAGGAGCGCGGGATCATCGCAGTAGCGCGCCCCGGGATGACCGCCAGGATTGCGGTGACAGCTTGGGGCCGCCGGCTCCTCTGCGACTCCGTAGACGTCGGTCAGATCCGCCGCTTCGTCCGTGCCTTCGCGGGCCGCGGCCCAGAGCGAGTCGCGATCTAGGGTTTCGATTTGGTGCCGTGTGCGCCCTCCGCAGACTCGCCCCTGCAACAGGCTGATGGCGCCCGTGCATTCAATGCCGCCGTGGCCGCGCCGTCTCGGTGGCGCGTGTCGTTCACATGCACGCCGAGCACCGGTCGGAACTCACGTCGGTTCGCGGGCGCGTATCCAGGCGCGTATCGGCGTGATACACCTGCTCTCTCGATGGACCACATGGACGTTGCTCGGGACGCAACTGCAGGTCAGCGACCTGCAGCGATCTCGGTAGACGGCCGGCAACGGACTCTTCATCCGCAGGTTCTGGGTTCGAATCCCAAGGGGCGCACTACCCGCAGACCCGCCGAACTTCTCGAAGTTTGAGGTGGTTTCGGTCAGCCGATCGACAACGGCCCGCCGAATGAGCTGACCGCCGGCACGCCGAATGACAAGTCGTTCCGGCCTGTTGATCTCGGCGACGCGCCGCCGGGGCCCACGGGTCTACGGAGCGGGCGTCAGCGCGTGTTCCCGGTATGGCCGAGGCTGTATCGGCCCGGCTGAGGCCACACGCACAGACCGTGCGGCCCGGCGCCGACAGCGATCGTGTGCACGAGCCCGCCCGTGCGGGTGTCGATGACATAGACCGCCCTGTCGTAGCGGCCCGACAGCCAAAGTTGGGTCCCGTCGGCGCTGACGCCTCCCATGTCCGGGCTGCCGCCGACGGCCCAGGTGTCGTGGACGGCTCCGGTGGCGAAGTCGAGGACGGACACGCTTCCGCCGATGCGGTTGGTGACGTAGAGCCAGCGGGCATCGCGGCTCGGGTAGAGCCCGTGGGCGCCGGCGCCGGTAGGGATGAAGCCCCGCTCGCTGAGCGTCGCCGCGTCGATCACGGACACGCCGTTGCGCTTCTGGTTGGCCACATAGAAGACGGAGCCGTCGGGCCCGAGCTTCACGTCGACGGGCTGGCCGCCAACGTGCAGCGTTCCGGACACGGAGTTGGTGGCCAGGTCGATTCGGACGAGGTCGCCTGAGAACTCGCAACTGGCGACCATGGCCGTGCCGTCGGCCGTGAAGTCAGCGTGGTCGACCCCAGAGCAGGGCACCGGGATGCTGTCGATGACGCGCCACGTGTGAGGGTCGCGGATGTCGAGGCGGCGTAGGCGCTCGGCCACCACGATGGCCTTCGTGCCGTCCGGCGAGAAGTACAGGTTGTACGGGTCTTCGACGGGCACAGGTGCGCCAGGCCGCCCTGTGCGGGGATCGATTGGAGTCAGCGAGTTGCCCTCGTCGTTGTCGACGTAGAGCACTCGCATGTCCCACGACGGCGTCACGTGCTGGGGCAGTCGCCCGACGGCGAAGTGGTCGACGACGGCAAAGGTGGTGGGGTCGATGACGTCGACCGTCGCCGACTCGCTGTTGGGCACGTACACCAGAGGGCGGTCGCCTCTGACGGACTCGGCCACGTCGCCCGCCCCGGTGTGGGCGTAGACCCCAGCGCCGTCCGCCGCGCCCGCCGTGGGCGCACCCGTGGTCGGGGCCGGCACGGTCGTGGTGGTGGTGGCTGCGGCGTCGCCACGACGGGCGGCGCTCGGTGCCCGGTGCGCGTTCGACTTCGCGCATCCGGCGAGGCCGAGCGCGGCCGAAGACAGTGTCGTCGCCAACACAATTGCCCGGACCCCCGACCTCATAGCAGCAGCCCGGAGACGGTGACCGGGCGCAGCCCCCTCGCGTCCAGATCGTCGAGGATGCCGGGCAGCGCGTCCACCGTGCCGAGGTGGCCGGTGTGGAGGCTGACGATGGCGCCAGGCCGGACGCCGGCCGCGACGCGAGCGCGCACGACGGCCGCCCCGGGGTCCTGGTAGTCGCGGGGGTCGACGTCGTACCCCACCACCGTCGAGTACCCCGCCGCGGCGGCCGCGGCCAGGATCGTTGCGCTCGGGACCTCGACGCCGCTCGGCCGGAACCACTTGCCAGGCCCGGCCGCGTGGCGGATGAGCGCGTCTCGGCACTGCTGGACTTCACGCCGTGCCGCGTCGGCTCCGACGCGCCCCAGCGCAGGGTGGGTGTACGTGTGGTTGGCGAGTTCGTGCCCGGCGTCGAGTACCCGTCGCGCGATCGCCGGGTTGGCGTCGAGCCACTGGCCGACGGCGAAGATCGTCAACGGCGCACGGTGCGTCGCCGCCACCGCGAGCAGCCGGTCGAGCAACGCCACGTCACCCGACCCATGGAAGGTCAACGCGACGATCGGGCGGTCCCGCGACCCGTTCGCCACGAACGCGGGCAGCGTCGCGCGGGCGTTCCCGGGCAACGGCGCCGAGGTCGCCGGCGAGGGGGCCGGCCCCGTCGAAGACCGGTCCGTGACGGAGGTCGTCGTCGGCCGGGCCGCACCGCGCGTGGCCCGCCGCGCCGCCGTGCACGCGGCCAGCACGAGGGCGGGCACGGCCACGAGGAACTGCCGCCGGGTGGGGGTCACAGGTCTCGAACCATCTCGATCAATGGCCGCCGCAGGGAATGGATCTGCATCCAGACCGCGGCGACAACACCACCTGCGGCGCACGCCGCGAACCCGAGCAGGTACGCCCCCGGGACGGCCAGCTTGGCGGGCGGCGGGTCGAAGACGCCAGTGAGGACCTTGACCAGCACCTCGGCGAGGACCCATCCCCCGGCCACGCCGAGAACGGCTCCGAGCACGGCGAACACGGCCGCCTCGGCACTGGCGAACACCGCGATCTGGTGCCGCTTGGCGCCGAGCGCGGCCAGAATGGCGAAGGCGCGTCGACGCTGGGCGAAGCCGAGCGCGAGCACCAGGCCGGTTGAGGCGACGGCGAGCAAGAGGGCGTAGCCGAGCTCGACCTTGGTCAATCCGTTGAGGTCCACCGCGGTGAGGCTGGAGCCCACGACCCGGCGGCTCTCCTCGATGTCGGTGACGGTGGCGTCGCTGCCCGCCGCCCTGCGCACGTCGCGGGCCACGGCGCGGGGACGGGCGCCCGCGGCGGTGGACAGCAGGAACGTCGACACAGACGGGTCACCGGTGCGTTCGGCCAAGTAGCGCGCGTTGGCGACGAGGAAGCTGTCGGTGGGCGCGGTCGGGAACTCCTTGACGATGCCCGCGTAGTGGAAGTCGACGTCGACGAGCTGGCCCGACCGGGCGTCGCGGACGCGCAGCCGGAGGCGGTCGCCCGGCCGCAACTGGAAGTCGGTCACAGTCTCGGCGCTGACCAGGACCGAATCAGGACGAAGCGAAAGCGCTCTGAGGAGCTGCCGGGCGGTCCCGCCCGAGAAGTACGCGTCCTGCAGATGGGCGGCGGGCCCGATGGTTGTCGGGTCCACGCCGTAGAGGTCCTGGAGGTCGGCGCCCACGTAGGCGAATCGGTGCTGAAGCGCTTCGACTCGGGAAACGCCGGGGACCTGCGCCAAACGGGCGGCGTTCGCCTGGCCGGCCTGGGCCGCGGGCGCCTCCGCGACTGTCACCGCCGCTCCGTTCGTGAGGATGGCGTCGACCTCGACCTGGCGGCGGTACGTGGTGTTGAACACCGACGCCGACACCGCGAACGCGACCGTGAGCGTCAAGAGCACAACGCCTGCTCCCATGGCACGGCGCTGCCGGTGCACGGTGGCAGCGACCGGAGCGTGCAGCCCTCGCGCCATCGGCCGAAGCAGGCCGTCGAGGACGCGTCGACCCCGCCCGACGAATTGCACCACGACACGCCAGGCAAACAGGCCGAGGCCACCCCAGAGCAGCAGCGGGCCGGCGAGGGCCCAGTAGTCGACCGACACGGTGGGCACGCCCTCAGGGGCGACCACCAAGTTGTAACTGGCCCGGCTCGTTGCCCACACGATGGCGCCGCCCACGGCCAGCATGATCACGTCGAGCCCGTACCGCAGAGCGGCGGGCGCGGACGCGTCTCGAAGTGCGCGTCGGGCGTCGGCCACCGAGACGGTGGAGGCGTCGCGTTGTGCGGGTACCGCGACCGCGGCGGCGGTGATGGCGAACCCAGCGGCCGCAGACACCGCGGCCCACCCGAGATCCAGCCGCCCGGCTCCGAAAGGCGACGAGCCGAACGCGGCCCGGCCGACCGCGGCGGCGCCGGCCAGCCCGCCGACCGCGCCGATGATCCCAACGGCCACCGCCTCGGACAGCACCAGCGCTTGCAGTTGCGGCCGCGACGCGCCGCGGGTCCGCAGCAGCGCCAACTCACGGCGACGGGCCGCGCCGCCCGAGCCGGCGACGGCGCGCGTGAGGAGCGCGGCCAGCAACAACCCGGGCAGGCCGAGCCCGATGAACAGGACCTGCGCGTAGAGGGCGTCGGAGCGGGCCGCGTCGAGGATGGCGGCCAGGTTGTTCCCCACGAGCACGCTTCCCGCCAGGTCGGCCTCGAGCCTCCGGCCCG
This sequence comes from Acidimicrobiaceae bacterium, assembly GCA_030837965.1. GTDB lineage: Bacteria > Actinomycetota > Acidimicrobiia > Acidimicrobiales > JAUTXP01 > JAUTXP01. Next base: position 48,207 of record JAUTXP010000046.1, on the reverse strand, counting down.
CGCTCACCGCCTGGGAGAAGGCGGCCGACGGGTCCGGAGGCAGGTGATGGTCCAGCCTGACGTGGAATTGCGTGCGAACCGCCTGCACGGGAGACGCGGCGTCGGCATAGAGCTGGTCCCAGCGCGCCTTCGGCAGCAGCAGCACGTTGTCGGGCGGGGCTTCGGGGCCCGCCCCCGGCGGCGCCCCGACCCGCTGGAACAGCGAGTCCGCGGCCGGGAGGTCGACCACCCCGTCGATGGTGACGCTCACCGGCGCGCGCCCGGGCACTTCGACACTGACGACGTCACCGGGGCGGGCACGCAGATTGGCCGCGGCCTGCTGGGCGAGCAGGACGCCATCGCCGCGGCCCACGAGCGTCCGGATCTCCTGCGGAAACCAGGCGCGGTAGCCCTCGGGCAAGCCGAGGACGACACCAGGGCCGGTGGTCTGGGTGGTTCCGCCGGTAGTCGCGACCATCCCAGTCGTAGGCCCGTAGCCAACCGACACGGATGCGCGGACTCCGGGCCTGCGGGCGATGGCGCCGGCAACATCGGCGTTCGACGCTCCCTGCTGCACCTCTACCTGCCAGTCCACGGGCACCTGGCGAACGGCCCGCGTGGTCATCTGGCTCTTCGCAGTCGCGAGAAAAGCGCCGAGCGAGCCCAAGAGGGCGACGGCCAGGGCGACACCGGCGGCGGCCCCGAAGACGCGCCCGGGCCGTCGCCGCACGAGCGCGACCGCCCAGCCCAGCGCTACCACGCGGGGTCCTCGTGGTAGAGGGCGCCGTCGGCCATGCGCCACGAACTGGAGAACCGGGCCGCCACCGCGGCGTCGTGGGTCGACACGACCACGGCCGCGCCTGTGTCGACGACCGCCAGGATGGCGTCGATCACAAGCCCGGCCGCGGCGTGGTCGAGCTGCCCCGTCGGCTCGTCAGCGATCAGCAGCCGAGGCCCCGACGCCAGCGCCCTGGCCACCGCGACTCGTTGGGCCTGGCCACCGGACAGCTCCTCGGGGAGGGCCGATCCCACACCGGAGAGGCCGAGCAGAGCGAGTGCCGCGTCCGCGGCCCGGCCCGCGTCCGCGTCGCGCCCGCCTGCGAGCAGGATCGGGAGGGCCACGTTCTCTCGCGCGTCGAGCGCGGGCAGCAGGCTGGGCCCCTGGAATACGAGGGCGATCGTTCCCGCCGGCAACGCGCGCGCCGACGTCCCCAGGCCGGGCCAGCTCACGCGGCCCACGGTCGGCGCGTCGAGTCCCGCGAGGAGGTGCAAGAGCGTGCTCTTGCCCGAGCCCGACGGGCCCACGACGGCGACCGACCGCCCCGGCTCGATCGCGCCCGAGAAGTCGTGCACGGCGACGACGGCCTGGCGACCCTGGCCGTACGTGCGCCCCACGTGCTCAGCGACCACGATAGGGACGGCGGTCACGCTCGGACCTTTCCGTCCTCCAGGCGGACGGTCCGGTCGGCGATCGAGGCGACGGCGTCGCTGTGGGTGGCGATGACCACCGCGGTGCCGGAGCCCGCCTGGGCGAGGAGCAGCTCGAGGACGGTCTGCTCCGTGGAGGAGTCGAGCTCTCCGGTCGGCTCGTCGGCAACCACCACAGCCGGATCGTTGGCCAGGGCGACGGCCAAGGCGGCCCGGACCGCCTCACCGCCCGAGAGCTGGGACGGCAACGCGGCGGCGCGCCCGGCCAGGCCGACGCTTTCGAGCAGGGCCACACGCCTGGCCTCGTCGTCCCGACCGGCGAGCCGCTGCGCGAGGCGCACATTCTCAGTGACGCCGAGGTGGCCGACCAGGTTGTCGGATTGGAAGAGGACGCCGATGTAGCGGGCGCGCAATTGGGCGCGTCGCGCCTCGCCTCGCCTGGTAAGCACGTGGCCGGCCACCCGCACCTGGCCGCCGTCCGGTTCATCCACCCCAGACAGGCACGCGAGGAGCGTCGACTTCCCGGAGCCCGACGGGCCCACGACGGCCACCACCTCCCCTGGTGCCGCTTCGAGTGACACGCCCCGCAACGCCAGCACCTCGTCGTGGCCCGCGTGGAAGAACCGGTAGAGGGTGACGGCCTCGAGCGCCGGCGTTGTCACCGCCACGCGAAGGAGTCGGTGACGATCCTCCACGGGTCGACGTTGTCGGAGCCGGCTGGTCCCGACAACGTGATCACCGCCTCCGTCCCATTGCGCCAGAACTCGAAGCGCTCGACGTCTTCGCGCACTGCCTTGCCGGTCACCGGGTCGCTCGGCCCGTCGGCCTGGTAGGTGACGACGACCGCGGTGCCCGCCCGGCGAGTCGCCGTGCTTACGTTGCCGGCGCGAAAGCAGGGCACGGTCGCCGCCAGCGGCGGCACCTCCGCCGCCCGCGCCGACTCCACGGTCGGCGCCTGTGAAGCAGGCGTCAACTCGACCCTCACGGCGTTGAACTTGTCGGTGAATGTGACGGCTTGCTGCTCGTCGGTTCGCGCCCACCCCTCGGGCACCTTGATCGAGTAGCCCCCGCTCGGCGGGCTGTAAAGGACGAACGCCTGGTTGTCGGGGATGTCGCCCGGAGGGCTGGTCTCCTTGCCTGACTGGCCTGACTGGCTCGCAGAACCGTTCGGTCCCGAAGCGCAGGGGGCAGCGGCAGCAGCAGTCTGCGGGGTGGCCGCGAGGCTCGTCGCGGTCGTTGCCACGTGCGTGGTCGGGGGGCGCCCGGCGGAGCCGCTCGACGAACAAGCGCCTGCGACGAGCAGGGCCGTTGCGGCGACGAGAGGACGGCTGGGCACACGGTCACCGTACGGAACCGGCGGTTCGCGACGCCGCCGACGAAGGTTCGCGGTGGGTTAATCCCGACGCAGGTGCCACCATCGTCACGTGCCAGCCCACATCGTGGTCATCGAAGACGACGCCGGCATCGGCTCCTCGCTGGAGCGGACGCTCGAAGGACAGGGGTACGAGGTCTCGTGGTCGACCAGCGCGGCAGAGGGGATGAGCGCGGTCCGGCCGACGACCGCGCTGGTCGTCCTCGATCTCGGCCTCCCGGACCGCGACGGGCTCGACGTCTGCCGGATGCTCAACGCCGAGGCGGCCCGGCCGCAGGTCCTGATCCTCACCGCCCGAGGCGAGGAGGCCGACGTGGTGCTGGGGCTCGACGCCGGGGCTGACGACTACCTCGTGAAGCCTTTCCGGCTGGCGGAGTTGCTGGCGCGCGTGCGGGCGTGCACCCGCCGGGCCGACGGCGAGCGCGACCGCTTCGTCGTGGGCGACCTCGTCGTCGACCTCGACACCCGCGCCGTCACGATCGACGACGTCCCCGTCGAGCTGCGGCCCAAGGAGTTCGACCTTCTGGTCGCGCTGGCGCGCAACGCTGGACGCGTCGTGCGGCGGGAGCGACTGCTCGAGGAGGTGTGGGACGAGCACTGGTTCGGTTCGACGAAGACGCTCGACATCCACATCTGGGCCCTCCGGCGCAAGCTCGACGCGCCTGGCGGCCGCAGCCGGATCAGCACCGTCCGAGGGGTCGGGTACCGCATGGACCTGCCGTGAGACGCCGGCTCCTGGCGTCGATGGTCGCGGTGACCTCGCTTGCCGTCGTCCTGTTCGGGGCGCCCCTCGCGGTGGCCGCGGCCCGGCTCTATCGCAGTCGCGAGGTGAGCCGCCTGGAGCAGGTGGCGACGCGGGCGGCGGGCGCGCTTCCGGCCTCCGGCCTGCGCGGCGGCGACCCCGTCGACCTCCCCCCGACGCCCGCGCGCATGCAGGTCGCCCTCTACGACGAGCACGGTCGGCTCGTCGCTGGCGTCGGCCCCCGTGTCGGCGGTGCCGAAGTGCGCTCGGCATTGGGGGCGCACGTCCGCGATGCCCGTGACGGCAGGTGGCTCGCCGTCGCCGTCCCGCTCCACGACGAGGAGCAAGTCGTCGGCGCGGCCCGGGCCGCGGTGCCGTGGGCCGCGGTCGTGGATGAGACCCGCGAGAGCTGGCTGCTGATGGCCGCGTTCGCGCTCGGTGCCGTGGCCCTCGCGGGGATGCTGGCCCGCTGGCAGTCGTCGCGCCTGGTGACGCCCGTCGAGGACATGGCGGCCCTCGCCATGCGGCTGGGCGACGGCGACTTCGCCGTGCGTCTTCGCCCCTCAGGCATCGCCGAGGTGGACCGCACGGCGGCCGCCCTCAACCACACGGCCGAGCGGCTGGGTGAGGTCGTGGCCGCGGAGCGCGCCTTCGCCGCTGACGTGTCGCACCAGCTCAACACGCCCCTGACGAGCCTGCGCCTCGGGCTCGAGAGCGCGCTCGTCACGCCGGGAGCAGACCCCGTCGCCGCGATCGGCGACGCCATCGACGAGGTGGACCGCCTCCAAGCCACCGTCTCGACCCTGCTCGCCGTAGCCCGGGAGACCGCCGGGGAGGGCTCCGCATCGGATGCCGGTCGGGTCTGCGCCGAGGTGGCCGAGCGATGGCACGGCCAGCTCGGCGCGTCGGGCCGGCCGCTGCGGCTCGACATCGAGGGCGTCCTCGCCCCCGTCGCCTGCCCCGCCGACGTCCTGCGCGAGATTCTCAACGTCCTGGTCGACAACGCGGTCGTCCACGGATCGGGCACTGTCACGATCGCCGCCCGTGGCGCGGGCCGCGGCGTCGTTGTCGACGTCGGCGACGAAGGCGAGGGGATTCGGGGCGATGTCGCGGCCATCTTCAACCGGCGCTCACCGCAGGCCGCGGGACACGGCATCGGGCTGGCGTTGGCCCGCTCCCTCGCTCAGGCCCACGGTGCCCGAGTGGAGGTGGCGAGGGCTGCGCCCCGGCCCATCTTCAGCGTGGCCATCCCCAGCGCCCGTGCGGCGTCCACGCACGTTTAGCCGTCCGCGAACCTGAGACCAGCCCGGCGCGAACCAAGGCGGCCCTACCGTCGCCATCGACTGCTCTCACGACACAGGAAGGTCACACGTTGACAACCGCCGCCGACCACGCATCGCGCCAGGACGTCCGGAGGATCTTCAGCAAGGTTCCGGAAGTCACCATCTACTTCTGGATTATCAAGATCCTGGCCACGACCATCGGGGAGACGGCGGCCGACTTCCTGAACGACACCCTTCACTTCGGGCTCACGTGGACCACCGTCGCCATGACTGGCGTCCTCGCCGTGGCCCTCTACCTCCAGTTCCGGGAGCGCCGCTACGTGCCCGGGTACTACTGGTTCGCCGTCGTCGCCATCAGCGTGGTCGGCACTCTCATCACCGACAACCTCACGGACCGCTTCGGCGTCAGCCTCAAGCTGAGCACCGCGTTGTTCGCGCTGGCGCTGGCTGTCACCTTCGGGGTCTGGCAGCGCAAGGAGGGGACGCTTTCGATCCACTCGATCTTCACCGCGAGGCGCGAGGCGTACTACTGGCTCGCCATCCTGTTCACGTTCGCTCTCGGCACGGCCGCGGGCGACCTCATCGCTGAGCAGTTCAAGATCGGCTACTGGCGGTCAGCGCTGATCTTCGGGGCCGGGATCGCGCTGATCACGCTGGCGTGGCGCTACCTCCGGCTCAACGCCATCCTCGCGTTCTGGGCCGCGTACATCCTCACCCGCCCGCTGGGCGCGTCCATCGGCGACTACCTGTCGCAGTCTCGGCACGCCGGCGGGCTCGCCCTCGGCACGACGGGGACGAGCGCGATCTTTCTCGCGGCCATCCTGGCCGTCGTCGTCTACCTGACCCGGACCCGGAAGGACCAGATCGTCATCGAGGCAGGCGACCGGTAGCGGGCCAGATGTCAACCGTGTTCGGGCTGCCCGCCCACCCCTTCCTCGTCCACTTCCCCATCCTGTCGATCCCGATCGTGACGCTCCTCGTCGCGGTGCGGGCGGTGGTGCCGTCGAAGCGACGAGTCCTTGGCCTGCCCACCGCAGTGCTGGCCGCCCTGACCGTCGTCTCGGTGCAACTGGCCGTGAGCAGCGGGGACGCCCTGGAACACCACGTGCCGCGGAGCACGCTCCTCGAAAGGCACACGCAACTGGCCGACGGTCTGCGTCCGCTCTCGATCTTGGTGCTCGTGCTCGTGCTCGGCGCCGTCGCCTTCGAACGTCGGCCGGTTCGTGAACCCGATGGCGAGGGCGGGCCGGCTGCCCGTGGAAGCCTGTGGACGAGGCGCCTTGGCGCCGCGTTCGCCGTGGCCGCGTTGCTGACTGGCGTGGCCGCCACGGCCCGACTCGTTCAGGTGGGGCACGCGGGGGCCAAGGCGACGTGGAGCAAGGTGGACATGCACAGCCGCCAGCGCCCCGGCCCCTGACGCCGACTGGGCGTTGCTCAGAGGTGAACCAGTTGCGGCATGCTGCATTTGGGCGCGGTTGGCCACCGTGGCGGTGTGCAAGTACGCCCAAATGCGGGCCCCACCCGGCCTGAAGCCCGGCCACGACGCTCGGCGAGCGGCCACCCAGTGGTGCCATCATCCTGGGATGGCGATCGAACCAGTTGGAGCAGGGACGGCCGAGGACCCGTGGGTGCTGACCACGCCGCCTGGCAAGTCGGAGTTCCAGGCCTGGCGCGAACCCGAGGCCGAACCGCCCGCCTTGGTCGTGCAAGTCGGCTCGACGCAGCTTCGGTACCACCTGCGCGCCATTGACGACCTGCATGCGTGGCTGCGCCAGCAGGGCGACTGGGTGGCACTGGGCAACGCCGACGAGCAGAAGCCTGCGCCGGACGGGTCGGTCGAGGCGTGGGCCCGCTCGGACGACAACCCGGTGGGCGGATGGTACGGCCTCAAGAAGGGCCTCCGGGGGCGCTTCGGCAGCTACGTGCCCCCGGTGCTCGAAGCCCTCGGAATGGCCGAGGTCGAGCACGAAGCACGCGGCAACCGCATGCGCGCCACCTGATTCTCACCGCCCTTTCGGCCGCCGCCCGCCTGCCGTCCCCCGCTGGTATACCATGGCACCAGTGACACCCCTCCCGACCGTGTGCGACCACCGCGTCCTCCCCCGCGACCTCACGTTGTTGCCGGACCAGAACGGTGCCGCGGCCATCGGCTTGCCGCCCGGCCGGCGGCGCCAGGTGGAGGTGCGCGGCACCGGGCGCGCCGCGGAGCAGTTCGTAGTGGACGGCGACCGGCTGCTGCTGCCCACGGGCGGCCCGTACTCGATCACCGTCTCTGACGGCGACACCATCGCCCACCAGGCCAACGACGTCCTGGTGGGCGATGTGTGGGCGCTGGCAGGCCAGTCGAACATGATGGGCGGCGGCGCGCTGGACGACGAGCCGACGCCGATCGACAACGTCCGCATGCTCGGTTTCGATGAGCGGTGGCAGCCCGCGGTCGACCCGCTCCACCGCTTGTGGGAGAACCCGCACTCGCCCGTGCTGCGCTCGGCCCGTCGGGACGTCCACGCGCCAATGAGCGACCAGGCCTGGGCCGAGGTGTGCGCGCCGTACTTCGCGCAACAGCAACAGGGGCCGATCGGCGGCGTCGGCCCTGGGTCGTCGTTCGCCCGAGAACTGGCAGCCCGGACCGGTGTCCCGGTGGGCTTGGTGCCGTGCGCGCTGGGCGCCACGTCGCTGTACAACTGGCGACGCGATTGGGCGGGCAAGACGGGTGCGGCCTTCGCCGACACGCTCTACGGCAACCTCGTGCTTCGCGCTCGCGATGCCGGGCCGCTGCGGGGCGTGGCCTGGTACCAAGGCGAGGGCGACAGCGGGCCCGACCCTGCTCCGTCGTACTTCGAACGCTTCGCAGGTTTCGTGGAAGAGCTTCGGGCCGACCTCGAAGACCCGCAGTTGCCGATCGTCACCGTGCAGATCTCGCGCTACGACATCGCGCAACTCAAGCGGGTGCTGAACGAGGACGTCGATCCGGCCGACGTGGCCGGGTGGCCGTTGGTTCGCGATGCCCAGCGCCGAGTGGCCGACGCCATCGCCAACGTGGCCGTCGTGGCCGCGGCCGACCTGACGTTGGGCGACGGCGTGCATCTCGACCGGCCCGCGGTCGACGTGCTGGGTCGCCGGATGGCCATGGTGGCCGAGCAGTTCGTGCCCGGCCACACCGGCCGCTCGTCGCCCCGGCTGGTGGCGGTCGAGGCCGTCGACAGCCAGACAGTCGTGTGCCGCTTCGACAGCGTCGACGGCGAGCTGGAGATGACGGGGCCGTGTGACGTGGTGGTCGACGGCGCGTCGGTCCTCGACGTGCGGGCCGAGGGCGATGCCTTCGTCGTGCATGTCGACCAGCCGTTGGCCGCGGGCGCGACCATCGTCTACGGACCGGGTCTGTGCCCGCGGGCGGCCCTGGTGGACAAGGGCGGCCTGCCCGTTCCGCTGTTCGGACCAGTGGTGATCACGGGCGCGGGTACGGGGTCGGGTCGATGACCATCGATGCCACGCAGTGGGCCGTGCCCGACCGGCTCGGCGTCACCCACGCCGCGGGCCGTTACTCCCTCGGCGGCGACGACTTCCTGCTCGAAGGGGCGGACGAGATCCTGGGCATCGGCAGCCGGGTGTTCAAGGGCTGGCTCGATGACAACCCGCGCAACGTCTATCGCTTCGGCAAGCCCCTGCCGCCGGTGAACTCGTTGGTGGAACTGGTGTCGACACCCTCGTACCGGGCCTTGTTCGAGCGCCCCTTCACGACGTATGTGTTCGAGGTCTACCAGTGGGGCAGCCCCCGTCACTACTGGCTCGACGACCCGCGGGCGGTCTGGTTCGCCGAGGAGGAGCGCCAGGTCGAGGCTCTGGCCACGCACTTCCTGACGACGTACGCGGGGACGGGGAAGACCTTCGTGTTCCAGAACTGGGAGGGCGACTGGGCCGTGCGGGGCCACACCGATCCCGAGCAGCTCCCGACCCAGCAGGGGTTCGACGGGATGCTGCGGTGGATGGAGGTGCGACAGCGGGCCGTCGACCGGGCCCGAGACCGGGTGGGCGCCGACGGGGTCAACGTGTTCAACGCGCTCGAGGTCAACATCGTGAGCCAGGCGCTCGAAGGGCGGCCGTGCGTGACCAACGACGTGGTGCCCAAGGCCGGGTGCGACCTGTACTCGTACAGCGCATGGGACACGACGTTGGAGCCAGAGCAGTTCGCAGCCGCGCTGGCGCACTTGGGGGCGATGGCGCCTCCTTCGGACGCGTTCGGCGACCGCAACGTGATGTTGGGCGAGTTCGGGTGCGCCGAGAACCGAGCCGGGCCGGGCGTGACCGCGGCCCTGGTGGAGAACGTGTCGCAGACCGCGCTCGACTGGGGTTGTCCGTGGGTCGTGTACTGGCAGGTGTTCGACGACAGTTGCGTGGACGGGTGGCGTGACGAGAACGCGGTCGAGGATTGCAGCGGGTTCTGGCTGATCAAGCCGTCAGGGGCGCGGGGCGCGGCCTACGACGTCTTGCAGCGCAAGCTCGCGGGCGGCTGAGTTCCGCGCTCTCCGTTCTTGGCACCGGGCCCACGCCTGGGCGCCGAACTGATCATGCCAAGAAGGGGCAACGCGGCCGGGCCGCTGTGGGCGACACACCGCCGCCGCTTCAGCGGCAGGGTTGTTGGCGGAATGGCAGGGCGTCAGGGAACGTGCCCGCCTTGAACCGCCTGCCCTGGAAGACGTAGCAGTACGACGGCGCGCGCGCCGTGGCCACCGACTTGTCGGACGAGCTCAACCACACCGGCGCCAGGTCCTGCACGAACGAGTGCACGCCGGGGAACCCCACTGTCGCCTGGTAGTACGGCGCCGCGCCCGCGCCCGGGTTGGGGAAGCGGGTCTTGAACAGCCCGGCTTGGAAGGTCTCCGGCGTCAGCCGCGGCCCAGCCATCTGAATCCCTGACGCCAACACCAGCAGCGACTCGTAGATCCAGTGGTTGGTGTAACCGCCGTACTCCGCCGGGTTGGCCTCGCGCAGCGCCCACGTCGAGGGCAGGTCCTCGTTGGGCAGGGTCTTGCTGTACACCTGCAAGCCCAGGACATGTTGGGCCTGATCGGGGGCGAAGTAGGTGGCGGCGTCGTCGTCGTCCTGGTGCCCGAAGTTCGAGATCAGCCACTCGGGCTGGTAACCCTGGCCCGTGGCCGCGGGCATGATCGTGGTGGACAGCGTGGGCGTGGCGCCGGTGTAGAGGATGCTGGTCACGCCGTCGTTGCGCAGCCCGACGAGCATGGCCGACGCCTGCTCCCCCGCCGACCACTCGACCACGTCGGCTTCGCTGTCGCAGCTTCGCAGCACCTCTTGCAGCGGCCGGATGTCGACCGGCGGCAACTGGTCCTTGGTGGTGGTGTCCACGATGATCCCGAACTTGCGGAGCTTGAACAGCTCGGCCCCGCCTGAATAGGCCGCGCCCTTGTGGGCCAGCGTCGAGCACAGGAACGTCCCGTAGTCCCGCAACAAGATGTCGGCCGACGGGGTGTAGTTCCATTGATAGGGCGCATTGCGGCGCATGTGGGCCTCGTCCACCGAAGGCAGCCCGAACGACACCTGCATCACCGACACCACTTTGCGCCGGGCCAGTTCGTCGAAGTACAGGCTCTCGCGCCCTTCCTCGTAGCCGTACGACGCCGCCGCGAACGCGCCGATCTCGTCGGCCACGCGCGACGCGTCGCGCTGCATCTCCTCGATCTTGGCCCCCTGCCCTGCGGTGGGGAACGACACCAGCCGGAGCTTGCGGCCGTAGAACTGGAAGCGCTTGTTGAAGAAGGTGGCGAAGTCGTCCAGCAAGGCCTGCGGATACGCGCCCGCGCCCGCGGGATCGCCCACGGCCACCGTCACCTCGTCGGCCGTCACCCCGCGCGAAGTGGCCCCGCCGTTGTCGCCCTCCCAGATGGCGATGCACGGCGGCGACTGCGGGTCCTCGATCTGGCGGGGCGGGTTGCCGACGCAGTGCAGCACCGACGACCGGTCGAGGGCCTCGGGGTCGTCGGAGACGCGCGGCGGCTTGTCGCTCGGCTTCTTGGGGTCGCCAGTGGTGCCCGACCCGTCGTCTCCCAGACCGTCGCCGCCCTGGCCCTCACCCGTCCCGACCGTGCTCGCCTGCTCCTCGGGCGCGTCCTTGATCTGCTCGACGGCCTGCGGGGCGATCTCAGCGACGGCGGGCGGCGCGATGCGAGGCGCGCTCATGGCCACCAGCAGGATCACCAAGAGCAGGCACGCGGTCGCGCCGCCGTACAAGACGCTCGGCCCGCGCTGGTTGCGCCGCGACCCGTCGCGGTCAGAGGTGGCAGTGGCCATTGGAATACTCCAAGAGTCGTTGGTAGACGGCCTGCACGTCGTCTTCGGCCAATCTCCGAAAGGCGTCGTCATAACGGGCTTGCGCCTTGGCCGCGTCGATCTCCTTGCGCCTCATGGCGATGCGGGTGACTGACACCCGCTTGAAGTAGGCGAACGCCTCGAGACGCAGACGAACGAGATCGGTCAGCGTCTGGGGCGAGAGGCTCACCGCCTTCAACTGCGGCGGGCCGCCGCCCGGAGCCGGAACCCGCTCGAGCACTTTGCGCGTGGGGTCCAGGTACTTGAGCGTCTCGTAGTACTTGGCCCCGAAGCGAACCAGGTCGTCCGCGTCGTGCGGTCGAGGCTCCGGGATGCCCTCGATGATGTTCCAATCCTGGCAGAAGTCGTAGATCTGACCGGCCTTGGCCAGCAGTCGCTCTCTGTCCGTCTTGGGCTCGGGCTCGATCAACTCCTTGGGCGGGATGTCGGGCACGGCGGCGCTCACGACGCCGGCTGCGGGCACCACGGTCGACGGCGACGAGCCGATGTGGGCCCCGCTCCCCTTGCCGCCGCCCCCGGACGTACAGCCGCCGAGCCCCATGAGCGCAACCGCGGCGACGACGGCCGCCACGACGCACCTCAGGACGCGTCTCATGACGCGCCCTTGGGCACGGCCGAGTTGATGGTGGAGACGCTGCGCACGTCGATGTTCTTGCCTTCGGGCAGCGCCCAGTCGGACGTCTTCATGTCCGGCGGGGCCTGGTCGCTCAGGTGCAGCTCGTCCCGCAGCACGATGCCGCCGTATTGAGGCGCGATGTAGACGATCGACGTGAAGTACAGCGCGCCCTCTGCCACGCCGGGCGTCTGCGACGCGTTGTAGTAGACGCCCGACACTTCCTGTCGCCAGGCCTGGTAGGCCACGCCGCACCCCTCGACCTCGACCCGCTCCAAGGTGCGGAACATGGTGTCGAGGTGGGTGCCGCTCAGCGGGTCCGTACCCGAGCCCTGCTCGTCGTAGGACTTGGCCGATGCAGGAAGGGTCATGATGCGCACGGGCGGCTGCGGCGAGAACGAGTCCTGGCCGTCACCGCTGCTGGTGTTGACGGAGACGATCTTGATGCCGGCCACCTGTTCGGACCCTTCGACGGTGGCGTTCTGGTCCAACTCGTACGTCGTCGTGGTCACGGCATTGACGTGGCCGCTCGACCCGGCGACCACGTTGGACTCCCGTTGCGTCGAGTCGTAGCGCCACACTGAACGACCGGCCATGGTGATGGTGGCGACCTTGTTGATGCGCCGGACGACCTCGGCGTCGAGGGACGTCGTCGTGCCCCCGACGCGCGCTGCGCCGGTGCGGCGATACGTGTAGTCGCCCTCTTTGGGGGGGCCTTCGATGTTCGACCCGGCCACCAGTTCCGGCGGCTGGTCGGCGCGCGGCCTGGGACAGGCAACCAGCGGCGCGGGCGGCGGGGGCAGGTCCTGCATCGAGTCGTCGCCAGGGCCTTGATCGCCGGGCGCCGAAGCCGGCCCGGTGGGCCGCACTGGGGGCGGCGGGGGCGAGACGAAGCTGGGGAAACCGGGGTTGATGGGGTCGGCGCCCGGCGGACGGGCCGCGGGCACCCGCTGCTCCTTCTGGTCGCTGCCCAGAACGATGTCGACCTTCTCCTCTTTGACGAAGAGGCCCAGCGGGACGGTCGGCCCGCTGCACCCACCCAGCAGCAGGGCGAGGGCAACCACGGCCGCAGCCCGGCCTAGGTCCCGCCTCACGGCGTGGCTCCTGACGCCGCGCCAGCGGGGAACGCTGAGGCCGATCCCGGTGTCGACCCCGGTGACGACGGCGGCACCGGAGCGTCGGGTGCCGGAGGCGGTACGGGCAAGAGCGTGCGGCCGGCCAGCAGCTCCGGCGACAGCCCCCGCTGTTGGGCGATCGCAGCGCGCACGACCCGCAACGCGTCGGCGAACTGCTTTCGCATCACGAAGACCTCCATGGTGTTCGAGTCGGGCGGGAACCACAGGAAGATCCGCTGCTGCGGCGACTCGTGCAGGCGGACGCGGACGGTGCCGAACCGGTAGGTCGTGAACGTCCCGGCGATCGACTTCTCCACATCGCGCTGGATGCCGGGGTCCTGCGAGTCGACCTCGGGCTTGAACAGCGCGACTTGCAGCGCGCCTTGGGTGATGTGGCCCTCGTGAAACGTGACCACGCGTCCGTCGTCCACCAGCAGCTTGGTCTTGCTCTTGGCCCGGTACTTGGCCTCGACCGCGGGCTCGGGCTGCACGCCATACCCGAGCAGCGTCTGCGAGGGAAGCACTGCGGGCAGGCGCACGGCGACGGTCGCGCCAGTCAGACCGCCTTGACGCACGCAGCCGGTCAACGTGGTGAGCAGCAGCACGACGACGACCAGCATGGCTGCACCGCGCGCCTCGGCCAGACGCCGGGGCGTCAAGGAACGGCCGACGCGCCGCGCCTGCCGACCAAGCTTGCGCAGCCCGCGGCCCAGCGACCACGACACCCACAGGTTGGGCACGTCGTCGCTGTACGGGTCTCGCAGCGAGGCGCGCGACACCGCGCCCAGGAAGCGGTTCACTGGCGTCTGCTCGGACACCATGCGCCGCCACACCGATCGGCACATCTCGCCGCACGCCGCCGCGTCCTCGGCTCGCACATCGCGGCGCAGGTCGCCCCAAAGCACGCGGGTCACGAGCCACCCCAGCTCGTCGTGCTCGCCGTCGGCCGCGAACGAGTCGACGAACTCCAACGGCGACGACCGCACGTCGCCCAGGTTCAAGTCGTGGCACCGGTCCCGAAGCTCGGCATACGCAGCCAGCGTCTGCCCGATCGGGCCGCGCCCTGCGCCCCAACGCCTGCGCCGCACTCGCCGCGCCTGCTTGGTGAGCCACGGGGCCAGCACGACCACGGCCAGTCCCAACAGGGCGAACGGCAACAGCACGAGGACCCAGTAGCGCACGATCTCGTACAGCAGCTTGAAGGTGAGCCGACGGGCCGGGAGGTAGAGGACCATGGCCAAGTCGTCCGTGGGCTTCACCCGCGGGTCGTCGTTCTTCTGGTCCGCGGTGAGCGACGACTTGGCACGGGGCGGCGTGCCCACCAGCGGCACCCAGCCGAAGCCCTCGAAGTAGGCCTCCATCCAGGCCGCGCCGTGCCGGGGCCGGAAGCTCGAGGTGCCGTCAGGCAACGGGTCGCCGCCATGGAAGCCGAACCCGATGCGCGAGGGCACGCCTGCCCAGCGGGCCAGCATGGCCTCGGCCGCGGTGATCTCGTACGGGGTGGCCTCGGCGTTGGGCTGGAGCATCTGGGCCACCCGCGCCGGAGTGACGTCCACGGGCTGGCCGCTGCCCGCGGCCACCACGTTGGCGTACAGCCGGTCCCGCAGGAACTGCATCCGGTCGAAGGGCACGGTCGGCGCGTCGGCCAACAAGGCCAGCACCTCGCCCGGCGCTGCGGGGATGCGCCCGAACTCGGCCGCCACCTTGGCGTTGGGCGGCGGGCTGGCGTTCATGTCCTTGCCGTTGGGCGGGACCACGGCCTCGGCCGTATAGCGGAAGTGACGCGGGATGCGCGAGGGAAGGCGGGGCACCTGCGTGCGCGGGTCGTACTCCGGCTTGGCGTCGCCCCGAACGGCCAGCACGTTGGCGGGCACGGGCAGGTTGTGGCCGCGCACATCGACCAGGTCGAACTCGGCCTTGTACGTCTGAACCCCCGACGCATTCACCATCGGCTTCACGCGCCGCGGGTCGTACGGCGGCAACAGCCACGACTTGCCGTCGTAGACGTCGAGGGTGCCGACCCGCCATGGCCCAGGCCGAGGCGACTTGACCCGGAACAGCTCGCGGTCCTTTTCCAGCGGGGCCTGCGGCGGCTTCTGCGGCGGCAGGACCTTGTCCTCTTGCGTGTCGGGGAAGAGGAAGCCGAGCCGGGCCATCCCCAACATGGCCGCCATCAACGCCACCAGCAAGGCCACGCCTCTGGCCAGCCTGCGCATCTCGTACTTGGCGCCGACCGCGCCGTCGGCGGCCATGTCCGCCCCGTAGGCCACGGCGAAGCCGGCCACGACCAAGAAGATGGCCACCGTGCTGGCCACCAGCTCGTGGCCGGGCGGCTGGATGACTGCGGCTCCGAGCGTGACCACGCCGGGGACGACGACGCCGATGCGCGGTCGGGCCATGCGCACGGCGTTGGCCAACGCGCCCGCGCCGATGACAGCAAAGAGCACGACCAGGATGAAGCGCCACCCTGGGTCGAAGGCAACGGGAGGCTGGCGCAGGCCGCCCGCCCGCAGCGCGTCCGCCACCAGGCCGGGCAGGTTGGCCGTGCCCCCAGTGGCCTCGGGCGCCACCGCCGCGGCCCCGGCCAACGCGGCGAGGGGAATGACCGCGTACGGCAGGACGCCCGCCCGCAAGAGCCGATGCGACAGATGGATGACGCCCACGCCGATGGCCGCGCCCGCCAGGCACAGGGCCCGGGCGATCAGAGCGTTGCGGAACATCCCGCCGACCATCCACCCAGCCGCGGCAGTCGCCAAGAACGTGGCCGCCGCGACCAACGCGGGGTTGACCGACTTGCCTGACGGCGCCGAGTCGCGGTTGGTCCCGGTGCCGCCTGGCTCGGTGCCGCTGGGCGCGGCCGACTCGAACGGGTCCGCAGGGAGGTCGCGGGAAAGGTCGACGTCCAACTCGTCGAGCGAGCGCAGGTGCTCGGGCGCGATGGTCATCGCACTCCCGCGCCCACGTTGTGGGCGAACACGGCGTCGAGGGCGCCCACCAACGGCACCTGCACCACCCGGCACCCGAGGGCGACGGCCCGGTTGGTGGACATCGGGTCCGACTCCTCCCACATCAGGAGGGCCACTACCACCGACGCGCCGCGTTCGAGAAGGAGCCGGAGCCGGGACGCCACCTCGCGGTCGACGTGCGGGGTGACGACGACGAAATGGGCGCCTGACTTGGCCTGCTCGATGAGCTGTTGGCCCGCCTTCATGAAGGGCGTGGGCACGGGCTGCAATCGGGCCATCTCATCCAGGTAGGTCAGCCGGGCCCGGGTCCCGCGCACGCTGTTGAGGGCCAGACCCTCGCTGGTGATGAGGGTGACGCTGAAGCCGTCGGCCAAGTGCTTCACGCCCACGCCCGCGGCCACCCGGATGCCGGTCTCGAAGGTGGCACTGGGATCGCCCGGACTGTGGCGCTCGCCGCCCGTGTCCAAGCACACCACCACACGGTCGGTGATGCCCTGCTCCGACTCGCGCACGAGCAGGCGGCCGGTCTTGGCCAGCGCGTTCCACACCACTCTGCGCAGGTCGTCGCCGGGCACGTAGTCGCGCATGCCGTAGAACTCGAAGCCGGTGGGCCACGGCTTGGAGACGGGTGGGCGCACAGGCGGGTCCTCCCACATGCGCGTGACCACCCGATCGTGCACCATCTCGGTCGAGGGGTGGACGATGATCTTCACCGGCTCGGCCAAGACCTGGCTGTGGGTGGTGAACCCGAACGGGTCGGACCACACCGCGGTGGCCGGACCGATCTCGTACACGCCACGCAAGGTGGGCCGCACGCGATAGACGTGCTCGACCTCCTCGCCCGCGCCCAACGACGCCACCGGGATCTGCGCGGTGCGGCCCAGCCGCTCGGGCAGCGCCTCTTGCACGAGGATGGTGGAGACGCGCCGACGGGACGAGACCCGCAACGCGACCTCCTGCTCCTGGCCCACGCGCATGCGGGTGGGAAGATTGGAGCGGTCGACCGACAGCGCCAGTTTGCGGCGGGCCGCGAACCAGGCCATCAGCACCACGGCCGCGGCCGCGTAGACCATCAGGTAAAGGGTGCGGCTTCCGGTGGCTTTGGCCACGAACCAGCCGGCCACGGCGATGGCGATCAAGCCCGCGCCATGGATCGTCAGGCGCGCCTTTTCAACCCAGGCGACGAGCACAGAGCCACCTGCGGCTCCCGCTCCCCCGAGTCTGCGCAGCCGGGCCGACACCCCTTCAGCCAATTGGTCAGCCCCTCCTGCGGCGGGTGCGCCCGCCCGTCGGGGCCTCACCCGCGGAGCCTGCGGAGCGTGCGGCAGCAGCACCAACACCGGCGGTCGCGGGCGGCGGCACATCCGCGGGCAGCTTGACCCTGGTCATGATGCGGTTGACCACGTCGTCCACCGTCTCCTCCCGCAGGAAGGCGTCGGGGGTGAGGATCAGGCGATGGGCCAACACCGGCTTGGCCAGCATGCGCACGTCGTCAGGGATGACGTCCTCGCGTCCTTGCGACGCGGCCAGCACGCGGGCGGCCCGCAACAACGACAGAGAGGCGCGGGTCGACGCGCCCATGGTCAGAGCCGGGTCCGAGCGCGTGGCCTGGCACAGGGCGACCATGTAGGTCTGCATGGCGTCGGACACGGCCACGTCGGTGGCCCACTCCATCATCTCCACCACCGTCTGGAGGTCGACCACCGGCGTGAGGTCCATGATGGCCTCGCGCTTGGCGTTGGCGGCCAGGACGAGCTTCTCGTCGGCCGCGTCCGGATAGCCGATGGACAGCTTCAAGAGGAAGCGGTCGAGCTGGGCCTCGGGGAGGGGGAAGGTGCCCGCCAACTCGATGGGGTTCTGAGTGGCCAGGACGAGGAACGGCTTGGGCAGGTCGTAGGTCTTGTTGTCCACCGACACCCGCCGCTCCTGCATGGCCTCCAACAACGAGGACTGCGTCTTGGGCGTGGCCCGGTTGATCTCGTCGAGCAGCAGCACGTTGGCGAAGACGGGCCCCTCACGGAAGTAGAAGTCGCCCGTCTTCTGGTCGAACACGGGCGAGCCGGTGACGTCCGAGGGCAACAGGTCGGGCGTGCACTGGACCCGGTTGAACTGGGCGTTGATGGACTGGCAGATGGCTCGGGCCAGCATGGTCTTGCCCGTGCCCGGCATGTCCTCCAACAGGGCGTGCCCGTCGGCCAACAGGGCGACCATCATCAAGCGGACGACCTCGTCCTTGCCCTTGATGACCTTCTCGATGTTGTCGACGATCAACTCGAAGGCGGCTTGGAAGTCGTCCCTGCTGCGGATGCGCGAGCCCGCGCCCGACCCGTCCTGGGCCGCGGCCGCCGCGGCCGGCGACGCCGACGCCAGCGGCGGCGATGCGGGCGATGCCGCTCGTCGCGAACGACGGACGGGCTCGGTGGTGTCAGTCATCATGGCCACGGCTCTCCTGTGCTTCATCGGTTTGCGAGGGCAGGTCGAGGGCGGCAACAGCCCGCCCCAACACCCCGCCGTCTGATCGGTTGATGGCCGCCGGGTCGGCGCCCAGATAGGACTCCACGACGCGTGGGTGCGAGATGACCTCTGACGGTTCGCCGTCGAGGATCACCACACCCCGCTCCATGGCCACGAGCCGGTCGGCCACCTCGGTGATGAGGGCCATGTCGTGCTCGATGACCAGGACGCCCGCGCTCGTCTCCCTGGCCAAGCGCTGGATGGTTGGGCCCAGCACCTCGATCTCGGCCTGGGCCAGTCCCGACGACGGCTCGTCGAGCAGCAGGGCGCGGGGCTCGGCGGCCATGAGGCAGGCCAGCTCCACCATCCGACGGGACCCCGTGGACAGCTCGTTGACGAACTTGTTGGCGAAGCGGCCCAGGTTGAGCAGGTCGATGAAGTACTCGACCCTGCGGCCGATGCGGCGCTCGACCCGGCGCGCGTTCGGCGCCCAGGCCGCGCCCAGTACCGAGCTGCGCACGGTGGCCTGACGCTCGAGCGAGGTGGCGATGTTCTCGCGCGCCGTCATGGACGGGAACAGCCGGGTGTTCTGGAACGACCGGCCCAGCCCCAACCGGGCGCGTGCGTCCGGCGAGAGCGCGGTGACGTCGGCGCCCTCGATGCGCACCGTGCCCGACTCGGGGACCACGAAGCCGCTCAGGACGTCGAACAGCGTCGTCTTGCCCGCGCCGTTGGGGCCGATGATGCCGACCACCTCGCCCGCCGCGGCGGACACCGAAGCACCGTCGAGGGGCCTCACGCCGCCGAAGCGCACGTGCAGGTCAACCGCTTGAAGGGCAGGCTCGGCCTCGGCACCGTCCGCGCCGGCGGCACTGCCCGTATCCGCCTGCTCGGCCCGCCACGCGGCCGCACCCCGCGCCCGGACGCCTCCGGCCGCGGCGCCGCCCAGGAACACCGAGCGGACCAGGTCAGGCCGGTCGAGCAGCTTGTCGGTCGGCCCGTCGAACAGCTTGCGGCCCTTGTCCAAGAAGACCGATCGCTCGGCCAGTGTGAGGGCCACGTTGATCGACTGCTCGACCACGATGACGGTGGTCCCCTCGTCCCGAATGGCCTTGACGATCCCGAGCAACTGCTCGACCACCGCGGGGGCCAGGCCGAGCGACAGCTCGTCGATCATCAACAGCTTGGGGCGCATCAAGAAGGCCTGGCTCAAGGCCAGCATCTGCTGCTCGCCGCCGGACATGTTCCCGGCCCGCTCCCCCATGCGCTCGGCCAGCACAGGGAAGAAGTCGAGGACGCGCGCCGTGCGCTCGGCCACGTAGGCGTCGTCGTCCTTGTAGAGCCAGAGGGCGGCCCGCAGGTTCTCGTCCACGGTCAGCGTCGGGAAGATGGCTCGGCCGCCGGGGAGGAAGACGATGCCGTCGCGCGCGTTCAGGTGGGGCGGCTTGTGGGTGACGTCCTCGCCGTCGAGGAACACGGCCCCGTTCGATGCCTCCTGCAAGCCGCAGATGGCCCGTAACAAGGTGGACTTGCCTGCGCCATTGGTGCCGAGCACGGCCACCAGCTCGCCCTCGTCCACGTCGAAGTCGACGTTGAACAGCACCTGCGTCCCCTCGTAGGTCACGTCCACGTCCCTGCACACGAGGGTCTTGGACGCGCCTTTGCGGCGGGCGGCGGCAGCCTCGTCGTCGGCCGCGCTGGCGGCGACGGCAGCGCGGATGTCGGCGGCCACGGTGGCCCCGCCGGACATGTAGATGAAGGCGCCGGTGAGCCAGATGGGCACAGCCACCAAGACCGCGGCCGTGGGCCCGAAGACGTCGGCGAAGCCGCCGACCAGCGGCGAGACGAGCAGACCCAACACGGCCCACGGCGCGATGGAGGCCATGCCCAAGGAGCGCACGCGCGGCGGGATGATGACGGCCAACAGGACCCCTTGGGCCACTCCGACGAGCGGCGGGCCCATGCCCACCAGCCACCCGAAGGCGATGGACGAGATCAGCCACGGGCTCACGGCCATGAGCAACATGCCCGTCACCGACATGAGCTGCACGCCCCCGGTCAGCACCATGATGCGCCCCGGGTTGTTGCGCATCAGCCGATCGGCCAACGGCACTGAGTACAGCGTGGCCACGAAGGCCAGCAGGGTGGGCACGGTCTGGAGCAGCGGGATGAACATCGGGGTGTAGATGAAGCGGGCGCCCGGCCCCAGTGACGCGGCCCCATGTCTGGCCGCCCGCTCCTGGATCACGAACAGGACCAGCCCGCCCGCCGACGTTCCACCGGTCAAGAAGGGCTGGGCGTACCACATGCGCCGCAGGGTCCGGATGGCGCCGATGGAGCGCCAGGCCTCGGCCCAGGGCACGGGCTTCTGCGCGATCTTGGCCTGCTCCTCGGACACGCCCATGGCCCGGCGCTCGAACTCGCCCCTGACGGGCTCGCGGAGCCAGAACAACGTGACCGTGGCCGCCATGGCGCCGATGGCCGACGCCATGATGCCCACCCGCCAACCGAACCAGCCGAGCACGAACATCGGGAAGATGATCCCGACCGTGGCCACGAAGCCGCCGAGCATGCTGGCCATCTGAAGAAAGCCGATGGCCCGGGCCCGCTTCTCGACCGGGAAGTAGTCGACGGACAGCGACCCCTTGGCCGAGTCCTGAATCGCAGGGCCGACGCTGCCCGCCACGCGCGCCCCGACGAGCGCACCCGGCGTGCGGGCCACGGCCACGAAGGCGGAGCTGACGTTGGCGATCACGGCGCCGAGCTGCACCATGCGCGTCCGTTTCACCCGGTCGGCCAGGTGGCCGAGGGTGGGCAGCAGCAGCGTGCCGATCAACGTCACCACCGCGGTGAGGGTGAGCATGAACTGGAAGTCGAAGCCCATGTCGACCTTCATCACCGGCAGCGCGGTGCTGATGATCAGGTCGTCCCAGATGGCGACCGTGTTGAGCAGGGCCAGACAGATCAACGCGTACAAACCGCGCCGGTCGACTGCGATACCACGCGGGTCGAGGTTGGCCAGGGCCTCGGTGGTCCGCTCGCGCAACGAACGGCGAGGCGCCTTGGGCTCGGGCACGCCGGGCCGGTAGACGATGCCGTCAGGGGCCAGGCCCCATGCCAGTTCGCGCACCGAGGGGATCTGGTCGCGCTTTTGGGTCGTGGCCGTGAAGCGGCGCACCTGCTCGTCGAAGGACTCCTCGTGCTCAAGCACGTTCGAGCTCCTTGCCCTTGGCCACCCGCTGGGCGCGGGCCGTGCGGGCCCACTGCCGGTCGAGGCGGTAGCGCTGGGGGACGAACATCGGCAGCGTGGTCGAAGGCCACACCTTGGGGGCGATGGGCAGGCGCTCGCCCTTGGTCTGCTCCCGGTCGCCGGCCAGGCTGGGCACGGTGATGCGGAGACGCGATGCCAGCCTGCGCAGCCACGCGTCGCGCACGCCGAACACGGCTTGGGTGAGCCCGCCGGGCAGCACGAGGAAGACGATGAGCACGCCCAGGCCGGGGTCGAGGAAGAGCTGGATATAGGCCCCGAGAGAAGACGTCGACGCCATCTGCACCGCGCCGCGGTAGCCCGCGCCCAACAGGGGTCCAGCGATGGAGCCCATGCCGCCGATCAACGTGGCGAGGAACACGTCCAGGCTGCGGCTGGGCGAGAACGACGAGGGGTCGAGCGTGTGCTGGCCGTAGGCCAACAGCCCGCCCGCCGCGCCCGCCATGAAGCCGGAGATGGCGAAGGCCCGCAGGCGCGCCGCCCGCACGCTGATGCCGAACGTCTGGGCCGCCTGCTCGTTGTCCTTGGACGCGATCAGGACGCGAGCCGTCCGGCTTCGTCGCAGGCCCGCGACGGCGGCCACGGCCAAGGCCACCACGACCAGTGCGAAGTAGTAGAAGACCCGCTCGTCCTCGAGCGAGAGGCCCAGCAGGACGGGCCGGTTCACGGCCGAGGGCACGTGGCCGCCGAGGTGGCGGCGGTCGAGGACGATAGAGCTGACGGCCAATCCGAAGGCCAGAGTGGAGATGGCAACGTGCAGGCCGCGCAGGCGCAGAGCGGGGATGCCGACGGCCACCGCGCACGCGCCCGCCACCACGCCGCCCGCGACGAGCCCGATCAACAGAGGCAGGCCGCTGACCAACGCGACCCAGCCCCCCACCGCGGCGAAGCCCATCTGCCCGAGGCTGATCTGCCCCGCCCAACCGGTGAGCACGAGCAGGGACAGGCCCACCATGCCGAGGGCCATGGTCGACACGGCCAAGTTGGTCTGGCTGGGCGACATGACCCACGGGTAGGCCAACACCCAGAGGCCAACCAGCGCGGCCAGCGCGCCCAGGGCCCGGCGAACCGCGGGCAGTGGGCGGAGCTCGGGCGGGATGGGCCGCATCTCGCGGCTCGCCTCCCAACTGCCTTGGGCGTCGACCTCGGCCCGGCTGTAGCGCATGCGCTGGACCAGCAGCGCGGCCACCACCAGCACCAGCAGCACGCCCACCATGGCGTCGTTGTTCTTGGCGTGCCAGAGGAAGCTCTGGTCCATGAGCCCGATGGCCAAGGCCCCGAACAGCGTGGCGGGCAGGCTCACCAGCGCGCCGATCGACGCCGCAGCCAGCATCCGCACCAGCGGCCTGATGTCGGTCGCAGCCGATGCGACCGTGCCCGCGCCCGCGGCGGCCAGCAGTGAGGCCAGCCCGGCCAGTGCGCCGGCCAGGGCCCAGGCCCGGCCCGTCACCGCGTCGACGGGGATGCCCAGGGTCGATGCCCGCTGCGGGTTCTCGGCCGAGCCCCGCAGGGCCACACCAAGCGCGCTGCGTCGGAAGAAGAAGACGAGTCCGACGACGGCGAGGACGATGGCCACCAGGCTCAACACCTGGGCCGCATGCAGCGTGGCCGGCGCGATGTGCAGCGTCCAGTTCAACGGCGGCTCCGCGCCCCGGCTGAACCGGTAGTACGACCCGCCGCCGAAGAACGTGCCCAGGACGAAGGCGGCCACGCTGTTGATGGCGAAGCCCGCGGCGATGGTGATGACGGTCAACACCAGGCGCGGCGCCTGGTTGAACCGCTTGATGACCAACGAGTAGAAGGCCCAGACCAGGAACACGGCGAAGGCCAGCGACACCAGCGCGGCCAGCCAGTAGTTGGCCTGCACCATCCACCCGGACGGATGGCCCACAGCCAGGATGTCGGCCAACGCGTGGCGCTGGGACGACACCGAGGTCGTGCGGTTGATGGCGGTCGAGAGGTCGGGTGAGCGGCTGATGAACGCGTCGAGCTGACCGGGCGAGAGGCGGTCGACGAACGCGGGCGGCGACACGCACGGCGGGCACACTCGGCGCAAGGCCGACACGAACGTCCGCCGCTCGACCAGTTGCACGAACAGGACGCCCGCCACCGCGCCCATCGAGAGCTGGGCGAAGTTGATGATGCGGTTGGCCCGGTACACCAGGCTGATTCCCAGCGCGTGCAAGGCCAGCGACCCGCCCGCGATGAGCCCGAGCACGTGGATGCCGGCGGGGACAGGCCAGGTCCACGACAGCACGGCGAGCAGAATCCCCGCGGCGACAAGCACCTCCGGGCGCGACCGAACCAGGCCGCGCGCGGCCTTCTCGACTTGGGCGCGCCGGCCTTCAATCACCCAAGCCGCTCCGGGCCCAAGGCCGCTGTGATCATGTCGCCGACTCCGTCTCGCGAGGGAAACGAGGCGCGCGCGGGCCCAAGCTGCGTGGTGGCCTGCCCGGCGCGCACTGCCATCGGGCCAAGACGCCGCGCTCGGGAGTGGCGGCCTCTTCCGTACCTATTCGACACAAGGCCGCCCAAATCCCCGGGACTCATTCGGCGAACTGGTGGAAGCGGTTGTCGAGCAGATCGGTCGACGGGCCGAGCGTCGGGTCTGCGTCCGCCTAGGCCGGCACCGGGGCCAGTCGTCGGCCGGGGCCACCGCCGTGTGGCGGCCGCCGGTCACGCGTCCACCGGGTGGAGCGGGCGCGGCGCGCGGGTGAACTCCAGACGGTCCAATCGGGGCGTGCTGGCGCCGGGCACGTCGAGGGTGACCGATGCCGCGGCGGACGCGGGCGGATAGGCCGCCCGGTACAGGGTGGCCGAGCGCACGACCACCACGTCGGCGTCGGCCGGGTCGAGCCCCACATGCACGAACGTGGCCGGGTCGATCGTTAGCGCCGGTCGCTCGGTGAGGAGCACGGCCATGTCGCCCGACCACACGACTGCGTAGCGGCCCATCGAGACCTTCATGCCGGTGAAGGAAGGTCCGGTCAGCACCACCGGGTCGTCACCGATGCACGCCACCCGGCCTTCGAGCAGGAACGGCTGGCAGAAACGGTGGTCGATGGACGCGCCCACCTTCATGGAGATGGAGCCGCCCACGCCCACCTCGTGACAGCGACCCGCGCCGGCCTGGTCGACCACGGTGACGTAGGACCGCAATCCCTTGCCGTGCTTGGCCAGTTCATGAAGCATGCGGGGGCTGTCGCCCGCCGCGCCGGCCGTAGGCGAGTCGGCCGACTCGCTCAACAGGAAAGGCCGCACATCGCTGGCCCGGGCCAAGGCGATGGCGTCGGCGGGCGCGAGCAGGTCGACCGAGAAGTCGTGGCGACAGTCCCACGCCATGTCGGCCAGTTCCTCGGCGATGGCCACGCCCCGCTCCCGGTCGCCCTCAACGGTGACCGTCACGCCGAAGCCCAGCCCCTCGACGTCGAGCCACGGCTGGACGGGGAAGAGGGAGATGTCGAGGACACCGTCGCCCATGAAGGCGTCGGCCGCGGCCCGCAGTTTGCGCATGGGCCCGTCGTCCAACGACTGGGCCTCAGCCGGGACGAGCATTGGCCGTTTGGCCAAAACCGTGGTCGGTCGGGCCCTGCCCGTGACCGCGTCCACCACCAGGGCGGCGGCCCGGGCACCCGTGCTCGCCTGGTCGGTGTGCGGATAGGTGCGGTAGCCCACCAGGCTGTCGCAGTTGCGCAGCATGGCCGGCGTCACGTTGGCGTGCAGGTCGACGCAGACGCCAATCACGGTGGCCACGCCCGTTGCCGCTCGGGCCGCGTCGACCACGGCCGCGTCGGCGTCGTCCACGCCTTCGGCGGCCATGGCGCCGTGCAAGGCAAGCACCAGCCCGTCGAGCGGGGCCGCATCCTTGATCTGCTCGACCAACAGCGCGCACAGCTCGTCCAGCGTCGTGACCGTCAACCGACCGGACGACGAGGCCCATGCCCTGACCAGCGGCACCGGCTCGTGGCCCCGAGCGGCGACGGCCTCGGCCGCGCCGGCCAGCTCTGTGTTGGTGCCCCAGAACCCGTCCATGACCGTGGGGCCGGCGGCCAGTCCGTGACAGGCGAAGTCGTCAAGCTCGCACGCCCGCGGCGACCACGTGTTGGTCTCCTGCATGATCGAGGCGATGCCGATGCGAGCCATGTGCCGATTGGCCTTCCGAGAGGGGGTGGGCCCCGAAGCGTTCCTTCCGCCGCCGCCGTTTTCGGCGTCGGCGAGCCCTTGCCTGCTCTTGGTATACCAGGCCCGGACACACTGGGCAAGGCGGGCCTTTCACCCGTGGCCCGCTACCTTCCCCCCGGTGACGAGGAGCTCGGCTGCAGACCCTGAAGACGGCGGCGGCGGGCTGCACCTGAGCGACCATGCGTACGCGTTCCTCTCGGACCGCATCGAGCGTTGTGAGCT
Source organism: Acidimicrobiaceae bacterium (assembly GCA_030837965.1). Lineage (GTDB taxonomy): Bacteria > Actinomycetota > Acidimicrobiia > Acidimicrobiales > JAUTXP01 > JAUTXP01. The sequence continues at coordinate 22,235 of JAUTXP010000046.1, read as the reverse complement.
TCAGCCCGGCTCCTGGCTCAACGAGCGGGAGGCCTCGGCCGCCCTGGGCATGAGCCGCACCCCGTTCCGACAGGCCTTGCACCGACTGGCTTTGGAGGGGCTGTTGGTCAGCGTCGGCCGGCGAGGGGTCCAGATCACGCGCATCGACCTGCCCGACATCCAGGACAACCTCGAGGTCCGCATCGCGCTCGAAGTGGCGCTGGTGCGTTTGACGTTGGAGAGCGGTCTGGCCGTCGACGTGCGCAGGCTGGAGGAGCTGGTCGCCGTCATGCGCAGTTCATCGAGGGGCACCGACCCGCGCCCGTTCCTGGAGGCGGACGAGCAGTTCCACCTGGCCTTGGCCGAGGCGTCAGGGAACGAGCGGGCCATGGAGCCGCTGCGCAAGGCGTGGGTCCACATCAACCGACCGCGGTACTTGGAGCCGCCCGGACGCACGGCCATGCGGCGCAGCGTGAAGCAGCACGCGGAGATCCTGGCCGCGGTCAAGGCCGCGGACGCCGACCGAGCCGAAGCGGCCATGCGCGGCCACATCCGATCGGCCACCGAGCTGTTCGGCGACCTGGCCCGACGCCTGCCCGACGCCTTCGCCGCCGAAGAGGACTCGCCCGCTCCGGCCCCGCTCGCCACCGCGCCGTCCGCGAGCTGAGCTTCGATGCGAACCCTGGACGCCGACCTCGTGCTCGATGCCCACGCCGAAGTGGGCGAGGGGCCGTTGTGGGACGCGGACGGCGGCGTTCTTCGCTGGGTCGACATCCCTGCCGGGCTGGTCTACGGAGCCGGCGACCAGCCCGTGTCGATGGGCCGGGCCGTCGGGTTCGTGGTGCCGAGAGCGGGCGGCGGGTTCGTCGTCGGCGCCGTGGGCGGGCTGTACGACTTGGCCTCGGGCGCGCTGGTCGTCCCGCTGGGCGCGGACGAGCCTGGCACCCGCTTGAACGACGGCAAGTGCGACGGGGCCGGGCGGGTGTGGGCCGGGCTCATGGACGACGGCGCCGCGCCGGGTGCGGGCAGGCTGGTATGCGTCGAGGCGGACGGCTCCGTGGCCGTTCGGCTGGACGGACTGACCATCCCCAACGGGCTGGACTGGAGCCTGGACGGGCGCACGATGTACTACATCGACAGCCCCACGCATCGCATCGACGCCTTCGACTTCGACCCGGACACCGGCGAGATGACGGGCAGACGACCGTGGGTCACCGTGCCCGACGAGGTGCTGCCCGACGGGCTCACGGTCGACAGCGAGGGCGCGGTGTGGGTCGCGCTGTGGGGCGGCGGGGCCGTGCACCGGTACACGGCCGACGGCGCGCTCGACACCGTCGTTCGCGTGCCGGTGTCGCAGGCCGCCAGTTGCGCCTTTGGCGGGCCTGGGCTGGACGTGCTCTACATCACCACCGCGGCCGCGGGCCTGTCGCCCGAGGCGTTGGCCGCGGAGCCCCACGCGGGCGGCGTCTTCGCCTGTACTCCCGGCCCTGTCGGCCGCCCCGCCCACCCCTACGCGGGCTGATATCCCAACTTTTCCACAGCACCTGTTGCTGTGGAAAAGTTCGAGGGGGTGGGGTTCACCAGAGGGGGAGGTGGGGGCGCCAGCCCGAGCGGGCCTCGTCTTGGAACTCATCGCGCTCGCCGACCTCCAAGTACAGCCGGTGCCAGCGCTCCAACTCGTCCCTGTCCAGCTCCACACCCAGCCCCGGCCCGGTAGGCACGGGCAGGCAGCCGTCCTTGAACACCATCGGCTCGGTGATGACGTCGCCCGTCTGCTCGGGCAGGTGCGAGTCGATGGCGTGGCTCACCATGGGCTGGGCCGCGGCCAGGTGCAGGATGGCCGCGGTTGAGATGCCCAGCTCCCGGTCGCTGTGCAGGCTCAGCCCGAGGTTGAACGTCTCGCACACCTTGGCCAACTGCATGAGCGGGGTCGGCCCGCCCCAGAAGTGCATGTCGCCCAGAATGACGTCCAAGGCCCGGGCCCTGACCACCAGCGGGATCTGCTCGAAGCTGATACAGCACATGTTGGTGGCCAGCGGGATGGGCTGGCTCTGGCGCACCAGCCCCATGCCCTCGATCCCCCACGTCGGGTCCTCGCAGAACTCGATGTCGTACCGATCGAGCTTGCGCAGCACGCGGATCGACGTCTCGACCGACCAGGCCTGGTTCGGGTCGACGCGCAGCTCACGCATCCGCGCCCCGGCCGTGTCCCGCATGCGCCGGACCGTGTCGATCTCCAACGACGGCTCGAGCACGCCGTTCTTCAGCTTCACGTCCCGAAAGCCATGCTCCTCGATGAGCTCGACGGTGAGGTCGGCCACGGCCTGCGGATCGCTGTAGCCGCCCTCGCGCTCCATCGACTCGTAGCGGTAGAACACGTAGGCCGCGAACTCCACCTGCTCGCGGTCGATCCCGCCCCACAGGTCGCCGCAGCGCTTGCCCAGCATCTTGCCGACGATGTCCCAGCACGCCATCTCGATGGCCGCGCCCGCCAGCTTCAACTGGGCCGAGCGGGCGAGCTGCTCGCTGGTGACCCGGTAGAACCCGAACCGCTGGGCCAGCCTGCTGACGTCGAGCGGGTCCATGCCGATGAACAAGGGCTTGGCCTCGACGATGGCCTCGGCCAGCCCCCGCCCGCCGTTGGACTCGCCCAGCCCGACGATGCCCTCGTCCGTCACCAGTTCCACCACACAGCGGGTCAGCCCCGGCTCAACGCCGAACGACCACCGCAGCGGGTGGCGCATGGGCACGTAGACGGGGGTGACCCGAACGTCGACGATCTTCACGCCACGACCGCCTTCACGCCACAACCCACTTCACGCCACGACCGCCAGCGCGTCCTCGAAGGCGGCGACCGTCTCGTCGATCACAGCGTCGTCGTGTGTCGTGGACACGAACCACGCCCCCCGCTCCAAGGCCCGAACGCCGCGCTCCAGCAACGCCGTGCACAGCTTGACGTACAGCCCCTTGTCCGCAGCCAGCGAGGTGCGGTAGTCCGTGATCGGGTCGGACGTGCCCAGTGCGACGTGGAAGACCTGGGGCCAGCCCTGCACTCGAAACGGGATGCCCGACTGCGCCAACGCCGACGTGATGCCCGACCGCAGCCGCTCGCCCGCGGCGGCCAACGAGCCGAACACCGAAGGCTGACGCAGCGCCTGCAACGTGGCCACCGTTGCCGCGGCGACGGGCAGGCCGCCGTTGTACGTCCCCGCGTGCATGACCGTGCCCCCCGCGGCCCGACTGAGCTGCTCCATCAGGTCGCGTCGACCCGCCAGCGCGGCGATGGGGAAGCCACTGGCCAAGGCCTTGCCGAAGGTGGCCAGGTCCGGAGTCACGCCCAACAGCTCCTGGGCCCCACCCGGCGCCAGCCGAAAGCCGGTAATGACCTCGTCGAAGATCAGGATCGTCCCGGTGCGGTCGCACAGCTCGCGCACGCCTTCCAAGTAGCCCGGCGCAGGCGGCACCGCGCTGGTGTTGCACATGGCCGCCTCCATGATCACCGCGGCCACGTCGCCCCGCTCCACGCGGGCGGCCAACAGGTCCAAGTCGTTCCACGCCAGCACGTCCACGTGCTCCCCCGCGGCCGGGTCCTGGCCCGCGCTGCCCGCCACGCGGTGAGGCGTCTCACGCGGCCCGGCCTCGTCCAGCGAAGGGGCCGTGCTCCACAAGATGGTGTCGAACCAGCCGTGGTAGTGGCCCTCGAACTTGACCACTGTCTGGCGCCCGGTGACGCCGCGCGCCAACCGCAGGGCGGCGTGCACGACCTCGCTGCCCGAAGACCCGAAGCGCACCGACTCGGCGCACGGCACCATCTCGGTGACGAGCCGGGCCGCCTCGTACTCGAGGTCGGTCTGCCCCGCCACCAGCACACCCCGCCCGAGAGCGGCGACCACCGCGTCCACCACCTCTGCGGGCCGATGGCCCAGCACCATCGGGCCCATCCCGAGGTAGTAGTCGATGAGCCGGTTGCCGTCGGCGTCGAACAGGTACGGCCCCTCGGCCCGCTCGATCACGAGAGGGTGGGGCGACATGCCGAGTCGGAAGTCGCTTCCCACTCCATGGGTCAGCCAGGCCGCGCCTTCCTCGACGCGGCGGCGGGATGCTTCAAAGGACGTCACGAAGGCGCTCGCTCTCTTCGGGGCACACCTTGGTATACCACGGCCGCGCGACGGGGGCCAACAGGCTCAGCCGGAGGGGGACGTTGGTCGGCCTCGTCCAGCCCCGCGCCCCGTGAGCGTCATGCGGGGACGGGGGCCAGCACCATGTCGACCGGGGCGTTGCGGTAGCCCAGCTCGGACAGGTCGTTGGTGCAGACGCCAGGCGTGTTCACGGCGATGGCCCGAACCGCCATCTGACCGTACGCGGCACGCCAGGCGATGGCCGCCTTGGCCACGATGATGCGGCAGGCCTCGGGGTGGATGCCCTGCGAACGGAGCTGCTCCGTGTCGAAGGGCATGGTGGCCCGCTCGGTCAGCACCACCTCCACGCCGCCCGAGCGCACCACCGCGGTGCGCCCCATGCTCACGTGCTGGCCGGTCATGTACGAGCCGCTGTGCACGTACTCGCCCGCGCTCACCGAGCACACGGTGGCGCGCATGGGGACGGGGTCGCCGTGCCTGCGGTCGATCTTGCCCCCCACCATCAAGTCGACCGTCGCCCCCACGCCCGCGGCGACGGCCGCGGCCACTGCCTCTGGGTCGGCCACGACGACGACTGCGCCCTGCGCACGACGGGCCAGCAGCTCCGCGAGCAGCACCGTCCCGTCGCCGGGTGAGCCGCCCCCGATGTTGTCGGCCACATCGACCAGCACGACGGGCCCGGCGGCCTCGGCCATGGCCTGCACGACCGCGTCGGCCGGGTCCAGGTGGTCGACCGTGAACAGATGTCGACGGTCCCACGCGGCCTGGGCCACCGCGTCCGCGGCCTCGTCGGCCGCGGCCTGGCCCGACCACGCGTAGGCGGCGACCGAGAAGCCGAGCCGGGCCACATCGGCGTAGGCGAAGCCGGGCGACGTGGTAATGCACGCCATGCCGTCGGCCGCCTCGCGCCGCCACATCTCAGTGGTGACATCGGCCATGGGACTGACCGACGTCTCCTGGGCCAAGGGCGGGGTCACCAAGGCCAGCTTGCGGAACGACTTGGCCGGCCGCGCCGCCCGCTCGACCATGGCCGCCACCAGTCGGCCCGCCTCCACGGCCCGGTCATACGGGTCGACGTGGGGGTAGGTGTCGTAGCCCAACAACGCGTCCGTGGACTCGAACAGCTCGGGCGACACGTTGGCGTGGAAGTCGAGCGTGGCCACCACGGGGACGTCACCGACCACGGCGCGCACAGCCGCGACCAGGTCGGCCTCGGGGTCCTCGATCCCGGCCACGACCATGGCGCCGTGCAGGGCCAGCAGGACGCCGTCCACCGGGCCGCCGTCCGCGGCGGCGTCAACCAAGCGGCCCAGGAGCCGGCCCTTCAAGGCGTCGTAGGCGGCCCGCTCGACCAGGCCGCTGGGCACGGCTGCGGCGAAGAGCGTGGGCACGACCTCGAACCCGTGGGCCGCGTCCGCGCCCGCGGCCAGGAAGCCGCCGATCTCGTTGCGCACGCCCGCGTATGCGTGAAGGCCCTCGCCCTCGGCCAACTGGTATCGGCGGAAGTCGCGCTCGGTCGTCACCGTGGACGCGAACGTGTTGGTCTCGTGCCAGATCCCCCCGATGGCCACCCGCATGGTCATGCCAAGATTGGTATACCACATTTGGAAAGCCGCTCGACAGCCCGTCTGGAGGACATGGCCTGTGGTTTCCGCAGGCCATGTCCTCCAGTCCGCCGTTGTGGGGGGCCGGGCAAGGCGGGGTGCGGGGCCAGCCGGCGAGTTGCGGCGGGAGCGGGGCGGGTCAGGGGATGGACTTGCCGGGGTTGAGGATGCCCAGCGGGTCGAAGGCAGCCTTGACCGCCCGGTGCACGTCGACGGAGACCGGGCCCAGCTCGTCGGCCAGATGACCCCGCTTCAACAGCCCGATCCCGTGCTCGCCCGACACGGTGCCGCCCAGAGAGAGGGCCAGTCGCACCACGTCGTCGAAGGCTCGAAGCACGACCTGCTCGGCCGCCTCGCTCCCCCGTTCGTAGACGAACGTCGGATGCAGGTTGCCGTCGCCCGCGTGGCCGAACGTGCCCACAGTGACGGCGTGGCTGCGGGCGATGTCCTCGACGCCCTCGACCAGTTCGGGGATTCGACTGCGAGGCACGCACACGTCGTCCAACAGCGTGGCCCCGAGCCGCTCCAACGCCGGATACGCGAAGCGGCGGGCGGCCAGCAGCATCTCGCCCTCGTCCGGGTCGTCGGTCTCCACCGCGAAGTCGGCGCCCGCCTGCGAGCAGGCCGCGGCGATGGCCGCCGTTCCTCCACCGTCGGCACTGTCGGACTGGGCCAGCAGCAACGCGGCCGCGTCCCTGTCGAGGTCCATGTGCTGCCAGTCGTCCACGGCCACGATCGTCGTGTGGTCCATCAATTCGAGCAGTGAAGGGACGACGCCCGCTCGGCTGATCTCGACCACGGCCCGGCCCGCGGCGACAAGGGTCGGGAACACGGCGACCATCGTGCTGGTGCGGCCCGGCGCGGGCCGCAGGCGCAGCGTGGCCTCGGTGATGACGGCCAGCGTGCCCTCGGACCCCACCAGCAATGAGGTCAGGTCGTATCCGGCCACGCCTTTCACCGTGCTCCGGCCCGTGCGCAGCACGCGGCCGTCGGCCAAGACGGCCTCCAACCCCAGCACGTAATCGCCGGTGACGCCGTACTTCACGCAGCACAGCCCGCCCGCGTTGGTGGCGATGTTCCCGCCGATGGTGGAAAAGGCGTAGCTGGCCGGGTCGGGCGGATAGCTCAACCCGTGTTGGGCCGCGGCCGCCTTCACGGCCGCGTTGAGGACGCCGGGCTGCACGCGCGCGAGCTGGTTGAGCGGGTCGACTTCGAGCACCCGGTCCATGCGGGTGGTGACCAGCACGATGCAGCCGTCGACCGCGTTGGCCCCACCCGCCAGCCCGCTGCCGGCGCCGCGGGTGACGACGGGCGTGCGGGTCTCCGATGCGATCCGCATGACGGCGGCCACCTCTTGCGTGGACGAGGCGAAGCACACGACAGCAGGGCGGCCCGCGTCGAGCATCGGCGTCTGGTCGTGCCGATAGGCGTCGGCCACATCGGGGTCGGTGATCACGGCGCCGTCCCCCACGACGGCGGCCACCGCGGCGGCGATCGTCACTGCCGATACGGCGACAGGTCGATGCCCGGATAGCGCGCCGCGATTCCGGCCCGGGTGTCGTCGTCCCAGTACGGATGGCCGGGAGGAGGGAAGCCGAGCACGTTGCGCTGTTCGACTGTGGCCCGCGCCATGAACCGGTGCAGTTCGTCGGTGGTCCCTGCGGGCGGCCAGCACTGGTTGGCCGTCCAGTCCACCCCCGCGGCCCGATACGAGAACCCCGTGATCCAGCGGTAAGCGGGCGGCGGGCCGAGGGCCGAGCCTCGATGGAACGTCAACGGCGAATACAGCACCACGGTGCCCGCGGGCCCCACGGCCTGCACTTCCTGTTGGCGACGGGTGCCCTCGGCCAGGTGACGCGTGCCGACGGGCACGTCCGACGCGTACCGGTGGGGCAGGAGGCACGTCGGCCCGCTGTCGGCCGTCACGTCGGAGTAGTAGATGAAGCCGATCAGCTCGCGCAGGCCTGGCTTGGCGCTCGGGTAGGCGAGCGTGTGGTTCGGGTAGTCGCGGTGGAGGGGCTGGTCGAAGTCGACGTTGCCTCCGTACTTGGCCCAGGCCCGCCCTTGGACCAGGCGGACGTCGTCGGCCCCCACCAACTCCCGGGCCAGCGCGACCAGCCGGGGATGGGTGAGGTGGTCGTTGAGGGCGTCGTCGACGAAGGGGAAGTCGATCAGGCCTGCGAACTGGCCCGCCCGCAGCCAGGCGAACTTCTCCGGGGCCGCGGCGAAGAACTCCTCGGGCGTCGGGAAGTAGCGGGCCAGGTTGGCTCGACCGGCTGCGACCTCGGCCGCATCGAGGAAGCCCGGGAGGATGGCGAAGCCGTCTCGCTCCAGGGCAAGCGCCGCATCGTGGCCGCCGGCGGGCATGCCAGCCAGCGTAGCGCGAGCCTTCCAGCATTGGTATACCACTATCCCAGTGGCCCTCCCATTTCCCCCTCGATCTTTTCCACAGCACCTGCTGCTGTGGAAAAGATTTGGGGGGGCGGGCCGGCGGGCGTCGGGGTCTACTCCTGACGCAGCTTTCGCCCACGCGGCCGCCAACCCGGCTCGGGCTGCTCGTGGGCCCACTGCACCCGGCGGGCGCGCATGATGTCGGTCCGGGTGCAGATGCCCACCAGCCGGTCGCCGTCCATCACCGGCAGGTGCTCGATGTGCTCTTCGAGCATGCGCTCGAGCGCGTCGCTCACGGTGTCGGTCGGCGCCACGCTCACGATGTCGGGCGAGGCCACGTTCTCGACCGGGCTCTCGTCAGTCCACGCCCCGTCCCGCAACAGGTCCCCTCGGGCGATCATCCCCACGCACCGGCCCGACTGGTCGACGACGGGATACGCCCCGTGCCCGCCGCCCTGGAACCGCCGGGCCAGCTCGCCTACGGACACGTCCTGGCCCACCGTCTCGACGTCGGCCGTCATGACCGCGGCGACCGTGGTCGTGCGCAGCACATCGGCGTGGTAGTCCGAAGGCACGCGCAGGCCCCGCCTGCTGAGCTTCTCCGTCATGATGCTGTCGCGCATCAAGACCGAGGCCACCAGGTCGGCGATGACCGCTGTCAGCATGAGCGGCAGGATGGCGTTGTAGTCCCTGGTCAACTCGAACAGGAACACGATCGACGCGAACGCGGCTCGGGTCGACGCGCCGAACGTGGCGGCCATGGCCACAAGGGCGAAGGCGCCGGGCGAGACATGCACTCCGGGGACCTGTTCGGCCAGCCGTCCCATCAAGGCGCCGAAGGACCCGCTGATGAGGAGGATGGGCGCGAGCGTTCCGCCCGACGTTCCCGACCCGAGCGCCAGCCACCAAGCCACCAGCTTGGCGACCACCAGCACGGCGAGCGTGCTGGCCGCCAGCCTGCCGGTGAGCACCTCGCTGATCTGGTCGTAGCCCACGCTCAGCACGCGGGGCACGGCCATGCCCACTGAGGCGAAGCCGATGGCGCCCAAGGCGGGCCACCAGAACTGGCCGATGGGCAGGCGGCGGAACCCGTCCTCCACCAAGAACAGGCCCTTGTTGATGACGACGGCCAGCAGCCCACACGCCAACCCGAGCGGCAGGTACAGCGGAAGCTGGCCCAGCCCGGCGAAGTCGTGATGGGGAACGGCGAAGAGGGGCCCGCTGCCGAAGAAGGCCGAGTGCATGCCCGCGGCCACGCTGGCCGCCACCGCCAGCGGGACGAAGGCGCGCGTCGAGAACTCGAACAGCAGCAGTTCGATGGCCAGGACGACGGATGCCAGCGGCGCGCCAAAAGTGGCGGCCATGCCCGCCGCCGCGCCGCAGGCCAGCAGGATCTTGCGCTCGCTGGGCGACACGGGAACCACTTGTCCGAGCAACGAGCCGATGGCGCCCCCGGTCACGATGATCGGCCCTTCGGCGCCGAACGGGCCGCCGCTGCCGATGGCGATGGCGGCCGACAAGGGCTTGGCCACGGCCGTGCGCGGCGCGATCCGACTCTGCTTGGTGAGCACGGCCTCCATCGCCTCCGGGATGCCGTGGCCTCGAATGATGGGCGCCCACTGGGCCAGGAGCGACACCAGCAGCGCGCCGGTCACGGCGACGACCAGGATCATGGGCGAGCGGTGCAGGTGGGTGAAGGACGGCAAGGTCCACCGCACTCGGTGGAAGAAGGCCAGGTTGGTCAACAGCGCGATCAGATGCACCAGCACGTACGCGGCCGCGCCCCCGGCCGCGCCGATGACGGCGGCCAGGCCGGCCAGAAGGAAGAGTCGACGGGGCGGGGTGGCGGCGACGATGAAGACATATCGTAGTGCGAGATGTCTACCGACCCGGCTGTCGACGACTACCAACACCTCCTCGCGTTCCGCGACCGATTGCGCCAGTTCCTCTACTGGAGCGAGCAGCAGGCATTGGACGCCGGCATCACGCCCGCCCAACACCAACTCCTCTTGGCCGTGCGAGGCCACGCGGCCGGGCCGCCGACCATCAGCGAGGTGGCCGGGCACTTGCTGTTGCGCCACCACAGCGTGGTGGGACTGATCGACCGGGCCGAGAAGGCGGGCCTGGTCGTGCGCAAGGCGGACAAGGACAGTCAGCGCAACGTGCGCGTCCACCTCACGGCCAAGGGCGCCCGCCGCCTGGCCAAGCTGGCCGGGGCCCACATCGACGAGCTCCAGCGCGTCGGCCCCGACCTCCTGCCGACATGGTCCACTGCTCGTCGCCGACCCGGAGGCGGCCGGGCGAAGACAGGTGCGTAACCTGGCCCCAGTGAGACAGCACATTCCCCTCCACGCCGCTCCGATGGCGTGCACGCTCGACGGCGCCGACGCGGTGGCCGAGCGGGTCGAGCAATGGCGAAGCCTGCTGACGCTGGCCACGGACCGTCAGGCCATCGACGGCGGGCTGCGCATCGCCTTTCCGCCCGGTCCCGACACCGCAGCCGACGTGGCCCGGCTGGCCGCGGCCGAGCAGGGGTGCTGCTCCTTCTTCGACTTCAGCCTGCACATCACAAGTGCCGTGGTCATGCTCGATGTCCGCGCTCCGAAGGAGGCGGCCGACCTCGTCAGTGGCCTGTTCGGCGAGGCTGGGCCAACGCGCTGAAGGCCGCTGCCGGGGGATGGACGGCCACTGGCCCCTGGGGGTCAAACGCCTGCCAAAGCCCTTGATCGGCGTTATGGGACAAGGTGCTCTGAGGTTCGTCAGCGGACAAGGGGCGTGCAACACTGGGTGCAATGGCGCCGCCTCCGAGTCAGACCTTTCGCGCCGCCCGCAAAGGCTTTGTGCACGAGGCGCTCTTCTATGGAGATGACGCCGCCTTCCTCGCCGGCACCGTCCCCTTCCTCCAAGTGGGCATCGACAACGACGAGCCCGCGCTGGTGGCGCTGCCCCAGCGCAAGATCGACATGCTGCGCGCTGCGTTGGGCGAGGGCGGGAGGGCCATCCGCTACGTCGACATGGAGAAGGTGGGCCACAATCCGGCCCGCATCATTCCGGCGTGGCACCAGTTCGTCGAGGACCACAAGGACGTGGATCGGCCCATGCGGGGCATCGGCGAGCCCGCGTGGCCTGGACGCTCATTCGACGAGTTCGTGGAGTGCGAGCGGCACGAAGCCCTGTTGAACCTGGCCTTTGCCGACGCGGGCGACTTCGAGCTGCTGTGCCCCTACGACGTGAACGGCCTCGACCCGGCCGTGGTGGAAGGTGCCCACCGCACCCATCCCGTCGTCGTGGTGAACGGTCGACGGGCCGAGAGCGGCGACTACATGGGCTTGGACGAAGTGGTGGCCCCGTTCAGCAGGCCCCTCGCCGATCCGCCCGCCGAGGCGTTGCGTCTCGACTTCGGGCCCGATGCCCTCATCGCCGTGCGCCAGTTCATCCGCGACGCCGCGGCCCGGGCGGGCATGGGCACCATGCGTGAGGGCGAACTGGTGCTGGCCGTCAACGAACTGGCCACCAACGCGTTGCGGTATGGCGGCGGCCGGGGCGCAGTGGAGACGTGGAGCGACGGCAAAACGGTCATCTGCCAGGTGACCGACGGCGGCCTGATCTCCGACCCGCTGATCGGCCGCCTGCCCCCGCCCCACGACAGCGAGCGGGGCCGGGGGCTGTGGCTGGTCAACCAGCTCTGTGACCTGGTGCAGGTGCGCACCGGCGACGGCGGCAGCGTCGTACGGGTCCGCTTGGCCGTGGCCTAGCAACCGCCTGCGCGGCCTCCCCTGTCTGCTGCCTCGGCGGGCCGCCCTGTCGTCGGCTCGTCCTATGACAGGTCGGCGTGCATCTCCCACACGAGGATCTCCGCGCCCTCCAGCGCGCTGACCCGTTGTCCGCCCGTGCCTGCGAAGCGCACAGCGTCGCCTTGCTCCAGCGGGCCCGCGCCCTCCAGCTCGACCCGGCCCCGAGGGACGAACAGGTGGAGGAACGGCGCCTCCGGCAGCACCACACTCTCGCCCGGCGCCAGGCGGGCCGCGTACAGGGCCGCGTACCGGTTCTTGATTCGGATGGCGGCATTGCCCTCGTGCTTGGCCATGCCGGACGCCACCGGCACCAAGGCGCCTCGGAGATCGCGGTCGTCGATCTCGAGCTGCTCGTAGCCGGGCGTGATGCCCTGCTCGTCGGGGACGACCCACATCTGGACGAGGTGCACGGGGTCCTGATGACGCTCCCCGCTGAGCCGCCACGAGTCGTTCTTCTCCGAGTGAAGGATGCCCGTGCCCGCGCTCATGCGCTGGGCCAACCCGGGATAGATGACGCCGGTGTTGCCCGTCGAGTCCTGGTGGACGAGGGAGCCCGTGAGCACCCACGTCACGATCTCCATGTCCCGGTGGGGATGGGTCTCGAAGCCGGTGCCAGGGTCGATGACGTCGTCGTTGTTGACGAGCAGCAGTCCGTGGTGCGTGTTGGCCGCGTCGTAGTGGCTGCTGAACGAAAAGGAGTGCTTCGAGTCCAGCCAACTGATCTGGGTCTTGAAGCGGTCGTCGGCCCTCCGGATGTCGACCATCGGTTCGAGGGTGGCAGCAGGCATCTTGTTCTCCTCAAGTATTTGCACAGTCAACTATCTGGCGGCCGCACGCATTCCCGTTCAGTCCCGCCCCGCCCCACCACCCCCGCCCCACCGCCCCCCCTTGCATTTGGGCGCAGTTCGCCACCGCCTCGGTGGTCAAGCACGCCCAGATGGCGTCAGGGCCTAGATGTTGGTGTCCTCGGGTGGCACCACCGACGGGTCCGGCACCGGCGCGGCATTCCCCGTTTCTGACCGCACGCCCGCGGGCATCGTGCCCCCACCCACCGTGTACGACGCCATGGACAGCGAGCCGTAGGTGTAGCCGTCGACCAGGACCTCGGCCCGCTCCCCTGACGCAGCCGCGACCCCGGCCAGGTACAGCAGCGGGATGAAGTGGTCGGGCGTGGGCACGGCCGAATCGAAGTCGGGGTCGTCAGCCAGTCGGGCCACGGCGTCCGGCGCTTCGAGCATGACCGAGCGGGCCGCCTGGTTGAAGCGCTGGGCCCAGTCGAAGCCCGCGTCGGGTTGGTGCCAGTCCATCCGGCCCAGGTTGTGGACGACATTGCCGCTGCCCGCCAGCAGCACGCCCCGCTCGCGCAGCGGCGCCAGCCTGGCGCCCAGGTCCACGTGGTACTCGAGGGGCTTCATGGCGTTGATGGCGATCTGGACCACCGGGATGTCGGCGTCGGGGAAGGCATGGACGAGCACGGACCACGTGCCGTGGTCCAGCCCCCAACTGTCGTGGTCGATGCCCACCCACACCGGGTTGACGACGTCGGCCACCTCCTCGGCCACGTCCGGCGCGCCCGGCGCCGGATAGTCCACCGCGAACAGCTCGTCGGGGAAGCCGTAGAAGTCGTGGATGGTGCGAGGCCGGGCCATGGCCGTGACCGCGGTGGCGTTCACGTACCAGTGGGCCGACACCATGACGATGGCGCGCGGCCGGGGCACGGACTGGCCGAAGGCGCGCCATGCATCGCTGTATCGATTCCGCTCCAACGCGTTCATGGGGCTGCCATGCCCGAAGAACACGGCAGGCATCACGTCGGTCACGATGTCGACCCTACCCACGGATCAACAGGCCGTTTGCCGGCCTGTAACCCGCAGGCAATGTGGGCAGGGCAGGGTTCGACCATGGCCGCCTACCGACTCCGCGTCGAGCTTCCCGACCAGCCTGGGGCGTTGGCCCTGGTGGCCGGGTCCATCGCCGCCCATGACGGCAATGTCGTGTCCATCGACATCCACGAGTTGGACGGGGCCAAGGCGGTCGACGAGATCGTCGTCGACGGCCCGCCGGACTGGGACACCACGGGGCTGGCCCGGCAACTGGCGGAGGCGGGCGCTGAGCTGTTGTCCTGCGGCCTGGCCGAGGACCGCATGGACCCCATGGTCAGAGGCCTGCGCTACGCGGGCGCGCTGGTGGCTTCAGACCCGTCGCGAGACACACTCGAACTCGGACGAGCCGTGTTGGAGCTGACGTCGGCCACCGCGGCATGGGTCAGCACCCGGACCGAGGCTGCCGCGTATGAGGCGGGTCGACGGGCCATGGCCCACGACGGTCCCATTGTCATGCGCACCGCCGACCTGCCCGCGTCGGTCAAATGGGACGTGCGGGGCGCGGTGTGGCTGCTGGCCGTGCCCGACGGCAGGCTCGAGCCTGCGCTGGTCGCCTTCGCCACCCGGCCGCTCGCGCTGCGGTTCACCACGTCGGAGATCACGCGGGTCGAGGCCTTGCTGGCCTTGCACGGCGTGCTGACCGACCGCGCCGCGGTCGCCCGTTGAAAGCAACCGAGGACGCTGCGCATTCGGCGCTGCGCAGCCTTGGCCGCGCTGATAGGTCACGCCGTTTCGCCCTGTGGGCAACCAACTCCTCGGTGATTCTCGCTTCTGGGCACGAAAACTTGGCCCTGGGCGAAGAAAACGTGCCCAGAAGCGGAGGCCACCAAGGAGATCCTCCCCGGCGCGGATGCACGCAGGCAGGACTGCGGCTATGACCAGTCCGCAGTAGGGACTGCGGCTATGACGAGGAGCCGCCGCTCGCGCTCGGGGCGCCGCTGCTCGGTGCGCTGCCGTTCGGCGCGGTGCCGGGGGCAGGGGCAGGGGCGGGCCGACGCGGCCGCCACTTGTCCTTGAGCTGGCCGACCTGCGTCCCGTCCTGGAGCTCGACGGCGTTGGCCTTGCCGTCCTTGACGATGGCCAGCACCCTGACGTTGTCGCCCTTCTTCACGTCGGCGATGCCCTCGTTGCCCGCGTTGACCAACGTGTTGTCGTCGACGACGTAGGTCCGGCTGTAGCCGTCCTCACTCTTGACCGTGACCGCCGATGCGCTCACGTCGGTGACCTCGCCGACCTGGCTGGCCATGGTCTGATAGCCGCCGGCCGGGGCACGGGTCGTGAACTCGCCGTGGATGCCCATGCCGAGGCCCTTCTCTCCCCGATGGGGGCCGCCCCGTCCTTCAGGCCGCGGCCCCGGATCGGCCTGGCCCGCGGCCGGGGCCTGGGCCGCAGGCGGCGGCGTCGTGGTGTCGCCCGTCTGGCCCGCGGCCACGCCCAGACCGGCCAACGTCAGCCCCACGGCGGCGCCGCCCGCGACCAGCCCGGCCCGAAGGCGGCGACTTCGATCCCGGTCGGGCCCGGTGGGGTCGCTCGCAGTGTCCACGTTCATCGGAACTCCTTGTTGATCGGGCCCGGCTCTCGGGCCTCACCATCACCATGACCGCCGTTTCTGTGAAACGTCTCGGAATCTGATGCGGATTCGTCCGCAGGCAGGTCGATGACAAACCGCGTGCCCTGGCCCGGCCCGGAATGAACGGTCGCCCGGCCCCCATGTGCTTCGGCCGCGGCGGCCACGATCGACAGTCCCAACCCGCTGCCGCCTGCCGCCCGGGCTCTGGACTGGTCGGCCCGGTAGAAGCGCTCGAACACCTTGGCCGCGGCCTCGGGCGCCAGGCCGGGCCCGTCGTCCGCCACTTCCAGACGGGCCGTGCGACTGGCGCCCTCATTGGTCGACGTCACACTGACGCGCACGGGCGTTCCCGCGGGGGTGTGGACCCTGGCGTTGGACAACAGGTTGGCCACGATCTGGCGGAGGCGGCCGTCGTCGCCTTGGACCACAACGGGCTGGGCCGTGATCGAGATGGGCCGGTCGGGCTCCACGGCCAAGGCGTCGCGCACGCCGTCGTGCGCGATCAGGTCGAGTCGCACCGGGCCTCTGTCGAGCGGGCGGCCCTGGTCGAGGCGGGCGAGCACCAACAGGTCTTCGACCAGCGCGGCCATGCGGTGCGACTCCTGCTCCATGCGGCGCATGGCGTCGGCCAGCTTCGGCTTGGAGCTCAACGCCCCGGCCCGCCACAGCTCGGTGTAGCCCTGGATGGAGGTGAGGGGCGTGCGCAGCTCGTGCGAGGCGTCGGCCGCGAACCGACGCACCCGCTCCTCGGACGCCTCCCTGGCTCTGAAGGCCTCCTCGATGCGCTCCAACATCGAGTTGATGGCCACACCCAGTCGGCCCGCCTCGGTGACCTCGCTCGGGTGCTGGACGCGCCGGGACATGTCGCCCGCGGCGATGGCGTCGGCCGTTGTGGCCATGTCCTCCAAGGGATGCACGCCCAGCCGCAGCATCCACCACGACACGATGCCCAAGGCGAGCAGCACCGCCAACGTGCCCGCCGCTTGCACGAAGCGGACGCGGCGCAAGGTGGCCTGAAGTTCGTTGAGGCTGATGCCCACCACCGCGGTGCGGTTGCCGGGCCCGCTCTCCACCACGATGAGGCGCCATCGGCCGGTACCCGATTGCGACTGGGCCGTGAAGGGTCGGGCGTCCTCGGCGTTGCTTGCCGTGTGGCGGGCCACGGCCTCGGCGTCGATCCTGGGCGGCGGGGTCGCGCCGGTGTCCAGAGCGGAACTGACCGGCGTGTAGGCCCCGGTGGCGGGATCGACAAAGGCGATGTAGTACTCGCTGACCGTCTCGCCCGGCCGGTCTTGGGGCCGCTCACCCGGCCTCCCCCTGGGGTCGCCGCGGAACACTGGCCTGCTGGACACGTCGGCCAACTGCTGGTCCACCCGCTCGAGCAGGAAGGAGCGGAACGTGCCGGACAAGGCCACGTTGGTGACGACGAGCACGGCGGCTATGACGACGAACCCGAGAAGGATGCGTCGACGCAGCGACATCTACGAGACCCTGAGGCTGTAGCCGACGCCGCGCACGGTGTGAATGAGTGGCGGGCCCAGCCGGTCGACCTTCTTGCGCAGATAGCTGATGTACGTCTCGACAACCGTGGCGTTGCCACCGAAGTCGTACTGCCAGACGTGGTCGAGGATCTGGTTGCGGGACATGACGCGCCCGGTGTTCAAGAGCAGGAAGCGCAACAGGTTGTACTCGGTGGGCGACAGGTCGATGAGCTCGCCCGCCCGTCGCACGGTATGGGCGTCGTCGTCCATCTCGAGGTCGGACAGCGCCAGTTTGGACGAGGCCGCGACAACGCCCTGTCGGCGCAGGATGACTTGGATGCGGGCCATCACCTCCTCCAGGCTGAAGGGCTTGGTGACGTAGTCGTCGCCGCCAAGGGTCAGGCCTCGCACCTTGTCGTCCACCGCGTCGCGGGCGGTCAGGAACAAGACGGGGACCTTGATGCCGTCCATGCGCATGCGGCGCACGATCTCGAACCCGTCGAGGTCCGGCAGCATCACGTCGAGCAGCATCAGGTCGGGGGCGAACTGCTCGATCTGGCGCAGGGCCTCGCGTCCCGTGGCCGCCGTGCGCACCTCGTACCCGAAGTGGCGCAGGGCCGAGTCGAGCAGGAAGCTGATGTTCTCCTCGTCGTCCACCACCAGGATGCGGTTGGGCCGTTGGGCGCTGGCCGCGGGCTGGGCCTGGGACGCGGTGCTCATGGGTCCACTGTTGCGCACATGTCTGTGAGCTTCCTGTGAGCCGGCTGCGGATTCCCACTCATGCCCTCCCGTCTGGAGGACATAGGCCGTGGAATCCGCAGGGTATGTCCTCCAGTCTTGCGAAGACTACCCTAGGGGGGTATGGTTCCGAGCATGCCGGGCTACGAGATGAACAAGGACGACCTGCTGCGGCGGCTGGGTCGGATCGAGGGGCAGGTGCGGGGGATCGCCCAGATGGTCGAGGCCGACCGCTACTGCATCGACGTGCTGACCCAGATCTCGGCCGCCACGAAGGCCTTGCAGAGCGTGGCCGTGGGCATGTTCGACGACCACCTGCGCCATTGCGTGGCCGATGCCGTGGCCGCAGGCGGCGCCGACGCCGACCGCAAGCTGACCGAGGCCACCGCGGCCGTCGAGCGGCTGCTGAAGAGTTGAGGGAAAGGAGCGAATCGTGACGACGACCTCCACCTACAAGGTGCAGGGGATGACGTGCGAGCACTGCGTTCGGGCCGTCACCGAGGAGGTGGCCAAGCTCGATGGTGTCGAAGGGATCGAGGTCGAGTTGGCCAGCGGCGACGTCATCGTCACCAGCTCGCTTCCTGTCACCGACGAACAGATGCGGGCCGCCGTCGACGAGGCGGGCTACGAGTTGGTGAAGTGACCGACGCCGTCGAGCGGGTCGAGCTCGACATCCGGGGCATGACGTGCACGTCGTGCGCGGCGCGAGTCGAGAAGCGGCTCAACCGAATCGAGGGCGTGCAGGCGTCGGTCAACTACGCGACCGAGAAGGCCGTGGTGCAGGCGCCGTCGCACATCGACGCGACCACGCTGATCGAGACAGTGGAGGCCGCGGGCTACTCGGCCGCCCTCCCCCGCCCGCACCATGGCGGCGAGCACGGCGGCGGGCATGAGCACGACCATGACCTGAGCGACGCGGAGACCCAGGTGCTGCGACGCCGGCTGCTCGTCTCGCTCGGCCTGTCCATCCCGGTCGTCGTGTTGGCCATGGTGCCCCGCCTTCAGTTCGACGGGTGGCAGTGGGCTTCGCTGGTGCTGGCCGCACCGGTCGCCGTTTGGGGCGCGCTGCCGTTTCACCGGGCCACGTGGGTGAACCTCAAGCACCGGGCCACCACCATGGACACCCTCATCTCCATGGGCGTCCTTGCCGCCTTCGGATGGTCGCTGTACGCGTTGTTCTTCGGCGACGCTGGGGACGCGGCCATGCGGATGGGCTTCTCGTTGGGCGTGTCCAACGGGCACGGTGCGGACGCCGTGTACTTCGAGGTGGCGTCAGGTGTGACCGTATTCCTTCTGGCCGGCCGGTACTTCGAGGCCAAGGCCAAGCGTTCGTCGGGCGCGGCCTTGCGGGCCCTCATGGAGTTGGGGGCCAAGGACGTGGCTGTGCTTCGGGACGGCGTGGAGGCCAGGGTCCCCGTCGAGCAGTTGGCCGTCGGCGAGCGCTTCGTCGTGCGACCGGGTGAGAAGGTGGCCACCGACGGTGTGGTCGAGGACGGCACGTCGGCCATCGACGCCTCGCTGCTGACCGGCGAGAGCGTGCCCGTCGAGGTGGGGCCGGGCGACGAGGTCGCGGGGGCGACGGTCAACGCGGGCGGGCGGCTCATCGTGCGGGCCATACGCGTTGGATCGGACACGGCCTTGGCCCACATGGCCCGACTGGTGGCGGACGCCCAGAGCGGCAAGGCACCCGTGCAGCGTCTGGCCGATCGCATCTCGGCCGTGTTCGTACCCACCGTCATCGTCTTGGCCGGGCTCACGTTGGCGGGGTGGCTGGTGACCGGGCATGGAGTCGAGTCGGCATTCACCGCGGCCGTTGCCGTGTTGATCATCGCCTGCCCGTGCGCCCTCGGCCTGGCCACGCCGACCGCGCTGTTGGTGGGTACCGGGCGGGGCGCGCAGCTCGGCATCCTCATCAAGGGTCCGGAGATCCTGGAGTCGACCCGTCGGATCGACACCGTGGTGCTGGACAAGACCGGCACCATCACGACCGGCCGCATGACCCTTGTCGATGTGGTCGTCGACGGTGTGACCGAGGGTGAGGCCTTGCGCCTGGCCGCCGCGGTGGAGTCGGCCAGCGAGCACCCCATCGGGCGGGCCGTGGTCGAAGGGGCGCGTGGGCATGGCGGCGGGGTTGGGGCCGGCGGGGCGGCTGGCGGCGGCACGGTTGGCGGCGCTGACCTGCCCGGTGTGGCCGAGTTCTTCAGCACGCAGGGCTTCGGAGTGCGTGGTGTGGTCGAAGGGCACACCGTGATCGCGGGGCGGGCGTCGTTCGTGGTGGATGCGCTGTCGCCCGGGCCTGGGCTGCCGCCCGCCTTGGCCGCCGCTCAGGAGGCGGCCGAGGCCGAAGGCCGCACGGCGGTGGTGGTCGCGTGGGACGGCCAGGCTCGGGCCGTGTTGGCCGTGGCCGACGCCGTCAAAGCGACGTCGGCCGAGGCGGTGACGGCGTTGCGGGGGCTGGGGCTGCGCCCACTGTTGTTGACCGGCGACAACCGAAGGGCCGCGTTGGCTGTGGCCCACGGCGTGGGGCTGGACGAGGCCGACGTGGTCGCCGAGGTCCGCCCCGAGGACAAGGTGGACGTGGTCAGGAGGCTGCAACGCGATGGCCGGGTTGTGGCCATGGTGGGTGACGGTGTCAACGACGCCGCCGCCCTCGCTCAAGCCGATCTGGGCGTGGCCATGGGAACCGGAACCGACGTGGCCATCGAGGCGTCGGACATCACCCTGGTGCGGGGCGACCTGCGAGCCGCGGCCGACGCCATCCGCCTGTCGCGCGCCACGTTGCGAACCATCAAGGGCAACCTGTTCTGGGCCTTCGCCTACAACGTGGCCGCCCTGCCGCTGGCCGCGTCGGGCAGGCTCAACCCGCTCATCGCAGGCGGGGCCATGGCCTTCTCCAGCGTCTTCGTGGTCACCAACTCGCTACGCCTGCGCCGCTTCCGCTCCCAGTGGGCGCCGTAGATCGCCCGCGGGTTGGCGGTCGGGCGTTGCGCCTCTGCGGGCGTGGCCCTTCCGATGGCCCGTCGCCTTCGGCACGAGGCCGCCGGTCGCGGGACCGACGCGCAAGCCGGTTGGTACCAAGGTGAGCTCGGCGAGCGCATCGGCACCGACAGCCAACGCGTCAGCAGCCATGAGAACGGGCGCATTTACCGCTCGGTCGACGCCTCACAGCCTTCGCTGGCGAACGAACCTGATCGGAGTCGCAGACACGGGCATCAGGTTGTTGGGAATGCGCCACGGGTCTCGAACCGCAACCGAAGCCCACGAGGCACGCCAGGAGCGGACTGACCCTACGTAGCCGCCGTCCCGTCATTCGTAGTACCCGGGAGTCGGGTCGATCACAGAGCGCACGACAGGCAATGCGAGGGGTTGACGCGATGCCGGCGCGAGTTGTTGTCGTGTCGGTGGCCAGGATCCGACGGGCAGCGTCAAGCGGCGCACGGCGTGGCGCTCGAGACGCGAAGGACGACACCCTTCTTCCGTCCGTGGAAGTTCACCGTCGTACAACCGAGCACGGCACCAGTGTCAGCGTCAGCGAACTGATACCACTCGTCGTGTCCCTCAGCCGACGTGTTCGCCGGCTCGACCCCGCCGGCTGGCACTGTCGCCTTCCAGTCAACTCGTGAGCAACTTCGATTGTCGCAGTACTTGACAACAACGGCACCAGACCGGTCATTGACGATTTTGAATGTAAACCCGCCGGACGTCGGATCGGGGTTGCACGCGGCCAACACAGCTGCGAGCAACCCCACCGAACCGCCAACGAACAGCCGCCTCACCCGATCACACGTAGTCACGACGACCGTCACCGTGGATCCCGGGCAGGTAGATGTATGGGCCACGAAGGAACCGAATAGGTCCATTCGTCCACGAATGCCAAGGCGTAATGTAGCCCTTCGTGCCTTCGTCTCGAACGGACTCGCCCTTCCACCGATCGATCACCTGATCACCCCACAGCCCGAGTGATTCGCTGGCCTTCAGCGGCACGAGAGGTCCGCGCATCCAGTGAGGCGCCGCCCGTCGCGTCTTGTACGAGGCGTAGTAGGCGAGATACGGCGGAACTGCTGCGAAATTGAGAGCTACATGCTTAACGCCCCTAGTGACGTGTCCCCACCCGCACTTGACGAAGCACATCGTGCCCGCCAGATCGAGATTGTTGACCGGGTCGCCGTTGACGTAGTCGTAGTCGTTGGCTGAGCCGCCCTCGACCGGGTCGACCTCGAGGAAGCGGCCGAGGCCGGGCACGTACATGCGGGCGCCCATCTCGATGACGCCGCCGCCCGCGTCGGCCTCGTAGCCCCGCTGGTGCTGGCCCAGCCAGCCGTAGTCGACCCTGCCGCCGGTGTTGTCGGGGACGCCCGCGAGGGCGCCGCCGAAGGGGTCGTACGTGCGCGTCGGGCCCTGTTTGGCGCCCGCCCCGTCGGCCAGGGCCACGACGTCGCCGTGGACGCCGGGGTAGCTCCACACGTCCCCCCCGGCCGCGGCCCGCCTGGTCACGAGCACGCCGCCGAGCAGGGGCTGGAGCCGCTCGAGCGCGCCCGACCCGTCGACGGTGAGGGCGGGCGAGTCGCCGGGGCCGGCGAAGCCGTAGCGCAGGGTGGTCACGGCCACGGCCGGGGCCAGCGCCACGCTGTGGGCCACGCCCGTCGCCGACGCGGC
>JAUTXP010000034.1 GCA_030837965.1 Acidimicrobiaceae bacterium | reverse complement strand
ACATCGCCGCCCTGCGCGAGGAGGTCGAGAAGCTGACGCAGCCGCCCTCGGCCTACGGCACCCTGATCGGTCGCAACGAGGACGGCACCGTCGACGTGTTCTCGGGCGGGCGCAAGATGCGCGTCTCCATCCACCCGGATCTCGGCGAGGAAGAGCTCGAGCGGGGCGCCGAGGTCGTGCTCAACGAGTCGCTCAACGTCGTGCTCGCCCGCGGCCGCGAGATCGCCGGTGAGGTCGTCACCATCAAGGAGATCATGGAGGACCGGCTGCGCGCCCTCGTGGTCGGCCGGGCCGACGAGGAGCGCGTGGTCGAGCTCGCCGATGGTCTGCTGGATGCGCCGCTCCGCTCCGGAGACACCGTCCTCATGGATCCCCGTTCGGGCCTGCTGCTCGAGAAGCTTCCGCGACCCGAGGTCGAGGAGCTCGTGCTCGAAGAGGTCCCCGACATCTCCTACGAGGACGTGGGCGGCCTCGACTCGCAGATCGAGCAGATCACCGACGCCGTCGAGTTGCCGTTCATGCACCGCGAGCTGTTCGACGAGTACCGCCTACCCGCACCCAAGGGCATCCTCCTCTACGGGCCGCCCGGGTGTGGCAAGACCCTCATCGCAAAGGCGGTCGCCAACTCGCTCTCGAAGAAGGTCAGCCAGGTCACCGGCAAGCCCGCGGCGCGGTCCTACTTCCTCAACATCAAGGGTCCCGAGCTCCTCAACAAGTACGTCGGTGAGACCGAGCGGCAGATTCGCCTCGTCTTCCAGCGCGCGCGGGAGAAGTCGGAGGAGGGCGTGCCGGTCATCGTCTTCTTCGACGAGATGGACTCGCTGTTTCGCACCCGCGGCACCGGCATCAGCAGCGACATGGAGTCCACCATCGTGCCGCAGCTCCTGGCCGAGATCGACGGCGTGGAGACGCTGAAGAACGTCATCGTGATCGGCGCGTCGAACCGCGAGGACCTGATCGACCCGGCCATCCTGCGGCCCGGCCGCTTGGACGTGAAGATCAAGATCGAGCGCCCCGACGCGGGCGCGGCCCAGCAGATCTTCGGCCGCTACCTCACGTCGGACCTGCCCTTGGACGAGGCCGAGGTCCAGTCCCTGGGCGGCGGCGACAGGGACAAGGCCGTGCGGGTGATGATCGAGCGCACCGTCGAGGTGATGTACCGCGAGGACGACGAGAACCGGTTCATCGAGGTCACCTACCAGAACGGCGACAAAGAGGTGATGTTCTTCAAGGACTTCGCCTCGGGGGCCATGATCGAGAACATCGTGCGCCGGGCCAAGAAGCTGGCCATCAAGCGCCAGATCGCGGCCGAGGGCAAGGGCATCCGCCTCGACGACCTGCTGGCCTCGATCAAGCAGGAGTACAAGGAGCACGAGGACCTGCCCAACTCCACCAACCCCGACGACTGGGCCAAGATCTCCGGCAAGAAGGGCGAGCGCATCGTCTTCCTCCGGGTGCTCATGTCGGAGGGCAAGGGCGAGCCCACGGGCGGGCGTGCCATCGAGCGTGTCGGGACCGGCCAGTACCTCTAGGCCCTTGCCCAGCCACGGCCGGGGCGAGGGGTAGGGTCGGCTCGTGGCGATACGGAAGGTCTTCGGGCTCGAGACCGAGTACGGCATCGACCCGCGCGGCATGGGTGAGAAGAACCCCATCGCCGCCTCCTCGGTCCTGATCAACGCGTACGTCAACGAGCTCCAGCGCAAGGTGGGCTGGGACTTCGAGGACGAGCACCCCGGCAACGACGCCCGCGGCTTCGCCCGTGAAGGGGCCATGCCGCCCGAGGTCGAGACCCACCTCGTGAACGCGGTGCTCACCAACGGGGCCCGGTACTACGTCGACCACGCCCACCCCGAGTTCTCCACGCCCGAGTGCGCGGACGCCAAGGTCTGCACCATGTTCGACAAGGCGGGCGAGCGCATCCTGGCCCGCTCCATGGAGGCCGCGGCCAAGGCCCTGCCCAGCGGCCAGGGCATCGTCGTCTACAAGAACAACTCGGACCGCAAGGGCAACTCCTACGGCACCCACGAGAACTACCTCATGGACCGCCAGGCCCCGTTCGCCCGCATCGTCCAGCACGTCATGCCCCACTTCGTGTCCCGCCAGATCTACACGGGCGCGGGCAAGGTGGGGACGGAGGCGTCGTCCACCGGCGGCATGGACGTGCCCTTCCAGCTCACGCAGCGGGCCGACTTCTTCGAAGAGGAGGTCGGCCTCGAGACAACGCTGAAGCGGCCCATCGTGAACACGCGCGACGAGCCCCATGCCGACGCGCAGAAGTACCGCCGGCTCCACGTCATCGTGGGTGACGCCAACCTCTCCGAGGTGGCCACCTTCCTCAAGCTCGGCGTCACCGCCTTGGTGTTGTGCATGATCGAGGACGACTGGTTCGGCGAGCGCGACTTCACGTTGGAGACGCCGGTCGCGGCCTTGCGCAAGGTGTCGTACGACATGTCGTTGCGGCTGCCGCTCACGCTGGCCAACGGGTCGACCATGACGGCGTTGGAGATGCAGTGGGAGTTCTTCGACCTGGCCCGCAAGTACGCGGAGGACCGGGGCCTGGAGGCCATCGGCCCGTCCGGCGACGAGGTGCTGGCCCGCTGGGAGTCGGTGCTCACCGGTCTGGAGACGGACCCCATGTCGTTGTCAGGACAGCTCGACTGGGTGGCCAAGTACCGGCTGCTCGAGGGTTACAGGGACCGGCACGGGCTCAACTGGACCGACCACCGCATGGCGGCCATGGACCTGCAGTACCACGACATGCGGCCCGAGCGGTCGCTGTTCGCCCGGCTCCCCATGGAGCGCCTGTTCATCGATGAAGAGGTCGACCAGGCCGTCACAGAGCCGCCCCGCGACACGCGGGCCTACTTCCGGGGCAAGTGCCTCCAACGGTGGGCATCCTCGGTCGCGGCGGCCAACTGGGATTCACTGGTGTTCGACCTGGGTGGCGACCCGCTGCGAAGGGTGGCCATGATGGAACCGCTCAGAGGTACGGCCGAATTGGTCGATAGCTTGTTTGAAGGATGTTCGAGCCCGGCCGAGCTGTTGGAGCGGCTGGGCTCCTAGGAGGCAGCGAAAAACCGCGATGGCAGAACGAGAGCTGAAGAAGAAGCCGGCACAGACCCGGGAGGCCGACGAGGTCGTCGAGGCCGCGCCCGCCGAGTCGAAGCAGGGCGAGAAGATCAAGGCCGAGCTGGACGACCTGTTGGACGAGATCGACGAGGTGCTCGAAGAGAACGCCGAGGAGTTCGTGCGCTCCTACGTGCAAAAGGGCGGCCAGTAGGGGTTTTCCTTCGCCGACCAGAGGTTGGCGATCGAGTTGGCGCGGCTAACGTCGCCGCACCATGACGCTGCCCTTCTTCTCCCCGGCCGACGACCCGGGTCCCAGCTTCACCGGCCTGTTGCGCCGTGTGAACGGCGACCCGCCCATCGTGCAGGTCGACCCCGCCTTCGCCATCACCCATGGCACCACCATCACCGCCTTGCGCTACAACGACGGCGTGGTGATGGCGGGCGACCGCCGGGCCACGGCGGGCAGCAGCATCGCCCACCGGGCCATGGAGAAGGTGCACCCGGCGGACCGCTGGTCCGGCGTGGCCATCGCGGGCGCCGCGGGCTTCGCCTTGGACATGGTCAAGCTGTTCCAACTCCAGTTGGAGCATTACGAGAAGGTCGAGGGGTCGGTGCTCTCCTTGGAGGGCAAGGCCAACCAACTGGCGGCCATGGTCCGCCAGAACCTGCCCATGGCCATGCAGGGCCTGGTCGTCATCCCGCTGTTCGCGGGCTACGACCTGCGCAGGCGGCAAGGCCGCATCTTCACCTACGACGCCACCGGCGGCCGCTACGAGGAGACCGACTTCCACGCCGACGGCTCTGGTGGCAGGGACGCCCGCACCGCCATCAAGCTCCAGTGGACGCCTGATCTGGACCGGGCCACCGCCATCGAGCTGGCCGTGCAGGGCCTGTACGAGGCGGCCGACGAGGACTCGGCGACCGGCGGCCCCGACGCGGTGCGCGGCATCTATCCCACGGTGGCCACCATCACCGCCGAAGGGTACGAGCCCGTCCCCGAGGCCGAGGTGGCCGAGCGCTTCGCCGCCCTCATCGAGCGCAAGAGCGCGCGGGGTGTCCGCCGATGAGCATGCCCTTCTACGTCGCCCCCGAGCAGTTGATGAAGGACAAGGCCGACTATGCCCGCAAGGGCATCGCCCGCGGCCGGGCCCTGGTCGCCACGCTCTATGCCGACGGCATCCTGCTGGCCGCGGAGAACCCGTCGCGCACGCTGCACAAGGTGAGCGAGATCTACGACCGCATCGCCTTCGCCGGGGTGGGCAAGTTCAACGAGTTCGACTCGCTGCGGGTCGCGGGCGTTCGCCACGCCGACACCAAGGGCTACGCCTACTCCCGCGAGGACGTGGACGCCCGGTCGCTGGCCAACGCCTACGCCCAGTTGATCGGCCAGGTCTTCACCCACGACATGAAGCCCATGGAGGTGGAGATCCTGGTGGCCGAGGTCGGGTCGCCCCAGTCAGACGGGGCCGACGACCAGCTCTACCACATCCTCTACGACGGGACCGTGTTCGACGAGGACCGCTTCACCGTCCTGGGCGGCGAGGCCGAGGCCATTCAAGGCCGCATGGAGTCGTCGTTCCAGCCGGGCATGGCCTTGGGCGCGGCGCTGCAAGCGGCCACCCATGCGCTGTCCGGTCCCGAGCGCACGCTGGAGACCAAGGACCTCGAAGTGGCCGTGCTCGACCGCAACCAGGACCGTCGGGCCTTCCGCCGGGTGCTGGACGAAGAACTCACGGGCCTCCTGGGCTAGTCGACGATCTCGAACCGCGTCGGCGCGGCGCGGCGATAGTCGCCTGTGAACTCCGGCTCGAAGGACCGGTCGCGCCTCATGCACACATCAAATGCACAGGCACGCCATGAGGGCGAAAGGGTTGGTGCAGGGCTAGCCACCTGCGGACCGGTACCGTGGGCCCAATGGAGCGGCGCATCTTCGGGCTCGAGAACGAGTACGGCGTCACCTGCACCTTGCGCGGTCAGCGCAGGCTGAGCCCAGACGAGGTCGCCCGGTACCTCTTCCGCCGAGTGGTGTCGTGGGGCCGCAGCAGCAACGTCTTCCTGGAGAACGGCGCCCGCCTGTATCTCGACGTGGGCAGCCACCCCGAGTACGCCACCCCCGAATGCGACTCCATCTACGACCTGGTGGTGCACGACAAGGCGGGGGAGCGCATCCTCGAACACCTCCTCCTCAGCGCCGAGCAGCGCTTGCGGGAGGAGGGCATCCGGGGCGTCATCTATCTCTTCAAGAACAACACCGACTCCGCGGGCAACTCCTACGGCTGCCACGAGAACTACCTGACTTCACGCAGGGACGACTTCGGCCACTACGCCGAAGTCCTCATCCCGTTCTTCGTCTCCCGCCAGATCTATGCGGGCGCGGGCAAGGTGTTGCAGACGGCCAGGGGGGCGAGCTACTGCATCTCGCAGCGGGCCGAGCACATCTGGGAGGGCGTGTCGTCGGCCACCACCCGCAGCCGGCCCATCATCAACACGCGTGACGAGCCCCACGCCGACGCCGAGCGCTTCCGCCGCCTGCACGTGATCGTGGGCGACTCGAACATGAGCGAGTACGCCACCTTCCTCAAGGTGGGCGCCACGTCGATCCTGTTGCGCATGCTGGAGGACCCGGCCGTCGTGTTGCGGGACATGACGCTGGAGAACCCCATCCGGGCCATCCGCGAGATCAGCCACGACACCACGTGCAAGCGGCGCGTCCGCCTGGCCAACGGCCGCGAGGCCAGCGCCCTCGACATTCAAGGCGAGTACCTCACGCGGGCCCAGCGCTACCACGAGCAGAAGGGCTTCAGCCCGCTCGAAGAGCAGGCCCTGCACATGTGGGAGCACTGCCTGACCGCCATCGAGAAGGACCCGATGACCCTCGACCGCGAGTGTGACTGGGTCATCAAGCACCGGCTCATCGAGGGCTACAGAGACCGCCACGACCTCCCGCTGACCCATCCCAAGGTCGCGCTGATGGACCTCCAGTACCACGACGTCTCACGCGACCGCGGCCTGTTCTACCGGATGCAGGGCAAGGGCCTGGTGGACAGGGTCTGCACGGACGAAGCCATCGACACCGCGGTCGAAGAGCCGCCCCAGACCACAAGAGCACGGCTGCGGGGCGAGTTCATCAAGAAGGCCAAGGAGCGCAGGCGCGACTTCACCGTCGACTGGGTCCACCTCAAGCTCAACGACCAGGCCCAGCGCACCGTGCTGTGCAAGGACCCGTTCAAAGCCCGCGACGAGCGAGTCGAAAAACTCATCGCGTCCCTGTAGCCACCGGTCCGCCCTGTGGCCCCGCCGCCCGCGCCCCTGTCCCCGCCTCCCTCCTCGCCCACGCCTCCCTTGCCCCCGCCCCCCTCGGTTTTCCCGTTCTGGGCACCTTTTCTTGCCCATAGGCGAAGAAAAGGTGCCCAGAAGCGAGTGGGGGCGCGGGTGGGGGCAGCGGGGGCGCGGGGGGAGGGGTAGGGGGCGGGGATGCCGGCGTTTCGGACTGGGACGGTCGACGCTGTCATATCGGAGCGGGCCGGGTTGCAGCGGGTCACGGTCGACGGAGAGCGGGCCTACGTTCTCACCGACCTGATCGGGCCGGTCGCGGTGGGGGACAGGGTCGTGTTCAACACCACCGCCGTCGACCTCGGTCTGGGCACGGGCGGCTGGCACGTCGTGCACTGGAACCTCTCGCGCCACGAATGGTCGCAGCCGGGCCCGGGCCACGTGCTCAAGCTCCGGTACACGTCGCTACAGGCCGACACCGGCGTGGCCGAGGAGGTCGAAGGCTTCGAGGCCCCCGAGTCCCTGAACGGCATGCCGGTGGTGGCCTGCGCCCTGCACAGCCAGGTCGCCTGTGTGGCCGCCGTCTTCAAGCACCTGGCTCCCGACCGCCGACTGGTCTACGTGATGACCGACGGGGGCGCCCTGCCGCTGGCCTTGTCCGACCTGGTTGCCGACCTCTGCGACGCGGGCCTGCTCGACGGCACCGTCACCGCGGGCCAGGCCTTCGGCGGCCAGTTCGAGGCCGTCAACGTGCCCTCTGCGCTCGACGTGGCCGCAGCCGCGGCCGCGGCCGACGCCGTGGTGGTGGGAACGGGCCCAGGCGTGGTCGGAACGGCCACCGCCCATGGGTTCAGCGGGCTGGAGGTGGCCGCCATCATCGACGCCGCAGGCGCAGCCGGAGGCCGGCCCGTCGTGGCCCTGCGCTTCTCCGACGCCGACCCGAGGGCCCGCCACCAAGGCGTGAGCCACCACTCTGTCACCGCCCTGGGCCAGGCCAACCGGTCAGCCATCGTGGCCCTCCCTGCCGACGAGCCCGACCTCGACGTGGGCCCGCTACACACCGTGGAGCGGGTCGAGACGCCAGACGTCCCCGCCCTGCTCCACGGGGCCGGGCTGCGGGTCACCACCATGGGCCGCGGCCCCGACGACGACCCTCGCTTTTACGCCTACGCAGGCGCGGCGGGTGCGGTTGCGTCCCGGCTTGTACCCTGAGGCCCTTGACCGCGCCCCAAGCCCCTGTGGAAACGCCGCCCCCCGACCTGCCCCCGGTAGTCGAGGAGCCCCACAACCCCACCAAGGTGGCCGTGGAGTGGGGCGCCATCATCGTGGCCGCCATCATCGCCGCGCTGATCATCAAGACCTTCGCCTTCCAGGCCTTCTACATCCCGTCCGAGTCGATGGACCCGACCCTCAAGATCTCGGACCGGGTCATCGTCAACAAGACGAGCTACAAGCTGCACGACATCCATCGCGGCGACATCGTCGTGTTCAGCCGGCCGCCCGCCGAACTGGGCGGCGACCCGTCCATCAAGGACCTCATCAAGCGGGTCGTGGCTCTACCCGGCGAGAAGATCGAAGGCCGTGAAGGGCATGTCTGGGTCAACGACAAGATGCTCGACGAGCCGTATCTGCCCAAGACCATCTCTACCCTCGACTTCCCGGCCCAGGTCGTGCCCGAGAAGTCCTACTGGGTGATGGGTGACAACCGGCCCCGGTCCAAGGACAGCCGCTTCTTCGGGCCCATCGGCAAGAACCTGGTGGTCGGACGGGCCTTCATCCGGGTCTGGCCCATCCCGCACGTCCACCTCCTGTAGCGCGCCGGGGTTTCGTCCCTTCCTGTCAGGACCAGTTCGACATGTCGAACTCAGGCTGACAAGAAGCGCGTTGGGCAAAGTGCTACTGGGCGGTGTGGGCCAAGGCCTCCATCATCACGTCGACGTGGTCGGAGTAGACGGCGTCGACGCCCATGGCCAGGACCGACGCCAGCACCCGGGCGAACTGGGCGTCCCACGCGAAGGCCAGCCGGTCGAAGCGGTGGAACAGCGTGGTCAGGCCCAAGGTCCAGTCCGATGCATGCATGTTGACGGCGTCGACGCCGGCCGCGGCCAGGTTGGCGGCCCGCCGCTCTGGCCCCTCCTTGATGCGACGGATGCGGGTGGAGTCGACCAGGCGCACGTCACTGTCCAAGGCCCGCCACCTGACCACCTGCTCCCAGTCGGGATGACACAGCCACAGCCTGCGCACGGCGTCGCCGCCCGCGGCCCGGGCCACGGCCAACACCGCGGGCGCGGCGGCCGGGTCCTTCACGTCCAGCGACAGCTCGAACCTGGTCCCGCACTCGGCGTACAGCGCCTCGAGCGTCGGCACGTGCGCAGCCAGGTCGGCCCGGGCCACGTCGGCAATGGAACGCCGACGCAGGCGCCCGCCCACCACGCCGTCGTGGTCGAGCACGGGCACGCCGTCGGACGTCACCCACACGTCGCTCTCCAGTCCGGTGGCGCCGAGTTTCAACGCCAGTCGGAACGACTCGATGGTGTTCTCCGGCGCATGGGCCCTGGCCCCGCGGTGGGCGAAGCCGATGGGCGGGCGGAGGAGCGAGTCCACGCCCAGAGTCTTACGTGGAGACGGGCGCCCGGTTGATCGCCGCGGTGGCCGCCTCCGCGCTGTGCCCGTCCTTGGGCAGGGTGAAGGCGAAGCGGCTGCCCACGCCCAGGCGCGAGTCGCACCAGATACGCCCGCCCAAGGCCTCCACCACCCGCCTGCACAAGTACAGGCCGATGCCGACGCCGCCGTGCTTGCGGGTCGACGTCCCGTCGAGCTGGCGGAAGCGCTCGAACAGTTGGGGCACGTCGCCCGAGTAGATACCGGGTCCCGAGTCGGTGACCGACACCTCGATCTCGTCGCCCTTGTCGGCCAGCTCCACGATCACCGGCCCCTCGGAGTACTTCAAGGCGTTGTCCAGCAGGTGGTGCACGACCTGTTGGAACTTGGGCTGGTCGACCAGCATCTCGACGGGCCGGGCCGGCGTGCGCACGGTGACCCGGGTGTCGCCCCGTTCGGCCAACAGGGCGGCCACGTCGTGCGACTCCAGGTCGATCTTGCAGCGACGCTGCTCGACCGACGAGATGAACAACAGGTCCTCGATCAGGCGCTCGAGCCGCACCAGGTTGGCCTGCACGGCGCCGATGGCCTGGCCCCGCTTCTCCTCGCTCAACGTGTCGAAGCGCTTGGCGAGCGTGTGCATGTAGCCCTTCATCACGGTGAGGGGCGTGCGCAGCTCATGGCCGATCACGGCCACGAAGTCGGCCTTGATGGCGTCGGCCTGGCGCTCGACGGTCAGGTCGTCGAGAACGAGGACGCGGCCCAAGGCCCGTCCGTCGGCGGCGCGCATGCGGCGGGCCGTGGCCCGATAGACGCGGGGTTCGCCGTCGTTCGGTCCCGGCAGCACCACCTCCGACGCGCTGTCGACACCACTCGGGCCGAGCATGCGCTCGAGCCCAGCATGGCCGAGCTTGCCCGTCACCGGATGGCCGATCTCGAAGGCGGTCGAGAGCCTGAACAGCTCGGCCGCGGCCCCGTTGACCTCGGACACCCGCCCGGTCTCGTCCACCACCACGACCGGGTTGGCCATGGCGTGGACCATGGATGCGAGCTGCTCCTCGTGGTCCTCGATGCGCCGGCACAGCGAGGCGGCTCGCAGGCTCAGGGCCACGTTGCGGGCGAAGGAGGCGAGCAGTTGCGCTCGGCCGGGGTCGGGCGGCTCGGCCAGGAAGACGACGAGTCGGCCCATGCTGCGGCCGTCAGCGCTGAGGGGGAGCCCGACTGCGAACTCACCGAGTCGGGTGAGGGCGGCCACGGCCGGGTCGGAGGGCGGGTCGACGCGCATCTCGCCCGGCGCCAGCAAGGCCTTGAACTCGGGCCTGCGGCTGGCCGCGACGAGCCGGTCCTGCGCCACGCCGCGGTACGCGGCGATGCGCATGGTGCCGTTCTCGGACAGTGCGCAAAAGCCGGAAGCAGCGCCGAACAAGCGGGCCGCGGCGTCGAAGATGTGGCCCATGGTGGAGGCCGTGTCCATGCTGGACGCGACCAGCGAGAGCGTGTCGAGCACCTCGGGCAGCGCGCCGATGGGAGCGACAGGCTGGCGCAAGAGCACCAAGGCGGCCGCGTCGGCGAAGAGCGACAACGGGCCTGCATCGACCATCTCCATGCCGCCGCCCACGACCAGCGCGCCCAACACCCGCGATCCCGCCTTGATGGGCTCGGCCGCGGCCACCAGGCCAGTGCGTGCATCCCTGCGCCTCACCATGCGCTCAGTGCGCACCGCGTCCTGGGCCGCCTCGGCCAGGTATTGGCCTGCACCGCCGGTGGACGCCACCGTCTGCAAGGCGCCGTTGACGACCCGCGAGACCAAGCCCTCTTTGGCCTTGGACGCGGTCACTGCACCAATGAGCGCGTCCTGTACCAGGCGCGTCGGCTCGGCCCCGCAGGCCAGGCCGCGAAGGATCGCCTGAAGGCGGTCGTGCACCAAGTCTGCGGCCATTACCTGCTTATCGGGATGCGGCGTCGATTGGTTGAGCGGCGTGCCCGACGATGACTAGTCACGATGTCACCTTCGGAAATGGGCCTGGTGCCCGCTCAAGTTCTGTGCCTGCCGACGCCGATGGGAAGGCGGAGCGATGAAGGGAGGCGTTGGTGGCGACCATCAGGGCGAGTTGTCCCGAATGTGGGGACGTGGAATTGACGACCAGGGACGTTCGAGTCCTGCTGTGCTCGACGACCAACGAGGGCTCGTACGCCTTCCGGTGTCCGACGTGCAGGCTGGCTGTGTCCAAGCCCGCCGAGCCGCGAGTGGTGGACGTGCTCGTGTCCTCGGGCGTGCGGCTTTCGGTGTGGCACATGCCCGCCGAGTTGGACGAGGCCAAGCAGGGCGCACCCATCAACTACGACGACATCTTGAGCTTCCACGAACTGCTTCAGCAGGACGGGTGGCTCGACACGGTGACCTCGATGGTGACCAACAGCGGCCCCGGCGTGGGCCGGGGAACCGAGGACCAGGCGTGACCATCGCCGCGGTGTGGACGGGCGTGTGCGCCCTGCCTGCATTGCGCATCATGGCCGCGGCCCGCCTGCCCCGCTTGGTGCCTGCCCGCATCCGGGCCACCCGCGGCGCACGCTGACCCTGCGGACGCGCAACACCCGCCAGGGCATAGAGGCCGCGCGGATAGGTCACGCCGTACCCGCCCTCCGGCGTCCGCCTCCGGGCGATGGCCGCTGCACTCCCCGCTCTTGGCGGCTTCGCCGCCGGGCCGCTCGGGCCACGGGCTCGCCTATCGGCT
>JAUTXP010000032.1 GCA_030837965.1 Acidimicrobiaceae bacterium | reverse complement strand
TGTGCATCGCCATCGCGGAGCTGGCCCGGTGGGACCAGTCGGAGGCGATCACCCTCGAGGCCGCCGTCGGGCTGGGCGCCATGCCCATCTTCCGGTTCGGCACCGAGGAGCAGAAGCAGCGGTGGCTGCCCGATCTCTGCGCCGGGCGGGCGCTGGGCGGGTTCGGCCTCACCGAACCCGACGCCGGCAGCGACGCCGGGGGCACCCGGACCACCGCCCAGCTCGACGGCGACGAGTGGGTGCTCGACGGCGAGAAGGCGTTCATCACCAACTCGGGGACGCCGATCACGTCGTTCGTCACCGTCACGGCGAGGACCGGCGCCGGTGAGATCAGCACGATCGTCGTGCCCGCCGGCACCCCCGGTTTCGAGGTGCAGCCGCCCTACCGGAAGATGGGCTGGCACGCCTCCGACACCCATGGCCTGGCTTTCGCAGGGTGCCGGGTGCCGGCCGATCACCTCCTCGGCGAGCGCGGCCGGGGCTTCGCCCAGTTCCTCGACATCCTCGACGAGGGACGGGTCGCCATCTCGGCGCTGGCGTGCGGCGTGATCCGCTGCTGCCTCGAGGAGGCCACCGCCTACGCGAAGCAGCGGGAGGCCTTCGGCCGACCCATCGGCTCCAACCAGGCCGTGGCGTTCGCCTGCGCCGACATGGCCGCGCTGTACGAGCAGTGCCGGCTCCTCACCTACCAGGCCGCCTGGCTGGCCGACACCGGGCGCCCCTTCAAGCAGGCCGCGGCGATCGCCAAGCTCCAGAGCAGCGAAGCGGCGGTGCAGGCCACCCGGATGGCCACGCAGGTCTTCGGCGGCTACGGCTTCATGGACGAGACCCTCGTCGCCCGCCAGTACCGCGACGCGAAGATCCTCGAGATCGGCGAGGGCACCAGCGAGATCCAGCGGCTGGTCATCTCTCGCCAACTCGGCCTCCCCATCGAATGATGCGGCGACCGCGAGAGCGACGCAGAGAGCAACCACAGAGAGCGACGCACAGCAATGTCACAGCGACACGCTGACCTGAAGATTTGAGAGGGTCGCTGCTAGCCTCGCCGCCCGTGGCCACAGACGCCGCGGTGGTGCGGCCACCCCGCCGCTGGCCCCGCCGCCTGCTCATTGGTTTGAACATCTTCGTCGCGCTGTGCCTGCTGGCGACCGCGTCCGGCTACCTCTACCTCCGCAGCAAGGGCGACAACTTCGGCCGTGTCGCGTTGGGCTGCAAGGTGCTGCGCAACTGCGGCGCGGACACGCCCGGACAGGCCATGAACGTCCTCCTGGTCGGCTCCGACACCCGCTCCACCCTGACCAAGGAGGAGCAGCGCCGCTACGGCACGGAGAGCGCGGTGGGCGGCCAGCGCAGCGACACCATGCTCATCCTGCACATCGATCCGAAGGCCGAGCGGGCCGCCATCCTGTCCATCCCGCGCGACCTCTACGTGCCCATCGCGGGCACCAACGACCAGGACCGCATCAACTCCGCTTTCGACAAGGGCCCGGACCGCCTGATCCAGACCATCACCGCCTACCTCGGCGTGCAGATCGACCACTACGCCGAGGTCGACTTCGCAGGCTTCCAAGGCATCGTCGACGCCATCGGCCCGGTCAAGGTGTACTTCGCGGCCCCGGCGCGTGACGATCTGTCCGGCCTGCATCAGAAGACGGCGGGCTGCATCCCGCTCTACGGCGACTCGGCCTTGGCCTACGTGCGCTCGCGGCACTTCGAGTACTACGAGGGCGGGCGCTGGCACGCCGACCCGACCGGCGACCTGGGGCGCATTCAGCGCCAGCAGGACTTCATCCGCAGGGTCATGAAGACGGCCATCCGCAACGGGGCCCGCAACCCGTTCAAGCTGAACTCGTTGATCGACAAGGCCACCCATTCGGTGACCCTCGACAAGTCGTTCTCCACCAAGGACATCTACAACGTGGCCAAGCACTTTCGGTCGCTCGAGCCCGACGCGGTGGACATGCTGACGCTGCCCACCACGCCTGCCAACGTGGGCGGCAAGGCCATTCTGCGGCTCAACGGCGACGAGGCGCGTGACGTGCTGGCCCGCTTCACCGGCGCCCCCGCGGCGGCGACGGGCTCGACCGTGCCCGGCCAGCTTCCGCCCATCCCGCCGTCGAGTGTGCGCGTGCGCGTCCTCAACGGCACGGGCACGGGCGGGCAGGCGGGCGAGGTCACTTCGGGCCTGTCCAAGGAGGGCTTCGTGGTGTCGGGCAGCGGCGATGCCGACTCGTTCAAATACCTCAAGACCGTGATCCGCTACGGCCGGGGCCAGCACGACAAGGCCGTGCTGCTCCAGGCCTATGTGCAGGGCGGGGCGCAACTGCGCGAGGACCTGACCTTGCGGGGCATCGACCTGGTGCTGGTGACGGGGGCCGAGTACGGCGGCATCCGCAACCCGAAGGCGCCCGCCCCCACGCCCACGACCGCGCCGCCCACGACCGCGAAGGGGCCCGCTACCACCAAGCCCGCGACCCAGGGCGCCACGCCCAAGCAGCCGGAGTGCTGAGGGTGCGGACGACCACCAGGCCATGAGGGTCCTGGTCACCGGCGCGGCCGGACAGGTTGGCAGCGAGGCCGTTCGGGCCTTTTCGCAAAAGGGCCATGACGTGGTCGCCACCACGCGCGCCGAGCTCGACATCACCGATCGCGACAGCGTGATGCAGGCCATCACCACCGTTCGCCCCGACGCGGTCGTCCACGCCGCCGCCTTCACCGCGGTCGACGCGTGCGAGGGCGATCCCGAGCGGGCCTTGCTGGCCAACGCGTTGGGCACCCGCTTCGTGGCCGACGCCGCCCGCCGGGTCGGGGCTCACGTCTGCTACCTGTCGACCGACTACGTGTTCAGGGGCGACCTCGACCGTCCGTACCACGAGTGGGACGAGACCGGGCCTTTGTCGTCATACGGCCGGTCGAAGCTGGGCGGCGAGCGGGAGCTGTCCGACGGCGACACGGTCGTGCGCACGTCGTGGGTGTTCGGGCGCACCGGGCCGAACATGGTGAAGACCGTGCTGCGGCTGCTGGCCGACGACCCCAAGAGGGAGCTGCGGTTCGTGGACGACCAGCACGGGCACCCGACGTCGGCCGCGGACCTGGCCCGGATGCTCGAGCGCGTCGTGACCTACCGGCTTCCCGGCACGTTCCACGTCACCAACCAGGGCGCCACGACGTGGCACGGGTTCGTGCAGGACGTGGTGGCCGCAGCGGGCGGAAGCCGTGACCAAGTCGTCCCCATCAAGACGGCCGACCTCGACCCGCCCCGCCCCGCGCCGCGGCCCGCCAACTCCGTGCTCGACAACACCGCGCTGCGCCTGTCCGGCATCCCGCTCCTGCCCCACTACCGCGAACCGCTGGAGCGCCTGGTGCGCGAGCTCTTGCCCGCATGACCGTCAGCGCCGTCATCGTCAACTACAAGGCCCGCGATCTGTTGGTGCGCTGCGTGCGCAGCCTGAGGGCCGAAGGGGTGGACGACGTGGTCGTGGCCGACAACGACTCGCGGGACGGCTCGCGTGAGGCGCTGGCCGCGGCCGACCCGGCCGCCCGGTGGCTGGACACGGGCGCCAACCTGGGCTTCGCCGGCGGGGCCAACAGAGGCGCGGCGGTGGCCGACGAGGGCAGCGACGTGCTGTTGATCTGCAACCCCGACCTCGAGGTCGAGCCCGGCGCGGTGAAGGCCATGGTGGCGGTGTTGGAAGCGGACGCGGGCGTGGCGATCGTCGGCCCCCGTGTCGAGAACCCGGACGGCACGGTCTACCCATCGCCGCGCATCTTCCCTGGCTTGATGGACGCGGTGGGCCACGCCTTCGTCGGCTTCTTCAAGCCGGACAACGCCTTCACCCGCCGCTACCGGATGCTCGACCTCGACCGCGGTGTGGCCGCGCCGGACGTGGACTGGGTGTCGGGCTCGTGCTTGGTCGTGCGCCGCTCGGTGTGGGAGGACTTGGGCGGGTTCGACGAGTCCTACTTCATGTACGCCGAGGACGTGGACCTGTGCTGGCGGGCCAAGGCCAACGGCTGGCGCGTGGCCTTCGAGCCCGCGGCCAGCGTCGTGCACGTGCAGGGCGCGTCCACCGACCAAAGGCCGTACCGCATGATCGTGCGCCATCACCGGTCCATCCTGAAGTTCTGGTCCCGCACGGTGAAGGGCCCGATGCGTGCGCTGGTGCCCGTCGGCGCGGTCGTGCTGGCCGTGCGGGCCGCCCTGGCCTGCAGCCAGCGAGCCCTGCGGGCTGCTCGGGCACGGTAGTTTCTCCCCCCTATGGCAAAGCCGTCGAACAAGAAGGTCACTCGCGCCGCCCGCACCAGCGGCGGCCGAACGGCGCGCGGCGCCACGCCGTGGGGCTGGTACAGCGTCATGGGACTGGTCGTCCTGCTCGGCTGTCTGGGCGTGTGGCAGAGCAGGGAGCAGCGGATCGACAAGGCCACCACGTCGGCCTCGGCCGCCCCCAAGAAGGGCGACCACTGGCACGCGGCCATCGGCGTCTACGAGTGCGACCACTTCTCGGCCAACATCCCTGACAGCGGACGCGACCCCCACGGCATCCACACCCACGGCGACGGCATCATGCACATCCACCCGTTCGACAACTCGGCGTCGGGCAAGAACGCCACCATCGGCGTGTTCGCCGACACGGTCGGCATGAAGCTCGACGCCACCAGCTTCAAGGTGCCGGGCGAGAACAAGACGTGGACCGACGGCAAGAAGTGCAACGACAAGCCGGGCGAGGTCCAGTTGTTCGTGAACGGCACGCGCCGCAGCGGCAACCCGGCCAGCTACGCGCCCAAGGACCGCGACCTGTTGGTGATCGCCTTCGCGCCGCGCAAGGCGGACGTGCCCAAGACCCCGCCGTCGGCGCCGAACCTGGACAAGCTGTCGGACGTGCCCAGCACGCCCAGCACCCTGCCGGGCCAGCCACCGGCCGCGGCCGGCGACCAACCGGCCACTCCTGCGCCGGCCGCGGGGGACCAGCCCGCCACGCCGCCCGCCACCGACAGCCCGGGCACCACCGCACCGCCGTCGTCCTCCACCAGCACCCCGTGAGGGCCGTCGTCCTCGTCGGCGGCGAGGGCACTCGGCTCCGGCCCCTGACCTACACCACGCCGAAGCAGATGCTGCCGATCGCCGAGTCCCCCATGATCGAGCGCGTGCTCGGCCACCTGGCCGCCCACGGTGTGGACGACGTGGTGCTGTCCATGGGCTATCGGCCCGACGCCTTTCTGGCCGCCTTCCCCGACGACCGCTGCGCGGGCGTGAAGCTCACCTACGCGGTCGAGCCTTCGCCCCTCGACACTGCGGGCGCCATTCGCTTTGCGGCCGCGGAGGCGGGCGTCGACGGCACCTTCCTCGTGGTCAACGGCGACGTGCTCACCGACTGGGACCTCGGGATGCTCATGGCCTTCCACCGCGACCGCGGCGCCCAGGCCACCATCGCCCTCACCCCGGTGGAGGACCCGTCCGCCTTCGGCGTGGTGCCCACCGACGCCGACGGGCGGGTAACGGCCTTCATCGAGAAGCCGCCACCGGGCGAGGCGCCGACCGACTACATCAACGCGGGGTTCTATGTGCTGGAGGCGTCGGTGCTGTCGGGCATCGAGCCCGGGCGCAGGGTGTCCATCGAGCGCGAGACGTTCCCCGCCTTGGTGTCGGACAGGTCCTTGTTCGCTCTCGGGTCGGACGCGTACTGGATCGACACGGGTACGCCCGCCAAGTTCTTGCAGGCCAACTTCGACTACGTGCACGGGCGCAGGGGCGCCGACGCCTTGGCCGCGCACGCCCGCCAGTCCCAGCCCGGTGTGTGGCTCAACGGCGCAGGCCCGGTGGTGGACGGAGACGTCGAACCCCCTTCGCTGATCGGCGACGCCGCGTTCGTGGCGGGCGGCGCTCGGGTGCTGGGGTCGGTGGTGGGCGCAGGCAGTCGGGTGGAGAGCGGCGCGCACGTGCATGAGTCGGTGCTGCTGCCCGGCGCGCTGGTGGGGCATGGGGCGACGGTGGACGGATCGATCGTGGGAGAGGGCGCGGTGGTGGGCGAGGGTGCCGTCGTTCGTGGGCTTTCAGTAATCGGAGGCGGCCACCACGTGGAGCCCGGCGCCGTGGTCGAGGGCCAGCGCGTGCCTGCGGTGGTGGGCTAGATGCGCGCACTGGTGACCGGCGGCGCAGGCTTCATCGGATCGACGCTGGTCGACCGGCTGTTGGCCGAGGGCCATGCCGTCGACGTGGTGGACGACCTGTCCGCGGGCTCGCTGGGCAACCTGGCCGACGCCCGCGCCAACCAGGACCACGACTTCACCTTCCACCGCCTCGACATCCGGTCGGACGCGCTGCTCGACCTGATGACCAGGCGGCGTCCCGAGGTGGTGTTCCATCTGGCCGCCCAAGCCGACGTGCGCGTATCCGTGCAGCGGCCCGTGTTCGACGCCGACGTCAACATCCTCGGCTCGCTCAACGTGCTCGAAGGGGCGCGGGCCGCGGGGACGCGCAAGGTCGTCTTCGCGTCGAGCGGCGGCACGATCTACGGCGACCCCGACCCTTCGGACCTGCCGCTCAAGGAGTCCCAGCCCCACCGGCCGGTGTCGCCCTACGGCGTGTCCAAGAACACGGTGGGCGACTACCTCGTGGCCTACCGGGAGCTACACGGGCTGGAGTTCACGGCCTTGGCGTTGGCCAACGTGTACGGGCCCAGGCAGGACCCGCACGGCGAGGCGGGCGTGGTGGCCATCTTCGCCGGGCGGCTGCTGAAGGGGGAGCGCTGCACCATCTTCGGCGACGGCGGCCAGACCCGCGACTTCGTGTACGTGGACGACGTGGTCGACGCCTTCGCCCGGGCCGCGGACAAGGCGGGCGGGCTGCTGCTCAACATCGGCACGGGCGTGGAGACGTCGGTGCTCGAGCTGTACCGGGCCATGGTCGAGGCCCTCAGCATGGACCCGGACGAGATGGCGGCCGAGCACGCGCCCGCC
Source organism: Acidimicrobiaceae bacterium (assembly GCA_030837965.1). Lineage (GTDB taxonomy): Bacteria > Actinomycetota > Acidimicrobiia > Acidimicrobiales > JAUTXP01 > JAUTXP01. The sequence goes on along the minus strand of JAUTXP010000032.1, from coordinate 14,946 downwards.
CGGGTGGGGGAGTTGCAGCGGTCTGCGCTCGACCCGTCGCGCGCCGGCATCCACCTGGGCTGGAAGCCCTGGACCGAGATCCCCGACGGCACCCGCAACGTGCTGCGCTGGTTCGCCGACCGCCCCTGAACCCCACCCCCTCTCAACTTTTCCACAGCACCTGCTGCTGTGGAAAAGATGGAAGGGGTCAGCGGAAGGGGTCAGCGGAAGAGGTCTTCGGCGGGGGGGCGGACGATCTCGTCGGCCACCGAGCCCTCCCTGAGCCAGGCCGGGTCGACGCCGCGCACGACGGCCGCGGGCACGGCCCGCGACTTGCCCATCACCAACTCGGCGGCCGACGCGATCTCGTCGGCCACGCAGACCTCGGTCACCTCCAGCTCGCGGCCCAAAGCGTCCTTGGTGCCGCGGAGGTCGATGACGGCGGCCACGCCCGCCACGCCGATGGCCACGTCGGTCACGCCCTTGCGCCAGGCCCGCCCGAACGTGTCCGACACGACGACGCCGACGGCCAGCCCCGTCCTGGCCCGCAGCCCGTCCCTGATGCGACGGGCCGAGCGGTCGGCGTCGACGGGCAGCAGGGCGGCGAAGCCCGCCTCCACGTTGGACAGGTCCACGCCCGAGTTGGCGCACAAGAACCCGTGGGCCGTCTCGGTGATGATGAGGTCGCCTCGTCGGCGCACGATGCGCACGGCCTCGGACTCGACCAGGGCCTTGTGCGAGAGGGGGTCGTCGGGGTCGACCGCCACCAGCCTGCCCTCCACCTTGGACACCGCCTTCTGGGTGACCACGACCACGTCGCCCGCTTCCAGCGCCACCGCACCGGCGATGGCGTCGGCCAGCACGTCGCCCTCGCGGAACTCGGGCAGCCCCTCGACCGGTATGACGGTGAGCGGGCTCAGCACGAGACGATGACCCGGGCCAGCGCCGCGGCCGCGTCGGGCGACGACATGACCGTGGGCGCGACCAGGCAGCGCAGGCCCACGTCCTCCACCGCGGGGGCTAGGGCCGCGTCGGCCGAGTCGATCACGAGCGTGCCCGCCACGTCGGCATAGAGGCGGGCCACGCCGACCACGGTCGACTCGTGGCCCAGCTCGCGCATGAGCCGGTCGGCCGGACCCTTGATGGCCGCTCCCGCGATGATGGGCGACACCGCCACCACGTCGGGGCGCCGGGCCGCCACGGCATCCCTGATGCCGGGCACGGCGAGCACGGGCCCGACGGACACGATGGGGTTGGAGGGGCAGATGACAACGCGCTCGGCGTCGGCCAGGGCGGCGAGGACGTCGGGTCCGGGCACCGAGTCGGACACGCCCGCGAAGCGCACCGACCTCACCGGGACAGAGTGGCGGCGGGCGACGAAGTAGTCCTGAAACCCGATCTCGTCCTCGTCATCGGTTTCGCCTTGGCCACCCACGACGAGCCGGGTCTCGACGGGACTGTCGGTCATGGGGAGGAGCCTGGTCTGCAGGCCCCAGGCCAGGGCCAGCTCGGCGGCCACGTCGGACAGGGACGCGCCCGATGCCAGGCGCTGGGTCCGGTACAGGTGGGTGGCCAGGTCCCGGTCGCCCAGGCGGAACCACGTCTCGCCGCCCAGGCGCTCCAACTGCTCCATGACCTTCCACGTCTCGCCGTCCAGGCCCCAGCCCAGGGCCTGGTTGGATGCGTCGGCCAGCGTGTAGGTGACGGTGTCGAGGTCGGGGCTTATGGCCAGGCCGTGGAGCCGGAAGTCGTCGGCCGTGTTGACGATGGCGGTGATCTCGGCAGGCGGGACGACGGCAGCCAGGCCGCGCAGCATGCGGGCCGCCCCGACGCCCCCGGCGATGGCGGCGAGCACGCCCGCCACCGTAGCCCCGGCCCGCGGCCGCCAATAGCCCCCCATTTGGGCGTACTTCTGTCGACAAATGGCCGACAACTGCGCCCAAATGCCGAAGGGCCGCCGCGCCAGGGGTCGACAGCGCGGTCGCCTCACCTGGGGTTTTGCCACGGACTTGCCTCACTTCGGACAGAACGGCAAAGGTGGTCGCTTCCCTGACAAGCCGGGCGCACGAGCGCGCCCCGGCGCTTCCCACGGCGGATGGAAGGAGGAACATGCTCGACGTCCGACCCGTGCGGGGGGTGCTGGCTGTGGTCCTGATGGCCGCGGCCCTGGTCACCTCGGCGCCCGTCCTGACCGCACCCGCGGGTGCAGTCAGCGGCCACGAGGCAACCGTTGCCGGCGACCTCCTCGGCTTCGCCAACCGCGAGCGAGTCGCCCGAGGGCTGCCCGCCCTCCAACTGGACGACCACGCCACCGGGAAGGCCCAGGAGTGGGCCGAGTACATGCGCAGCCGCAACACGCTGTCGCACCGGTCGGACTTCAAGTCCTCCTTCTCCGGCTACTCGGCCGCCGGCGAGAACGTGGGCGAGACCGAGGGGACCGCGGGCGAACTGCACCGCATGTGGATGGGCTCGTCGGAGCACCGCCGCAACCTGCTCCAGCCCGGTTTCGACGCCGCCGGCGTGGGCGTGGCCTGCGCGGGCGACGGGCGCATGTGGGTCGTGCTCGACGCGGTGGCCCGCGACTCGTCGACCGCCAATCGGTTCTCGTCCGCCACCCCGGCCTCGTCGCCGCAGACGGTGGCCGACGCGGGCAGCCGGTGCGCCGAGCCCACGGCCAGCGCGGCGACGGTGGGCGCGCCGGGCTCCGGCGGCTATTGGCTGGTGGCCCGAGACGGGGGCATCTTCTCCTTCGGCGACGTCGGCTTCCTCGGCTCCACCGGCGGCATGCGGCTGAACCAGCCCATCGTGACCATGGCCCCGACCAGCACCCGCAAGGGCTATTGGCTCTTCGCCCGAGACGGCGGCATCTTCAACTACGGCGACGCCGGCTTCGCAGGCGCGATGGGTGGCGGGCCGCTAGTGGCGCCCATCGTCGCCGCCGCGGCCCGGGGCACCAACGGGTACTGGATGGCCGCGGCCGACGGGGGCGTGTTCAACTTCGGCACCGCTCCCTTTGCGGGCGCTATGGGCGGACACCGCCTCAACGCGCCCATCGTGGGCATGGCCGCGACCCGGTCGGGCAACGGGTACTGGCTGGTCGCGTCCGACGGCGGGATCTTCGCTTTCGGCGACGCCCGCTTCTACGGCTCCACCGGCGGTCAGCGCCTCAACCAGCCCATCGTGGCCATGGCCGCGACCCCAAGCGGCAACGGGTACTGGCTGGTGGCCCGAGACGGCGGCATCTTCGCCTATGGCGACGCGGGCTTCTACGGCTCCACCGGCGGCCGCCCGCTGAACCGGCCGGTTGTGACCATGACCCGCACGCCGTCGGGCGGCGGCTACTGGCTCGTCGCCTCCGATGGGGGAGTCTTCAACTTCGGCAACGCCGCCTATCGGGGCTCGACCGGCGGCGTGTACCTGAACCAACCGGTGGTCGGAGGCGCGGCCTAACGTCCGCCCATGCGGGTCCTGGTCGACGCCACCCCTTTGCTGGGGGCCCGCACGGGCGTGGGCCAGTTCACCGCCCTGCTGCTCGACGCGTTGCGCAGTCGCGACGACGTGGACGTGGGCACCTTCTCGGTGTCGTGGCGGGGAGGCTCGGTGCGCCTTCCCGCCCGCGTGTTGCACGAGGTGTGGCGGCGGGTCGACTGGCCCTCGGTGACGGGCCGGGCCGACGTGGTCCACGGCACCAACTACGTGGTCCCGCCCACGCGAAGGTCGGCGCGCTCGGCGCGGGTGGCCACCGTTCACGACCTCACGATGCTTCGCTTCCCCCACCTGGTCGCGCCCGCGACCCGCGCCTATCCAGACCTGGTGCGCAGGGCGGTGCGGGCGGGGGCATGGGTGCACACGCCGTCGGCCTTCGTGGCCGCCGAAGTGGTGGAGGCATTCGGCGTCGACCCGACGCGGGTGCGATCGATCCCGCACGCCGTCGTCCCCGCTCCTGTCGAAGACGTCCAGGCCGCCCACGACTTCCCGTACGTCCTGGCCATCGGAACCGTCGAGCCCCGCAAGGACCTGCCCACCCTGGTGCGGGCCTTCGACAAGCTGGCCTCGTCGCACCCGGACCTGCGCCTCGTCGTGGCGGGGGGCAATGGTTGGGCGGGCGGGGTGCAGGCCTTCGATGCGGCGGTGGCGGCCGCGTCCCACCGCGACCGCGTCGTGCGTCACGGCTATGTCGGCGAGCGCGAGCGGTCTGCGTTGCTGCGAGGCGCGTCGCTGTTCGCCTTTCCTTCGTTGTACGAGGGCTTCGGCATGCCGCCGTTGGAGGCCATGGCCGCGGGCGTGCCCGTGGTGGCGGCCCGGGCGGGCGGGGTGCCGGAGGCGGTGGGGGACGCGGCCGTGCTGGTCGAGCCGGGCAGGCCGGACGACTGGGCCGAGGCCATGGCCGAGGTGCTGGCCGACGAGGACCTGCGCGCCGGCCTCGTGGCCCGCGGCCGGGCTCGGGCTGCGGCCCGGACATGGAACGACGTGGCCGCCGAGATGACGGCGCTCTACCGGGACGCGGCCGCGTGCGCGTCCTGATCGTGGCCGAGCAGTTGCGCAGGGCCGTGCCCGGCGGGATCGGGACCTATGTGCGCGGCCTGTTGCAAGGGCTGGCCGCACCCGGTCTGGCGGGCTCGGTCGAGGTCACCCTGCTCGCGTCCGGCCCGGTCCCCGGGTCGGACCTGCCTGTGCGCACGTCCGTGCTACCGGCACCGGTGTTGACCCGGCTGTGGGACCGTGGCGTGCTGCGCGCGCCTGACGGGTACGACGTGGTCCACGCCCCGTCGCTCCTCACCGTCCCTTCCACCGCGCCCGTGTCGGTGACCGTTCATGACGTGGCCTGGCGCGATGTCCCTGAGGCCTTTCCGGCGCGGGGCAGGCGCTGGCACGAGGCCGCGCTGACGCGGGCCATGCAGCGGGCTTCCACGGTGATCGTGCCGTCGCACGAGACGGCCGCGGCCCTGGCCGCGGTGGCATGCCGCGACGGACGCGTCCATGTGGTGGAGGAGGGGTGCGACCACCTGCCGCCGCCGGACCGGCAGGGCGCGGCCGAGCTGCTGGGCCGACTCGGCGTGCGCCCGCCCTACCTCCTCACCGTCTCGACCATCGAGCCCCGCAAGAACCTGGCTCGGCTGGTGGCCGCGTACCGGGCGGCGCGCGCCGCGCTTCCGGAGCCGTGGCCGCTGGTGGTCGTGGGCCCGTCGGGCTGGGGGCCTGCGCTGGCGCCCGCGGCGGGCGTGGTGCTGGCCGGCTTCGTGGACGAGGCCGTCAAGGCCGCGCTGCTGGCCGACGCCCGCCTGCTCGTCTACGTGCCGCTGGTCGAGGGCTTCGGCCTGCCTGCGGTGGAGGCCATGGCCATGGGCACGCCGGTGGTGGCCAGCCCCATGCCGAGCACAGGCGGGGCCGCGTTGACCATCGACCCCACCGATGTGGAGGCTATGGCCGACGCGCTGGTGCGGGCCGCCACCGACGATGTGGTGCGGGCCCGGCTGCTGTCGGCGGGCGGGCGCCGGGCCGCGGCCCTGACGTGGGAGGCGGCGGCGCGCGGCCACGTCGACCTGTGGCGGGCCGGGGCGTGACCGAACGGGCGACCCGTGTGGTGATCGACGTGAGCGCGGTGCCCGCCAACCCGGCAGGCGCGGGCCGATACACCATCGACGTGGTCGCGGCATTGGCCAAGCGGAACGACGTGGACCTCACCCTCATCAGCCGGAGCGGCGACACCGATCGGTGGCCGGACGGCGTGGGCGTGGTCGACGCGGCCCCGGCCCATAGGCCCTTGCGCTTGGCCTGGGAGCAGGTCCGCCTGCCGCGGCTGCTCCGCAAGCTCGACTTCGACGTGTACCACGGCCCGCACTACACGATGCCGGAGTCGGCCGACGCGCCCAAGGTCGTCACCATCCACGACCTGACCTTCTTCGACCATCCCGAGTGGCACGAGCGGGCCAAGGTGCCGTTCTTCCGCCGGGCCATCCGGGTCGCGGCCCGACACGCCGACGCGGTGGTGTGCGTAAGCCGGACCACGGCCGACCGGCTGCGGGCACTGTGTCCGCCCCAAGTGCCGGTGGCCGTGATCCCGCACGGGGTGGACCACGCCCGCTTCACGCCCATGCCGCCGGGGCCGAATGCCGACGTGGCCGTGCTGGCCGATCTTGGTGTGCGCCCGCCGTTCGTCGTCTTCGTCGGGACGCTGGAGCCGCGCAAGGACGTGCCTTCGCTCGTGCGGGCCTTCGACAAGATCGCAGGGGTCCACGGCGACCTGTCGCTGGTGATCGCGGGGGGCGCGGGCTGGGGTGCGGCCGACGTGGAGAAGGCGGTGGCGTCGGCCCGCTATCGCGACCGCATCGCAGTCACGGGCTATGTGCCGGGCGGGGCCGTGCCCGCCCTGCTGCGGACGGCCGCGGTGGCCGCCTACCCGTCGTTGGAGGAGGGGTTCGGCCTGCCCTTGTTGGAGGCGATGGCTTGCGCCGCGCCGCTGGTTTCGACCACCGGCTCGGCCATGGAGGAGGTGGCCGCGGGCGCCGCCCTCTTGGTGCCGCCGGGAGACGTGGAGGCGCTGGCCGGCGCGCTGGACATGGCCGTGCGCCAGGACTCGGGCCTGGCGGGCCGGCGGCAGCGGGGGTTGGCCATCGCCGCCCGCCACACGTGGGAGCGCTGCGCGGCCCGACACGCCGAGGTCTACCGGGCCGTCACCCGCCCCGCCTGACCCGGGCCAGGCATGTCACCCAGACGCAGGGTTGAGTAGGGTCCGGCGCTGGCATGCGGGCGTACGTCACCGGGGGGCACGGGTTCGTCGGCACGTGGCTGGTGCGCCACTTGGAGGCCTGCGGCGACGAGGTGACGGCCCCTCACGCCAGCGCGGTGGACATCACCGACGCCCGCGGGCTGGCCGCGTCCATGGCCGAGGCCGAGCCCGACGCCGTCTACCACCTGGCGGGCTTCGCCCACGTCGGACAGTCGTGGGAGCGGCCAGACGAGGTCTTCACCGTCAACGCCCTTGGAACCCTGCACGTCTTGGAGGCGGCCCGGGCCTTGGGCCGGTCCATGCCCCGCGTGCTGGTGGTGTCGTCGGCTGAGGTGTTCGGCCGGGTGCAGTCGGACGACCTGCCCCTGACCGAGGGCTCGCCCATCCAGCCCGTGTCCCCCTACGCGGCCAGCAAGGCCGCGGCCGAGCTGCTCGCCGTTCAGGCCCACCTCGGCCGCGGGGTGCCCGCCATCGTGGCCCGGCCCTTCAACCACGCCGGGCCGGGCCAGTCCCCGGACTTCGTGGTGCCCGCCTTTGCCCGGCGCATCGTGGAGGCCAAGGCGTCAGGGGCGGCCGCCCTGCGGGTCGGCAACCTCACGCCGAGGCGCGACATCACCGACGTGCGCGATGTGGTCAGGGCCTACCGCCTGCTGGTCGAGCGGGGCGAGCCCGGTCGGTCGTACAACATCTGCTCGGGCCACGACGTGGCCATCGCCGACCTGGTCGTGCGCATGTGCGCGCTGGCGGGCGTGCCCGACCTGGCCATCGACGTGGACCCGGACCTGCTGCGCCCCGCCGACGTCCCCGTCCTGCGGGGCGACCCGGGTCGACTGGTCGAGGCCACCGGCTGGCACCCCGAGATCAGCCTCGACCAGACCCTCGCCGACACCCTCGCCGCCACCCCCACCTAACCCCCCGCCCCCGCTCCGCCCCCCGCCCCGCCCCCGCCCCTCCTCCGCCCCCGGCCCCCGCCCCCCACCACCACCGCCCCGCCTCGCCCCTCGCACCCGCCCCCCACCGTTCTGGGCACCTTTTCTGGTCATATGCCGAAGAAAAGGTGCCCAGAAGGGGAGAGCGCGGCGGGGGGCGGGCGGGCGGGGGACGGGGGCGCGCACCGACGCCCGGCGGGACCCGACGCCCGGCGGGACCCGGGGCGCGACGAAGGGCCGCCCGGGAGGTGGGCGGCCCTTCGTCGTGGGGGGATTCTGTCTGGCCGGGCGGTCAGGCCGCGAAGCGGGACTGGGCCTCCTTGGCCAGGTCCTTGGCCGCCTGCCGGGCCTGCTTCACCAGGTCGCCGACCTGCTCGGGCAGGCGGCTCTCCAACTCGCCCAGCCGGGAGTCGAGCTCCTCGAGCACGGGCTCGAAGCGCTCTTCCACGCTCTTGGCCACCTTGGTGAGCTGGCTGCGAACCTCGGCCAACTGCGACTCCATCTCCTTGGTCCTGCCCTCCAGCTCCTTGGTCAGCTCGACCCTGCGCACCTGGGCCCGCTGGAACCCGATCACGCCCAGCCCGACCAGCACGTAGCCGGCGTCCTTCAACGTCTTCGTCACATCAGCCATGGGGAGTTCTCCTCGTTTTCGACTCTCGTCGGTCTCGATCTCGGCTCGTCGTCGCTAGCAACATACAACGTATCGCTAACAATTGCAAGCACCGACCAGACGACCCGCCCGCCCCGGCCCGCAGAAGCCCAACTACTAGGGTCGCGCCCCTGATGGACGCTGCGCCCACGGCTCCCCCCGTCGTCGCCGTGGTCGTCACCCATGATCCCGGGCCCTGGCTGGAAGAGGCCCTCGCCGCCCTCGCCGATCAGGACTATCCGAGCCTTTCGGTCCTCGTCGTGGACGCGGCCAGCGCCCAGGACCCCACCGCCCGAGTGGCCTCCGTCATCCCCAGCGCCTACGTGCGGCGCCTGCCGGAGAACCCCGGCTTCGGCCCGGCGGCCAACGAGGTGCTGCACGTGGTGGAGGGCGCGTCGCACTTCTTGTTCTGTCATGACGACGTGGCGCCTGCGCCGGACGCGGTGCGGACCATGGTCGAGGAGGCCTTCCGCTCGAACGCAGGGGTGGTGGCTCCGAAGCTGGTCGAGTGGGACGCGCCCGAGCGCCTGCTGCAAGTGGGCATGGGGGCGGACAAGTCGGGAGCGCCCGCCACCACCGTGGAGCGGGGCGAGCTCGACCAGGAACAGCACGACGCCGTGCGAGACGTGTTCGTGGCCCCCGGCGGCTGCACGCTGGTGCGGGCCGACCTGTTCTCCACCCTGGGCGGCTTCGACCCGGCCATCAGCCTCTACGGCGAGGACCTCGACTTCTCGTGGCGGGCCCAGATCGCGGGCGCCCGCGTGGTGGTTGCGCCGGGGGCGCGGGTTCGCCATGTGGAGGCCATGTCGTCCGGGCAGCGAGAGGAGCAGCCCGACGACCTGCGGACCTTCGTCCGACCCCTGCAACTGCGCCACCGGCTGCGGGCCGTGCTCAAGGACTACACCCGTTTCCATCTCCTTCGGGTGCTTCCCCAGATGATCGTGCTGAACGTGGTCGAGGTCGTCTACGGCCTGGTGTTCGGCAGACGGCGCACGGCCTTCGACATCATCAACGCGTGGCGTTGGAACCTGCGCCACTTCGCCGACCTGCGGGCTGCTCGACGGGCCCTGCGCAAGGTGCGCACCCTGCCGGACAGCGAGGTCCGGCGGCTCCAGGCCCGCGGCTCGGCCCGCATGAACGCCTTCGTCAGAGGCCAGCTCGGCGTCGAGGAGCGGGCCCGGCTGGCGTCGATGGCCGGGCGGGACATGGGCCAGTCGCTGCGCGCCCTGCGCGTCCCGCTGGCCGTGTGGACCCTGCTCGCCCTCGTGCTCGTCATGGGCAGTCGGGCCCTGCTCACCGGCCCTCTGCCCACGGTGGGGGAGCTGTCGCCCTTCCCCAACCACGTGCTCGACGTCGTGCGCCCGTTCCTCAGCGGATGGCGGACCAACGGCCTGGGCGCGGAGGGGCCGGCGCCGACCGCGTTCGCCTTGCTCGGACTGGCCGGCACCGTCCTGCTGGGCGGGATGGGGCTGCTCCAAAAGCTCCTGGTGTTGGGGATGCTTCCCGCCGGCGCGGTGGGGGCCTACCGGCTGGTGCGCCCGCTCGGGTCGACCCGGGTCCGCCTGGCCGCCATGGTCGTGTACCTGGCCATCCCCGTCCCCTACAACGCGTTGGCCCGCGGGCGCTGGAGCGGGCTGCTGCTCTACGGCGCCGCGCCGTGGCTGTTGGCTCGACTGGCCGAGGTCACCGGGCTCGAGCCCTTCTCCCTGCGCACCGAGCACCGGGCCCTGGCTATCGCCAGACTCGGCCTGCTGCTCGCCCTGCTCACCGCCTTCGTGCCCGCGGTCCCGTTCGTGACGTTGCTGTTGGCCGCGGCCCTCGTGATCGGGTCGCTGCCCGCGGGCGGTGCGGGCCGGGCCATGACCGCGGTGGTCACCACGCTGGGGGCGACCGTCGTGGCCATCGTGTTGCTGTTCCCGTGGTCGCTCGACTTCCTCCTGCCAGGGACCCAGTGGTCGGCGGTGACGTCGGCCGGCACCCAGCCCGGTCGGGGCGCGGCCCTGTCCGTCCTCTTGCGCTTCCAGACCGGCCCGCTGGGCGCGGCCCCCCTTGGGTGGGCCTTTTTGTTGGTGGCCGCCCTGCCCCTCGTCATCGGCGGCGGATGGCGCTTCACGTGGGCCACGCGGCTGTGGTCGGTGGCCCTCGTCTTCTGGGCCGTGACGTGGGCGGGGGGCCGGGGTTGGCTGCCGCTCGAAATGCCGTCGCCCGAGGTCATGCTCGTGCCCGCGGCGCTGGCATTGGCCGTGGCCGCGTCGCTCGGCGTGGCCGCCTTCGAGGTCGACCTGCCCGCCTACTCGTTGGGCTGGCGGCAGGTGGCGTCCGTTGTCGCCGCGGGCGCGGCCGCGCTGGGCGGCCTGCCTGTGCTGGGCGCGTCCCTCAACGGCCACTGGCACCTGCCCAAGGACGACCACGCCGACCTGCTTTCGTGGATGGACGAGCACCGGCCCGAGGGGGCGTTTCGCGTCCTGTGGGTGGGCGACCCGGAGGCCATCCCCATGGACGGCTGGCGACTGTCGCAAGGCACGGCGTACGCCACGTCTCGCAACGGCACGCCCACCGTGTTGGACCGGTGGCCGGGCGCCGACCCGGGCACGTCCGGCCTGTTGGGCGACGCTCTCGACGTGGCCCGCGCCGGCGGCACCACCCGCCTCGGCCATCTGCTCGGCCCCATGGCCGTGCGTTACCTCGTCGTGCCCTTGGCCGCGGCGCCCGGCGGCGGCCACCGCAAGCTGCCGCCCGCGCCCGACGTGCTGCCCGCGCTCGCGGCCCAGCTCGACCTGAAGCGCATCGACACCGATCCCGCCCTTGTCGTGTATGAGAACGCGGCGTGGGCACCGGGCCGGGCCCTGCTCGACCCGGCCGGCACCGAGGCCATCGACGCCGGCGGCAGCCGGGGCACTGTGCGGGCCGAGTTGCACGGCGCCCGCCCCGTTCTCACCAAGGCCGAACGGCCCACGTCGTTCTCGGGCCGGGTGCCCGAGTCCGGCTACGTGCTCCTGTCGGAGTCGGCGTCGGGCCGCTGGCACATGAAGGCGGGCGGGCGCACGGCCGAGCGGCGTCGTGCATTCGGCTGGGCCAATGTCTTCGGGGTGGACGAGGCCGGCGCCGCGTCCATCCGGTACCGCACGTCACCGGTGCGATGGCTGGCCGTGCTCATCGAGATCGGGCTGTGGGCGGGCCTCATTCGCTGGCTGCTCCGCCTGCGTCGGGCATGAGGGCGTGACGCCATGACCCCTACCCCAGTGCGCCGCGTCGTGGTGGTGGCCATGCTCGTCGCCCTGCTGATCGCGGCGGTCGTGATCGACAGGACGGAGAAGCCCGGATCGTCCACTGTGCGCACGCGGCCCGGCGTCGACCAGCCCGAGTCCACGCCCGTTTCCTCGCTCTCGTCGTCGTGGTACTGCCCGGGCGGCAACGCGGACGGAGGGGCGCTCAACGGCGCGGTGACGGTGATGAACCCGCGCGACGAAGGCGTGCACGGGACCATCACCGCCATACCCAGTCAAGGGGACAAGGTCAGCCAGACCTTCGACCTGGGGCCGCGCTCGGCCCGTCGGTTCGTGCTGGCCGAACTGGTGAAGGCCCCATGGGCCGCGGCCCTGGTCGACTTCGACGGGGGCGGCGCGGTAGTGGAGCAGATGGTCGGCAACCCGACCGAGTACGACGTGTCCGCGTGCTCGCCCACCGCGTCCAGCACGTGGTACTTCCCGTGGGGCTCGACGGCCAAGGACGCGTCGTTGACGTTGGCCTTGTTCAACCCCTTCCCCGACGACGCCATCGTCGACCTGGCCTTCGCCACCGGCGAGGGGCGGCGGGTGCCCGGCGACTTCGAGGGCATCGTGGTGCCCGCCGAGTCGGTGGTACCGGTCGACATCGGCGCGCACGTGCGGCGCCAAGACGTGGTGTCGACCGAGGTCAAGGTGCGGGCCGGCCGGGTGGTGGCGGGGCAGGACATGGCGCGCACCGTGCCCGGCGCGTCCGGCGTGTCGTCCTCGTTGGGGGCGCCGCAGTTGGGCGACACCTGGTACTTCCCAGACGGGCTGGCCGCGGACGGCGTGGTCGAGCGCTACGAGGTCTTCAACCCCACCGGCCGTGAGGCGCGAGTCGACATCGAGGTGGCCTTGGAGCAGGGCGAGGCCGAGCCCTTCGAGCTCACCATCCCTGCGCAAGGCCGCTTCACGCTGGCGGCCAACACCGAGAGCCGCATCCCCAAGAACGTGCCCCATGCCGCGGTGGCCAGGTCGGTGAACGGCGTGCCCGTGGTTGTGGCGCGAGTGTTCGAGTCGACCACGCCTCGGGTGGGTCGGACCGACATGCTCGGCGCCCGCCATCCGGCCCGCACGTGGGCCCTTGCCGTAGGCGGCGCGTCCGAGACCATGGACGAGTGGGTGGTCGTCTACAACCCGGGCGAGCGGCCGGCGACAGTGTCGGTGGGCGCGCTGGCCGACGGGCAGACGGTGGCCATCGAGGGGCTGCAAGGGGTGGTGGTGCCTGCGGGCAGGCGGGTCGCGCTGCGGCTGGCTGACCACATCAAGCGAAACCCGATGTCGGTGGTGGTGCAGTCGAGTCGGGACGTGGTGGTCGAGCGGGCCCTGTTCGGCGCTCCCGCGTTGGCGTCCACCATCGGCGTCCCCCTGGGCTAGCCGCCCGGGCCGAGTGCCCCGCCCCCCCACTCTCACCCGCCCGCCGCCCCCCGCTTCTGGGCACCTTTTCTTCGCCCTGTGACAAGAAAAGGTGCCCAGAACGGAACGCGAGGGCCTCGGCGGGTCACGGCGCGCGCGGTCGGCGCGCGAGTCTGTCGGTCGAACATGGAACGCCTGCTTCTCGCCGCCGCCATCGTCGTCGTGGCCTCAGTGGTGGCCGCCGTGCTCCGACGTCGCCGGCCCGCGCCGCCCACCCAGCCGCAGTACCAGGTCCCGGCGCAGTTGGATCGTGACGACTTCGACGGCCCCGACCGGCCCTGGCTGGTGGCGGTGTTCTCATCGGCCACATGCCAGTCGTGCGAGCGGGCGGTGGCCAAAGCCGCCGTGCTGGCCAGCGAGACTGTGGCCGTCCAGGACGTGTCGTACCAAGACCGCAAGGACTTGCACGAGCGCTACGCCATCGACGCTGTGCCCACCATCGTGGTGGCGGACGAGGCGGGCGTGGTCCGGGCCTCGTTCATCGGCGTGCCCACCGCCACCGACCTGTGGGCCGCGGTGGCCGACGCCCGCCACCCCGACGCCCGCCACCCCGGCACCTGACCTGACCCGCTGGGGCGGGGGTCAGCGTTCGAGGAGTTCGGTCTTGTCGACCAGGGGGCCGGCGTCCGTGGGCTCGGTGGTGCCGAAGTGGGGCACGTCCTTGACGCCGGGGGCGTGCACGGGCCGGCCGAAGGCCGCGTCCACCAGCCTGCTCACCTCGGCCCCGTCGATGGTCTCGTGCTCCAACAGGGCCTGGGCCACCGCGGTCAGCCCGTCCCGGTGTTGCTGGAGCACCTTGGTCGCCCGCTCCTCCTGCTCGCGCAGGATGCGCTCGACCTCCTCGTCGATCACGTGCTGCGTGGAGTCGCTGTAGTCCCGCGAGTGCATCAGGTCCTCGCCCAGGAACACCATGCCCTGCGACCCCCACGCCATGGGCCCGATCTTCTCGCTCATCCCGAACTCGCGCACCATCTTGCGGGCCAGCTCGGTCGACCCTTGCAAGTCGTTCGAGGCCCCCGTGGTCAGTGTGCCGAACACGATCTGCTCGGCCACCCGCCCACCCATGCGCACCGCAAGCGTGTCCTCGATGTACGGCAGGTCGTACGTGTGCCGCTCGGCGATGGGCAACTGCTGCGTGACGCCCAAGGCCATGCCGGTGGGAAGGATCGTCACCTTGTGCACCGGGTCGGCGTTGGGCAGCACGTAGGCCAGCACCGCGTGCCCGCCCTCGTGGTACGCAGTGAGCTCCTTCTCCTTCTCCGACAAGGCCACCGACTCGCGCCGCTGGCCCATGATGACCCGGTCCCTGGCCGCCTCGAAGTCCTCCATCAGCACCGAGTCGCCGCCCCGTCGCACGGCGTGCAGGGCGGCCTCGTTCACCAGGTTGGCCAGGTCGGCCCCGCTCATCCCCGGCGTGCCCCGCGCCACCAGCATGAGGTCGACATCTGGCCCGAGCCGCTTGTCCTTGCAGTGCACGCGGATGATGGGCAGCCGCTCCTCCAAGTCGGGAAGGGGGACGACGATCTGTCGGTCGAATCGACCCGGTCGCAGCAAGGCCGGGTCGAGGATGTCGGGCCGGTTGGTGGCCGCCATCATCACGATGCCTTCGGTGGTCTCGAAGCCGTCCATCTCCGCCAGCATCTGGTTGAGCGTCTGCTCGCGCTCGTCGTGCCCGCCACCGAGGCCGGCGCCGCGCTTGCGGCCGATGGAATCGATCTCGTCGACGAAGATGATCGCTCGTCCGAGTTTGCGCGCCGTCTGGAACAGGTCGCGTACGCGTGAGGCACCGACGCCGACGAACATCTCCATGAAGTCGGAGCCCGACACCGACAGGAACGGCACGCCCGCCTCGCCGGCAACGGCTCGTGCGATCAGCGTCTTGCCGGTTCCCGGCGGACCGACGAGCAGCACGCCCTTCGGGATGCGCGCCCCGATCTCACCGAACTTGTCGGGGAACTTGAGGAAGTCGACGACCTC
>JAUTXP010000031.1 GCA_030837965.1 Acidimicrobiaceae bacterium | reverse complement strand
GCAAGCCTGCTCAGGCCGCGCCGGCCCCCGCGACCACGCCAGCCAGGCGGTAGCTCGTCACCGGCGGGGTCGCCTGGTCCGGCACGAACAGGAAGACGCCGACGCCCGTCCCATTGCCAGAGCCGCTCCCCGTCGGGCCGGATGCGCTTGTACCGCACGTGAAGATAATCACGACAATCGGCCCGACACGGATGTAAATAACAGCACAGATCGCACTTCCCGTTCCGATGGTGCCCCCGCTACAGCTGCCGTTGACGGTCCCCTTGCCTGCGGCGAGCGAGTCACCATTGGCGAGTGGGCCAGGCAGGTCGTTGCTGCTGCTGCCAGTAAAGCTGCAGTTGTAGATGCCGGCCGATGCCCCAGGAACGGCGACAATCGTGCCCACGGCATTGCCGCCGAAGGTGACGCTCTGCGGCGTAGGGATGGTGGTGAGGCCGGGGCCGATGGTGCCCGAGCCGGTGATGGCCGCGGCCACGGCGTTGGGCGCGGCGTAAGCCGAGCCCTGTGCCAGGAGCGCGACCGCGGAGATCAGCGCGATCAGCACGCTGAACCTACGGATCATTCTCATATTTCCTCCCAATCATGGACAGCCGGTGCTGCCCACCTCTGACTACGAATGGCGCACGCGGTTGTGTCGCCGCAATCCTCTTTTGTGCGAAACTTTTTGGTGCGACAACTTTTAACAAAATGTAACTCCATAGGGTTCTCGCATCATTTGGATATTCATAGTTTGTGTTCATGCTTCGACATTTTCGGAAGTGCTGCCAGGGCCTCTCACGAGTTTGTGCGGGCACGGCCGATTTCGATCGATAGATAAATCGGGAGCGAAACCCCTCAATACCCGGTGCCCAGCGCCACATCGTTTGGGCCGTCGAGCGTCAACGCCAGCAATGAGCGCAACCGCTGGCACAAGCGGGCCTGCGTTGCGGAGCGCTTTGCGGTTCCGAACGCGTTCTTGATATTCGATTTCGACCAACCGCCGCGGCACCGGCTTGAATATCCGGGCACGGCGCGCCGCAGAGTCACCACGAGTTGCTGGTGTGACGCTTTGCGACGTGAGCGATCATGAGGCATGGGACCTGGCCCGCACCCGTGTCATGACGACTGCCTCTGGTGTCCTTGGCAGCCCGAAGCTTCCCCCGCAGAACCACCGTCCGAGCGTCGAGATGCGGTGACACGCTCCCGGAGCCAGCCAAGCATGCGCTCTCTGCAAGTGGGAAGCGAATTTCGCCATGGACATGCGGATCTGCGTTCTCCGAGCGCGGCGCGAGGAGTCCCCCGTTCGACGTAAAGCCCGTCTGCGGCCACTCCCGGCCACGGCACAGACCCCATCGGAGCGGATACCAAGGAGGAGCGGGACTTCGGCGGTCAGCGATGTACGGTGCTCAGTTACCCGGAGCGCAATGGGCCGGTGCAGGCTTTGCAGTGCCCGGCAGCGGGACGCGAGAAGGGCGGGGGCCGATTCGGCCCCCGCCCTTCACATTGTTGCTGGGAAACGTTTATCTAGGCGCCTGCTCCGGCGGATGCGCCGACGAGGCGGTAGCTGGTGACGGGCGGGGTGAGCTGGTCAGGCACAAAGACGAACAGGCCGGCGCCGAGAGCGCCGCTGGCCGATCCCGTCCCGAGCGGACCGGACGCGCTCGCAGAGCAGCCGGTCAGCACAACCAGCACCAAGGCGCCAGCCCGGGCGTAGGTCGCGGTGCACGCGATCGTTCCCGTACCGACGGTGCCGCCATTGCAGGTGCCAGAAGCGGTGCCGCTGCCCGCAGCGCGAGTCTCCGGAATACTGCTGCCGCCGTTGAAGGTGCACGTGAAGTCGCCCACTGCAATCCCCACCTGCGTCCCTACGCCCGTCGCGATGCCACCGCCAATGGCGGATCCGCCGAACGTCACGGATTGAATCGTGCCCGGGAGCGTGTCGTCGAGGCCGGGGCTGATGGTGCCCTGGCCGATAACGGCGGCGCCGGAGACGCCTGCGCCATAAGCCGTCGTGGTTTGACCGACCATGGCGACACTGGCGAGCAGCGCGCCAACGAGAGCCATCCGGCTAAGAAGCTTCTTCATCATTCCTCCCAGAATGTGACGGATGGCACGGCGCCATCCGTCACGTACTACGTCTGGGAGGCAAGGACGTGTCGAATTGATTGCGGCACCGATGCAAAGATCCCAGGGGCGCCATCCGACGATGCCACTGCGAACGTAGGCCGCCCGGCGAGCTACTTGATGTGGACGCCGGAGATGGCGCGGGAGATGACGAGCTGCTGGATCTGCTCGGTGCCTTCGAAGATGTCGTAGATCTTCGAGTCCCTGTGCCAACGCTCCACCGGGTACTCCCGCACGTACCCGTAACCGCCGAGGATCTGGATGGCCCGCTCGGTGACCCAGACGGCGACACGGCCGGCCTTGAGCTTGGACATGGAGCCTTCGCCGTTCTCGAAGACTTTGCCCGTGCGCCCCATCCACGCCGCCCGCCAGACCAGCAGTCTGGCTGCGTCGATCTCGGTCTTCATGTCGGCCAGCATGAAGGCGATGGACTGATTTTCGATGATGGCCCGCCCGAACTGCTTGCGCTCCTTGGCGTACTCGAGCGAGAACTCGTACGCGGCGCGGGCGATGCCCAGGGCCTGGGCGCCGACGGCGGGGCGTGAGGATTCAAAGGTGGCCATGGCCGCCTGGGACCGTCCGGCCGACTTGCCCTCGCGGACGCGGGCCAGCTTCTCGTCCAGCTTCTCCTTGCCGCCCAGCAGGCAACGCCCCGGCACGCGGACGTCGTCCAGCACCACCTCAGCGGTGTGGGATGCCCGGATCCCCATTTTCTTGAACTTCTGCCCCTGCGACAGCCCGGGCGTGCCGGGCGGCACGATGAAGGAGGCCTGCCCGCGCGAGCCCAAGTCTCGGTCGACCGAGGCGACGACGACGTGGATGTCGGCGATCCCGCCGTTGGTGATCCAGGTCTTCGTGCCGTTCAGGACCCACTCGTCCTTGGCCTCGTCGTAGACAGCCGTCGTCCGCAACGAAGAGACGTCGGACCCTGCATCGGGCTCGGACACGGCGAAGGCGGCCAGGTTGATCTTGTCGTTTTCGCCCCTGAAGCACTGGGGCACCCACTCCATGACCTGCTCAGGCGTGCCGTTGGCGAAGATGCCGGCCACGCCGAGGGTGGTGCCGAAGATGGCCAGGCCGATCCCGGCGTCCCCCCACGCCATCTCCTCCATGACCAGCGGCAGCAGGATGCCGGTGGGATCGCCGAAGGCGTTGGCCACGAAGTCGAACGAGTACAGCCCGACCTCGGCCGCCTGCTCGATCACGGGCCAGGGCGTCTCCTCACGCTCGTCGTACTCATGGGCGACGGGGCGGACGACGTTCTCTGCGAAGTCGTGGACCCACTTCTGGATCTGGAGCTGGTCTTCGTTCAACTCCAGGGAGAATTCAGTCATCAGGGCGCCACCTCGGTCTCAGTGAGCTTGGTTACCGGACGGTAACATAGCGATTGCCGGCCGCCAAGTGGGTCAGCAGCACGGTAGACCCAGCGGGCTCACGACGCGCCGGGCACGACGCGCCGGGCACGACGCGCCGGGCTTGGCCTCCGGCCCGTGATGGCATCCCGAGACGGAGGGCCGGGCACCGGGCGCGGCCCGTGACGGGCGAGGCGTCAGGTGGCAGCGGTGGCGGTGGCGACGCCGGGCCGAAGCGCGAGCAATGCGGCCAGCAGCATCAGCGCGGCCCCGGCCACGTAGGGGACGGGGACCCCCGCCTGCTGGAACAGAAAGCCGCCGGCCAGCGGCCCCACCACCCGAGCCAGCCCACCCGCGGCCTGCTGCACGCCCAGCACCCCGCCCCGCCGGTCGGCGTCCACCTTCCCAGCCAGGATGGACGACAGCGTGGGCGACACCAGCCCCTGCCCGACCACCAAGAAGAACAGTGCGGGGGCCAATGCCGCGAACGAGTGGACGGTGGCCAGGGCGGCCAGGCCCGCAGCGTCCAGCACCAGGCCGAGGCGCAAGGTCTTGACCTCGCCCAGCCGGTCCACGGCCGCGGGCAGGAGCCGGACCTGGACCAGAACGAGGGCCACGCCGATGGCCGCGAACACCCCACCCGTCGAGGCCAACCGCAACCCCAGCCTGCGCTCGCCGAACAGGGCGAACGTCCCCTCGAAGGCGCTGAAGGCGGCCAAGGAGACGAAGGCCACGGCCACCAGCGCGGCCACGCCGTCGCGTCGCCACGGGACCGGGTCGACGGCCCGCCGCACCATGGCGCGCCCACGTCCACGTTCCCCCAGTGAGGGGTGGGTCTCCGGCAGGCGCCGCCACGCGGCCACCGCGTTGACCCCGGCAATCCCGGCCGCCAACAAGAACGGCACGTGCGGCCCGCCCAGCGCGGCCAGTGCGCCGATGGCCGGACCGGCCACGAACCCCAGCCCGAAGGCGGCGCCCAACAGGCCGAGCAGCTTGGCCCGCTGGTCGGGCGGGGCCACGTCGGCCACCGACGCCTGGGCCACGGACACGCTGGCCCCGGACACGCCGTCGATCAGCCGCCCGAGGAACAGCACCCACAGCGAACCGGCCAGCCCGGTGACCAGGCTGCCCACCGCCGTGCCCGCCAGCGACAGCACGAGCACCGGCTTGCGACCGATCCTGTCCGACACCCGGCCCCACACCGGCGAGAACACCAACTGCGCCCCAGAGAAGGTCGCCACCAAAGCGGTGGCGGTGAAGGGTGTGGCGCCGAATCTTCGGGCATAGAGGGGCAGGATGGGCAACACGATCCCGAACCCGACCAGGTCGAGGGCCACACACGACCAGATGGCCCCGAAGCCGGGCGGCAACGAACTGGTCGAACCGGTCGACCCAGACCCCCGGACGCGCCCTCGCACCGGGTCAGCATGGCGTCTCCGCCGCCGCGAGCGGGAATTCGGCCACGGACGGCGAATTGTTCCCCAGTTGGCCGTTCTTCCGCGCGCCCGAGAAAGGTTCTGAATTGGCTCGAAGCAGGATCGAGATCGCGGCAGACGCACTTGAGCTCCAGACCGACGCCGACCTGGCCGTGCGGGCCGGGGACGGCGACCGCGAGGCCTTCGAGGAGCTCTACCGACGCCACTCGCGCACGGCCATGCGCGTGGCCTACCGGGTCACGGGCAACACCCACGACGCGGCCGACGCGGTCAGCGACGCCTTCGCCCGGGTCATGCAGGCCCTGCCCAAGGGCCGCCTGGCCGAGCCCACCCGCTTTCGCTCCTACCTCCTGACCGCCACCCGCCACGCCGCCGTCGACGTGCTGCGCAGAGCAGGCCGGTCCCTCCCCTCAGAGCAGGACGCCGAGCCCGCCCAGACCGCAGCCGGACCGTCCGAGATGATGATGGACAGGGCCGACAACGCCTTGGTGGCGGCTGCTTTTCGCGCCCTGCCCGAGCGGTGGCGCTCTGTGCTGTGGCTCACCGAGGTCGAAGGCATCCCGGCCCGCGAGGCCGCGGGCCTGCTCGGCGTGTCCGCCAACGGCGTGGCCCAGCTCGCGGTGCGGGCCCGGGCCGGCCTGCGCGAGCGCTACCTCCAGGCCCACCTGCCCGAGGTCCAAGGCGAGTGCAAGGAGACGGTGAGTCGACTCGGCGCCTACGTGGGCGGGGCCCTGGCCCCGCGCGACATCGCCCGCGTCGACCAGCACCTGGCCTGGTGCGACGCGTGCAGGCAGCGCCAGAGCGAGCTCGAGGAGATCGGCACCACCCTGCGCCGGGCGGCCATGCCCCTGCCCCTGGTGGCCGGTGGCGGCCTGGGCCGCTGGATCATGCGACTGGCCCACCGGGCCTCGACGTGGGGCCCAGCCCCCGCGGGCGCGGCGGCCGCCGCCGCGGCCGTCCTGGTGGCCTCGGTGGCCGGAGTGGGCGTGGTGCAGCACCGGCAGTCGCCGACCACCCCGCCCGCCCACAGCGCCCTCGCACCGCGCCGCCACGTGCAGGCGCCTTCGGCCTCGGCCAACTCGGCGGCCACCACGGACCAGGCCGCATCGGCCGCGGCCGTGCAGGCCCCGTCCACCGACGCCCTCGGCCGGCCCAACGAGGACGCAGCCACCCCTGTCGTTCAGGTCGCGTCCCCCAACGACCAGCAGTCGGCCGCGCCTGCGCCGAGCACCACGACGACCATGGCCCCGCCCGCGTCGCATCGGGACCACGACTCCGGCCCGCCCACGGGCACGCCCGACCCGCCTGGGGTGGTGGAGCTGCCCGCGACCCCGGTGACCGTCCCTGAGGTGCCCACCACCGTGCCCACGGTGCCGACCACGCTGCCGCCCGTCCCCGACCTGCCCCCGGTGCCCGATGTCCCTGGCCTGCCTGACGTCCCTGGCCTGCCCGATGTCCCCGGCCTGCCCGGTACGGACCTGCCCGGAACCGGCCTGCCCGGCGCCGACCTGCCCAGCCTGCCCGGCGCGAACGGGTTGAGCACGGACGGCATGAGCGCGGCCGACACGGGAATCGCCCCCATCGACCTGCTCACCCTCCAGGCCCTGCTGGGAGCGGTGGACCAAGGGACCATGGCCCTGGCCCTGGCCGGGTCGGACGACCCGCTCCCCTCCCCCGAGAGTCGGGGCCTCCCCGTCTGACCCCAGTCTGAGCCCCGGCAGGGTTCGACCGCGGCGGCGGCGAACCAACACCGAAGGCGGTTCCCCACCGCTTTTGGAGGTCTTTGCCCGTGGGCCGCTTCTCTTTGGCCGATCCTGCCGTTGTCGCCGACGCCGACTTGGCCGAGCGCGCCGCGGCGGGCGACAACCGGGCCTTCGAGGAGCTGTACCGGCGCCACGCCCCCGCGGCCTGGCGGGTGGCCCAGGCCGTCACCAACCACAAAGACGATGCGGCCGACGCGGTCAGCGAGGCCTTCGCTGGCGTCCTCCAAGCCCTGCCCGCGGGCAGACTGCGCGACGGCGGCAGCTTTCGGGCCTACCTGCTGAGCGCGACCCGCCGGGCGTCCATCGACCAGCTCCGCCGTCGACAGCGCCAACAGCCCGGGGACATGGCCGGGTTGGCCGAGCGTCCGGCCACGGCCGTGTCCGGCTCGCCCATCGAGCGCCTCCTCGTCGCCACCGACAGCGCCTTGGTCGCCTCCGCCTTCCGCGGCCTGCCCGAGCGCTGGCGCTCGGTGTTGTGGCTGACCGAGGTCGAGCAGATCCCGGCCAAGGAGGCCGCGCCCATACTGGGCATGTCGGCCAACGGCGTGGCCCAGTTGGCGGTGCGGGCCCGCAACGGGCTGCGCGAGCGCTACATCCAGGCCCACCTCAGCACCACCACCGTTCCCAGGGAGTGCCGCTTCACCGTCGAGCGGCTGGGCGCGTACGTGGCCGGCGCTTTGTCGCCCCGCGACCTGGCCAAGGTCGACCAGCACCTGGCCGGGTGCGAGACGTGCCGGGCCAGGAACGCGGAGTTGGAGGAGTTGGGCGAACGCCTGCGCCGCATCGTGCTGCCCTTCCCGCTCGGGCTGGGCGCGCTGGCCCTGAAGCACTGGCGCGTGGTCGCCGGGCACAGCCTGCTGGGCAAGGTGCGCGCATCGGCTTCGCTGGCGGCCAGGGCCGAGCGCCCGCTGGCCGTCATGTCCGCGGCCCTGTTCGCCGCAGGCCTGGCCGGTGTCGGCGTGGTGGGCGGCAGCCAGCCCGGCCCTTCCCTCGCGGGCCCGGCCCCCATGGCCGCGCCACCCGGCCCACAGATGGGGACGCGGCCGGCCGTGCCGCCGCACGTCTTCTTCGATACGGCCTCGTCCCATGCGGGCTCGCTCGGCTTCGACCTCACGGGTGCGGGCACGGGCACGCCGTCGGGTGGACGGGCCGAGGACCTGTCCGGGGAGCGGCGACGCCAGGCGGTGGCCATAGACGGCCCGGTCTTCGACGGGCGCGAAAGCAGCAGAACCGACGACGTGGTCGTGGCGCCGGGGCCTTCACCTGAGCCCCCGCCCCCGCCGCCCCCCGGACCGCCGACGGCCGTGCCGCTGGCCCAGGTCCAGGTGACCGTGTCGGGCGGGGCGGCTACCGCGGCCGTCGCCGCGGGTGGCGGACCATCGTCCTGCACCGGCGTAACCGTGGCCGATCATGGCGTGGGGTGCGCGCCGCCGCCGCCCAACAGCGACCGCCTGCTGACGGCCACCACTGGCGGGTCGAGCCTTCCCGCCCAGGACGTGCGCCTGCCCTGAGCCGCTCTGCCGAGTCGATGGCGGCGCTGGGGGGTGCCCGCCCGCGGTCGGCAGAACGTGAGAGCGCCCGGGCCACCGGCCCGGGCGCTTTCTGTTGCCGAGTGCCTCTCAGAGGCGGGCTGTTAGATCGGGCGGACGCTGGCCGCTTGGAGCCCCTTGGGCCCGTCTTGGACATCGAACTCCACCGCTTGTCCTTCCTCCAGTGCCCGGTAGCCGTTCATCTGGATGGCGCTGAAGTGCACGAACACATCGGCGCCGTCGGACTGGGAGATGAAGCCGTAGCCCTTCTCGGCGTTGAACCACTTGACAGTTCCGGTCGCCACTTCGGCAGACCCCCTTTTCGTTGCTTCCTCCAATTTGAGGGGGTGCCTGTGCGATGGAGTCGAGCGATACAGCATCATCCCTCGGGCGCGAACCGTAACAGTTCTCGACAAAGGGTTCACCGATGGACTTGCGTCCCTTCGGCCGTGTCCTTGACCACCCAGCCCAGGGCCTGCAACTCGTCCCTGATGCGGTCCGCGGCCGCGAAGTCCCTTGTGCGACGGGCCTCATCGCGCGCCGAGACCAACGCGGCGGTGGCCTCGTCGACCTCGTCGTCGCCCTGTCGAACGTCGAGCCCGAGCGCGTCGAGCACGACGTAGGCCGCGGCCACCGCGGCCGAGTCCCGATCGCTGTTGGCCTTTCGCACAAGGTCGAACAACAAGGCCACGGCCGCGGGCGTGTTGAGGTCGTCCTCCATGGCCGCGCGGAATCGGTCGACCGCGTCGGCGTCCGGGGCCGCACCATCGCGGGGGAAGCGCCTGGCGAATTCGTCGATCCGGTCGAGGCCCTTCTCGGCGTCGCCGATGGTGTCCGGCGTGACCTCCATGGGCGAGCGGTAGTGGGAGCGCAGGACCAGCAGTCGATAGGCGCGCGCGTCGTGCCGTTCGAGGAGGTCGACCACGGAGGTGAAGTTGTGGAGCGACTTCGACATCTTCACCCCGCCCACGTCGACAAAGGCGTGGTGCATCCAGTGGCGTGCGAACGTGTAGCCCAGGCCGACAGCCTGGGCCCGCTCGTTCTCGTGATGCGGGAACTTCAGGTCGAGCCCGCCCGCGTGCAGGTCGAACCCGTCGCCCAACAAGTCGAGCGACATGACCACGCACTCGGTGTGCCACCCCGGCCTGCCGTCGCCCCACGGCGAGGCCCATGAAGGCTCGCCCGGCTTGGCCTTCTTCCACAGCACGAAGTCGAGAGGCGAGCGTTTCTCCTCGTTGACCTCCACCCGCTCGCCCGCCTGCAAGTCGTCGAGGGACTGCTGGGCCAACAGCCCGTAGCCCTCCACCGCCCCGGTGTCGAGGTAGACGCCGTCCGACGTCTCATAGGCCAGGTCGCGCTCGGCCAGCCGACCGATGAGGTCGAGCATGTGGTCGACGTAGTCGGTGGCATGGGGGTCGTGGGTCGGGCGCTTGACCCCGAGCAGGTCCATGGCGTCGTAGAACGACTTCTCGAACTCGGCCACGATGTCGGCCGGGTCCCGGCCTGTCTCGTTGGCCCGGTTGATGATCTTGTCCTCGATGTCGGTGATGTTGCGGACGTGGTCGACCTGAAGGCCCGTCCATTCGAGGAAGCGGACCAGCACGTCGTACAGGAGGTAGCTGCGGCCGTGGCCGATGTGGGGCACGTCGTAGACGGTGGGGCCGCAGACGTACAGCGACACCTTGCCCGGCTCTCGCAGGGAGAGCTCGCGGACCTGCCCGATTGCAGTGTCGTGGAGTCGCAGCACGCAGGTACGGTAATCCGACCATGACCAGCCAGGTCCCGGAAAAACCGACCATCGAAGGGCTCGAAGCCAAGTGGGCGCAGCAGTGGGAGTCCGCGGCCGTCTACCGCTTCGACCGCAGCAGGTCGCGGGCCGAGATCTACGCCATCGACACGCCGCCGCCCACGGTCAGCGGCTCGCTGCACATCGGCCACTGCTTCTCGTACACCCACACGGACGTGGTCGCCCGGTTCCAGCGCATGCGGGGCCGCGAGGTCTTCTATCCAATGGGCTTCGACGACAACGGGCTGCCCACCGAGCGCAGGGTGCAGAACTACTTCGGCGTCCGTTGCGACCCGACGCTGCCCTATCAGCCGGACCTGGAGCCCCCGTCCGAAGGCGGCAAGTCGAAGGACCAGGTCCCTGTCTCGCGCCAGAACTTCGTGGAGCTGTGCCATCGCCTCACGCTGGAGGACGAGAAGGCGTACGAGGCGCTGTGGCGGCGGCTCGGCCTGTCCGTCGACTGGAGCCTGGTCTACGCCACCATCGACGACCGGTCCCGGCGCGTGGCCCAACGCGCCTTTCTGCGCAACCTCACGCGGGGCCAGGCCTATGCGGCCGAGGCGCCCACGCTGTGGGACGTCGACTTCCGCACCGCGGTGGCCCAGGCCGAGTTGGAGGACAGGGAGCTGCCTGGCGCCTACCACCGCATCATGTTCAGCGACGTGGCCATCGAGACGACGCGGCCTGAGCTGATCGCCGCGTGCGTGGCGCTGGTCGCCCACCCCGACGACGCCCGGTACAAGGCCCGCTTCGGGACCACCGTTCGAACGCCGCTGTTCGACGTCGAGGTCCCCATCCTGGCCCACGAGTTGGCCGACCCCGAGAAGGGCTCGGGCATCGCCATGATCTGCACCTTCGGCGACCTGACCGACGTTTTGTGGTGGCGCGAGCTGCAACTGCCCACCCGCTCGATCGTCGGACGCGACGGCCGCATCGTCGCCGACCCGCCCTCGGGTGTCCCCGCCAACGAGGCATGGGCCGAGCTGAGCGGCAAGACGGTCAAGCAGGCCCAGAAGCGGATCGTCGAACTGCTGGCCGAGTCCGGCGCGCTGGTGGGCGAGCCCAAGCCCATCACCCACCCGGTCAAGTTCTACGAGAAGGGCGACCGCCCGCTCGAGATCGTGGCCTCGCGGCAGTGGTACATCCGCAATGGCGGCAGGGACGACGACCTGCGTCAGACGCTGCTGGGCCGGGGCAAGCAGCTCAACTGGCACCCGCCCTACATGCAGACCCGGTACGAGCACTGGGTGGGCGGGCTCAACGGCGACTGGCTGATCTCGCGGCAGCGCTTCTTCGGCGTCCCCTTCCCGCTGTGGTATCCGCTAAACGACCAGGGCGAGCCCGACTACGACCACCCGGTCCTGGCCGACGAGGCCCGCCTGCCAGTCGACCCGTCCAGCGCCACGCCCGACGGTTACGACGAGTCGCAGCGGGGCCAGCCGGGCGGCTTCATGGCCGACCCGGACGTGATGGACACGTGGGCCACGTCCTCATTGACGCCGCAGATCGCGGGCGGCTGGGAGAACGACCCCGACCTGTTCGGTCGGGTCTTCCCCATGGACCTTCGCCCGCAGGCCCACGAGATCATCCGTACGTGGCTGTTCTCCAGCGTGGTCCGCTCGCACTTCGAGCACGGCTCGCTGCCCTGGTCGGACGCCGCCATCTCGGGCTGGGTCCTCGACCCCGACCGCAAGAAGTTCTCGAAGTCGAAGGGGGCGGAGACGCCGATCGGGATCTTGGAGCAGTTCGGCTCCGACGCGGTGCGCTACTGGGCCGCCAACGGCAGGCCGGGCACGGACACCGCAGTGGACGAGGGCCAGATGAAGGTGGGTCGCAGGCTGGCCATCAAGATCCTCAACGCGTCCAAGTTCGCCTTGTCATTGCCTTTGACCGAGGACGACGAGGCCGAGGTGACCGAGGCGCTTGACAGGGCCATGCTGGCCCGGCTGGCCGAGGTGGTCGACGACGCCACTGCCGCCTTCGACGCCTATGACTACACCCGGGCCTTGGAGCGGGCCGAGTCGTTCTTCTGGGCCTTTTGCGACGACTACCTGGAGCTGGTCAAGAACCGGGCCTATGCGGGCGGGCCGGGCGGGGCCTCGGCCTCCGGCTCCCTCCGGCTGGCCCTGTCCACCCTGCTGCGGCTGTTCGCCCCGTTCCTTCCCTTCGTCACCGAGGAGGTCTGGTCGTGGTGGCAGGACGGGTCCGTCCACCGGGCCGACTGGCCGTCGGCGCCGGACGTGCGCGCCGTGGCCGTGGACGGCGACGCGGCTGTGCTCGACGCCGTCGGGTGGGCCTTGGGCCAGGTGCGCAAGGCCAAGTCCGAGGCCCGCGTCTCCATGCGGGCGCCGGTGGCCTCGGCCGTCGTCGAGGCCGACGAGGCCACGGCCGCGTTGGTCCGAGCGGCCCAGTCGGACCTGCGCGACGCAGGGTCCATCGCCGAGTTGCGCTGGGCCGCGGCGGCCGACGGCGTCGATGCCGTCGTGCACGTGACGTTGGCCGACTGAACGGGTAGGCAATCCGGCAGTGCAGATCAACCTGTCGCTCTGCTTGCCGCGAGACGAGGTCACCATCCCCGTGGCCCGTCATATCTGCCGGCACGCGTTGACCGACTTGGGCGTGGACGAGGACTGCCGCAGCGACATCGAGATCGCCTTGACGGAGGCCTGCGCCAACGTGTTGAAGCACTCCAACAGCGACGAGGAGTACGAGATCCGGGTCACGGTCGAAAACGACGTGTGCATCATCCGGGTCATCGACACGGGCATGGGCTTCGATGCCGCCAACCCACCACTGCTGGCCCAGGCCGACGACGAGAGCGGCCGGGGCATCGCCATGATGCGGGCCCTGGTCGATCAGGTGAGGCTGGAGTCCAAGCCCGAGGAGGGCACGGTCGTGCACCTCGAGAAGCGCCTGGGGTACGCCGAGCAGTCGGTGATGCGCAAGCTGGCCGCCAGGGACTGACCGCTTCAGCCGCTTCACCCGTCTCCGACGGTGAGGGGTCGAGACGGGTCCCGACGGCGTGCGGGTCGGGGCCGAAGGTGTGGTTCGGGGCCCGCGTGCGCCAACCTAGAAGGGTGCGGGACCGCTACCAACCGAGGGACATACCCGTCGCGGGCTACACGCTGGCCGTGGTCGGGCCTGCGCTGGTCTCGGTGCTGCTCCCCCACGACACCAGCACCTTGTTGGTCCCCGCCCTTTGCTACCTGCTGACCGTGGTCGGCGCCGCCGCGGTGGGCCGCATCGGGCCCGGTCTGTTGGCCGCGGGCCTGTCCACTGCGGGACTGCTCTATCTCTATGTTCCACCGAGGTCCTCCCTGTCCTCGGACACGCCAGGGGAGGCGTTCGCAGTGGGTGTCTTCGCGGTGACTGCGCTGGTGGTGTCCGGCGTGCTCGACCGGCTCGAGGCAGCCAGGGCCACGTCGGAGAGGACGGCCGAGCGGCTGGCCCGGCTGCAAGCGGTGACCGCGTCGCTGTCAAAGGCGGTCGACGTTCCTCACGTGACCAAGGTCGTGGTGGAGCAGGCGTGTCGAGAACTCGGGGGCGAACGGGGGACGCTGTCGCTGCTGGACCGCACGGGAACGCAGTTGGAGCTGGTGGGCATGTACGGCCTGGAACCCGACGTGTTCTCCAAATGGCGCAGCTATCCGGTGGACGCCAACCTGCCCGCCAGCGACGCGGTGCGCAGCGGGGAGCTGGTGCTGCTGGAGAACATGGCCGCCCGCAACTCGCAATACCCCGCCATCGCCTCCACGCCGCCATTCCAGGACCACTCGCTGGCCTGCGTGCCCTTGATCTTCGAGGGCAAGCCCCGTGGCGTCATCAGCCTCAGCTTCGGCAGTCCTCGGCGTTTCCCGCCCGAGGATCGCAGCTTCCTCGAAGCCCTCGGCGCCCAGTGCACTCAAGCGTTGGAGCGGGCCCGCCTCTACGACGCCGAGCGGGACACGGCCCGGCGTCAGGCCTTCCTCGCCGATGCCAGCAAGCTGCTGGCCACATCGCTCGACTACGAGGACACGCTGGCGCGCATCGTGCGACTGTCCGTGCCCGCGCTGGCCGACACCGCGGCCGTGCACCTGTGGGACGCCGGGGACCTTCGCCTGGTGGCCCTGGCCCACGAGGACCCCGACGGTGAGCGCATCATGCGAGCCTTGTCCGCGCGCGACGGCGATCGGGCCACCGACCCCACCATGCTCGAGGTGGCGGACAAGGGCGAGTCGGTGCTCAGCCCCGAGATCCCGCAGGACATCTGGCCCGACCTGGCAGAGGACGACGAGCACCAGCGGCTGTTGGAGCAGTTGGGCACCACGTCGGCCATGCTCGTGGCCCTGTCGGCCCGCGGCCGTCCACTGGGTCTGCTGTCGTTGGGGATGGCGCAGTCGGGTCGGCACTTCGACGAGGACGACCTGCACCTGGTGGAGGACCTGGCCGGGCGGGCCGCGGTGGCCATCGAGAACGCGGTGTCGCACCGGGCCAGGGCCGAGCAGGCCCGCGTCCTGCAACAGTCCCTGCTGCCACCGGGCGTGCCCGTCATCCCGGGGCTGGACGTGGCCGTGCACTACCGGGCCGCGGGCGACGGCAGCATCGTGGGCGGCGACTTCTTCGATCTGTTCCCCATGTCGGTGGGCGAGCATGGCGCTCGGTGGGGAGTGGTGCTGGGCGACGTGTCGGGCAAGGGGGTGAAGGCCGCTTCGTTGACCGCGCTGGCCCGCTACACGGTCAGGGCCGTGGCCATGAACGAGGACCGGCCCGCCGAGGTCTTGCGGCAGTGCAACCGGGCCGTGTTCGAGGCCGATACGGACGAGGCCTTCTGCACCATCGTGTTCGCGGTGGTCGAGCCCGCCGGCGGCGGCACCGGTGATGGTGGCGTTGGCGCGATCCGGGTCCGGCTCGCGTCAGGCGGGCACCCGCTTCCGTTGCTGCGAGGAACCGATGGCGGCATCGAGCAGGTCGGCGTGCCCGGCACTGCGGTCGGCCTGTTCGCGGACCCGGACCTGACCGACGCGGAGACCGTGCTCGCACCGGGGTGCACGCTCGTGCTGTTCACCGACGGGCTGATCGAGGCCCGCACGCCCGCGGGCGACTTCGCCCCGCAACTGCTCGAACAGACCATGCGGACGTCGAGCGGCACCAGCGCGGCCGAGACGGTGGCAGCCATCACCGCCGCCGTCGGTGCGCTGGAGGAGGGCAGGGCCCGGGACGACATGGCCATCGTGGTGTTGGCCGTGCCCACCGAGTCGGCCGACGTCCACCATGTCCGCATCGAGGGCCTTCCTGCGTTGGCCGTCGTGCAGGGCGACGAGTACGTGGACGAGTTGGTGCGGGAGTTGGAACTCGTGCGGCTGGGCGGACGTCAAGGAGTGCTGCGCTCCGACTATCCGCACCGACTGCTGGCCATCATCGAGGACGTGGTGACCCGCTATGCGGCGGCGCGTGGGGCCATGCGCGACCAGGCCGAGTCGGCCCTGGCCACTGGGCGGGACACGTTCACGTTGGAGGTCGACCTGCCCGTGGTGGCCGCGGCGGCCATGGCCGAGTTCGCGGCCCTGCTCGACGAGGTGGAGGGCTTCGGCCGCACCGGGCTGCTGTTGACCGTGCCTCCACCCGAGGACGTGCGCACCCTTCAGCGCTGGGTCATGGCCGAGTACGTGCGCCAGTTGCGGGGTCTGTCCGAGCCGGGCGCACCGGGCCCGACGTTGAGCCCGGACGTGGCGGCGCGGGCCGGGGACGGGTCGGGCGCGAGCCTGCGGATGGAGGCGTCGACGCTGCCGGTGTCGACCGTTCCGGTCGACTCGCCGGATGGCGGCCGCCGCGCTTCGCTCACATTGGCCGCGGACCTGAGTGCGGCCCGCCACGCCCGCCAATTCCTGCGGGCCACTCTCATCTCCTGGGGTGTGCCCCACGGGGTGGGCGACGCAGCCGAACTGCCCTTGTCCGAACTGGTCACCAACGCGGTGATGCACACCCACTCGGACGTGTTGCTCGAGCTTCGGCTGGACGGCGACGCCTTGCGCGTCGAGGTGCACGACGCCAGCGAGGTGCTGCCGAACCGGCGCTCGCACGACGTGGAGTCGGGGACGGGCCGGGGGCTGGAGTTGGTGGAGGCCCTTTCGGACCAGTGGGGCGTGCACCCGACCGAGCAAGGCAAGGCCGTGTGGTTCGAGTTGCCGCTCACGGCGCGGTGAGCGAGGTACTGGCCTCGCATTTGGCGACGTGGCTGGGGACGTGGCCGCCGCCCGCGCCTGGTCAGGTGACGGTGGTGGGGAGCCTGGCCCGGACGCGGCCTGGCTGGGACGGCAACGTGCGGGCCGTGCTGGGCGTGGTGGCGCCCGAGGGCGGCGTGGTGTCGGTGCCGCCTGCGGTGGCCGAGGGCCTGTCGCGCGTCGTGGCGCCGGACGTGGCCGCGGCTGGTCGGCTGCTCGGAGTCAAGCTGTGGGAGGCGGCCTTTCGGTGGTGCGAGTCGCCCGCGCCCTTGCCCGACACCGGCGTGTGGATTTCGCCGGACGACACCCGCGTCCCCGAGTGGCTCAAGCCCTTCAACGGCGGCGTGCTGATCGTGCTGGAAGACGACGGGTATGTGGCGGGCGTGGGAGTCAAGCGGCACGACGACTTCGGATGGGAGTTGTCGGTTGGGACCGAGCCCGCCGCGCAGGGGCGGGGTCTGGCCCGGGCCTTGGTGGCCACCGCGGCACGCCGGGTGCTGGCCGAAAGCGCGGTACCGACCTACCTCCACGACTTCCGCAACCTGGCCTCGGCCAAGGTGGCGGAGGCGGCCGGGTTCCCCGATCGGGGCTGGCGGGTGGTGGGCGTGGCCTCGTCGGGCTGAGTCGGCGGGCGCGTGCGCGGAATAGGTTCGCCGCTCATGGAGCCGTCGATCGCCCGCCGCTTGTGGACCGCGCTGGAGCCTTATCACGCCATGGCCTACTTCGCTCCCGAGGTGGTGTCGGCCATGAAGGACATCGGGCTGAAGGGCTATTGGATGGGCTACTTCGCCGGACGGGCCGCGCCCATGGGTGCGGTGCCCGCCGAGGTGGTGTCGGCCACGTTCTTCAACTTCCATCCCGGCCTGGTGCACCGGGCCATCCCTGATGCGTGGGGCTTTGCCGCGCCGGCCGACGTGACCGCGGCCCGCACCGCGGGGGTGGACGCGGCGTTGCGCCGGCTGCTGGGCGACGGCGCGGGAGGACCCGAAGTCGTCGAAGCGGTGGCCCTGGCCCGGCGGGCGGCGGCCGCCGCGGGCGTTGAAGGTCGGGCTTTGTATGCGGGCTACGCGTCGCTCGACTGGCCCGACGAGTCTGCGCCGCACTTGGTGCTGTGGCACGCGCTCACGCTGCTTCGCGAGCACCGAGGCGACGGGCACGTGGTGGCCCTGGGCCACGCCGGGCTGGACGGGTGCGAGGCCCACGTGTCGCTGGTGGCGTCAGGGGCCATTGCCCGAGAGGTGATCCAGCCCAACCGCGGCTGGAGCGACGAGGAGTGGGACGCGGCCGCGGGTCGGCTGCGGGAGCGGGGCTGGCTGGCCAGTGGGGGCGAGGCTGGCGACGGGGGCGATGGGGTCCGGGGCGAACGGCTGAGCGATGCCGGGCGGGCCGAGCGCCGGGCCATCGAGGAGCACACCGATCGCTTGGCGTTGGGGCCGTGCGAGGCGTTGGGCGAGGACGACTGCGCCCGGCTTATCTCCTTGGTGGCCCCGCTGGCCGGGCGGATCGTGGAGGCCGGTGCCGTGCCCATCCCCAACCCGATGGGCGCTCCCCGCCCCTAGTCGGCCTGGCGCTGTACCCCGTCCAGATCAGGGGGCGATTGGGAAGAGGCCGGTCGAGACATCGGTGGGCGGCGGTGTCCCCGTAAGGCGGGTGGTAACGGCCGCGTATGTCTTGTGCCACTGGAGCCACTGACGGTTGAGGGCCACCATGGCGGCACCGAGTTCCGGCGCGCTCGGGGCCTGAACGGCGATGGCCGGGGCCAGGTCGCGTTGGATGCGGGCGAACGACGGCGAGTGGACCGTGCCTGCGCCCGCGGGCACGGCCCGGCCCAGTTCGGCGAAGGCGTCGTGGGTCATGGTGCCCAGGATGCGAAAGAACGGGATGGACCGGGCCAGGTTCCCCGCGGCCTCGTCGACCAGGGCGTGGGCCATGCGGGTCTCGTGCCGGACCAGCGCATCGACGGCCTCGCTGAGCGATCGGGCCAAGCCCGCGAAGACGACCTCGAACAGTTGGAGGGTCCGCAGGAACACGACCTCTTCGTGGGCGGGCGTGGCGGGCAGTCCGATCAGATCGAGGAAGTCGTAGAGCGGCCGGGGTGTGAGATCGGCCACGCGGGCGGCGAGCCGTCGGGCGATGGCGCCGCTGTGGTCCGGGCCCAGTCGGGCCGGACCCGCGTCGAGCAGCCGCACCGGAGCCAGGTCGGCGCGCGTCAGCCCGCCCCGGTGCTGGGCCAACGTCCGTCCGAGCACGTGCATGCGGCGTGGGTTGGGCGACGGCGCGTCGGCCTCGTAGGCGAGCAGCAGGCCGAGCAGGGCGGCGGCCAGGGTCTCGCCGTCGGTCCGTGCGGCCGCGTCGGCCACGACATCGACGCCCACATAGGTGCGGTGATCGCTCGTTCCGTGGGCCACGTCGGTGAGCATCGGGAGCCAGGCCCGAAGGAACCAGGCCCACGTGCCCGCCGCCCCACTGCCGTCGTCGGAGCCCAGCCGGGCCGTGGCCGCGTCAAGGAGCCGGACGGAACGGTCGTCGGCGCCGATGCGCCCGTGGGCGCGCCACGACGCGGCCACAAGGGCGAATGGGAACGAGGCACAGTGGTCCCTGTCGGCCAGCCAGTCTGTGTCGCGGGGCGCCCGTCGGCACCAGGCCTCGATGGCGTCGGCCGCGGCCTTTGGGTCCGCCACCGTGCTGCCCTGTGTCTCATGGGCAGCTTGAAACAGCAAGCCGGTCGCCTGCATATGCCCTCAATTCTCCCAGTAGCAGGAGCGGCATAGGTGTGAATGACCAGCGTCCGTGCACTGATCGGTGACGCCTCGCAAGCCCCCCGGAGTCCTCCCGACCCCGTGCCTACCCTGTACTACGAACAGGTGTGGCAGTCGTGTCGCAGAAATTTCGGAGGCCCCGGAGGGGCCGTGCGCCGGGTCCCACATACTGGGTCCACACGGCGACACGGATGAATGTTGGTACGCCCGACCGGATTCGAACCGGCATCTTCCAGCTTACAAGGCCGGGGCTCTTGAGGGGCAGGGTCAGAATGCCTCGTAAAGCAGCTTCACCCGGAGGTGTCCAGCCGTCCTTGGATTCCTGCTTCGATCTTGCGAAAGAGCACGCCCAGCGGTTGCGTGGCTTAAGCAGTCCTCCAAGCGGCAGCGCCGCTCTCGTAGCACATCCCTACTGCCGCCCCCGTTGACCAGTTGAGCTACGGGCGTATGAGTGATGCTGCTCGAATTGTAGATAAATCGGCGTTCCCGTCAAGAGGGAAATTCATCAAATCTCGGGGCTGACGACGACGGCGTCGCCGACAGAAACGGTGCCGGGCTCAAGGACCCACGCGTAGATGCGGCTCACGCCTCGTTCCCGCGTGTGCTCCATGCGCCGGAAGTCGCCGTCAACGAACCAGGCCGCGTTCTTCTGGCACGGCAGCGACCACATCGAGGTCTCGGCCAACACCTCCCCGAGACGAAGTCGGATGCCGGGCCGCATGGCCATCCAGTCCAGGCCCTCGACGGTCACGTTCTCGCCCGCCAGGCCGGGGGCGATGGGATGGCCCTCGGCTCGGAGCCGCTCGATCACGTCGGCCGACCACAGGCACAATGCCTGCCACGGCCGGCCGTGATGGCGGCGGGCCGCCTGACGGTCGCCGGTCAGGCCCCGAGGCCCGACGTCGACCGTGTCGACCGGTCGCTTGGGGACGCCGCCGCCGGAGATGTTCAGTTGCGCGACCCGGCCGACCGCACCGGGGGCCGATGGCAGGGCGGCCGCCGTCGTGCGCAGGGCGTGGACCACGCCGTGCACGTCGCCCGCGGCCGCGGCGTCGTGGCACTCGGCCCCGCCGGGCTTGGGCCCATCGACGTCGCGCACCAGCTCGCGCCACCACTCCTGGGCGGCGCGCAGGGTCCCGGCCTCATCGTCCGCCGTCCAGTCGTCTGGGTTGTAACCGCAGGTGGCACACGGCGCGACGACAGGCACGAATGGAGCGTAAGCCGGCCCTCGTCGTTACGCTGCCGCCCATGCATGCGCTTGGGGACGTCTACAAGGCTGGTCGGGAACGGATCACGGAGCTGGTCGCGGTCGCGCCTCTGGACGAGGTGCGCAGGACGGTGCCGGCCTGTCCGGACTGGACGGTGCACGACACCGTCGCCCATCTCAGCGGGGTCTGTGCCGACATCGTCGCCGGCAACATCGAGGGGGTGGCCAGCGATCCGTGGACCGCGGCCCAAGTCGACCGGCGCCGGTCGTGGAGCCTGGAACAGGTGCTGGGCGAGTGGACCGAGTTGGGCCCGCAGGTCGAGGCCATCGCCGAGTTCTTCCCCGGCCGCACCGGCTCGCAGCTCGTCCTCGACCTCACCACCCACGAGCACGACGTGCGCCAAGCCCTGGGCCGTCCGGGGGCGCGCGACGCGGCCGGCGTGCAGATCGGGTCGCGCTTCGTGGCCGAGGTCGGGCTGTGCACCTCGGTGGCCGTGCGAGGTCTGCCGCCCCTCGAGGTCATCTCGGGCGACAACCGCTGGGTCGTGGGCACGGGCCAGCCCGCGGCGGGCGGCGACGAGCAGGCACTGGCCGCGGCGGCAATGGAGTTGGCGGGTCAGGTGATGCAAGGGGGCGAGCCGATCACGGCCGACGTCGAGCCCGTCGGGTCACTCAAGATCGAGCCCTTCGAGCTCATGCGCGCCCTCACCGGCAGGCGCAGCGCGGCCCAGATCCGGGCCTACGACTGGAGCGTCGACCCCGAGCCGTATGTGCCCGCCTTCCAGTTCGGCCCGTTCACGACCCCGGCCGACGACCTGCCCGAATAACCCCCCTCGCCGTAGAAGGCGTGGCCCGGCGGTCAAGCAGGGGTCGGGGTGGGAGCGGTGAGGCGGGACTCGGTCGGGCCTCCAACCACCCGCGCCCGTTCGGGCGCGATCCGGGACACGGCCACGGCAAAGGCGGTGGCCCACGCGGCCAGGGCGAGCAACAACAGTCCGTAGACCAGGTAGATGAACCCGACGGCGCCGCTGTGGGTCTCGCGCAGCAGGTACTTCGTCTCCCGCTCGAACGGCGCCACCCGGTCCACGGCCGGGATCTCGGGCTTGTGGATCTGGGCGTCGGCGGGCAGGAAGACGGGCACGGTCATCATCTCGCCGCCCCTGTGCAGCCGGATCAGCGTCTTCCATCCGCCCTCAACCGGCACCGGGTGCGCGGTCGCGTACCGGCCAGGCCCGACCTTTTTGAAGTCGGCCAGCCGCAGGCCCCCGCCCTGCCACGCACTGGCCTGGAACCAGCGAGCGTGGTCGGCCGCGGTGGGGGGATCGAGGGTGACGGTCAGGTTGACCTCCTCGCCATCGGGGCTGCGACCAACCCGGTCGACCCGCACGTCGGCCCTGACGTCTCCGGTATGGCGGGGCAACGGCAGGACGATGCAGATCACGACGACGGCCGCGGCGGCGCCAAGCAACCGGCCCGGGATGGGACGGGCCGTGCGCTGAAGCCCGGCGGCCCGGGCGAAGGAGGCGGCCAACAGCGCAGTGCCGACTGCGGCGATGGTGGACAGGATCACCGCGTCGGGCAACAGGGCCGTCCGCCACGGCTGATAGGCGTGCTGGTTCCACAGCCACTCCCCCGCCAGCCCGACCGTCCCCACGCCCACGCCCGCGGCCACCGCGAAGCGGGTGCGCCTCTCGGTGCCGAACAGGAAGGCCACCGCCTCGACCACCAGGGCGGACACGACGAACAAGCCAACCGCGCGCGTGGGCGCGGCCCCGTCCTGGCCCGCGTTGAGCAGGCCCAGTTGCACGATGACGAAGTTGACGGCCGCGATCCCTACCGCCCACCAGCGGCCCAGCACCAGTCGGATGGCGACCAGCGCGAAGGCGGCCGCCACCGACAGCAGCAGCGGGTGGAAGATCTGCTGGAACTGGGGGACGCCGAAGGAGAACTCCCCCAGCGGGGCGGCCAGGCCTTGCAGC
This sequence comes from Acidimicrobiaceae bacterium, assembly GCA_030837965.1. GTDB lineage: Bacteria > Actinomycetota > Acidimicrobiia > Acidimicrobiales > JAUTXP01 > JAUTXP01. The sequence goes on along the minus strand of JAUTXP010000031.1, from coordinate 86,560 downwards.
GTGAGCCAGGCGGCCAGCACGTGGAAGCCCAAGGCCCATCCCGAGCGGTTGGGACGCACGCCTGCATCGGCCAGCACCAGCCACGAGGCCAGCCCGCTGAACGACGCGCCGAGGATCATCAGCATGTGGGTCGGGCTCCACATGGTCACGTCGATGCCGAAGGCCCGGTGCCACAGCTCGTCCAGGGGGAATCCGCTGACCGCGGCCCCGCCCAACGCGAGCAGCGGAAGCGTCGACCACGGGACGCGCACGGCCCGCCACCGCAGCCGGGTGTCCACTCGTTGGAGGGACGCGAAGCCGATGCCCGCCAGCGCGGCGCCGAAGATGAGGCCGAGCCCGATCACGATCGACGTGTGCGGGGCGGTGAACAGGTTCTTGTCCCGGCCCAGGCCCACATGCCAGGCCACGTCGCTGTAGAAGCCCTGTCCGGCCATCAGCAGGCCGAACAGGCTGAGGCCGACGGTGGCCGCGGCCCAGCCGGGCACGCCGGTGAGGCGCTCCAAGGCCATGGGCGCCCGCAGCACGAAGGCGGCCAGCGGGTGCTCGGTGTCGCCCGATCGGCCGAAGGCCACCAAGGCCGTGATCACCACGGCGAAGCCGATCAGCATGCCGACCAGCGGCGTCCAACTGGCCAGCGCGCTGCCGCCTGCTTGGACGTGGGCGTACAGGAGTGCCGTCATCAGTCGCCTTCCTTCCCGGTCGTCCTGGTCGTCCTGGTCGTGCCGGTCGCGCCCGTCCCGGTTGGATGTGGGCTCGGGTTGTCGGTCGAATCGGCCGGGGCGCCGACCACACCCATACCCTCGAAGCCCGACCACAACGTGTTGGCCAGGTACTCGACCAAGCGGGCGCGCGACATGCTCCGCCGCTCCACCCACCAGTCCCCCGCCCCGTACACGAAGCCCACGATCCCGTGGGCCAGCGGTTCGGCCCCGCCCGCATCGCGGCCCGCGGCGTGCAACTGCTCGCCCAGGACGACAGCGACCTCTTGGCCGATGCGGCGCAGGAACCCGTCGAGCGCGGCGGCCGCGGCCTCGTCGCCCCCGCTCACCGCCCGCTGCACCAAGAAGCGGTAGACCTCGGGGTCCCGCTCGAGGAAGCGGATGAACGCGTCGATGGTGCCGACCAGCGTGTCCCGCGGGTTGTCGGTGGGCCTGCTCAGCACCTGCTGAAGGTCGGCCATGAGCCGCACCGAGAAGCGCTCGGCCAAGGCCAGCACCAACCCGCCGCGGTCGCCGAAATGCCGGTACAGGATGGGCTTGGTCACGCCTGCGGCCGCGGCCATCTCCTCCATGGACAGTCCCGCGCCGTGGGTGCGGATGGCCTGGCTCAAGGCGTCGAGCAGCTCCTCGCGGCGCTGGGCCTTCTGCTGCTGGCGCTTGTCCGGCTGGCGCTCGTCAGCCGACACCGGGTCGAGGTGGCGGCGGGCCCGCAAGGGGCGGGGGCGGGGATGGCTGGGGCGGCGGATCTTGGGCTCGTCCCGGTCGCTCGACATGTTACCGACGGTAACGTTACTGTCGGTAACAGTCAACGTGACATGAGCCACGCCACGCCACTACACCGTGCGGGGCTGGGCCCGAGGTGGGCTGTCAGGCACCCATGGCGTGGAAGCCGCCGTCGGCGTGCACGATCTCAGCCGTGGTGGCGGGCAGCCAGTCCGACAGCAAGGCGATGCAGGCCTTGGCCGCGGGCACCGGGTCGTTCACGTCCCACGCGAGCGGGGCCCGCTGCGTCCACACGTCCTCGAACGTAGAGAAGCCGGGAATCGACCGGGCCGCGACCGTGCGCAGCGGGCCCGCCGAGACCAAGTTGACGCGGATGCGGTCAGGGCCGAGGTCGCGGGCCAAGTACCGGGCCGTGGACTCGAAGGCGGCCTTGGCCACGCCCATCCAGTCGTACTGGGGCCAGGCCACGGTGGCGTCGAAGTCGAGGCCGACAATCGACCCCGCGCCCGCGTTGCGCATGAGCGGCGCGGCCAACTCGGCCAGGGCTTTCAGCGAATAGGCCGACACGTGCAGCGCGGTGGCCACGTCCTCCCAGGGCGCGGCCATGAAGTTGCCGCCCAAGCAGCTCTCCGGGGCGAAGCCGATGGCGTGGAGCACACCGTCCAGCGCGCCCCATCGCAACGACAGCTCCTCGCGCACGGACTCGATGTGGGCCGGGTTGGTCACGTCCAACTCGATGACGTCGACCGGCTTGGGCAGCCGGCGGGCCGCCCGTTGGGTGAGGCTCATGGCCCGGCCGAACGAGGTGAGCACGAGCTCGGCCCCCTCCTCCTGGGCCAGGCGGGCCACCGAGTGGGCGATGGAGCTGTCGGTCAACACCCCGGTGACCAGGATGCGCTTTCCGTCGAGCAGCACGAGTTCCTCCTTGTCCGCCCGCTCTACAGCGGGGTGTTGGCGTGCCCCCTGCGGGGCAGCCGTTCGCGCTTGCGGCGCAAGGCCCGCAGGGCCAAGGCCACGACCTGCCGGGTGGCCAGCGGGTCGATCACGTCGTCTACGAAGCCGCGCCGGGCCGCGGTCGCAGGCGTGCAGAAGCGGGCCGCGTAGTCGGCCTCCAACTCGGCCCGCTCGGCGTCGGTGACGCCGCGCCTGCCGTGGAGGATCTCCACCGCGCCCGCCGCGCCCATGACCGCCATCTCGGCGCCTGGCCAGGCCACGCAGAAGTCGTTGCCCACGCCCTTCGAGTCCATGACGATGTAGGCACCGCCATATGCCTTGCGCAGCACCACGCACACGCGCGGCACGGTGGCCGCGGCATAGGCGTGGACCAACTGCGCGCCCTTGCGGATCATCCCCCGCCATTCGATGTCCTTGCCGGGCTGGAACCCGGGCGTGTCCACGAAGGTGACGAGCGGGATGTTGAAGGCGTCGCACAGTTGCACGAAGCGGGCGCCCTTCTGCGAGGCCTCGATGTCGAGCGTGCCCGCCAAGGCCTGGGGCTGGTTGGCGATGATGCCCACCGGCCTGCCGTCGATGGTGGCCAACGCGGTCACCAGGTTGGGGGCGAAGCCCGCCCACAGCTCCAACAGCTCGGCGTCGTCGACCACGTCCGCGACCACCACGCGCACGTCGTACGACGCGTTGGCCGAATCGGGCACGACGCGCGCCGCCCGTTCGCACGGGCGCTCGACGGGGTCGTCGGTGGGCCACACGGTCGGCTCGGACATGTTGTTGTCGGGCAGGAAGGCGAGCACGTGGATGACGGCTTCGAGCGCGCCCACCTCGTCGTCGGCCACCAGCGCGGCCACGCCCGAGCGCATCGTGTGCACGGCTGGTCCACCCAAGTCGGCGGCCTCGACCTGTAGTCCGGTGATGGCCGCGACCGAGATGGGCGAGCTGACGAAGGCGAACCCGTCGGCGGACATGACCACCACGTCGGCCAGCCCGAGCAGCAGCGAAGGGCCAGACACGCACGGGCCCACGACGGCCAGCACGATGGGCACCACACCCGATGCGTGGGCCATGGCCGCGGCCACGCGGCCCCACGCGGCCAACGAGGCGACGCCGCCGCCGATCTCCGCGCCCGACGTGGCCAGCACGCCCACGATGGGCACGCCCACGTCGACCGCGGTGTGCACAAGGGTCTCGATGGAGCGGCCCTCGTCCTCGCCGATGGCCCCTCGATGAGGGCCTTCGGCCAATCGGAAGAAGGCCACCTCCTGGCCGCCCAACACCCGGATGTCGGCCTCAACCGCATCCGGGCGCCGTGCCGCGATGGAGAGAAGCGTCATGCCTTGGCCGACACTCCCGGCCCGAGCACAAGGGTGGCGTTGTGGCCGCCGAAGCCGAACGAGTTGGACAGCACCGGCTTGGGCTCCACCGGCCGGGGCGAGCCCGCCACCACGTCCAGCGGGATGTCAGGGTCGGTGCGCTGATGGTTGGCCGTGGGCGGCACGAGACCGTGCTGCATGGCGAGGATCGAAGCGGCGGCCTCGACTGCGCCCGCGGCGCCGACCAGGTGCCCGGTCACGCCCTTGGTGGAGGTGACCGGCGGCGGCGTGCCGCCGAAGACCTTGGTCAAGGCCCTCGCTTCCGAGACGTCGTTCAACGGCGTCGACGTGCCATGGGCGTTGACGTGGCCGATGTCGGCCGAGGTCAGGCCTGCGTCCTCCAAGGCCAACTCCATGCAGGCCACCGCGCCCGCTCCGTCCTCGGAAGGTGCGGTGATGTGGAAGGCGTCGCTGTTGCGGCCGTAGCCCATGATCTCGCCGAGGATGGCGGCCCCGCGCTCGACGGCGCGGTCCCACCGCTCCAACACCAAGAAGGCCGCGCCCTCGCCCATCACGAACCCGTCGCGGTCGGCGTCGAAGGGCCGACTGGCCGAGGCCGGGTCGTCCCGTCGGGTGCTCAGCGCGCCCATGCGGGCGAAAGCGGCCAATGCGACCGGGGTGATGGCCGCCTCGGTGCCGCCCGCCAGCACGACGTCGCACGAGCCGTCCCGCACCATGCGGACCCCTTCGCCCACGGCGTGGCTTCCCGCCGCGCACGCAGTGGCCACGCAGATGTTCGGGCCCGTCCAGCCGTGGTGCAAGGCGACCAATGCGGCAGTGGCGTTGGCCATCATCATCGGGACGAGGAAGGGGCTGACGCGCGTCGGCCCCTTGTTCAGCATCACCAGTTCCTCGGCCTCCTGCGTGGCCAGGCCACCCACGCCAGTGCCGCCCACCACACCGCAGCGGTGCGGATCGGCGGCCAGCGTCCCGGCCATGGCCAGCGCGTCGACCGCGGCGGCGAAGCCGAGCTGGGCGACGCGGTCAGCGCGTCGCGCCTCTTTGATGCCCAGGTAGGCGACGGGGTCGAACTCCTCGCTCACCTCGCAGGCGAAGCCGACCGGCAAGCCCGACGCGTCGAAGCGGCGGATCGGCCCGGCCGCGGAACGGCCTTCGAGGAGTCGTCCCCAGAACGAGTCCACGTCCAGACCGGCCGGCGTCTTCACTCCGATGCCGGTCACGGCCACCCGGGGGCGGCCGACGTGGTCGACTGCGCTCACGCCCCTACCGCGAGCTTGGCCGACACCACGTCCACGGCCTGGCCGACCGTCTTGATGCCTTCCAAGTCCTCTTCGGGGATGGTGATGTCGAGGCGCTCTTCCAGAGCCATGACCACCTCGACCAGGTCGAGGCTGTCGGCGCCCAGGTCGTCCTTCAGGCTGGCCGACTCGACCACCGCGTCCGCCTCCACACCCAGCACCTCGACGGCCACTTCTCGGACCGTTCCCAAAATCTCGTCTCGCTGCATGGTCTCTCCTGTTTTCTTGGCTTCTTGTACGTCGCGTGTTCCGTGACGAGTTGTACGTGGCCTGTTTCTCGGCGTCTTGTACGTTGCGTGCTCGTCTGCTTGTCGACCGAGGCCGCATCCGCGGTCAGGTCGGCGGGTCAGTCAGGTACTCAGTCAGTCAGGTACTCAGGTCAGTCAGTGCTCAGGTCAGTGGCCCATGCCCAGGCCGCCGTCGACCGGGATGACGGCGCCGGTCACGTAGGCGGCTTGGTCCGAGCAGAGGAAGGCAACCACTGCGGCCACCTCCTCGGGCGTTCCCATCCGGCCCAGCGGCACCTGCGCGGCCAACTGGGTCTGGCGCTCCTCGGAGAGGGCCGCGGTCATGTCCGTGGCGATGGGGCCGGGCGCCACCACGTTGCACGTCACGTGGCGCGAGCCCAGCTCGCGGGCCAGCGAGCGGGTGAGCCCGACCAAGCCGGACTTGGCCGCCGCGTAGTTCACCTGTCCCGCCGAACCGGTGAGCCCGGCCACCGAGCCCACGTTGACGATGCGCCCATACCGGCTCCGCACCATGCCGGTGAGAGCGCGCGTGGTGACGTTGAAGGCGCCGTCCAGGTTGGTGGCCAGGACGTGTCGCCACTGCTCCGCACCCATCCGCAAGGCCAGGCCGTCGTCGGTGACGCCTGCGTTGTTGACGAGGACCTCGACCTTGCCCCACGTCGACTCGATGTGGGTGAAGGCGGCCTCGATGCTGACCGGGTCGGTGACCTCGATGGCCACGGCCAGTCCGCCGATGTCGGCCGCCAGCTTCTCAGCAGGCTCGCGGTTGGACGCGTAGCCGACGGCGACGCGGTTGCCCGCCTCGGCCAACGCCGCGGCGATGGCCGCACCGATGCCGCGCGACGCGCCGGTGACCAAGGCGACCCGGCTCACGACTGGGCCTCCTTCTGCCACCGGATGGCCGCGCTGGCCCACGTCATGCCTGCGCCAAAGCCCGCCAGCAGCACGACGTCGCCGTCCTTGACCGGCGTGTCGGCCAAGGCCAGCGGGATGGAGGCGGCCGACGTGTTGCCGAAGCGGTCGACGTTGACGATGGTCCGCTCGGCCGGGATGTGCAGGCGGTCGCAGGCCGCGTCGATGATGCGCTGGTTGGCCTGATGAGGCACGAACCAGTCGATGTCAGCGGCCGTCAGTCCAGACCGTTCGAGGGTGCGAGCGGACGTGTCGACCACGGCCCGCACGGCACGACGGAAGACCTCGCGACCGTCCATCTCGACCCACTTCTTGCCCGGCGGGATCTGAAGGATGTGGGTGGCGGAGCCGTCGCAGCCCAGGTCCCAACCGAGCAGCCCCATGCCGTCAGGCGCAGGTTGGACGACGACGGCGCCGGCGCCGTCACCGAACAGGACACGCGTCGACCGGTCGTTGGGGTCGATGAATCGGGTCAGCGTCTCCGCACCGATCACGAGTGCCGACTTGATGGTGCCGCCCGCGAGGAGCGAGGACGCGGTGACCAACCCGTAGGCGAAGCCCGAGCACGCGGCCGACACGTCGAAGGCACCACAGTGCAGACCCAGGCCGTCCTGCACGAAGGCGGACACGGCCGGAAGGGCCTGGTCGGGGGTGGCCGTGGCCACGATCAACAAGCCGATGTCGTCGGGGACCAGGCCTGCGTCCTTGATGGCCGCCGCGCCCGCGGCGATGGCCAGACTGGCGGTGGTGTCGTTGGGTCCGGCCTGTCGGCGCTCCCGGATGCCGGTGCGCTCGACGATCCACTCATCGCTGGTGTCGAGGTAGGCCTCGAGGTCGGCGTTGGTGATGATCCGCTCGGGGATGGCCGTGCCCAGGCCGGTGATGGCCGCGCTCAACGCTCGAACACTCGCAGCCAGGCCACGGGCTGTCCTTCGCGCACCCGCTCGCCCGAGTGGGCCATCACGCCCATCATGAATCCCGAGAACGGACTGCGGACCTCCACGTCCGAGCCCGACGACCGGAGCACGCCGATGGCTTGTCCGGCGTGGACGATCTCGCCCTCTGTCGTGACTGTCTTGGGGGCCAGGGGCTCGAAGACGCCAAGGCAGGGCGCCACGACGACGCGCTCCAGCACCCCCAGCTCCTCGCCATGGCTCAACGTGACCGTCAGGTCAATGGCCTCGGTGTCGATCCTCATCACATTCCCAGCGTCGATCGTCTTGTTGTCGACGAGCGGAGCAGTTGCACGCACGCGACCCTCCCTTCTCCACCCTCGGCCATCCGACTTCGGGCTCACTCTGATCGTTACACGGATTGATCAGAAGTTTGGACAAATCCGTATTAACGTTAGACGGCGTGGAGACGTGGCGTGTAGACGAGCTGGCCGAGCGGGCCGGGTTGAGCGTGGAAGTCATCCGCTCGTACCAGTCGAAGGGGTTGCTTCCTGCGCCGCGACACCAGGGACGAGTCGCGCTGTACGGCCCGAAACACCTGGAACGGCTGGCGACCATTCGCGACCTCAAGGCCCGGGGCCACTCGCTTCGAGGTGTGGCCGCCATTCTGTCTGAGCCCCGTCGCCCGGTCAGTCCGTTCAGCGCTGATGAGCTGCGTCAGGAGGAGCGGCTGACGCTGAGCGACGTGGCCGAGCGCACCGGGATGCCGGTGCCCATGCTGCGGTCGCTGGAGGCGTCGGGCGTGCTGCGGCCGGTGCGGGCAGGCAACGAGGCCGCGTACACGGCGGCCGACGTCCGGGCCGTGCGCATGCTGTTGATGCTGGTGGGCAGCGGCGTGCCCATGGAGGCGTTCATGTCGGTGGCCCGCATCCAGTTGGACGCGGCCGACTCGGTGGCCCAGGCCGCGGTCGGGCTGTTCATGCGCTACATCCGCGAGCCGCTGCTCACGTCCGGGCTGACGCAGCGGCAGGAGGCCGAGCGCATGGTGGCCTCGTTCCGGCTGTTGGTGCAGGCCGCAGCCGGGCTGATCGCCTACAACTTCGAGCGCACGATGCTGGAGACCGTGCAAGCCGAGATCGAGGCTCACGGCAACCGGTCGGAGCGCGCCGTCATGCGCCGCGAGGCGGCCCGTCGCAACGACGTGGCCTGACCACTCGATCATGGCCGCCAACCCCGTCGACCTGCTGCCCCACCGTCCCCCGTTCCGATTCGTGGACTCCGTGGACGAGGTCGTGCCCGGCGAGCGGGTGGTGGCCCGGTACCGCGTCACCGGTCACGAGGCGTTCCTCCCCGGCCACTTCCCCGGGAACCCGGTGTTCCCCGGTGTGATCCAGTTGGAGGCGTTGGCCCAGGCCGGCGCGGTGGCGGTGTTGAGCGACGAGCGCTTCACCGGTCGGCTGCCGCTGTTCGGCGGCGTGGAGAAGGCCAGGTTCCGTCGGGTGGTGCGGCCGGGCGACCAACTGGTGCTGACCGTGGTGATGGAGCGGCTGTCGGCCCGGGGCGGATGGGGCCAGGCCGAGGCCGTGGTGGCCGGCCCTGATGGCCGGGGCGACGGCCGGGACGGCAGCGGCGGGGGCGACGGGGGCGGCGTGTCCTGCCAGGCCCGACTCTTCTTCGCCTTCGCCCCTTCCCCCTGACCCCTCCCCCTCCCCCGCCCCCGCCCTCGCCCCCGCCGGGTCTGGAGGACATAGCCACCCGTCAGGTGTACCTATGTCCTCCAGTCCGAAGAAGGGTGGCGCGGGGCTAGCGGGGGGTTTCCTCGATGACGCGCAGGACGTCGTCGCCGTAGCGCTCGAGCTTGGCCGGGCCCACGCCCCGGCACGCGGCCAACTCGGCCAGCGATCCGGGCAAGGTCGACGCGATGCCGCTGAGGTGGTCGTCCGAGAACACGATGTAGGCGGGCACCTTGTCGCGCGCCGACACCTCCTTGCGCCAGGCCTTGAGCGCGGCCAACGCCGCCTCTGGCGAAGGACCGCCGGGCCGGACCAGTCGCACGGTTGCGCCCGCCACTCGCACCTCGGTGCCCCATCCCACGACCAGCCTGCCCTCGCCGCCGACCGGCGTGACCACGACGCCCCGCTCGTCGCCCTCGACGTCCACCACCACGGCGTCGATCCCGCCCCGCAAGGTGACGGCCAAGCCGAGCGCGGCGGGCTGGGGCGGGCTCATTGGGACAGAGGCGTTGGCGTGCGCCTTGGGCTTGACGGCAACGGTTGAGCGAGGCGCGGTCAGTTGGACGCGCGGCGCAGTGCCGGACAGCTCGGCGCAGAACGGCGAAGGGGCGTTCGGGTCGGCCACCACTACGGCCTGGGCGCGGGCCCTGGTGACGGCGACGTGGAAGACCCTGCGCTCCTCCTCCACGTCTTGCGAGAGCCGGTGCGGAAACAACCCTTCGTTGGCGCCGAAGACGATGACGTGCGGCCACTCCCTGCCCTTCACCCGATGCACGGTCGACAGCGTCACGCCGTCGGGCGACCCCGGCCTGCTGAGCACATCGGACAACCAGGACTCGAAGGTGGCCGCGTCGGGATGCAGGGCCGCGACCTGTTCGAGGGCGGCCAGATCGTCGCCATGGGTGGACCGGTCGGCCTCGCCGCGAGACGAGTCGAGCACGTCCATGGCCGCGCCCAGCCCGATCTTGGTGCGGATGACGTTGAGGGCCAAGGCCGTGTCGCCCGCCCGGACCGAGTCGACCACTCGTTGCAGGTCGTCGGCGTAGGCGTGCACCCGGTCGACGTCGTTGCCGGACAAGGCCTCTGCCAGTCTTCGCATGTCCCGCACCGAGGTGGTCGGGCGCTTCTGCAACAGCTCGGCCACGTTGCGCGCGATGCGTCGGCTGGGCCTGCGGATCGTCTCGGCCACGTCGGCCCGTTGCACGTGATCCGGATCGAGGCCGATGCGCAGGTAGGCGAGCGCGGCGCGGATGCCGGTGCGCTGGAGGATGCTCCTGTTCAGCGGGGCCATGCACGGGATGTCCGCCTCGACCAGCGTCACCTGCATGGGCAGGAGGGCCGAGTTCACCCGGGCCAGCACGGCCATGTCGGTCCACGGCGCGTCCTGCTCACGCCACCGCCGGAGGTGATCGGTCGCCGCCGCGGCCTGGCTCGCCGCGGGCGCGGGCGCGACCAACAGGTCGTCGTCCGAGCCGGTGCGGTCGGGCGCGGGCTCGATGACCTTTTCGATGCGCCTGCGGTTGTAGCTCAGCAGGTGCCGGGCCCCGTCGATGACCGCGGGCGGGCAGCGGTAGTTGACGGTGAGGGCGTACTGCGAGGCGCCGGGGAACGAGCGCTCGTAGCCGATCAGGAACTCGGGCGTGGCGCCCGCGTAGCTGTAGATGACCTGGTCGTCGTCACCGACGCCGAACACGTCGTAGGTCGGGGCTGACACCAGCCGCAGCATCAGGAGGTGGGCGGGGGTGAGGTCCTGGAACTCGTCGACCAGCAGATGCCTGCAACTGCGCTGATGGCGCTGGCGGGCCTCCGGCTCGCGCAGGAGCACCTCGATGGCCGCGTAGATCTGCTCGTCGAAGTCGACCAGCCCCCGGTCGGCCAGGATGGCCCGGTAGCGGTCGAAGGCGTCGGCGATGCCGGCCGCGTCGGGCAAGGCGTCCTCCACCGCCTTCGGGTCGGCCAAGCCGAGTCGGATGGCCGACAGGGCCTCGATATAAACGGCCCACGGATCGGTGTTCTGCTGGCGCCGGACCTCGATCAGGCTTTCGAGGATGCGGCGCACGTCCATCTCCTCGATGGTGCGCACGGCCCGGCCCGAGCTTTGGAGGATGGACAGGCCGAGTGAGTTGAGGGTGCGGATATGGGCGGGCAGGCCGTGGGTGCGCTCGGCCAGTTCGTCGGCGGCCCGCTTGTTGTAGGCCACCGCGGTCACGGTGTTGGGCGTGACCTTGCGGTCGGCCAGCAGGTGGCGCAGCCGCTCGGTGAGGACCCGGGTCTTGCCCGACCCGGCCGGGGCGATGATGCGGGCCGGGCCCACGACGTGGCTGACCGCACCCAGTTGGTCGGGGGCCAGGGCCGCGGTGGGCGCGGCCGTGCGGTCGGGGGTCAGGCTCCCGGCTTCGAGGGTCTCGCGGTGGACGGTTGGAATCGGCAGGGCGAGGGGCTGGCGGGGGCCGCCGTCGCACCAGGCCCGCGTTCCGTCGGGCAGGACCACGTCGCCGTCGCCGTCGGCTGGGCCATCGCCATGCGCTGGCGCCGCCCCGAGCCGCTCGGCCCGTCGACCGTGCCACCACACGGGCGGGCCTTGGCGGGCGTCGTAGTTGTTGGACCAGACCAGGTACTGCAGCCGCTCCCTGCTGAACTCGAAGTCGGGGTCGAGCCGCCAGGGCGGGTCGTCCTCGGTCTCCTTCGTGCGGAGGGCCTCGGGGTCGGCGGACAGGACCACGAACACCGGCTGGCGGCGCAGCCACATGTCGTGGAGCCGGTCGGCCACGGCCCGGGGGTCGGCCACTGTCGCGTCGGTAACCTCGACCCGCGGCCAGGCCGCGCATGGCGGCGGCGGGTCGGCGTCAGGACCGACGACGATGCCTCGCCCCAACTCGGGCGGTCCGGGGAACGAGGCCATCCCCCATCCTTTCCGCATCAGCCAGGCGATGTGGAAACGATTGCGGGTCAGTCGGTGGGGGTCAGTCGGTGGGGGTCAGCCGGTGGGAGTCGAGCGGGGGTGGTCGTGGCGGCCGCGGGTGCGGCGAGCGGCCACCGGGCCGGCCATGTCGTCGTCCAGGCGGGTCAGGAAGTCGTCCACGGCCAGACGCACGGCGCGCACCTCGTCGGCCTGGGCTTCACGCATGGAGCGTGACAGCGGCGGCGGGAGGAGTGCATCGATGCCCATAGGCACAGTGTCGTACCCAGCGGGGTCCGGCTTAAGGGATCGTCGGCAAATGGCCCTGGCATTTCGGACACCAGTAGACATCTCGGGCCTGCTGGCCCAACTTGGCCGTGGCGACGGGGGTGCGGCAGCGGTAGCAAGGACGGCCGGTGCGGCCGTAGACCGCGGGCCGGGCCGGCCTGGTGCGCATGGTCGCCGGGCCGGCGGTCGGGCCGGCAGTCGACTCAGCGGCGGGCTCGGGCGACGTGGCGATCCGGGCCCGCATGAGGCGGGCCGCGGCCGTCACCAACGCATCGATGGTCTCGGGTGCGAGGTCGGGCCATGGCGCCCACGGGTCGACCCGCTCGGCGAACAGTGCCTCACACCGGAAGATGTTGCCGATGCCGGACACCACCTGCTGATCCAACAGCACCTCGCCGATGGCCATGCTCGGCGGTCGGGCGGCCAGGCGTCTGCGCACCTCCTCCAGGTCGAGCGGGTCGACCAGGACGTCGGGGCCGAGTCGGGTCAGGGCCGGGTGGACCTCCTCGCCTCGCTTGGCCAGCAGTTCGACGACCGGCGCGTTGAAGCACACGGCCACCCGCTCGCCCGCTTCCAGCACGACCCGGGCCTGGTAGGCGGGCTTGCGCCAGCGCTCGCCCGCTCGGTACACGTGCCAGGCGCCGGTCATGCGCATGTGGGTGTGCAGGACCACGCCCGAGTCGAAGCGGATGAGCAGGTGCTTGGCCTTGGCCTCCACGCCCGTCACCCGCTGGCCGACCAGCTTGGCCGCGGGCACGGCCGCGGCCGTGGTGCGGGCCGCAGTGATCTCGCGACCCTCCAACCACTGGCCCAGCGACCGGGCCGTACGGAAGATGGTGTCGCCCTCAGGCACCGCTCACGACCTCGTCTGTCCGACAAGGGTCGCCGTGGGCCGCGGGCGAGGCGCGTGCGACACCATCAGGCGTAGCGGACCAGGCCTTTCGGGGTGGGGACGAAGCCCGCGGCCCGCAGGCGCGGCTCCAGGTCCGGGTCGGCCCGCTCCACGGTAAGGCGCTTGAACCGGCCCGCGGCCAGCAGCCGGCCCAGGGCGGCCACGGCCTCGTCCTCCCACGTGCCGTCGTACGCCCGCAGCGCTACCAGCCCCTTGCCACCCCGCTCCACGTACAGCGAGGCCAGCCCGCCCACCAGCACGACGAACGCCCCCGCGGCCCGTTGCGGCCCCTTGGCGGGCCAGGGCAGGGCCACGCCGTAGGGGTTGGCCGGGTCGGTGGCGGCCAGCACCACGGCGCCGGGCTGGCCCTCGGCCTCGCCGTCCCGAAAGGCCCGCAGCCGATCCACCGCGCCGGGCAACGCGAACTGGGCCCCGCCCAGACCGGTCACGAAATACCCCCGCCGGATGCGGCCGCCCTCCTCCATCGCTCGCAGCACCGGGTACACGCCCGCATACCCGCCGGGCACGCCTTCGCCCCGCACCGACTCCCGGGTCACCACGCCATGGCGCTCCAGCAGCACGCCGGCGAGCGCCGTCACCGACTCGGTGTGGGCCGCCTCCAACCCGCCCACCTCCCGCGCCACCAACGACCACCGGCCTTGGGCTGTGGGCGGGCCCAGCGCGGCCAGCGACCCCAACCGCGGCCGCCCGCCCCTGGCCTTGCCCCCGCTGCGCTTCTTGGCCGACAGCGCCCGCACCGCGGCGAACGAGTCGTTGGTGACCTCGCCTGCCCACACCAGGTCCCACAGCGCGTCGAGGGTGACCCGGTCGTCCACGGCCAACTCCCTGAAGAAGCACGCCCCCCGCTCGGCCAACGCCTGGCGGATGCGATCGTGCTCCGGCTCGGCTGGTGTTTCCGCGGACTGGGCCAACACGGGCAACAACAGGTGGGCCCGGTCTCGCAGGAGCAGCACGACCTTGCCGTCCTCCCGCCCGATGGACCCCGCCCCCACCCACATGACCTCCCCCGCGGCCAGCAATTCGTCGAGCAGCCGGGGCGAGTACTCCCGCATCCGCGACGACAGCACGTCTCGCTCCAACACGCTGGCGGGCATGGGCACGCCCTGCAACTGGGCCACCACCTCGAAGCAACGGTCGATTCCTCTGCCCTCCCCGCCCACGCCCTGCCACGCGGGCAGGAACCGGGCCAACGCCTCGGCCGAGATGGGCTCGACCTCGCGACGCAACGCGGCCAGCGAGCGCTGCCGCAGCAGGCGCAAGACTTCGGCGTCGCACCACTCCCGCTCCGTGCCCTCCGGGCGGAACTCGCCCCGCACCACCGTGCCCGCGCCCGCCAGCCGGGCCAGTGTGTCCTCGGCCAGCTCGACCGGCATTCCCAACCGGGCCGCGGGCTCGGCCGTGACGAAGGGGCCATGAGTCCGGGCCCATCGACGCACCAACTGGGACAAGGCATCGGGCACGGGCTCCAAGAAGGCGTCGGGCACGCCCCGGGGCACGGCCACGCCCAACCCGTCCCTATAGCGGCCCGCGTCCTCGACCGCAATCAGCCGCTCCTCCCCCGCCACCCGGACCTCGACCGCCCGCCTCGACGCCACCAGTGCAGCCGCGAACGACTCGGTGCACCGGGCGTCGAGTTCGGCCCTGGTCAGGTCGCCCAACCTGCGCAACAGGTCGGCCGCCGCGTCCTCTGAACGAGCCCAGCGCCGCTCGTCCAAGGCCTGCAACTCGGCCTCCAACTGGGCCAGTGAGGCCGGGTCGAGCAGCTCGCGCAGCTCCTCCGACCCGACCAGTTCGGCCAGCATGCGCCGGTCCAACGTGAGGGCCTGGGCACGGCGCTCGGCCAAGGGCGCGTCGCCCTCGTACATGAACGAGGCGATGTAGCTGAAGGCCAGCGAGGCCGCGAACGGCGACGGCACCGGCGTGTCCACCGACACCACTCGCACCTTGCGCGACCGCACGTCGCGCATCAGCCCGATCAGCGCGGGCAGGTCGAACACGTCTCGCAGGCACTCCCTGTACGTCTCCAACAAGATGGGGAACGAGCCATATCGCGAGGCCACCGCCAGCAGGTCGGCCGACTTCTGGCGCTGCTGCCACAACGGCGTGCGCGACCCCGGCCTGCGTCTGGGCAGCAGCAGGGCCCGGGCCGCGTTCTCCCTGAACCGTGAGGCGAACAGGGCAGACGACGCCACCTGCTCCACCACCAAGTCGTCGATCTCGTCCGGGTCCAGCAGCATGAACTCAGACGGCGGCGACTCGTCCGCCTCGGGAAGCCGCACGACGATCCCGTCGTCACTCCAGATGGCCTGGGCCTCGAGGCCCAAGCGGTCCCGCACCCGGGCCTCGATGGCCAGTGCCCAGGGGGCATGGACCCGAGCCCCGAACGGCGAAAGCACGCACAGCCGCCAGTCGCCCAGCTCGTCCCTGAACCGTTCGATCACCAGTTGCCGGTCGGTGGGCACCACGCCGCCGGTGGCCGCCTTCTCCTCGTCCACATAGCCCCGCAAGTTGCGGATGGCCAGGGCGTCGAGCCCGTGCTCGGTGGCCAACCGCTCATCGCTGATCCCGTCCAGCTCCCGCAAAAAGGCGCCGATGGCCCGCCCCAACTCGAACGGCCTGCCCACCTGGTCGCCGTGCCAGAACGGCATCTTGCCTGGCTGGCCCGGCGCGGGCGTGACCACCACCCGGTCCTTGGTGATGTCCTCGATGCGCCACGTGGTCGCGCCCAGCAGCATGGTCTCGCCCGTGCGGCTCTCGTAGACGAACTCCTCGTCCAACTCCCCGACCCGCGAGCCCTCGGGCGTGAACACCCCAAACAGGCCGCGGTCGGGAATGGTGCCGCCGCTGGTCACGGCCAGCATGCGGGCGCCCTTGCGCTCGGACAGCACGCCGCCGACGCGGTCCCACACCACCCGAGGGCGCAGCTCGGCGAACTCGTCGGACGGATAGCGCCCCGACAACATGTCGAGTACCCCCTCCAACTGCTCGCGCGACAGCTCGGCGAAGTTGTAGGCCCGGGTGACCAGGTCGAAGACCTCGTCCACGCTGAGGGGCTCCATGGCCACCATGGCCACGATCTGCTGGGCCAGCACGTCGAGCGGATTGCGCGGGACCGACGTCTCCTCGATCAACCCGGCCTGCATGCGTTGCGCGGCCACCGCAGCCACCACCAGATCGCCCCGGAACTTCGGGAAGATGCGGCCCTTCGACGGCTCGCCCACCGAGTGGCCCGCCCGGCCGATGCGCTGGAGCCCACTGGCCACCGACGACGGCGCCTCGACCTGCACCACCAAGTCGATGGCGCCCATGTCGATGCCCAACTCCAGCGACGACGTGGCCACCAGGGCAGGGAGCTTCCCCGCCTTGAGCGCGTCCTCGATCTCCAGCCGCTGCTCGCGCGCGATCGAGCCGTGGTGGGCCCGGACCAGGTCCTCCTTCTCACCCTGCTCGGCGGCCAGCTCGTTCAGACGGGCGGCCAGGCGTTCCGCGAGTCGCCTGGAGTTGACGAAGATCAACGTCGACCGGTGCTGGCGGATGAGGTCGAGCAGGACCGGGTGGATGGACGGCCAGATCGACGTGCGCACCTCGGGGTCGCCCGCGGCCGGGCCGCTCATCACCAGTTCGTCGTTGGACGCAGCGCGCTTGCCCAGCTCGGCCATGTCCTCGACGGGAACGACCACCTGGAGGTCGAGCTCCTTGCGCACGCCCGCGTCGACCACGGACACGGGCCGAAAGCCCGCGCTGGTGCGGCCCCCGAGGAAGCGGGCCAACTCGTCCAGCGGGCGCTGGGTGGCCGACAGCCCGATGCGCTGGGGCGGTGGTCGACCGGCCTCGGCCACGACCCGCTCGAGCCGTTCGAGGGACAGGGCCATGTGGGCGCCCCGCTTGGTGCCTGCCACCGCGTGGATCTCGTCCACGATGACGTGCTCGACCGATGCCAACACGTCCCTGGCCGACGACGTGAGCATGAGGTACAGCGACTCGGGCGTGGTGATCAAGATGTCCGGCGGGTGGCGCTGGATCTGGCGGCGCTCACCCTCCGGCGTGTCGCCCGTGCGTGTGGCCACTCGTATGGTGGGCGCGGGCGTGCCCGCCCGGTCGGCCTCCATGGCGATGCCGGTGAGCGGGGCCCGCAGGTTGCGCTCCACGTCGTAGGTGAGCGCCTTCAACGGCGACACGTAGAGCACCCGGCAGCGGGCCCGCTCGTCGGCCGGCGGCGGGTGGGTGAGCAGCCGGTCGAGGGCCCAGAGGAAGGCGGCGAGGGTCTTGCCCGACCCGGTGGGGGCCAGCACCAGCGTGTGGTCGCCCCTGCTGATGGCCTCCCATCCCAGCACCTGGGCCGGGGTGGGCGAGGCGAACGTGGCACAGAACCACGCCTTGGTCACCTCGGAGAACAGGTCGAGCACACGCACAGGGGCAAGCGTACGCAGCCCCTGTAACAACAACGTCCGGCCGCGGACCGGCCCGGCCACACCGGCAGGCATGACGACTCCAGATGGGAGGCGGCGGGAGTGGGCGGGGTACGGTCCAGGGATGGACGCGGTGCGCTGGGAAGAACGGCCCCAGCTCCGACGGCCGGTGTTGATCGCCGCCTTCGAGGGCTGGAACGACGCGGGTGACGCCGCGTCCACCGCGGCCCGCTTCCTGGCCACCGAATGGGGCGCCCGGCGCATGGCCTCCATCGACCCCGAGGAGTTCTACGACTTCACCGTCGTGCGCCCGGAGGTCCGGCTGGTCGACGGCCTGACCCGTCGCATCGACTGGCCCGACAACGAGTTCGACTACGCGGCCAGCCCGTCCGACACGAGGGACGTCGTGTTCATGCACGGCATCGAGCCGCAGCTCAAATGGCGGACGTTCGTGGCTCAGGTGACGGAGACGGCCAAGTCGCTCGGCATCGAACTGGCCATCACCCTGGGCGCCCTGCTGGCTGAGGTGCCCCACACCCGGCCCGTCCACGTGACGGGGACGGCGGCCGACGCCGAACTGGTGTTGCGCCTGGGCCTGGAGCGGTCCCGCTACGAGGGCCCCACCGGCATCGTCGGCGTCCTGCACGACAGCCTGGCCCGAGCAGGCATCCCTTCGGCCTCGCTGTGGGCCACCGTGCCCGCCTACGTGGCCAAGACACCGTCACCCAAGGGTGCGCTGGCCCTCGTGAGCCGGGCCGCCGACCTCCTGGAGGAGCAGGTGGACGTGACCAGCCTGGAGATCGCCGCCGCGGCCTACGAGCGACAGGTCAGCGAGGTGGTGGCCGAGGACGACGACGTGGCCGCCTACGTGCGCTCGCTGGAGGAGACGGACGACGCCGAGCGGGCCGAGATGCCCAGCCCCACGCGCCATCCCTCACGGCCGGACCAGCCCATGCCGCCCATGGTCGGCGGCGACGCCCTGGCCGCCGAGGTGGAACGCTTCTTGCGCGAGCAGGGCGAGGCCTAACCCGAAGCCGGCCCGACGCGGCCGGCGGCCTGACGCCGGCGGCCTGACGCCGGCGGGCTTACGCCATGTGGGCGGGGTTCGCCACCGGGGCGGTGGTCAACTGCGCCCAAATGCAAAGAGGGAGCGCGTGGGGCGGTTCAGCCCGCGCGGTCGGCGGCTTCGGTCGACTCTGCCGACGACGACGACGACCCCGACGCGGAGATGGCCGCGGTCTGGCCCGTGTCCACGATCCACTCCTTCGACCGGCGGGTGCGCTTTTGCCCGTGGCGGCGCACCAACAGGATGGGCGCCGTCGAGCGGGCCGCGACCTTCTCCCGCAACCCGCCCAGCGAGCGCTGGTCCTTGGCCCAGTCGTCGCCCACGCCGAGCACGATCAGGTCGGCGTCGTGGGTCTGCTCCACCAACGCGTCCCCCGCATCGCCGCCCGCCCCGACCGTGACGGGCGTGGTCCACACGCCCGACTCCTCGTAGGCCTTGGCCGCCCGCTCCCCGAGCGCCTCGGGCGCGCTGCCCTCGCTGGGGCCGACAAGGGTCACGCTGGCGTCGCTGGCGTCGGCCAGCCGCACGGCCAGGTCGTAGCCCACGTCCTCGTGGAACCCGCCGCCGAACGGGGCCACGATGCGACCGCCCTTGGGGATGGCCAGGCCGGTGCCCGCGGGGTCGACGACCACGGCCACGTCGGCCTTGGCCCGTCGCAACACCTCGCCCACGACGCCGCCCAGGATGTTGTTGCCCCAGAACGACCGGTGCCAGCCCAGCAGCACGAGGTCGGGCTTGCGGCTGTTGGCCACGCGCACGATGGCGTCGGCCACGTCAGACGACGGCAGCACCATCGGCGTGGCCCGGTGGCCCGCACCCTCGATCAACTGGACGATGGGCCGCAGCGACTCGGTGGCCTTGGCCATGCGCCCCTCCTGCACTCGCGGCCCGGCCCGATAGGCCGACCCGGGCAGCCCGACGATGCGCAGCAGCGTGATCTCGGCCTGCTCGCCCTCCTCGCGCGCCAGGCGCAGCGCGGTGTGCACGAGCGACTGCACGTCGCGCACGTTGGCCACCGGCACCAGGATGCGGAACGTGCGCACGGCTTCGTCGGCCGCTTCGTCCGACGCATCCAGGAACTCCGACACCGGATAGAAGCGCCCCAACAACGGCGTGGTCATGAAGGTGGTGACCAAGGCCATGATCACGAGCATGGCGAACAAGGCGGGGGGGATGACGCCCAGGTCGAGCCCGATGTTGAGGATGATCAACTCGGTCAGTCCCCGCGTGTTCATGAGCAGGCCCAAGGCCACCGACTCCCGCCAGCCCAGCCCCATCACCTTGGCGGCCACGGCCGAACCGCCCCACTTGCCCACGATGGCGACGAGCAGGATGAGCCCGCAGAAGAACCACAGCTTGCCGCTGCCGCCGATCAGGCCGATGTCGGTACGCAGCCCGTTGAAGGCGAAGAACAGCGGCAGCAGGAAGACGACGGTGAAGTCCTCGAGCTTCTCGGTCAGCTCGGCCACCATCTCCGAGTGCTGGGGCATGATGGCCCCGAAGAGGAAGGCGCCGAAGATGGCGTGGATGCCGATGCGGTCGGTGGCCAGCGCGCTGAGCAGCACGCCGATGAACAACAGGGCCAGCATGCCGCCCTGCATCTGGCCGGTCTGCTCGTAGTAGCGGGCCACCCGGGCCAGCAGCGGGCGCACCAGGAAAAGCATCAGCGCGATGAACATGATCGACAGGCCGATGGTGATGAAGGCGGAGGCGGGGCCGTTGGCCCGGGCGATGGCCACCACCACGGCCAGCATGCACCAGGCGGTCACGTCGTCGATGGCCGCGCACGTGAGCGCCACCGCGCCCAGCGGCGATTTGTAGATGCCCCGTTCGGTGAGGATGCGGGCCAGGACGGGGAAGGCGGTGATGCTCATCGACGCGCCCATGAACAAGGCGAACTCGGTGAACTGGCCGCGGCCCGACCCCAGCACCGGGAAGAGGAACAGCGCGAGCACGGACCCCAGGAGGAACGGGCCGATGATGCTGACGTGGCTGACCGTGGCCGCGGCATGGCCTCTGCCTTTCAGCAGGCGCACGTCGAGCTCCAACCCGATCAGGAACATGAAGAAGATCAGCCCGATCTGGGCCAGCACGTCGATGAACGGCAGCACCTTGGGCGAGAACAGGAAGGCCGTCGCCTGGGGCCAGATGTTGCCCAGCAACGACGGGCCGAGCACGATGCCGGCCACGATCTCGCCCACGACCTGCGGCTGGTTGATGCGGTTGAACAGCGCGCCGACCAGTCGGGCGACCACGATGATCACGGCCGCGGCCAGCAGCAGCTTCCACACGATGGCCTCGGTGCTGGTGTGGCCGCCGCCCGCGATGTCGGTGTCGCCCTGCGGACGGGGACCATGCAGGCCCCGACCCAGGCCCAGCACCACTTGGAGCAGGGCCAGTCCGCCGAAGATCATCACCGCGTAGAGGGCGAGGGCCCGGCCGTGGCCCGCGCTCGGTTGCGCGTCGGAAGACGTGCCTACCTCGGATTGCATGGCCTCGCCGTACCCGTGCCGCGGCCCAGGGAAACTGGCGCGAGCGCGTCCCTGCGAACCGGTCTCAGGCGTACGCGGGCGCGGTGCGAGGCCACGGGCGGGCCTGCTCGAAGATGCGGGCCAGCCGCAGCACGACCTCGTCGGCGTGCCGGCGGGTCATCACCTGGAGCCCGACCGGCAGTCCGTCATCGGTGAGCCCCGCCGGAACCGACACAGCCGGGTTCCAGCACAGGTTGCCCATCATGGTGAAGGGCACCACCATGCCGGGGAACACGTTCTGCCCGGCGATCTCGGTAGGCAGAGGACCCGCCGCGTCGAAGGCGGGGACCGCGGTGGCCGGCGTGAGCAGCACGTCGATGTCGCGGAACAGCTCGGCCACCTCGAACTCCAAGCGCTCACGCCACTTGAGGAAGCGGGCGAAGCGGCCCACGGTGATGCTCTCGGACGTGGCCAGCCCGTAGCGCACGAAGCTGTCGAAGTCGTCGCGCCGCTCGGGCCACATGCCCTTCTCGAGGTCCTGCCACAGGTCCACCGCGCCCGCCGTGAGCCATACGCGGATGGGGTCGGTGAACGCCATCTCCCTGGCCACCAGCTTGAGGTTCGCAGCCTCGACCAAGGCCATGGCCGCCTCCTCGGCCCGCGCCCCCACCTCCGGCTCCACCACCGCGAAGCCCAAGTCGGGCGACCAGGCCGTTCGCAAGCCGGCCACGTCGACCTGCTCGATGGCGTCCTCGTAGCGCACGGTCGGGGCCGGGAGCGACGCCCGGTCTCTGTCGTCGGGGCCCGCGGCCACGTCCAAGTGCCGGGCCGCGTCGGCCACCGTCGTGGTCAGCGCGCCGAACACGGACGTCTGTGACAAGGCCGCCTTCGGATGGGGGATGCGGCCGTAGCTGGCCTTGAACCCGAGCAGCCCGCTGAAGGCGGCGGGGATGCGCGTCGAGCCGCCGCCGTCGCTGGCCGTGCAGAACGGCACCATGCCCGCGGCCACCGCCGCCGCACTGCCGCCGCTCGATCCGCCCGGCGTGCGGTCCGGGTTCCACGGGTTGCGGGTGGTGCCCCATGCCGGAGTGGACGTGTAACAAACGGCGCCGAACTCGGGCGCGGCCGTCTTGCCCACCGGCACCGCGCCCCCGGCCCGCAACCGGCCCACGTGGATGGAGTCCTCGTCCATCGGCGGGCGGCCCTTGTACAGCAGCGAACCGTGGGAGGTGGGCATGCCCGCGCAGTCCTCCAGGTCCTTGACGCCAAAGGGGACGCCGGCCAGCGGCCCAGGGTCGTCGCCGTTGGCCACGGCCTGGTCGACCCGCTCGGCCTCCCTTCGAGCCAGGTCGGCGTCGACGTGGACGAAGGCGTTCAACTCGGGGTTGGCCGCGTCGATCCTGGCCAGGCATTCGTCGAGCACCTCGACCGCCTTGCGCTCGCCGTTGCGGACGGACTCGGCCACCTCGATCGCGCTCTCCATGGCCGGACGTTAGGCCGCGATGCCGTACCGGGCGAGCGTGGCCGGCGCGTTGGGGAACACGACCTTGAGCGCCTCCAGCAGGTCGACGGGCCGAGCGATGCGATAGGCGTTGCGGGCCACGTACAGGCGCAGCGCGCAGTCCACCAGTTCCGGCGGGCCGAGGGCGGCCAAGGCCTGCACGGGCTGCACGTAGACACTGCGGTAATAGGCCGACTGGCGCGACTCCCAAAAGGCCATGGGCTCGCCCGCATGGCCCTTGCCCGCGACCGGCACGGCCAGGCCGACGAAGCGCGAGAGCGTGTTCTCGTCCCTGGCCTCGGCCCAACTGGCGAGCCCCTCGTCGAGGAACGGGTCCCGGCCCTGGTTGTTCTCGACCAGGCCGTAGAACCACTGGTGGGCCACCTCGTGGGGCGTGGTCCTGCCCACCGTGCCGGGCCCCTGCATCACGTGCATCGGGTACTCGATGCCACCTTGCAGGTTGGGCTCCACAGCCATGGTGTAGGCGGGCCACGGATACGGGCCGAAGCGGTTGCCGTAGTCCTCCAGCGCGGCCACGATCCGACGCACGTAGGACTCGGGCCCGTCCTTCACCTGGGCGTCCACGCCGACCGTCACCGCCGTGCCCTGCTTGGTAGTGGCCGACGCGGTGCGGAAGTGGCCGACGGACATGGCGAAGTCGCCCACGGCCTGGGCCGTCCATTGCCCGTTGGCCGGGCCAGGCACGCCCGTGGCCAGCACGTCGAAGCCGGGCGGCGTGGTGACGGTCGCGGTGAAGTCGGCGGCCTGCACGGTGGAGGCCTCGGCGAAGCCGGACGTGGGCGGCTCGGTGGCCCAGCCCACGCCGGGCTCCCACGACAGGATCGGGAAGAACGAGCCCAGTCGGATGGCATCGGCCGTGCGGGAGATGCGGTCGTCGACGGGCCGGGGCAGGGTGAGGGTGAAGTCGACCGCGGCGGTGACGGACTGGCCCGCGTGGAGTTCGACGGGCACGGTCAACGTCGTGGCGTCAGGCCGTTGCCCGGGCGCGGACCCGTTGCCGATGCGCGTCGCGGTCACGTCGAGCCTGGCCCCTGCCTTGGCCGGACGGGGGCCGTTGGGCCAGAGCCGGAAGACGAGGTGGTCGGTGGGCAGGTCGGGCGTGAACACGACCTCGACCGTGCCGGTGACGACGTTGTCCGCGGGCTTCACGTCGACGCGCAAGGTGTAGCGCGGCCGGTCGGGACGGGGCTGGTTGCGCGCGAGCGGGGCCGGGCAGGTGCCGGGGCTGGCCGCTGGGAGGGGCGGCGCGGGCGGCGTCGTCGCCGACGTCGTGGTGGTGACGACAGTCGTGGTGGTCGACGTGGCCGTGGTCGTCGTTCGACGGGCCGAGTCCCCGCGCTTGGTCGAGCACGCGGCCAACACCGTCGACACCGACAGCACCAGCAAGACTGCGGCCGTGGCCCTGACCCCGACGTGCGTATGGCGCATCTCCACCGAGGTGATCATCGCCTTGGACGAGCAGTTTGGCGAACCGGTCGATGCCTACGTGAACGGATCACAGGTGTGGCTGCGCGAGGACGGGCCCAACGGGGTGACCCTGGAATGGCGGCTGCACCCGGTGCCTGGCTTTCGCGCGCCCGACGGCGTGGGCACCTACGAGCTGTTCCCCGGCGTGGCCCTCGCCTTGGCCACGGGCGGCACTCCTCCGGCCCGGCCCCAGGCGTTGTGGGAAGGGCTCGAGGTGTTCCCCGCCTACGGCGAAGAGGTCGAGCCCGCGCCCTTGGCCGCGGCGGCCACGTCTTCGTTGGGCCTAGCCCCCGACGCGGCAGGCCTGGTCGACCATCAGGCCATCGGCGACGAGTGGGAACGAGCAGGCGGAAGGGCGTCCATCGTGGACGCCCTTCTGCGCCAACTCGGCCCGTAGGTTCGGCGACGGCCCGTAGGTTCTAGGCCGAGTCGTTCGAGCCGGTGGTCGCCGCACTCGTCTCTGCGGGCACCTCTTTCGGGGCCGCGCCGTTGTGCCCGGCTGCGTTGGCGTTGTTGCCGCCATTGCCCCCCTTGCCGCCGCCGCCGCTGCCGCCGCTCAACAGGCTGCGGGCCATCTGCAACCCCGCCACCCCTTGCGACAGGGCCTGGGCCAGCGCGTCCGACAGGCCCTGGGCCCCGTTCAGGACGATGAGCTGGTCGATGCCGCCGAAGGGCTTGGCCGCGGCCTCCACGATGGCAGGCCAGTTCTCGGCGAGCTGCTGGCCGATGACCGCGTCCTGGTTCTCGGCCAGCGCGTCGGCCTTGGCCTTGATGGCCTCGGCCTCGGCCATGCCCTTGGCCCGTACCGCCTCGCCTTCGGCCAGTCCCTTGGCCGACGTGGCCGACGCCTCGGCTTGACCGATGGCCTTGGTCGCGTCGGCCTTGGCCATGGCCTCGACCCGCACGTGCTCGGCCTCGGCCGAGGCTTGCAGTCGGACGCGCTCGGCGTTGCCCGCCGCGGCCAGCTCCGTCTCCTGGCGTTGGGCCTCGGCCTGGGCGATGCGGGCGTCGCGCTCGGCCTTCGACAAGGTCACCTGCTCGTAGGCCTTGGCGTCGGCGGGCTTGCGCACCGTCGCCTGGAGGCGCTGCTCCTCGCGTTGGGCCTCGAGCTCGGCCACCTTGGTCTCCTGGACCACGACCTCCTGCTTGGCCTGGGCCTCGCTGAGGGGACCGGCCTGCTGGGCCAGGGCCGAGGCCTGGTCGATCTCGGCTTGGTAACCGGCCTGCTTGATCTGGCTCTCGCGCCGGGCCTCGGCCTTGAGGGCGTCGGCCCGCTGCTCGTTCTCGGTGGCCTCGCGGTCGGCGTGGGCCTGGGCGATGCGGGCCTGGCTGGCCACCGCCGCGGCATGGGGCCGGCCCAGGTTCTCGATGTAGCCGGTGGGGTCCTCGATCTCCTGGATCTGCAACGAGTCCACGATGAGGCCGAGCTTCTCCATCTCCACGCCGGACGACTCACGCGTGAGGTGGGTGAGCTTCTCGCGGTCGCGGATCATCTCCTCCACCGTCATGTTGCCGACGATGGCGCGCAGGTGTCCGGCGAACACGTTGTGGACCCGGTTCTCCATCTGGTCCTGCTGATCGAGGAAGCGTCGGGCCGCATTGGCGATGGACGTGAAGTCGTCGCCCACCTTGAAGATGACCACGCCGCGGATGCCGAGCGGGATGCCTTGATGGGTGACGCAGTCGATCGCCAGTTCGGCCTCGCGCAGATCCAGGCTAAGTCGACGCACCTGCTGCACGCCGGGAAGGACGAGGGTGCCCTTGCCGGTGACGATCCTGAACCCCAGGCTCTCCTGCACGCCGTCCGGCGTGCCGTGCTCGCGCAGGCCCGAGATGATGAGCGCCTCGTTGGGCTCGGCCACTCGCCACATGGCCTTGAACACCAGGATCAGGACGAGGAGGACACCGACCACGAGGCCGCCAATGAATGCCATTGCTTCTTACCTTCCGACAATGCGCTCGGGGATCACATCTTGGTGACGACGACCGTGCGCGGGGGGTAGTACTCGACGACGACGATGCGGGTGCCGCGGGCGATGGTCTCGTCCGTGTCGGTGGCGTAGGCATGGAACGCCTCACTGCCACCTCGCACGGGAACCATCACCTCCCCCAGTCCCCCCGGTGTGATGGTGCCGGTCACCCGGCCCATCTTCCCGACCATCGTGTGGTCCGCCAAGACCGCTCCTGCTTCGGCGCTCTGCCACCACCCGACTGGAGGAGCGCAGTGCCCCGGCCGAGCACTGCTCAGTGTGGCACCCCGGCGAAGTTGTGCAAACCGCCCCAGGGTCAGGTGCGCCAGACGTCGGCACGCGGCGCGTCGAACAGGACGTCCACCGACTCGCCGCGGATGGCGGCGAAGGCCTGCGGGCCCCAGCGCTCGGCCCCGGCCAACGGCGTGGGCATGGCGTCCTCGGAGAACCAGCCCACGTCCCTGGTCTCCAAGGGGTGGGCGGCCAGCGACCCACCGACGGCCCGGCACAAGAACACAAGCGAGTACAGCGGGATGCGCGTGAAGCCCAGGCGCATGCCGTCGAGCACGGCGATGAGCCGGACCGGCTCGCAGTCGATGCCCGTCTCCTCGGCCACCTCCTTCACCGCCACCTCGGAAGGCGAGTAGCCGATGTCGGCCCAGCCCGTCGGATAGAGCCACACGCCAGAGTCGGCGCGCTGCACCAAGAGGATCTGGCCCTTGTCGTTGCCGACCACCGCGCCCACTGCGACCTTGGGCGTCACGTAGCCGGCCACGCCCTCGCCCACCAGCTTGAGCCACTCCTCGGCCAGCACTTCGGCTTCGAGCTCGTGCCCCGCGGCGACACGGATGTCGGCCGCCACCTTCAGCACCTCTTCGAATCGCTCCCGCTCGTACAGGCTCTCGGTGAACCCGAGCCCGGTGCGGGCGATGCCGGACAGCGTCTCGCTCCAGCGCAACAGGTCCTGGCCGGTGACGACCTGGGGGTCCGGATCGGGCACGGCTGCGAGGCTAACGGCCCAGTTCGGCCAGGACGGCCCGCTCCACCTCGGCCAGGTGCTGGCCGTCCACCACCTTTGCGCCGGCCGAGTCCCGCACGTAGAAGGCGTCGACCACCTCGTGACCAAGCGTCGACACCTTGGCCGTGCGCACGTCCAGATCACAGTCGGCCAAGGCCCGGGTGATGCGGTACAGCACGCCGATGGCGTCGGGCGCACGCACCTCGACCACGGTGGCCGTGTTGGACGCGCCGTTGTCGAACAGCACGCGTGGCAGCGCGGGCGCGGCGGCCGCGGCCCGACCAGCCATCGGCGCGTAGTCCCGGATGCGGGCGGCCAGGCGGGCCTCGACGGAAAGCCGCCCGGTCAAGGCCAAGGAGATGTCGCCCCGCACCCGGTCCCAGTCCGGCTCGCGGCCGAACGCAGGCTCGACCATGAACGACTCGACGGCCATGCCGTCCTCGCTCGACGCGGCCTGGGCCTCGCGCACGTTCAAACCGTGCAGAGCCAGCGTGCCCGCCACCCGGCTGAACAGCCCAGGCCGGTCTGGGGCGACGACGACGAGGTGGGGCGCGTCCACCAGCACCGCCAGTTCCCGCGCCACAACCAAGTCGGCGTGACGGTCGAGCAAGGTGGCCGCGGGCTCGATCGGCTGTTGGCCTGCGAGCCGCATGCGCACCCGCGCCACCAGCTCGTCGACCAGGCCGGCCTTCCAACCGCCCCACGCGGCGGGGCCGGTCGCCTCGCTGTCGGCCACGGTCAGCGCGGCCAGCAGGCCCAGCACCTCGTCGGTGCCGACCGCGCCGGCCACGGCCTCGATGGTTGCCGGGTCGTCCAAGTCCCTACGGGTGGCCACGTCCGGCAGGAGCAGGTGGTGGCGCACCATGGCCACAAGCACGTCCACGTCCTCGGGCGGAAACCCCATGCGCGCCCCGATCTCGGCCACCAGCTCCATGCCCACATCGGTGTGATCGCGGCCCGGGAAACCCTTGCCGATGTCGTGCAGCCACGCGCCCAACAGCAACAGGTCGGGCCTGCCCACGTCGCGCAGATGGGCGGCCGCGTTGGCCGCCGTCTCCACCAGATGACGGTCGACGGTGAAGCGGTGGTAGGCGTTGCGCTGCGGGCGGCTGCGCACCGACGACCACTCCGGCAGCGTGCGCGCCACCAAGCCCTTCTGGTCCAGCGTCTCGAACACGGGCACGGCCGCGGCCCCCGCCCCGAACAGGGCCACCACCGCGTCGCGCAGGACGCGCGGCCAAACGCCTTCAGGCCCGGGTGAAAGGGCGGCCATACGGTCCAGAGCGTCCCTGCTGATCGACGCGCCGGTGGAGGCCCACACCGCGCCGGCCCGCCACGGCAGTGAGGGGTCGCCCGCGATGTCGGCGTCGGTACTGAGCACGACCTCGCCTTGACTGAGGGACAGCCCAGGACCGAGCGGCCGGTCGGCGCCCATCTGCCGACGACGGGCCCGACCCACGGGCGTCGGGACGCGCCGCCACGTGTCGTCCGAATGCCAGGCGATGAGCCTGCCTGCCGCGGCCACCGCGGCCATCAGCGCGTCGGCGTCGGCATAGCCCAGCGACGCGGCCACGCCGTCCTGCTCCTGCAAGGCCAACCGGTCCTGGGCCCGCCCCGCCCTTCGGTGCAACTCGACGCGGGCCCGCAACAAGACCTCGGCCGCGGCCTCCACCTCGCTGTCGATCGACCCCGCCAGGGCCCGCAGCGCGTGCACGTCGCGCAGCCCACCCCTGCCCTCCTTCAACTCGGGCTCCAACAGAAAGGCCACGTCGCCGAAGGCGCCATGACGGTCGTCGACCGCGGCCCGCAGTCCGGCGTGGAAGGAGGTGGCCCGCTTGTGCCACTGGTCCCGGGCCTGGACGGCCAGCTCGTCGGCCAACGCCGCGTCGCCCGCCACCAGCCGGGCGTCGAGCAGACCCAGCGCGGCCTTGAGGTCGGTGGCGGCCACGGCCAACGCCTCGCGTACCGTCCGAACGCTGTGGTCGAGAGCCACGCCCGCGTCCCACACCGGGTACCACACCCGCTCGGCCACGGCCTTGACCGCGCCCTCGTCGCGGCTCCGATGGACGAGCACCACGTCGAGGTCGGAGTACGGGCACAGCTCGCGCCGGCCGTACCCTCCCACCGCCACCAAGGCCACGCCCGGCTCGTCGCCCAACAGCGAGGCCAGCCACCGGTCGGCCGCGTCGGTCAGGGCGCGGCAGAAGGCGGGGCCGGTGAGCCCCGCCTCCTGAAGCAGCGCGTCGCGCTCAGAGCGCGTCGGTGCCCATCTCCCCGGTTCGGATGCGCGTGACGCTGTCCACCGGCGTGACCCACACCTTGCCGTCGCCGATCTTGTCGGTGCGGGCCGCGGTCACGATGGCCTCCACGATGCGGGCCGTGTCGGCGTCGTCGGCCAGGATCTCGACCCGGACCTTGGGCACGAAGTCCACCGTGTACTCGGCCCCTCGATACACCTCGGTGTGGCCCCTCTGGCGGCCGAAGCCCTGTACTTCGGACACGGTCATGCCTTGCACGTCCATGCCCTTCAAGGCCTCTTTGACGTCGTCGAGCTTGAAGGGCTTGACGATGGCGGTGACGAGTTTCATCAGCCGATCCTTCCCATGCTGGCGAAGTCCCCGAAGTTGTAGGCGGTCTCGGCGTGCTGGCTCAGGTCGAGCCCCTCGGCCTCGTCGTCGCTCGACACTCGCAGACCGATGGTCAGGTCCACCAACTTGGCCAGCACGAAGGACACCACGCCGGAGAACACGAGCGTGGCCACGACCGCAGTCAACTGGTCCACGAGCAGGTCGCTGCCGCCGTTCAGCAAGCCGTTGGCGCCCAGGCTGTTCACGGCCTTGTCGGCGAACACGCCGAGGAGCAGCGAGCCGACGATGCCGCCGACCAGGTGCACGCCGACCACGTCGAGCGAGTCGTCGTAGCCGAGCTTGAACTTCAACTGGATGGCCAGATAGCAGACGATGCCTGCGATGGCCCCGATGGCGATGGGCGACAGTCCGCCCACGAAGCCCGCGCACGGCGTGATGGCCACCAGTCCTGCCACCGCACCGGACGCGGCACCCAAGGTGGTGGCGTGACCGTCCTTCAGGCGCTCGACGACCAACCAGCCGAGCATGCCCGCGGCTGCGGCCAGGTGGGTGTTGATGAGGGCTTGGGCGGCCAGGTTGTTAGCGCCCAGCGCGGACCCTGCATTGAATCCGAACCAGCCGAACCACAAGATGCCCGTGCCCAGAAGGGTGAGCGGAAGCGAGTGCGGGTGCATGGCCTCGTTGGGCCACCCCTTGCGCTTGCCCAGCACCACGATCAAGGCGAGGGCGGCGATACCGGCGTTGATGTGGACGACGGCCCCGCCCGCGAAGTCGAGCGCGCCCCGCTTGAACAGCCAGCCCGTCGGGCTGAACACCCAGTGGGCCACGGGCGAGTACACGAGCACCGACCACAAGCCCAGGAACACGACGTAGCCGCGGAACTTCATGCGGTCGGCCGTCGCCCCGGTGAAGAGGGCGGGCGTGATGACGGCGAACATCATCTGGTAGGCCACGAAGGCCAAGGCGGGCACGGTCAAGGCGAAGTCCTTGACGTACCCGGGCAGATGGGCGTCGGCCTGGGCCAGATGCTTCAGGCCCGCGAAGTCGAGATTGCCGATCCACCCGTTGCCGCCGCCGCCGAAGGCCAGCGAGAAGCCGACCACGACCCAGATCACACTGATCAGGCCCATGGCGAAGAAGTTCTGCATCAACATCCCGAGCACGTTCTTCGAGCGGACCATGCCGCCATAGAAGAACGCCAACCCGGGCGTCATGAACAGGACCAATGCCGCAGACACGAGCACCCAAGCGGTGTTGCCGGAGTCCATCGCCCTCCCTTCCATCGACAGAGTGGGGTCAGGCTCTCGAAACCGTGTTACGCGACCGTTCCTCGAATGTTTCGGGGACGTGAACTGCTCGGCGTCAGGCGGGGCCGTCCAACAGGTCGGTGGCCTTGCGGGCCGCCACCAGCACCGGGTCCCACACGGGTGAGAACGGCGGTGCGTAGGACAGGTCGAGCGCCGTCATCTCCTCGGCCGTCATGCCCGCGGTCAAGGCCGTGGCCATCACGTCGATGCGCTTGGCCGCCCCTTCTCGACCGACGATCTGGGCGCCGAGAAGTCGCCCCGATCGCTTCTCGGCCAGCATCTTGACGGTGATGCGCTGGGTGCCGGGGAAGTAGCCCGCCCGGGTCGTGCTCTCGATCTTGGCCACCACGTACTCGAAGCCCGCGGCCGTCGCCTCCCGCTCGGTCAGCCCGGTCCTGCCCACCTCGGTGGAGCACAGGCGCGTGACGGCGGTACCGACCACGCCGGGGAAGGTGGCGTAGCCCCCGCCGATGTTGATGCCCGCCACGCGCGCCTGCTTGTTGGCGACGGTGCCGAGGGCGACGTGCACCTGCTGTCGGGAGACGAGGTGGAACGACTCGCAGCAGTCGCCTGCCGCGGTCACGCCGTCGGCCGACGTGCGCTGGCGGGGGTCGACCTTGATGGCGCCCTTCACACCGACAGCGACGCCCGCGTCCGCGGCCAGCGCGCTGTTGGGCAGCACGCCGATGCCGAGCACGATCAAGTCGGCGTCAAGGTCGCCGCCGTCGGTGAGGAGCTTGCCGTGCTCGAAGCCCGCGACGGCTGTGCCGGAGCGCACGTCGATGCCTTCCTCGCGCATGGCCTGGCTGACCATGGCGCCCATGTCGGGATCGAGCGTGCCCATGACCTCGGGGCCGCGGTCGACCACCGTGACCGATGGGCAGCCCCGCTTGACGAAGGCCTCGGCGATCTCGAGGCCGATGTAGCCCGCGCCCACCACGACCACTCGTTTCAGCGCGCCCCTCTCGGCGTCGTCCAGCAGCTCGGCTGCGTCCTCGAGCGTCTGCACGCCGTGCACGTGGGCGTCCTCCATCCCCGGCAGTTCGGGGCGAATCGGGACGGCGCCGAGGCCGAGGTGCAGGCGGTCGAAGCCCACTCGATACGTGGTGTCGCCCTCGTGGTCGCGCACCTCCACATGACGGGCGTCCAAGTCGATGCCCATGACCTCGTGCTGCACGCGCATGTCGATGTTGCTGCGGCTGCGGTGCTCCTCCGGCGAGCGCACGACCAGGTCGTCGAAGGCCACGTCGCCCCCGACCACGTAGGGGATGCCGCACGCCGAGTAGCTGGTCCAGCGGCCCTTCTCCAAGGCCACGATCTCCATGTCGGCCCGCCGCCGTCGGGCCTGGGTGGCGGCGGCCATACCGCCCGCGTCGCCGCCGATCACGACCAGGCGTTCGGCCATGCATGGGACAATAGGGCGATGCCCGAGCGCGCCGACTGCCGCCATTACGTCGAGCGGACCACCGCGGGCGGCGAGCGGGTGCAGCGCTGCAAGCTGGACATGGCCGACCTCGACCCGTTCGGCTGTCCCGACGGGTGCATCTTCTTCGAGGAGCGCACCATCTCGGATGCGGGCTGGACCGTCGAGCGCCGCGACCGCGACCGGCCGAAGCCCGACCGGCCGAATCCCTGAGGGTTGCCGGGCGTGTTCGAGTTGCCGCTGTTCGACGAGGTGGCCGAGGCGGTGCGGGCCTTGGTGCCGCGAGACCTGGGCGACCTGCACTGTCGGTCCCGGCGCTATGGCGTCAAGGTCTGGTTCGGCGGGGGTGCGTCCCGGCCCGGGCGGGAGCACTACGAGGCCCAGGTCATCGGGGCGAGGGAGGTGGCCGACGCCAGGGTGCTGGCCATCGAGGTGGGGTTCCACGCCGAGCACCCTGACGCGGCCTTGAACGACGCCGTCATCGCCCGGCTCGTCGCCGACGAGCGCACGTGGCGCAAGGACGTGGGCAAGGAGGCCGTGGTCGGACCCTTCCTCGGCCGAGCCGACACCTGGCGGCGCATCTCCGAGACGTGGCCCGATCCCGACCTCAGCGACCCGGACCTCCCCTTCGAGGTCGGAGCCCGCCTGACCGACTACATCACCGCCCTCGAACCCCGCCGCTCCCCCTAACCCCCCAACCCCCCAACCCCGCCCGAACCCGCCGCCCCGCCCGAACCCGCCGCGCCCCCGCGCCCCCCAACCCGCCGCCCCGCCCGAACCCGCCGCGCCCCCCAACCCGCCGTGCCTTCCCGTTCTGGGCACCATTTCTTGTCCTATGGCGTAGAAAAGGTGCCCAGAAGCGGATGCGACGGGGGTGGGGGGCGCCGAAAGGGTGAGTGGCGGCGGCAGGGGGGTGGGGGGCGCGGGGTTAGCGGGGCGCGAGGAGGGTGGGCAGGCGGGCGAAGAACTGCGAGCGGGGCAGGACGGTGCCGCAACCGGCGTCGCGGGCCGCGGCCAACAGGTCGGCGTCCACGTGGCTGCCGAACCCGATCGACTGCACCTGGGCGGGCAGGGCCCGCAGCGCGTCGAGCACGCCGGGTCGGGACAGGTCGACCACCACCAGTTCCGCGTCAGCCTCGACCAACCCGGCCGCCGACGCCACGAACACGATCCCGCCGCCTGCGGCAGCCGCGGCGGCGGCCACCTTGGACCGGTCCATCAGGTCGGGGACGTACGCGGCAATCCGCACTGTCACCCCGCGGCCTCGTTCTTGTCATGGCCCCACGCCTGCGAGTCGAACTGACGGTGACAAGAAGCCGGAGGCACGGGACTCAGGCCGAGCCGACGCGCTGGGCCGCCCGCAACAGCGCAGGCGGGATCTCCTCCACCACACACGAGGCCTGCAATTCCCCGCCGCTGACCTTGACATCGCGCACCGCACAGTTGACCAGGCGGGTGCGGGGGACGGGCACCGTGAAGTCCGGCAGGCCCGATACCTTCAGCCGCAACGACCCGTCGGCCGCAGCCGAGGGGAAGGCCACCGCGGTGGCCCCCCGCACACTGACCACGATCCGGCCGTTGCTCATGGTGACGGGCAGGTGCACGATCTGGCCCAGGTCGGCTGCGGTGAAGCCCATGGTGATGACGCCCTTGTCGATGGACGTGATCTCGGCCTTGCGGGTCAAGAGCTTGGCCTTGTTCAAACGGACGTCGGCCAACGAGATGGACAGTCGCGAGAACCGAATCTGCTGACCGGCCACGTCTTTCAGCCGGAGGTCAATGTCGCCCGCGCTACCCGTCACCAGCAGCCTGCCCACGAACGGAAAGGAATGGATGCGGGCCGACGCGCTGGCCTCCACGCCCGCCTCGTTGCGGGCCCGGGACTCGATCTGCGACTCCACGAACCCCTTGGCCACGGCGTCCAACGCCACCAGCGCGGCCAGCACCACGCCGACCACGAGCAGCTTGCGCATCAGCCCTCGACGACGTCGCCCAGGCGATCCACCTGCACGCCCAGCCCGCGCAGCCACGCGATGGCCGCGTCCACCTGCTCCTCGTTGCCGTCGAGCTCACAGACGATCCAGCCCACCTTCTCCTCGACGTTGGCCCTGCGGATGTTGGGCAGTACGTCGAACTCGCGGACCATGCGGGCGATGACCGGCTCGCGGATCAACTCCTCGGGAAAGGTGAGCTTGACCCGTACGTCGTTCATGAATCCCCCAGCGCTTGGTTGAGATTGCCGGACCGGAAGCCTTCCAGGTCCACGGTCACATAGCGGTATCCGGCCTGCTTGACCGCGGCCACCACCTCGTCCCTGCGGCGTACGGCCTCGGCCACGTCGGGCCCGTCGAGCTCGATCCGGGCCAGGTCGCCGTAGTGGCGAACCCGCAGTTGGCCGAAGCCCAACCCCCGCAGGGCGGACTCGGCCTGGGCCACCGACGTCAGCACGCCCAAGGTCACGCTGGTGCCGTAGGGGACTCGCGACGCGAGACACGCGGCCGCGGGCTTGTCCCACGTGCGCAGACCGAGCGCCTTCGAAGCGGCCCGCACGTCGGCCTTGGTGAAGCCCGCGTCGACCAGCGGGAAGACGGCGCCCCGCTCGGCTGCGGCCCGCTGGCCAGGCCGGTGGTCGCCCAAGTCGTCCAGGTTCACCCCCAAGGCCACCGCGGCCCCGGACCCGGCCGATACGAACGGCGCCAGTGCGTCCATCAACGAGACCTTGCAGTGGTAGCAGCGCTCGCCGTCGTTGGCCGCGTACGCAGGGTCGGCCAACTCGTCGGTCTCCACCGCCTCCCAGCGCAGGCCCCACTCGCGGGCCAAGGACTCGCAGTCGGCCCGCTCCTCGGGTGCCAGCGAAGGCGACACCGCGGTGACAACACGGGCTCGATCGCCCAACACGTCGTTGGCCACATACGCGAGGAAGGCGGAGTCGGCCCCGCCGCTGAAGGCCACCACGACCGATCCCAGCTCGGCCAAACCACCGCGAAGCACAGCCAGGTCACCCATCGAGCACCTCGATGCGAATGCGCTTGTTGCCCTTGCCCTTCGACTCGGTCTTCAGGACGCGGATGCGGCCGACCTCGTCCGTGGTGCGCACGTGCGTGCCGCCGTCGGCCTGCTTGTCCAGGCCCACGATGTCGACGACGCGGATCTCGCGCACGGACTCGGGGATGAGGTTGACCTTGGTGCGGATGAGGTCGGCGTCCACGACGGCCACGTCCCGCGGCAGGAACGAAACCTCGATGGGTCGGGCCGCGGCCAACTCGTCGTTGACCCGCTGCTCGACGACGGCGCCGAAGCCCTCGGGAAGCGGGTCGAACTCGAAGTCCATGCGGGCGGCCAGCGGCTCCATGTTACCGCCGGTAACACTTTTTCCCCATTCGTTCCAGATGACGCCGCACAGCACATGAAGGGCGGTATGGGTGCGCATGAGCTGGTGCCTGCGATCCCAGTCGACCACGCCGTGGACCTCCTGGCCGACGGTGAACGACCCGCCGTCCACCGCGTGCCAGACGGCGTCGCCCTCCTTGCGGACGTCGACCACGGCCACCCCTCCCAACGTGCCGGTGTCGTGGGGCTGGCCGCCGCCCGTCGGATAGAACGCGGTCCGGTCGAGGGCCACGGCCCCGTCGCGAACGTCGGTCACCACGGAGTCGAACTGACGGAGGTAGGCGTCGCGGAGGTAGAGGAGATCGGTCACGGTGAACGCTGATTCTGCCCGAGTGTGCCTATGCTGCCGCCAACTTTCGGCGAGACAGGAGAAAACGTATGACGCGATCCAGGTTCCGCCTGGCAGGCCTCCTGGCAGTTCTGTTGACCTTGGCCCTTGGACTGGCCGGTTGCGGCAAGGACAGCAACAACAACAGCAATAGCAACGCCGGTGACACGGGCGCCAAGACCGCGGTGAACCTGGCCTATGTCGGTCCGCTCACGGGCGAGGCCGCCAACCTGGGCATCAACATCCGCAACGGAGCCAAGACCGCCATCGAGGAGTACAACAAGAAGGCGGACCGCAAGTACACGGTCACGTTGAAGGAATTCGACACCGAGGGCGCGCCTGACAAGGCCACCACGGTGAAGGACCAGTACATCAACGACCAGTCGATCATCGGGATCATCGGCCCCGCCTTCTCGGGCGAGACCAAAGCCGTCATCCCGTCCCTGCAGGATGCGGGCCTGGTGATGGTGAGCGCATCCGCCACCAACAAGGACCTGCCCAACATCACCCCGG
This sequence comes from Acidimicrobiaceae bacterium, assembly GCA_030837965.1. Lineage (GTDB taxonomy): Bacteria > Actinomycetota > Acidimicrobiia > Acidimicrobiales > JAUTXP01 > JAUTXP01. Next base: position 50,174 of record JAUTXP010000031.1, on the reverse strand, counting down.
GCTCGACCGTCTTCCACCGGGCCATCGCCGACGACACGTTCCAGGGCAAGGGCATCGGCGACTACATCGTCGACAAGCTCAAGGGCAAGACGGTCGTGGTCGTCGACGACAACTCCGAGTACGGCAAGGGCCTGGCCGACGACACCGTCAAGGCCATGGAGGCCAAGGGCGGCAAGGCAGCCAAGCGGGTGAAGCTCGACCCCAAGGCCGCTGACTTCTCGGCCGCGGTCAACGAGGCCAAGTCGGCCAGCCCGGACGTCGTGTTCTACGGCGGGTACTACCAGGAGGCGGGCAGGCTCAAGAAGCAGCTCACCGACGCAGGCGTGAACGCGTCGTTCCTGTCCGGTGACGGCTCGCTCGACCCCGGCTTCATCACCGCCGCAGGCACGGCCGCATCCGAGGGCGCCCTGCTCTCGTGCCCCTGCAACCTGGCTACGGAGACGTCGAGCGGCAAGCTCGGCGAGTTCTTCAAGTCCTACAAGGCCATCAACGGCAAGGAGCCCGGCACCTACTCGCCCGAGGCCTACGACGTGGCCAACATCTACATCAAGGGCCTGGAAGCCGGGAACACCACCCGCGCCAAGATGCTCAACTTCGTGGAGAAGGACCTGGGCACGTACGACGGCATCTCCAAGACCATCGAGTTCGAGGACAACGGCAACATCAAGACGCCGAGCCTCTACGTCTTCGAGGTCAAGGGCGGCAAGATCACGGCCAAGGAGTCCTAGGCCAGAGACCGGAGCGGCTGACGAACAAGCAGGGGGCGCCACGCGGCGCCCCCTGCGTTCGTTCTCGAGGAGGTTCGCCATCAACTTCTGTCTCAGTTGCCTGCGGGACCAGTTCTGGCCGCAGACCGTCGACGGCCTGACCCTGGGGGCCGTCTACGCCCTCATCGCCTTGGGCTACACGCTCGTCTACGGCGTGCTCCGCCTCATCAACTTCGCCCACTCCGAGATTTTCATGATCGGGGTGTTCGCCAGCCTGTTCTCCATGCACGCCATGGGCATCGGGCCCGGCGACCCGACCAAGACGGGCCTGGCCCTGGTGCTCGTGCTGCTGGTGACGATCGGCGCAGGCATGGTGGCGTCGGGCAGCGCGGCGGTGATCATGGAGCGCGTCGCCTACCGGCCACTGCGCAGGCGCAACGCGCCCAGACTGTCGGCCCTCATTACCGCCATCGGCATCTCGCTGTTCCTGCAAGAGCTGTTCGCCGTGCGCTACGGCCGCAACCAACTGGGCTTCCCCCGCGTGTTGGCCAAGCGCCAGTTGGCGGACGTGCTCGGCGCCAACGTGCGCACCGACAAGGTGCTGGTCTTCGGCGCCGCGCTGGTGCTGATGGTGGGCCTCGACCGCTTCGTGGCCCGGTCCCGCTTGGGCCGCGGCATCCGGGCCACCGCCCAGGACCCTGAGACGGCCGCGCTGATGGGCGTCAACATCGACCGCGTCGTGCTGCTCACCTTCTTGTTGGGCGGGCTCCTGGCCGGGGCCGCTGGCGCGCTCTACGGCCTGTTCTTCGAGTTCGCCAAGTACAACATCGGCTTCCTGCCCGGCATCAAGGCCTTCACCGCGGCCGTGCTGGGCGGCATCGGCAACATCCGAGGCGCGCTGTTGGGCGGGCTGCTGCTCGGGCTGTTGGAGAACTGGGGGGCGTCGGTGCTGGGCGGCGAGTGGAAGGACGTGTTCGCCTTTGCCGTGCTGGTGCTGGTCCTGTTGTTCCGTCCCACCGGCCTGTTGGGCGAGGCCTTGGCCCGGGCCCGGGCATGACCGCGCCCGGCTCGGCGTCGAGCGGCGGTGGCCTGCGACGAGGTCTGCGCAAAGGGCTGCGCCTGCTGTCACCAGTCGAGTTGGTGGGCGGCTGGTGGGTGCGCCAGAGCTGGCGGGTGAAGCTGGTGGTCTGCCTGGCCATGCTGGCCATCGCCATCGTCTATCCCCGCACCCTCGAGCTCAAGTGGCAGAGCGTGCTGTTCTTCCCGGTGGGGCTGTACATCCTGTTGGCCCTCGGGCTGAACATCGTGGTGGGCCAAGCCGGCCTTCTCGATCTGGGCTACGTCGCCTTCTACGCAGTGGGCGCGTACAGCGCGGCCAAGCTGACCACGACCGCGCACTGGAACATCTGGGCCACCCTGCCCGCGGCCATCGCCATCGCCATGCTGGCCGGAGTGGTGTTGGGCGGGCCGACCCTTCGTCTTCGAGGGGACTACCTCGCCATCGTGACCCTCGGCTTCGGCGAGATCGTGCGCATCGTGGCCGAGAACACGGCCGGACTGGGCGAGACGCGCGGCATCACCGGCATTCCCCATCCATCCGTCGGCGGCGTGACCTTCAAGTTCGACCCGCTCCCCTACTACTACCTGGTCCTCACCGCCATCGTGGTCGCCATCCTGGTCATCGTCAGGCTCAACCGGTCGCGGGTGGGCCGCGGGTGGATCGCCATTCGCGAGGACGAGGACGCGGCCGAGGTCATGGGCGTGCCCACGTTCAAGCTCAAGCTGTGGGCCTTTGCCGTCGGCGCGTCGACCGGGGGTCTGTCCGGCTGGATCTATGCGGGCAAGGTCAGCTTCGTCAGCCCGGCCAACTTCCCGTTCTTCTTATCGGTGCTGATCCTGGCGGGCGTGGTGCTGGGCGGCATGGGCTCCATCCCTGGCGTCATCGCGGGTGCGTTCTTGATCGCGTTCATCCCCGAGTACCTGCGCAACGTGCCCGCGGGCCGCGATGTGCTGCGGGTGCTCAACTCGGTCACCGGCGGCCACGCCAGCGACATCAACGAGTACCGACAGCTCCTGTTCGGGCTGGCGTTGGTCCTGGTGATGGTGTTCCGACCGCAGGGCCTGTTGCCGTCGCGCCGACGGGCGGCCGAGTTGCAAGAGGCCACCGCGCCCGAGGGGCTGGGGGCGACCATCGGCGAGGCCGCGCCCACCGACGACGCGGCTGCTGTTGCTGTTGCCAGTGCTGGCCCTGAGCCGGTCGGGGAGGACGACCGCGCTGGCGATCCCGAGCCCGTCGATCCCGAGCCCGTCGACCCAGCGCCGCTCGCGCCGCCGCCCACGGTCGACCCGGCGAGGGTCGTGCTGGAGCTGGACGACGTGTCGATGACGTTCGGCGGCGTGCACGCCATGCGGGGCGTGTCGCTGGCCGTTCGAGAGGGCGAGATCTTCGGGATCATCGGGCCCAACGGGGCGGGCAAGACGACGTTGTTCAACTGCGTCACCGGCGTGTTCCACCCCACGGACGGCGGCATCCGGCTCGACGGCTCGTCCATCGTGGGCAAACCCCCGCACCAGATCTGCCAAGCCGGCGTGGCCCGAACGTTCCAGAACATCCGGCTCTTCCCGGACATGACCGCGTTGGAGAACGTGCTCGTCGGCACCGACGCGGACCACCGCACCAGCGTGCCCGGCGCCTTGATCGGCACGCCTCGGTACTGGCGGGAGGAGCGCCAGGGCCGCGTCGAGGCCCGCAGGCTGCTCGACTTCGTGGGCGTGGGCCGGCGGGCCGACGACGCGGCCCGCAACCTGCCCTACGGCGACCAGCGCAGGCTGGAGATCGCCCGAGCCATGGCCACCCGGGCCAGGGTCCTGCTGCTGGACGAGCCTGCCGCGGGCATGAACCCGTCGGAGAAGGGCGCCCTCATCGACCTCATCCGCCAGATCCGCGGCGTGGGGCTGACCGTCGTGCTCATCGAGCACGACATGGGATTGGTCATGCAGGTCTGCGACCGCATCGCCGTGCTCGACTTCGGCGAAAAGATCGCCGACGGTTTGCCCGCCGACATCCAGCGCGACGACCGCGTCATCCAGGCCTATCTCGGAGTCCCCGCCGATGCCTGACCCCCAACCCCCCACCCCTTCCAACTTTTCCACAGCACCTGCTGCTGTGGAAAAGCGCGAGAGGCTGTTGGAGTTGGAGGACGTGCACGTCCACTACGGCAAGGTGGAGGCGCTCAAGGGCATCTCGTGCACGGTGGCCGAGGGCGAGATCGTCACCCTCATCGGCGCCAACGGGGCGGGCAAGACCACCACGCTGAAGACCATCTCCGGCGTGCGGCCCGTGTCGTCGGGCCGCATCCGCTTCCGGGGCGAGAGCATCGTGGGCGTGCCCGCCCACCGGCTCGTCGAGATGGGCATCTGCCAGGCCCCCGAGGGCCGGGGCATCTTCCCGGGCATGACCGTGGTCGAGAACCTGGAGATGGGGGCGTTCGCCCGAGGCCGGCCCTCGACCGAGGACTACGACCGGGTCTACGACCTGTTCCCCCGACTGGCCGAGCGCAAGTCGCAGCCCGGCGGCACGCTTTCGGGCGGCGAGCAGCAGATGCTGGCCATCGGCCGGGCCCTCATGGCCAGGCCGACGGTGCTGCTGTTGGACGAGCCGTCGATGGGCCTGGCCCCCATGCTCGTGGCCCAGATCTTCAAGATCATCACCGAGATCAACCAGCAGGGAACCACCATCTTGCTGGTGGAGCAGAACGCGGCCCAGGCCCTGCAACGGGCCCATCGGGCCTACGTGCTGGAGACGGGCCGGGTGGTCAAGTCGGCCCCGGCCAAGGACCTGTTGGACGACGACGCCGTGAAAGCCGCCTACCTGGGCGGCAACGTGGCCCACTGACCGTCACCGAGGCGCCGGCCCGGCCCGGCCCCACAGGGGCGTCAGCGCAGGTGGGTCAGCAGGTCGTCGAGGTCGGCCACCATCCCGGTATAGAACGGGCCGAACTCGGCATACACGGCTGAGGCTTGGTCGAAGCGCATGGTGTAGACGCACTCCTTGAGGTCGTCGGGCGTGACGCCGAACAGGGTGACGCCCCACTCGTAGTCGTCCAGGCCCGTCGAGCCGGTCACCAACTGGAGCACCCGCCCGGCGAACTTCCGGCCCGACGCGCCGTGCTCGAACATGAGCCGCTCCCGCTCCTGGTAGGGCTCGGTGAACCAGTTCTGCCCCACGTCGCGCCGCTTGGACATGGGATAGAAGCACACCGCGGGCTTGCCCTCAGGCGGAAGCTGCGGGTACAGCCGGGCCTGCAAGCGCTCCTCGGGCATGCCCTTGGCGTACTCGGAGACCTCGGTCAGCGACACATAGCTGGCCACCACGTCGAGCCCGGCCGCCTGCAATCCGGTCTGCAACGTGCGCAGCCGCCACAGGTCGGGGCCGACGGCCAGGAACCCGAGGTCGGCCTTGTGGCCCAGCACGGCGAAGGAGACGACCTGGTGGTCACCGTCCGACCCGGCCTTGACCGCGGAGCGCACGGCCTCGGCGTCCACGCCGGGCCGGGCCTTGCAGAACAGGTGCAGTACGCCCCAGCCGGTGGTGGGGGACACGGGCTCCGTCACCCGGCGGAGTCTACGGGCGACAACTATGGAGTCGTGCGCCGACGAACCCTGGCCGCCGCAGGCGCGCTCGGCCTCTTGCTGCTCACGCCTATCCCCCTCCCGCGGGCCGACGCCGCCGTTCCGGTGCTCGTCATCGACGGCAAGGGCTTCGGCCATGGCGTGGGCATGGCCCAAGACGGGGCCTACTGGATGGGCAAGGCCGGGTCGACGACGCCGCAGATCCTGGCGCAGTTCTATCCCGGCACCAAGGTGGGCAAGGCGAGCGGAGCGGTGCGGGTCAACGTCCTCACCCCCGCCGATGGACAGGCCGTGGTGGCCTTCCCCAATGGTGGCGAGGTGCGCGACGCGCCCGACGGCGCGCAGTCCGCGGGCTTCCCCGTTCGGGTCGGACCGGGCGGCCAGGTGCGCCTGCGCTTCGACGGGTCGCGCTACATCGTGGAAGGGGGCACGTCGACAAACGCGACCGCGGCCCCGGCCTCGACCCAAACCCCGACTGCGGCCGGGTCCGAACAAGATCCCGAACCCGGCGTCACCCAGCAGCAGCTTCCGACCACGTCCACCACGGAGTCGACCACGACGACCACGTCGCCCCCGCCCAGCAGCACCACCACGACGGCCACCACCCAGCCGCCCGCGGGCCCGCCGCCACCGCCGCCCGGTCCGTCCGGCCCACAAGGCCCGTCCTCGACCCGCACCCTGTGGGCCGTCCCCGCGGGCAGCGCCGGCACCACGACCCTGCCCGCCCGCGCCCGCCGCTATCGGGGCGTCATCGAGGCCACCGCCCAGCGGGGTCCCTTCCGGCTGGTGAACCAGGTGGACGTCGAGCACTACCTGCGAGGCATGGGCGAGGTGCGCAACCCGTCGTGGCCGCCCGCCGCCCTGCGGGCCCAGGCCACTGCGGCCCGCACGTACGCGCTGCGGGCCATGGCCGCCAACGGCGAGCTGTGCGACGACACCCGTTGCCAGGTCTACCTGGGCGCCCAGGCCGAGTACGCGGCCATGGACAAGGCGGTGGCCGACACCCGTGGCCAGGTGGTGGCGGCGGGCAAGACGCTGGCGTCGACCGTGTACTCGGCCAACGGCGGCGGGTTCTCGGCCAGTCGCCAGGAGGGCTTCGGCTCGCCCGACGACGGGGCCTATCCGTACCTGCGCCCGGCCCCGTATCCCACCCAGGACCCGAGCCCGTGGACGGTGCGCGTCGCCTTGACCGACGTGGCCGCCCGACTGGCGTACCGGGGCGCGCTGAGCGGCGTGGCCGTGTCCGCCACCGGGCCGTCTGGGCGGGCCACCGAGGTGCGACTGGACGGCGCCTCTGGGTCCAAGGCCGTGACCGGGATCGCCTTCGCCAAGGCGCTGTCGCTCAAGTCCACCCTGTTCACTCTGCGGGCCGACACGGCCGACACCGCGCCTGCGCCGCCGCCGCCGGGTGAGGGCTTGCAAGCCCCGCCGGAAGCGGCCGGACCCGTCTTCGATCCCAACGTCTTGCCCCCCGACCCGCTCACCCCCGACGAGTTCACGGCCATCCCGTCGCCCGACGCCTTCACCGCCGCGCCCGAGCGCGACGTGCGGGCCCGAACCGTGCCGCCCGACACGACGCACTGGCCGTGGGCCAGCTTGGCCGCGTTCTCCCTCTTGGCCGTGGGGGGCACGGCGGGCGGCCTGCACTTCGCCCGACGCCGCTGACCACAAAAAGGGGGGTGGCGCGCGAAACCCAGGGTCCGCAGGCGTACTCTCGATGTCGGTGCCACGGCGGCGCCCTGCCCACACGTGCATTCGGGGGTTTCATGCGGATCTCACACAGCGGGCGGCTCGCCCTTCTCCTGACCCTCTCGCTGCTGGCGCCGACCGCACTGGCGGTAGGGGCCGGGCCCGCGGCCGCGGCCGCCCCCACCCTCGGCGTGGTGATCGACTCGGAGTCGGGCGACCCGGTCGGCGGCGGCGAGTTCCACACTTTCGACCAGAGCAACTCCACCATCACGGTCACGCCCACGTCGACGTCGACCATCACCTTCGACGTGAGCGCGCCCCAAGGCTGCTCGGGCGGGTCGTGCACGTCGCACTACACGATCACCATGAGCACGCCGGGCGGAGCCGCCTTCGCCGAGACCACCTACGACAACGCCATCAAGACGTCTGACGCCGACCACCCCGGGCTCAACGTGACCGGCAAGGCCGTGTGCGACACCGTGGCCGGGCGGTTCATCACCGACGACGTGGGCGTCACCGGCCCGCTCCTCACCAAGTTCCAGGCCCGCTTCGAGCAGCACTGCAACGGAGCCGCCCCCGCTCTGTTCGGCTCGGTGAGCTTCAACGGGACCAAGGCCTGGCGCAGCCGCAACGTGTCGCCCAACACGGGCGAGTTCGGCGACGTGCGCAGGGATACGTCGTCCACCAAGACCTTCACGCTGACCAACCACGGCGACGGGTTCAACCCGGCCGGATTCAACATCGCCGGTCCCGACGCGGCCCGCTACGTCATCCAGAACAACACGTGCACCGTCACCGGGGTGCAGGACGCGTGCACCCTCGACGTGGTCTTCACGCCCACGGCCGACGGCCCCACGACGGCCGTCCTCAACTGGGTGGACGAGTTGGCCCCGCCCGGCCCGCCGGGCGACCCGTCCACCACGGGCACAGGCAGGGATGTGCCGTTGAGCGGCGTGGGCACCCGGTCCGAGCTGACCGTCACCGGCACCGGGCTGTTCGGCGAGGCACGCGTGGGGCTGGTGACCGCCCCCCGTTCCATCGTCGCCACCAACACCGGCACCGACCCCGTGGTCATCGGCACGTCGACCATCACCGGTACCGGCGCCACGTCATTCCTTTCTGACGGCGGGTGCGACGGCAGGACGCTCAATCCGAGCGACACCTGCACCATCCTGGTCCTCGCCTACCCGACGGGCGGCGGGCTGCGCAGCGCCACCCTGAACATCGGCGACAACGCCGCGCCCGCGCCCCACACCGTTCCCCTCACCGTCATCGGCACCCAGGGCTACTACCTGGCCGAGGCCAACGGCCGGGTGTGGCCGTTCGGCGACGCGGCCGATCTGGACGACATGTCCGGGCAGCACCTCAACGCCCCCGTCCTCGGGATCACGACGACGAGTTCGGGCGACGGCTTCTGGCTGGTGAGCGGCGACGGCGGCATCTTCGGATTCGGCGACGCCACCTTCCACGGATCGACGGGCGGCATGACGTTGAACCAGCCCGTGCTGGGCATGGCGTCGCGGCCCGACGACAGCGGGTACTGGCTGGCCGCGTTGGACGGCGGCGTGTTCGCCTTCGACGCGCCCTTCTACGGCTCGATGGGCGGCAAGCACTTGAACGCCCCCATCGTGGGCCTGGCCGCCATCCCGGATGGGTCCGGCTACTGGCTGGTGGCCAGCGACGGCGGCATCTTCGCCTTCGGCTCGGCGGCCAACCGGTTCTACGGCTCGATGGGCGGCAAGCCGCTCAACGCCCCCATCATCGGCATGGCTCCCGCGCCCGACGGGCTCGGGTATTGGCTGATCGCCTCCGACGGCGGGCTGTTCGCCTTCGGCTCGGCGGCCAACAAGTTCTACGGCTCGCTCGGCGGCACGCAGCTCAACAAGCCGGTCAGGGGCATGACGGCCGACCCGACCGGGTTCGGCTACTGGCTGTTCGAGTCGGACGGGCGGGTGTTCCCGTTCGGCGACGCACCGTCGTTCGGCTCCACCGCGGCCGAGGGCATCAACGACGTGGTCGGCATGGCACGCACGGCCCCCTTCGTCAACACCACGACCTGACGGGGGACGCGTTCTGGGCACCTTTTCTTCGGCATGTGCGAAGAAAAGGTGCCCAGAAGCGAGACACACACAGGTTGGAGGGGCGAACCCCGAAGGGTTAGACCCCCCGACGGTTAGACCCGGAGGGGTTAGTAGTCCTCCATGCCCCCGCCGGGCATGGCCGGGGCTTCCTTTTCGGGCTTGTCCACGATGACGGCCTCGGTGGTGAGGAACAGGGCCGCGATCGACGCTGCGTTCTGCAGGGCCGAGCGGGTCACCTTGGCTGCGTCGATGACGCCCGCCTTGAACAGGTCCTCGTACTCGCCAGTGGCCGCGTTGAGCCCCTCGGCGGGCGAGGTCAGGTTGCGCACCTTGTCGACCACCACGCCGCCTTCGAGGCCCGCGTTGACCGCGATCTGCTTGAGCGGCTCCTCCACGGCCCGGGCCACGATGCGCGCCCCGGTGGCCTCGTCGCCCTCGAGCTTCTCGGCCCGGTCCAGGATGCGGGCCTGGGCCCGCAGCAGGGCCACGCCGCCGCCGGGGACCACGCCTTCCTCCACCGCGGCCTTGGTGGTGGACACGGCGTCCTCGATGCGGTGCTTCTTCTCCTTGAGCTCCACCTCGGTGGCCGCGCCGACCTTGATGACGGCCACGCCGCCGGACAGCTTGGCCAGGCGCTCCTGGAGCTTCTCCCGGTCGTAGTCCGAGTCGGTGTTGTCGATCTCGGCCTTGATCTGGTTGACCCGGCCCTTGACCTCGTCAGCCGTGCCTGCGCCCTCGACCACGGTGGTCTCGTCCTTGGTCACCGTGACCTTGCGGGCCCGGCCCAGCAGGTCGAGGGTGACGTTCTCCAGCTTCAGGCCCACCTCTTCGGTGATGACCTGGCCGCCGCTGAGGATGGCCATGTCCTGGAGCATGGCCTTGCGGCGCTCGCCGAAGCCGGGAGCCTTGACGGCCACGCTCTTGAACGTGCCCCGGATCTTGTTGACCACCAGGGTGGCCAGGGCCTCGCCCTCCACGTCCTCGGCCACGATCACCAGCGGACGGCCCGACTGCATGACCTTCTCCAGCACGGGCAGCAGGTCGCGCACGGCGCTGATCTTGGAGCCGACCAACAGGATGTACGGGTCGTCGAGCACGGACTCCATGCGCTCGGGGTCGGTCACGAAGTAGGGCGAGATGTAGCCCTTGTCGAAGCGCATGCCCTCGACGAAGTCGAGCTCCATGCCGAAGGTCTGGCTCTCCTCGACGGTGATGACGCCGTCCTTGCCGACCTTGTCGATGGCGTCGGCGATGGTCGAGCCGATCTCGGTGTCCGCGGCCGAGATGGACGCGACCTGGGCGATCTGCTCCTTGGACTCCGTCTCCTTGGCGATGTCCCGCAGGCTCTCGACGGCGGCCTCGACCGCGGCCTCGATGCCCCGCTTCAGCGACATGGGGTTGGCGCCTGCGGCCACGTTCTTGAGGCCCTCACGCACCATGGCCCACGCGAGCACGGTGGCCGTGGTGGTGCCGTCGCCCGCCACGTCGTCGGTCTTCTTGGCCACTTCCTTGACCAGCTCGGCGCCGAGCTTTTCGTACGGGTCCTCGAGGTCAATCTCCTTGGCGATGGAGACGCCGTCGTTGGTGATGGTGGGGGCGCCCCACTTCTTCTCCAGCACGACGTTGCGACCCTTCGGCCCGAGCGTGACCCGCACGGCGTCGGCCAACTGGTTCATACCTGCTTCGAGCGCCCGTCGGGCTTGCTCGTCGAACGCGATCATCTTGGGCATTTCGGGTGTCCTCCCCGTTAGCACTCTGTCTGGGCGAGTGCTAAGTCAAGCAGGTCTTGGCACTCTCGGCAAGCGAGTGCCAAACGAGTGCCGGCCGCCGCTGACACGATTGTCGGTGCCGCTCGTATACCAGGGAAACGAGCCTTGGGAGGGGCCATGCGCAAGAAGACGGTTGCAGCGGCAGTGGCGGGATTGATGATGGCGGCCTCGGCCGTGGGCGGAACGGCCCTCGCCGGCGCCGCGAGCGCGGCGGGCGCGGCCACGCCCCATGTGGTCGCATCCGAGGTGTCGGGCCAGTGGCAGTACGTCGCCCCCCTCGGCGCCACGCAGATCAACATCCCCAACTGGCTGCGGTTCATCGGCGTCGGCGTGGCCGACACTGTCGGCGGGACCGGGATCGTCAACGTGAACTGCGACCTGCCCGGCAACGGCCAGGACTCGCTGGTCCTGGGCCAGGGCAACAACGCGGGCGGCTGCGGGCTGGCCGGCGCGGCCAACTTCTCGCTCAACTGCCGGGTCGTCTACGTGCGGGTGGGCGCGGTGGCCGTGCTCACGGGCTCGTGCGACTGGCCGGACGCCACCGTGCCCATGAACGGCGTGTTGGTCTGGGAGCCCAGCTCGTTCGACTCGGCCAACGTGGGCGGCGCCATCGTGATGGGCACCCCCGTCTAACCCCATGCCAACTTTTCCACAGCACCTGCTGCTGTGGAAAAGTCGGAGGGGGTGCGGTTAGGAGACGGTGAACTGGCGGTTGTGGCGGGTGAGCACATCGGCCACGCGGGACGTGAGCACGGCGTCGTCGGCCACGTCGGCCCGGCGCGAGCGCACCTCGTCCATGTCCATGGCCAACAGGTCCTGCACGGTCCGCAGCAAGAAGTCGACGTCGACCGGCTTGGTCAGATAGTCGTCGGCGCCCAGTTCGAGGCAGCGGCGCACGTCCTCCTCCTGCGAGCAACAGGTGAGCATGACGACCCGCGTCCCGCGCCCCAAGGCCGCGTCGCCCGAGGCGTCGTCGCGCAGCGCAGCCAGCACGCCGTAGCCGTCGACGTGGGGCATCATCATGTCGAGCACCATCACGTCGGGGGCCGTGTCGCGCACGGTCTCCAGCGCGGCCCGTCCGTCGGAGGCCTCGTACACCTCGTAGCCCTCCCCCTCCAAGACGAGGCGGAGCATCCCGGCGATGAGGGGATCGTCGTCGACCACGAGCACAGACATGGACTCACTTTCGGCTGACCGACGGCCAGGGTTGAGCGCGCTACTGGGGCCGCGAGGCCATGCGGGGCCGGGTGAAGGCCGACTCCAGGCGCTCCAACAGCTCCGCCTTCTGCAACTCGGCCTCGCGCCGCTCCTGCAGGGCGGCGGGCTTGGCCCGCAACAGCTCGTTGACCCGCTCGACCAACTCGTCAGGGTCGAAGGGCTTGGTCAGGTACTCGTCCGCGCCCAGCTCCCAGCCCCGCACGAAGTCGCGCTCGGCCGTCTTGGCCGTGAGCATCAGGACCCTGGTGTCGGGGGCCAGGCCCAACTGGCGCTTGGATCGCAGCACGCCGAAGCCGTCCACGCCCGGCATCATCACGTCGAGGACCATGCAGTCCGGGGCCTTCTTTTCAAGCTCGGTCAAGGCCTCGGCACCGTTGCCCGCCTCCCGAACGTCGAAGCCCGCGTCCTCCATCGTGAACACGAGGATCCCGCGGATATCGGGATCGTCGTCCACGATGAGGACTTCGGCCATGCCTGGCTTATCGGCGCGGCCCGTCGAACAGTTGAGGACCAGGCGACAGGACGACCGGACGAGCCTGCTGGGCCGCTATGAGCCGCCGGCCACCGCGGGCACGATCGACACCGTCTGCCCGTCGGACACCGGCGTCTCCAGGCCGCGCAAGAAGCGCACGTCCTCGTCGGCCACGAACACGTTGACGAACCGACGCAGGCCGCCCGCATCGTCGAACAGACGAGAGCCGAAGCCGGGGTGGGCCGCATCGAGGGCCTTGAGCACCTCGCCCACCGTCGACCCGTCGAGGTGGACCTCGCCACTCCCCTCGGTCAGGGTGCGGAGCTGGGCTGGGACTCTGACGGTGACCGGCATTACCGCTGGACCTCCACGGCCTCGTTGAACGCATCCAAGGTGGGGGCGATGGTCGCCGTGGGCCCGACATGGGGCGAGACGGCCTCGATGGTCTTGAGCCCGTGGCCGGTGACGTAGGCCACGACCCGCTCGTCCTTGCGAACCTTGCCTTCGGCCGCCAGCTTGGCCAGCGTGGCGATGGTGACGCCGCCTGCCGTCTCGGCGAAGATGCCCTCGGTCCTGGCCAGCAGGCGGATGCCGGCCACGATCTCGTCGTCGGTGACCGAGGCGATCGCGCCTCCGCTGCGGCGCACCTCGTCCAAGGCGTACCACCCGTCGGCCGGGTTGCCGATGGCGAGCGACTTGGCGATGGTCTTGGGCTTCTGAGGCCGAATGTGGTCGGTGCCCTCGGCGAAGGCGGTGGCCACCGGCGAGCAGCCTTCGGCCTGGGCCCCGGAGATGCGGACCGCGGGCGGCTCGTCGCCGTCCAGCAGGCCGACCTTGTGCAGCTCGCGGAACCCCTTGGCAATCTTGGTCAACTGGCTGCCCGACGCGATGGGCACCACCACGTGATCGGGCGCTTGCCACCCGAGCTGCTCGGCCACCTCGAAGGCCAGCGTCTTGGAGCCCTCGGCGTAATAGGTCCGCACGTTGACGTTGACGAAGGCCCACGTGGGCTGCTCGCTGGTGAGCTCGGCGCACAGCCGGTTGACGTCGTCGTAGTTGCCCTCGACGGCGATGAGGTTCCCGCCGTAGACAGCCGAGGTCACGACCTTGCCCTGCTCCAAGTCGTGGGGGATGAAGACGTACGACTCCATGCCCGCCCGGGCCGCGTGGGCGGCCACCGAGTTGGCCAGGTTGCCGGTGGACGCGCAGGCCGCCACCTTGAAGCCCAGTTCACGCGCCTTGGTCAGCGCCACCGACACGACCCTGTCCTTGAACGAGCCCGTCGGGTTGAGCGTGTCGTTCTTGATCCAAAGCTCGCCCAGGCCCAACTCGGCCGCGAGGCGGTCGGCCCTGACCAACGGCGTCATGCCCGCGCCCAAGTCGATGGGCGCGGTGCGGTCCGCGGGGAGCAGGTCGGCGTAACGCCACAGCGAGTGCGGGCCGGCTGCGATGGACTGGCGGGACACGGCCGCAGCAATGGCCGCGTAGTCGTACGCCACCTCCAACGGGCCGAAGCAGAACTCGCATACGTGCAGGGCTTGGGCCGGGTACGGGCGCGCGCACTCCCGGCAGGTGAGGCCTTCGACGAACGGCACAGCTTCCTCCTCATCGTTCCGGGCATTCGCACCTGGCCGACTTCGTCTGAAGGAGGCTGGTTGCGGCGGCTTCACAGGGCCCGGTCCCTCGACCGCTCTTGATGTGGCACACCAGTGTGGCAACCAATGGTTGACACAGTCAAAGCTTTAGGCTCCGTTGCCCATGGTTCGCACCTTTTCGGCCCTCGACTTCGCCCGCCCGCGGGTGGCCCAGGCCAAGCGGGGCCGGCGGGTCTCGGTCGTCATCCCGGCCAGGGACGAGGCGGGCACTGTCGGCCATGTGGTCGGCGTGGCCGCGGCGCTGACCGACGTCGTCGATGAGGTGCTGGTGGTCGACGACGCATCGTCGGACGACACGGCCGCCGCGGCCCGCGCCGCCGGCGCGCGCGTCATCCGATCGGGCGGACTGGGCAAGGGCGGGGCCATGCGGACGGGTCTGACCGCGGCCGCGGGCGACGTCGTCGTGTTCGCCGACGCCGACGTGACCAGCTTCGACTCGGGCTTCGTGCTCGGCTTGGTCGGGCCCTTGCTGGCGCACGACGAACTGGTCTTGGTGAAGGGCTGCTACCACCGGCCGGGCGAGGGCGGTCGGGTCAACGAGCTGGTCGCCCGGCCGTTGCTGGCCCTGCTCTTCCCTGCCCTCACCGGCGTGCTCCAGCCCTTGGGCGGCGAGTACGCGGGGCGGCGGGCCGCCTTCGAGGCCGTCGACTTCGAGGACGGTTACGGCGTGGACATCGGGCTGCTGCTCGACCTGGCCGGCCGCCACGGCGTGGGCGCGCTGGCCCAGTCCGACCTGGGTGTGCGCGTGCACCGGAACCGGCCCTTGTCTTCATTGGCCGACGCGTCCCGACAGGTGATGGAGGTCGTGCTCGACCGGGCCGGTCTGCTCGATCAAGCGGACGTCGAGCAGGCCGCGGCCCGCAGGCTGGCCTGATATCCCAACTTTTCCACAGCAACAGGTGCTGTGGAAAAGTTGAGGGGGGCTAGGTGGGCGAGGGGGTCGACGCGCTGCTGGGGTGGGCCTCCACCGGCCGGTCGAGCACGTGCACGTGCCACAGATGCCCGAGCACGATCTTGAGCGCCGCGGTCACGGGCACGGCGAGCAGCAGGCCGAAGAACCCGCCCAGCGTGCCGCCCGCCAGCAGGGCCAGGATGACGGCCGCAGGATGAAGCTGCACGGCCCGGTGCATCACCTGCGGCGTGATGAAGTGGTTGTCGATCTGCTGGGCCCCGACCATGATGGCGACGACCAGCAGGGCCTGGAGCGGCGAGCCGGTGGTCAAGGCGACGATCACGCCGGGCACGCCCCCGACCCACGGGCCGATGAGCGGGATGATGTTGAACAGCCCGGCCACCATCCCGATCAGGAACCAGAAGCGCAGGCCGATGACGGCCAGTCCGATCGAGCACATGGCGCCCACGATGAGGGCGACCAGGAGCTGGCCTCTGAAGAAGCCGCCGATGGCCCGGTTCAGCCGACGGCCCAACAAGACGGCCTCCGGGCGCGCCGGTTCAGGGAGCAGGTCCTCGACCACCCGTCCGATGTGGGGCAGGTCGACCAACAGATAGAAGGCGATCACCGGCCCGAGGACCAGGATCAGCAGGATGTGGAACAGACGCAGGCCGAGGCGGCGGACCCGGTCGAGCTGGTCCCGAAGCGGCGTGTTCTTGGAGAACAGGCTGTCCTTGAGCTCCTGGCCCTTGAACTCCCAGAAGGTGCCCTGCGAGTCGGCTGACACGTTGTCGATCCAGCTCTGGGCCTTGCCCTGGATGCTGGGCCAGTCCTTGGCCAGTTGATGGCCTTGGTCGGTGGCGATGGGGACGATGAGCAGGCCCGCCAGCGCCACCAGGCCGAGCACGCCCGCGTACGACAAGGCCGTGCCCAGGACGCGGTGGATGCCGCGGTGCTGGAGCCAGGTGACGACAGGGTTGAGGACGAACACGACGGCGCTGGCCAGGATCAGGGGCGGGAACACCACCCGCACCGTCCAGCCCACCAGGCCCACGATGGCCAGCAGCACGGCCATCCCGACGATGGCCCAGCACACCTGGCCCGCCCGGCGCAGGCGCTCGGTCACACCGCCCACGCTACCCCTCCGTTATGGCGCGCCCTCGTTATCCACGGAGCCCGCGAGGAAGGCAGACACGGCGTCGTCGATGCATGCGGCCGTGTCGTTGCGGGCCCGGTCCTCGCCATAGCGCTCGACCAGCGAGACGACGGTGGCCTGCCCGGGCACGTCGTGCTCGCCGTACACCTGGCCCACGACGATCAACAGGGGCACGCCCAAGTCGTCGGCGAACTCCGCCACCCCGCCCACCACCTTGCCCCGGAACGACTGCTCGTCGAGAAAGCCCTCGCCGGTCACGGCCAAGTCGGCCCCTTCCAGCTTCTCGCCCAGCCCCACTGTGTCGGCTACCAGGTCGAAGCCGGGGACGAGCGTGGCCCCCAGCGCGGCCAGACCGCCCGCCAACCCGCCCGCCGCGCCCGAGCCGGGGAGCGACCGGACGTCGATGCCGAAGTCCTCCTCGTAGACCTGGGCCAGGCGCTCCAGCCGCCGTCGCAAAAGAGCCACCTGCGCGGGGGTGGCGCCCTTCTGCGGGGCGAAGTGCTCGGCCGCGTCGACGAAGGTGGTGGTCACGTCGCAGGCCACGACCAAGTCCACGCCGCTGAGCCGGGCATGGGGTTCGAGAGCGGTGAGACAGGCCAGCCCGCCGTCTGTCGTGGCGCTGCCCCCGACCCCGACGATGACCCGCTTGGCTCCGGCGGCCAGGGCCGCGCTGATGAGGTCGCCCACGCCCGCGGTCGAGGCGCGCATGGGGTCGTTCCACTCCCCGCCGCCCACCAGTTCCAGCCCGGCGGCCTGGGCCGTCTCGATCACTGCCGTCGTGCCCTTGAGCCGCCACTCGGCCTCGACCGTCTCGCCCAGCGGGCCGCGCACCCGCGTGCGCCGGACTGTCCCGCCCACCGCTTCGAGGATGCCTTCGCCACCGTCGGCCATGGGCACGGCGTCGCAGCGCCACCCGGCCCGCTTGCCCGCCCGGCAGATGGCGTCGGCCACGTCCCGCGCGCCCGCGGTGCCGCGGAACTTGTCGGGGGCGGCTACCAGGCGCGGCACCTGGGTATCGTGCCACCCACAATGGGTCGCCCTGACCTCGTCATCGCGTCCAACCGAGGACCGCTGTCCTTCAGACGGGACGCCGACGGCCGACTCGAGCCGACGCGGGGCGCGGGCGGCCTGGTGTCGAGCATCGGCCCGCTGATCGAGGACACGGGCGCCACGTGGGTGGCCGCGGCCATGTCGGACGACGACCGGGCAGGCGCGGCGGCCGCCGCCAACCAGGGCGTGCGCCTGCTCGACATCGACGCCGCCGTGTACCGCCAGGCCTACGACGTGGTGTCGAACGCGACCTTGTGGTTCCTCCACCACGGGCTCTACGACCTGGCCCGACGTCCTGTCTTCGACCGCCATTGGCGCCAAGCGTGGGCCGGTTATCGGATGTACAACGAGTGCTTCGCCAACGCGGTGGCCGACGCGGCGCCGGACGGCGGCGTGGTGCTCGTGCAGGACTACCACCTGTCCCTGCTGCCCGCGTTGCTGGCCGAGCGCAGGCCCGACCTGCGGACCGTCCATTTCAGCCACACGCCCTTCGCCGACCCATCCGCGCTGCGGGCCCTGCCCACCGCCGAGGAGCTGTTGCAGGGGTTGGCCGCGGCGGCGTCGTGTGGGTTCCATGCCCGGCGGTGGGCGGCCAACTTCGAGGCCTGCTGCCGCGATGTGCTGGGGACGTCGGCTTCGGCTTCGGCGTCGCTGTCGACGTTCGTGTCGCCCATCGCGCCCGACCCCGACGACATCGGCTCGGTGGCGTCGTCGCCGGAGTGTGAGGCCGAGGCCGAGTGGGTGGAGCGGGTGGTGGGCAACGGGAAATTGATCCTCCGAGTCGACCGCATCGAGCTGTCCAAGAACATCGTGCGCGGCTTTCTGGCCTACGAACTTCTGCTCGAAGAGAGGCCGGAGTGGCGGGGTCGGGTGGTGTTCGTGGCCCTCGTCTATCCGTCCCGTCAGACGCTGGCCCAGTATCAGGCGTATCGCCAAGAGGTGGAGACGGTGGTGCGGCGCGTCAACGACCGCTTCGGCGTCGAGGGCTGGACGCCAATCGTGCTCGACGCCAAGGACAACTTCGCCCGCTCGGTGGCCGCCTTGCAGCGCTACGACGTGCTGCTCGTCAACCCCGTGCGCGACGGCCTCAACTTGGTGGCCAAGGAGGGGCCGCTCGTGAACCGGTGCGACGGCGTGGTGGCGTTGTCACGCGAGGCCGGCGTGTGGGACGAGTTGGCCGACGCGGCCGTGGGGGTCAACCCGTTCGACATCGCCGAGACGGCCGACGCGTTGGCGGCCGCGTTGACGATGCCCGCGGGCGAGCGGGCCAGGCGGGCCGCCGCGCTGGTGGACGCCGTGCGCAGCCGCAAGCCCCAGGACTGGCTGGACGATCAGCTCGAGGCCGCGGGGGCCGAAGGGTCCTGAGCGGGCACCAGCCGGGTCAGCACGTCGAGTGCGCCCTCGGGTCCTTCCACGACGACGTCGCCTGCGTCGAGCAGGCGCGACGACGCCTCGGACGACGCGACCACGACCTTGACCGTGTGCACGCCTTGCGCCCGCAGCCTGTCCAGGGCGTCGAACGCAGGAAGGTCGCCCTCGTCGTCGCCCAGGAAGCACACGGCGTCGAGGCCGACGGCCAGGTCCCACACGACCCTGCCCTTGTCGGTGGGGATGGGTGGAACCAGTTCGAAGGACATGCGGGCTGGATGCACGGCCAGCCCCGAACGGGCTGCGGCCTCGTCGGCCCAGGCCCGGACCCAGTCGACCGCGTCGGGCCGGGTGCGGAAGTGGAGGGTGACGGTCAGGCCCTTGCGCTCGACCACCACGCCGTCGGGCATCTGCTCGTCGGCCTCGTCGGCCATGCGGTCGACGACCGGCTTCCACTCCTCGCCGCCGGGATGGGCCGTGACCACGCCGCCCGACCCCGCCTCCAAGCCGTAGAGGCCGGACACGATGAGGCCTTCGCCCGCGGCCTTGCCCTGCACCAGTTCGTCGTGGTCGGCGCCCAGTTGGGCCATGAGGAACGCCGCGGGCCGGCCCGAGACCACGGCCACCCGTCGGTAGTGCCGGGCCAGTCGGTGCAAGGTGGCCACCGCGTTGGGAAGGGGGCGGGCGCCGACGGGGTCGTCCACGATCGGGGCCAGGGTCCCGTCGAAGTCGGTGAGCACGCCCGCGCTGCCGGGCGCATCGAGGAAGGGCTGGAGGAGGGTGGTCAGGTGGTCCTCTGACGCCATCCGGTGGACGGTACCCTCAGCCGGTGCGTCGTCACCCGTGGGCCTTCGTGCGGGTGGTGGCCGCAGGGCTGGCCGCGTGCGTGGGGGGCGTGAGCCTGGGGGCGTGCAGGCCCGACGGCGTGCGCCTCGCTTTTCGCCCCCGCACCGGCGCGTCGTACACGTATCGGGTCGAGGTGCGCGCCGAGGTGGTGACCCGCATCGGCGACGGCGAGCCCCGAAGGCGAGTCGACCACGACGTGCTCTTCGCCGACCACGCCGTGCTCACCGGCGGGCCTCGGTCGAGCCGGGTGCAGGTGCGGCTGCGGGGCCCGGGCCAGCCCACCCGCACCTTCGTGGTGGCCTTGGACCGAGCGGCCCAGTTGGCCGAGGTCCAGCGCATCGAGGGCCTGCCCGCGTCGGCCTTGGGCACGCTCGGGCTGTCCGAGATCTTCCCGGCCGCGGCGGGGGCGCCGCCCGACCGGCTGCTGGCGCCCGGGGCCCGATGGCGGGTGGACGAGCCGGTCACGTTGCCGGGCTCGTCGACGGCCCGGCTGTCAGGTCAGGGCAGGCTCGTGGAGCTGGGGGTGGTCGCCGGGCGGGAGGTGGCCAGGGTCGAGACCACCTATCGACTCCCCGTCGACCGGACCTCGGACGAGGCCCAGGGCCGCATCGTGCTGCGGGGGTCGCAGGAGGTGCACGCCCGGTCCACGTCGGGCGTGGCCGACGGGGCGGTGGAGTCAGCCGAGACCGAGACGCGGGGCGTGTTCACGCTGTCATTGGAGCCCCGAGACGGCGGCCCCGCGGTGCCGGGCCGACTGGAGCTGGTGGTGCGGTCCGTGACCCGCCGACTCCACTGACCCGACCAGAACGGGTACGCCAGAGTCGGCGGACTCAGGGCTTCTTGGTCGTGCTGGTGGTGCTCGACCCCGCGGGCTTGGCCGTGGTCGTGGTGCTGGCCGCGGGCTTCTTGGTGGTCGAGGTGATCGACCCCGTGGTACTGGACGTGGCCGCCTTGGCGGGCAGCTTGGCGATGACGTCGTCGCCGCCCATGACCACCACGTTGGCGTTAGCGATCTGGCTGCCGGTCTTGACCATGTCGGCCGCGGTGGCGGGCAGCGGCTTGGTGTTGGCCACGTCGAACCCGAAGAGCCGGGCGATGGCCACCGCGTCCACGTCGTAGCCAGGCTGGTAGTAGACGACGGTGGCCTTGACCGGCTTGGTCTTGGCGTCGGTCGGCGACAGCGTGTTGAACTTGGCCGTCAGCAACACGTCCTTGATGCGGGCGCCCACGCCGGGGGTGGCGGTGCCGTTGACGGCGAGGACCTTGACCGTGGCCGGGTCGTGCGTGGGCCGGGTGGTCGTGGTGATGCTGGCCACCGTGGTGGTCGTGACTCCGGTCTTGCGGGCCTGGGTCGTGCCGGGCGTCTGCGACACGGTGGTGCCTGCGCTGTCGTCAGTGCGGTTGAGCAGGAAGATGCCGAGCACCACCGCGACCAGCAGGAGCATGGCGCCCCGGCCCGCGGCCATCCCCGCCGACCGTCGAAACGATCCGTCCTCGGCCGCGTGTCGACCCGGTCTCACCGCAGCGGCGGCTCTCCGGCCGACCGGCCCTCGAAGCGGGCCCGCCTGCGCTTGTCCTTGAGCCGACGCAGCCTGCGCACGACCAGCGGGTCGTAGGCGACGGCGTCGGTCGACTCCAGCAACTCGTTGAGCACCTGGTAATACCGGGTCGGCGAAAGCTCGAAACGCTCACGGATGGCGAGCTCTTTGGGACCTGGCTCCGACCACCACGTTCGCTCGAAGTCGAGAATGGCGCGGTCGCGGTCGGAAAGGGCCATCCCGGCCAGCCTGGCAGGACGGCGCGCGCGGTTCAAGCATCCCCCCTGTTGACAGCCCGCCGCGGCGGTGTCGCTACCGTGGTCGCTCGCCCCGCCCGAGTAGCTCAGCCGGTCAGAGCAGGCGCCTTGTAAGCGTCAGGTCGTCGGTTCGACTCCGACCTCGGGCTCGCCCCGTCGCCCCCCACCCCCGCCGGCCCCGGACCGTCTTGTCGCGATGATTGCCGTATACGGCACTGAGCGCGACAAGACTGACTCGACTGGGCGGATGCGGGCTGACCTACGTGGCCGGGCCGCGGCGGAAGTGCTTGCCCAGGGTCTCGACCTGGCCCTGGTAGTTCGACCCGATGTCCTCGCCGTACAGCTTGGTGGGCGGGCACACCATGCGCTCGAAGGTGAGCTTGCAGACCCGTTGGTGGTGCTCGATCATGAACGGCACGTCGTGGGCCCGGACCTCCAGGGCGGCGCGCGACCCCTTCAGCATCCCGGCCCGGTCGTAGCCGAAGCCGGGGTCGAAGAAGCCCGCGTAATGGGTCCGCAGCTCACCGCTGGTTGGGTCGTAGGCGGTCATCTCGGACGCCAGCCCGGGCGGGATGCGCACGGCCTCGTCGGACAGCAGCAGGTAGAACCGCTCCGGGTCGAGCACGACCCGGTCGCCGTCCTCGCTGCGCACCACCTCCCAGAAGTCCTCGGGCACGTAGGCCCCAATCCTCGACATGTCGAGCAGGCCCGCGTTGTCCTTGGCCCGATAGCCGACCCTGCGCTGCTCGTCGCCTCGCAGGTCGAGGCCGAGGAACAGCCCATCGGCAGTGGCGAACTCGTCGGCCGTGGCCGCCCGCCCGCCTCGGAACAAGATGGGCTCTTCGAGGTGGAGGGCCCGCAGCTCGTCGTCACTGACCCCAGACCGGCCGACCATCAGCCGAAGCTGGTTGAGGGCGAGGTGCTGTCGGACCCGGATGGCGAACGAAAGGGGCACGACCTCCAGCCACAGGTTGCCCTCATAGCCCGACCTGATCTCGTCGAAGCGGTAGCTGTGGTCGGTGATGACCCGAGTGAAGACGTCGAGCCTGCCGGTTGAGCTCTTGGGGTTGGCCTTGCCCCTGACGTACGGGGGCAGGCGCAGGGTCTCGATGAGCGGGATGAGGTAGGGCCGGTTGGTCTCGAGGACGGCCCCCTCCTTGCGCAAGTCGAGCTCGTCGACGATGTAGTCCTTGACCTTGCGCTCGACAGTCTCGTCGTGGGGCAGGAAGCTGCACCGGATGCGCAGGGCGTACTCGCCCAGCCGCAGGTCCAGGCTGGCGGGCTGGATGCTGGTCTCGGGGATGCGGAACTCGCCCGCCCCGATGTGCCCGGCGGCCACGGCCTCGGCCAGGAGTTGGTTGGGCAGCACGCCGGGCGTGGAGGCGCTCAGGTCCTGCAACGTGACGACGGGCCCGGCGGACACCGGGAGATGATGCCACCCGTCGGTGAGCCAATGAGAAAGGGCCGACCCCCCAACCCGCCCCGAGCCGAACTTTTCCACAGCACCTGCTGCTGTGGAAAAGATCGAGGGGGGTGCGGAAGGGTTCGTAGCGACGGCACAGTGGGCTCACAGCCGAATGCCGGCTGGGGGGTGTCTGCTGGCGGGCATGAGCGATCTGGATGTCTGGGCCCTGCCCGAGACGCCCCCTGTCGAGCCCCCCCAGCCCCCGCCCCTCACCCCGCCCACCTCCCCGCCCCCAGTCGGGGGAGCGGCGGCGCCGGACGATCCTCCCCGTCCGCCCCGCCGGCTCCCCCGAGGGGCGGTGGCCGCCCTGGCCGCGGCGGCCATCGCCTTGGGCGCGGGCGGCGTGGGCGGCGCCATCGGCGTGCGCACGGCCGAGCACGGCGCGAGCCAGACGGCGACGGCCACGACCAAGGCCGGCGGAACGGGCGGCACCACCCGCATCATCACCACCGGCAACGGCATCGACGTGAAGGGCGTGCTGGCCAAGGTCGAGCCCGCGGTCGTGGACATCCAGGTCCGCGGCGCCCGTGGGACGGGCGAGGGCACCGGCATCGTGTACAACGCGGCCCAAGGCCTCATCCTCACCAACGCCCACGTGGTCGAGGTCGGCAACCAGATCACCGTCACCACACCCACCGACAAGCAGGCCCGCACCGCCACCCTCGTGGGCGCCGACGCCGCTCACGACGTGGCCGTCCTCAAGGTCGATGCCGCCTCGCTGGTGGCGGCCGAGTTGGGCCAGTCGTCCGGCGTCGAGGTCGGCGACGACGTGGTGGCCATCGGCAACGCCCTCGGCCTGCGGGGCGACCCGAGCGTCACTCGGGGCATCATCTCCGGGCTGGGGCGCAGCATCGGCGACCTGACCGGCATGATCCAGACCGACGCGGCCATCAACCCGGGCAACTCGGGCGGCCCGCTGGTCAACGCTGCAGGCCAAGTGGTCGGCATCAACACCGCCATCGCAGGCCAAGCTCAGAACATCGGCTTCGCCATCCCGATCGACCTGGCCCGGTCCATCGCCGACCGCGTCGTGGGCGGCCAGCCCGCCCAGGCCGCCGCCTTCCTGGGCGTGGCAACCATGGACTCCGACGACGGCTCGCCCGGCGCCGTCGTGCAGGAGGTGTCGACCGCCACGCCGGCCGAGGCCGCGGGGCTGAAGGTCGGCGACCGCATCATCAGCATCGACGGCACGTTGATCCCTGGCTCGGCTGAGCTGCGGGGCGTGGTCCAGGCCCACAAGCCGGGCGACACCGTCAAGATCGTCGCCGTGCGCGGCGGGACGGAGCAGACGTTCACCGTGAAGCTCGGGGAGCGCCAGTCATGACGCCGGCCAAGAAGGCGCCCGTGGAGGACGCGGCCACCGCCCTCGAACGTCTGCTGTTCGAGGTCAAGCGGGTCGTCGTGGGCCAGGACCGGGTGATCGAGCGCATGCTCGTGGCCCTGCTCTCGCGTGGCCACTGCCTGTTGGAGGGGGCGCCGGGGCTGGCCAAGACGCTGGCCGCCGAAACCCTCGCCCGCGTCCTGGGCGGGGACTTCGTGCGCATCCAGTTCACGCCCGACCTGGTGCCCTCGGACATCGTGGGCACCCGCGTGTACCGCCCGTCGCGTGAGGCCTTCGACGTCGAGCTCGGACCCATCTTCGCCAACGTGGTGCTGGCCGACGAGATCAACCGGGCGCCGGCCAAGGTCCAGTCGGCCTTGCTCGAGGTCATGGCCGAGCGCCACGTCTCCATCGGCGGCGTCACCCATCCCGTCCCCGACCCGTTCCTCGTTCTCGCCACCCAGAACCCCATCGAGCACGAGGGCGTGTACCCGCTGCCCGAGGCCCAGCGCGTCCGCTTCTTGATGAAGGTGGTGGTCGACTATCCGAACGCACGGGAGGAGGCCGACATCGTGCGGCGGATGGGCGTGAACCCGCCCCAGGCCGGCCAAGTGCTCGACCCCGCGGGCCTCACCTCCCTTCAGCGCCAAGTCGACGCCGTCTTCGTGCACGACGCCGTCCTCGACTACGCGGTGCGCATCGTGCTCGCCACCCGCGTGCCCCAGGAGCACGACCTGGCCGAGGTGGCCCCGCTCATCGCCCACGGCGCCAGTCCGCGCGCCACCCTCGGCCTGGTCGCGGCCGGGCGCGCACTCGCTTTGTTGCGGGGCCGCGAGTACGTGCTCCCGCAGGACGTGTTCGATGTGGCGCCGGAGGTGCTGCGCCACCGCGTGCTGCTGTCCTACGAGGCCATCGCCGACGGGATCGAGCCCGACCACGTCGTCAACCGAGTCCTGTCGACCGTGGTGGCGCCCGTGGTCGCGCCCCGCCAAGAGGGCAAGGAGCCGGCTGCGGTGGAGCCCACGCCGGTCACCGCGCCCGCGCCCACACCCGCCGCCGCCGAGACCACGCAGACGGACACCGCCGCTTCGTGACCAACGCGACCCTCTCCCCCGCCCACCACGAGGCTGCTCTGCGCAGGCTCGAAATGCGCATCACCCGCCGTCTCGACGGGCTGTTGCACGGTGACCACCAAGGCCTGGTGCTGGCCGCGGGATCGGAGCTGGGCGAGGCGCGCGAGTACCGCGTGGGCGACGACGTGCGCCGCATGGACTGGAACCTCACGGCCCGCACCACCGTGCCCCACGTCCGCGACACGGTGGCCGAGCGCGAGCTGGAGTCGTGGCTCGTGGTCGACCGCACCGCGAGCATGGACTTCGGCACGGCCCGAAACGAAAAGCGCGAGACGGCCATCGGCGCGGCGGCCGCCTTCGCCTTCCTCAACAACCGGGCGGGCAACCGCACGGGTGCCGTGCTCGTCGATCGGGCCGACCGGCCCACGGTCCTGCCCGCGCGCAGCGGCCGCGATCAGGTGCTCGGACTGCTGCACACGCTCATCACCCGCGAAGGCGGGCCCGGGCAGTTGGAGGGCGCGCTCGTCACCACTGACCGGCTGGCCCGGCGCCGGGGCCTGGTGGTCGTGGTGTCCGACTTCCTCGACCCGTCCGAATGGCGAATTTCCTTGCGGCGACTGGCCGGGCGCCATCAGGTCGTGGCCGTCGAGGTACGCGATCCGCGTGAGGACGACCTGCCCGCGGTCGGCCTGCTCACGCTCGTCGACCCCGAAACGGGCAGGCGGGTCGAGGTGCAGACCGACAGCGCCAAGCTGCGTCGGCGCTTCGCCGCGGCCGCGGCCGACAAGCGGTCGGCCACGGCCAAGGACATCCGCAGCGCGGGCGCCCGCCACGTGGTGCTGTCCACCGACCGCGACTGGTTCATCGACTTGGTCCGCGCCGTCGATCGATGGAGGCGGCGTCGATGAGGTTCCTCGCCACGGGCCGGCTCTGGCTGTTGCTCGCGGTGGCCGCGGTGGTCGTCGCCTACGTCCTCCTCCAGCGCAGGCGACGCCACCACGCGGTCCGCTTCACCAACCTCGAACTTCTGGCCGTGGTCGCGCCCAAGCGGCCGGGCTGGCGCAGGCACGTGGCCGCGGGCGTGCTGCTGGCGTCCATGCTCTCGCTGGTCGTCGGCTTCGCCCGTCCGACCATGGCCCAACGGGTCCCCCGCCGACAGGCCACGGTGATGTTGGCCATCGACACGTCGGCCTCCATGCAGGCCGAGGACGTGGCCCCCAACCGACTGGCCGCGGCCCAGCGGGCGGCCACCGACTTCGTGCAACACCTGCCGCCCCGTTTTCGGCTCGGCCTCATCAGCTTCGACGGGACGGCGCGCGTGCTCGTGCCCCCGACGACCGAGCACGCCCAGGTGACGTCGGCCATTGCCCGCCTTCGGCTCGGCCCGCGCACCGCCGCAGGCGAGGCCGTCTACACCGCGCTCGACACCATCGCCGCGGCCAACGCAGCCAACAACGACGCGGCCCGCATCGTCCTCATGTCCGACGGCGCCACCACCTCCGGTCGGCCCGTCGATCAGGCCGCGCAGGCGGCCAAGGACGCCAAGGTGCCCGTGTCCACCATCGCCTTCGGCACCGACGACGGCACCGTCAACCTGGGTGGCCAGGTCATCCCCGTGCCCGTCGACCGCGACGCCCTGCGCAAACTGGCCGACACCAGTGGCGGGCGCTTCTTCGAAGCCGCGTCGGGCGAGGAGTTGACCGCCGTCTACCGCGACATCGGCAGCACCGTCGCCTATCGCACCGTGCGCCACGAAGTCACCGCATCCTTCACCGGCCTCGGGCTGCTGTTGTTGGCGGCGGGCCTCATTGCGGGCCTGGCCTGGTCCGGCCGGGTCATCTGAGCGCAGGTCGACAGGAGCGCCCGTGTTCCACATCACCTACATCACCCAGGAGCTGCGCAGACGGCTGGGCCGGACCATTCTCACAGCCATGGGCCTGGCTCTCGGCGTGGGCCTGGTGATCGGCATCATCGGCGTTTCGCAAGGGCTGGACGAGGCCCAACAAGAGGTGCTCGCCCCCTTGCAGTCGGTGGGCACGGACATCCTGGTGACGAGGGTGGTCGGGTCCACTACGGCTGCGGCCAACGCCGCCAACGGCACGGGGGGTGCCACCACGACGACGTCGACCACCGCGCCTGGCCGCGGCTTCGGCTTCTTCGGACGCCGCAACGACGGACTCGACCAACAAGACACGCAAGCCCTGCTCAACGAGAACAGCAACGTGGTCACCGACCTGGCCAAGCTGGGCAAGCCCGGCGACGCCTTCACCCGCGACTTCTTCCTCTCCGCCACGTTGTTGAGCTTCCCGCAGGACGCGGTCGCCGAGGTGGCCAAGGTGCCGGGTGTCTCGGGGGCGGTGGGCGGGCTGTACCAATTGGCCGAGCACCAGACCGGAACCGTGCCGCAGATCGTGGCGTCCATCCAGACCGGCGGGCAGACGTTCAGCCAGACGGTGCGGCCCGACCCCATGACCGACGCCGAGCGCCAGGCCTTCCGCGCCTGCCTCCAGTCCAAGGGCGTGACCATCGGACAAGGGCAAGACGGTGGCCCGCCCGGTGACGGCGGCGGACCTCCGGCTGGCGGCGGTGCTGGCGGCGGCGCTGGGGGTACCGGGGGCGGCGGTGGTGGCGGAGGCCGCGGCAACCCGGCGTTCGACGAGTGCCTGCCCGCCCGGTTCCGCGAGTTCCGGGCCCAATTCACTACGCCCATCCAGACCATCCAGCAGGCCGTCAACCCGCCAAGCACGGACATCACGACCCAGAGCTACACGGCCGCTGGCATCGACCCGGTCCATCCCAAGGTGGGCCTGGTCACCCAGGAGCAGCTCACCGACGGACGGTGGCTGGGCAAGGGGGACGCGGCGGGCAACGAGATCCTTGTGAACGTGGCCTACGCCAACAGCCACAGCACAAAGCTGGGCGACAAGCTCGCGATCAACGGCGCCGACTACACCGTCGTTGGCCTGGTCCGGCCGACGCTGACCGGCAGCACGGCCGACATCTACTTTCCGCTGGGCACGTTGCAGAAGCTGGCGGGCAAGGAGGGTCGGGTTACCCAAGTGCTCGTGAAGGCGGACAAGGCGGCCAACGTCGACAAGGTCGTGGCGGGCATCAAGAAGGTGCTGCCCGGCGCGGAGGTCATCACCACCAAGGGCCTGGCCTCGCAGGTGACGGGCAGCCTGACCGACGCCCGCAGCCTGGCCAACCGCTTGGGCGGGGCGCTGGCCGTCATCGTGCTGGTCGCCGCCTTCGCCATCGCCGCCCTGCTGACCCTTTCGTCCATCGGCAAGCGGGTGCGCGAGATCGGCACCCTGCGGGCCATCGGCTGGTCCAAGGCGCGCGTCGTGCGCCAACTGTTGGGCGAGACGGTCGGGATCGGCTTACTGGGCGGGGTGCTCGGGTTGGGGGTCGGCGCGTTGGTCGCCGTGGCCGTGCATGCCTTCTCGCCCGCGCTGACCGCGTCGAGCGCGGGCGTGCCCGGACTGACGGGCTCGTCGCTGTCCGGCCTGTTCGGACAGGCCACGAGTGCGGTGCACACGACGCACACCACCTTGCGGGCTCCGCTGCATCCGCTCACCCTGCTGCTGGGCGTGGGATTCGCCTTGGTGGGCGGGCTCCTGGCGGGCATGGCGGGAGCGTGGCGGGCGGCTCGGCTCACGCCTGCGGTGGCCCTGCGGGACCTCGGATGAGCCTTTACCAATTGACCGAGGCCCGACGGGTCTACCGCACCGGCGCAGGGGAGCTGGCCGCGCTGAACGGGATCGACCTCACCATCGGTGCGGGCGAGTTCATTGCCGTCGAAGGGCCGAGCGGGTCAGGCAAGAGCACGCTGCTCCAACTGCTCGGCGCCCTGGACCGGCCCACGTCGGGATCGCTGACGTTCGACGGCCGCGAGCTCTCCGGGCTGTCCGACCTCGAGCTGACCAGGCTGCGATCGAACGACATCGGCTTCGTGTTCCAGTCCTTCAACCTCATCCCCACGCTGACCGCGGCGGAGAACGTGGAGGCGGCCACCGTGCCCCTCGTGCGCGACCGCGCCGCCCGCCAGGCCCGGGCCGCCGACCTGCTCGACCGGGTGGGGCTCAAGAGCCGGGCCGACCATCTTCCGTCGCGGCTGTCAGGCGGCGAGCAGCAGCGGGTGGCCATCGCCCGGGCCCTGGCCAACGAGCCGCGGGTCATCTTGGCCGACGAGCCGACTGGCAACCTGGACAGCACCACGGCCGACGAGGTGGTGACCACGCTGCGCCTGCTCTCCGAAGAGCAGGGCGTGACCGTCATCGTCGTCACCCACGCCGAGGAGGTGGCCAGCAAGGCCGCCCGCCGGGTGCGACTGCGCGACGGCCGCGTCGTGTCCGATGAACTCCCTGTGCCTCCCCCCAAGCCGCCCGCGCCGCGCTCGCCGCGCGCACCCCGCAAGCCCCGCGCCCCCCGGCCCTGAAACTTTTCCACAGCACCTGCTGCTGTGGAAAAGTTCGGGGGGGTCAGGTGAGGAGGGGGAGGTCGATGCGGAAGACGGCGCCGGACGCGCCGCTCCAGCCCTCGTCACGGGCCCGAACACTGGTCGACCCGCCATGGGCGGCGACGATGGCGGCCACGATCGACAGCCCGAGGCCAGACCCGCCCTTGTCCCTGCCTCGAGCCGGGTCGGCCCGGTAGAAGCGCTCGAAGACCTTGGCCCGGTCCTCGGCTGACAGGCCCGGTCCCGAGTCGGCCACTTCGACGACGGCCCGTCCATCCAAGGGGGCGACCCGCACCGACGCGGGCGAGGCCTCGGGCGTGTGGGCCCGCACGTTGGCCAACAGGTTGTCGAGCACTTGGCGCAGACGGTCCTTGTCCCCCAGCACCTCCACCGACCCTTCGACGTCCAGCGACAGCGGCCGGTCCGGGTCGACGGCGCGCGCCGCGGCCACCGCGTCGCTCGCCACCGCGCCCACGTCCACCGCCTGGCGCGCCAAAGGCCTGCCCTCGTCCAGTCGGGTGAGCAGCAACAAGTCGTCCACCAGCACGCCCATGCGCGCCGCCTCCTCCTCGATGCGCGAGAGCAGCCGGGCCAAGTCCTCGGGCCGCGAGTCGGCGCCTCGCCGGTACAGCTCGGCGTAGGCCCGAACCGCGGCCACCGGCGTGCGCAGCTCGTGCGATGCGTCGGCCACGAACCGGCGCATGCGCTGCTCGGACGACAGCGCGGCCGACTCGGACCGCTGCCGCTCGGCGAAGGCGGCGTCGAGCGAGTCGAGCATGGTGTTCACCGCCACGCCCAGCCTGCCCACCTCGGTGGCGGGGTCGGCCAGCGCCACTCGCCCGGTCATGTCCCCCGCGGCGATGGTGGCCGCGGTGGCCTCGATGTCACCCAACGGCCGCAGGCCCAATCGCACCAGCCAGATGCCCGCGGCCGCGGCGGCCGCGAAGACGAGCAGCGAGACCAGCACCTCGATCCCGAGCAGTCGCTGCAACGTGGCCGCAGTGTCCGACAGCGGGATGCCCACGATGACGACGGCCGGGTCGACCCGCGACACCAACAGGCGATAGCCCGCCTCGGAACTGGCCGCCGAAGGAACGGTCCAGATGCGGCCGAGCTTCAACTCCGAGGGCAGCTTCGGCTCGGACAGGGACTCGCCCGCCCGCCGCGGGTTGGTGACCAGCACCGGCCTGCCCGACACCTGCAACTGCACGTACACCCCCGGCACCAGCTCGCCCAACTGCTCGACCGACGACTGGACGAAGGCGCCGTTCTGAAACAGCAGCGAGCGCTGAATGGTGGTGTGGGCCACGTCGAGCTGGCCGTCGACGCGCCGGTACAACGACGATCGCAGCGCCCGGTAGGTGGCCACGTCCGCGGCCAGCAGGCCGAAGGCGGTGAGGGCCAGCGACGCGGCCAGCAGCCGGGCCCGCAGCGACAAGGTCACGGTGGCACCCGACTCACTCCGTGGGCAGGCGCAGGCTGTAGCCCACCAGGCGGATGGTGTGGATCAGCGGCGGGCCCAGCCGGTCCAGCTTCTTGCGCAGGTAGCTGACGAACGTCTCGACCACGTTGTCCTCGCCGTCGAAGTCGTACTGCCACACGTGGTCGAGGATCTGGGCCTTGGACAGCACGCGCCGCGGGTTGAGCATGAAGTAGCGCAACAGGTTGAACTCGGTCGCCGTGAGGTGCACGGGCGTGCCGCCCCGCCAGACCTCGTGTGTCTCCTCGTCCAGCACCAGGTCGGCGAAGCGCAGCGTGGAGTCGTCGGGCCCGCCCAACCCGGCCCGGCGCAGGATGGCCCGGATGCGGGCCACCACCTCGGCCAGGCTGAACGGCTTGGTGACGTAGTCGTCGCCGCCCACGGTCAGGCCGCTGACCTTGTCCTCGGTCGAGTCCCGCGCCGTGAGGAACAGGATCGGGACACGCAGCCCATCCCTGCGCAGACGGCGGGTCACTTCGAGCCCGTCGAGGTCGGGCAGCATGATGTCGAGCACGATCAGGTCGGGCCGGGTCGACCCCGCCGCCTTCAACGCCCCTCGGCCGGTCGACTCCTCGTGCACGTCGAAGCCCTCGTAGCGCAGCGCGGTGGCCAAGGCGTCGACGATCGAAGGCTCGTCGTCCACCACGAGGATGCGCGGCTGCACGAACCTCAGTATCGCTGGCCCGGCTGTGGGCGGGCTGTGAGGACGCTGAGGCTCGGCGTAGCTGCGCCCGGCATGGCTACGGCACGTAGCTGCCGAGCAGGGCCAGCGTCCCGTATCCCATCACCGCGGCCGCGCCCACGGCGATGGCCGCAGGCAGCGCGCCCGGCCGCTTGCGCACCAACACGGCCAAGGCCAGCACCACCGGGAAGGCGGAAAAGCCGTAGCGCTCGAACGAGCCCAGACGCTGGGTCGACAATGCCACCAGCACCACGGCCGCCGCGAACAGGCCGTAGGAGGCGGGCCACCAGCGCAAGGCCAGCACCACCAGCACCACGAGCACGGCCGCCCACATGACCCGCAGAGCGGCCAGCCCGCCGTCGGCGCCGAACGCGGCGCCCGCCGTGTGGAGGATGGGCGTGAACGGATCGGTCAGCGAGCCGCGGAACTTGGGCCCCTGCTGGATGCGGTAGGGCAACAAGGCGTTGCCGTAGTTGGCCCAGACCCACCACAGGTAAACGCCCACTCCCGCCACGGGCGAGGCCACCGCGGCCACGCGGGCGGCGATGGCCCGCCACTGGCCCGACCGCAGCCAGGACCGCCAGCCCCTTGCTGCCTCGACCAGCGCGGGCACGACCAGCAAAGGCGCCACCGGCCGCGTCAGCCCGGCCAGCAGTCCCACGGCCGCGGCCGCCCACCACTGTCGTCGGCGCAAGGCGAGGAACATCCCGACGCACAGGCAACCCCAGACCGGCTCGGTGTAGCCCCATGCCAACACGAAGGCGGCGGGCGTGAAGAAGACGAGCCACACCGCGGTGCGGGCTGTGGCCGCGTCGCCGCCTTCATGGACGACCAGCCGCAGCACGAGCCACCCGAGGGCCAACGCGCTGAGGTTGGCCAGCACCAACAAGGCCGCGCCAGCCCCGCCCGGAAGCACGCGGTCGAGGGCCCGGGCCGCCAACGGCACCAGCGGGAAGAACCGCAGTTGAATGCGGGGCAGGGCGCCATAGCCCTTCGAGGCGATCTGGAAGTAGCGCTCCGCGTCCCAGTCCAACAGCCCTCGGCCCAAGTGCTGCGGCACGGCTCGCCGCATGGGCCCAATCGTGTCGGCCACGACGTGAGCCATGACCAACGAGCCCACGACCACGGCCCGGCTCGTCGTCCACGCCGCGCCCAAGGCGGCCAGGTCGGCCCGGCGCGTGCTGTCGCCGCCGTTTGTGTGGCCGGTATCTGCCTGGCCGCCGTCTGTGTCGCGCCCCCCGGCGCCGAACGCTTCGCTCACATCAGTGGGCCACTAGGCGGCCGAGCCCGCTCGCCGCCGGACCCGCGTCTCTCGGGCCGCCTCCAACACCTCGCGCTCCACGACGGGCGCGTCTCTGCCCGTGCCTGACGTGCCTGACGAGCCGGAGTCCTTGCGCTCCTCGTGGTACTCGTCGTCCACGTTCACGTCCCACACGTCGTGGTCGGCCCCGTAGATGTTCTCGACCGCGAGCATGGCGGTGAGCATCGAGTGGTCCTGGTTGTTGTAGCGGTGCATGCCGTTGCGGCCCACCGGCGCGCAGTTGGGAACCTCCACCGACAACCACTTGCGCAGCGCCTCCACGTTGGCCTGGTAGGCCTCGTCGTAGACGGGATAGGCCTTGGGCATGCGCACCACGTAACCGCCGGACACGCTGCCGGGCTTGATGAGCTGCAACTGCTCCAACTCCTGCGTGCCCAGCTTGACCAGGTCCTCGTCCGACATCGTCCACAAGTCGTCGCCCTCGAACACGAAGTATTCAAGGCCGAGGCACGTGAACCCGTCCTTCACCATGTACGGCGACCACGAGCCGAAGTTCTGGATGCGGCCCACGCGCACGTCGGGGGCGTGTACGTAGATCCAGTTGTCGGGGAAGGCGGCCTCGGCAGGCACGACGAGGGCGACGGTAAGGAAGTCGCGGTGCGTCAGCGAGTCGGCCGCCTCCACCACCTCCACGGGCGCGGGCGGGTCCATGGCCTTGACCAGCAGGCCGATGGGCATGGTCGACACCAAGTCGTCGCAGGGGAAGCGCACCAACCCGTCCGGAGTGCTGGCCGTCACAGCCACGACCCGGCCGTCCTCGCGATGGACCTCCTGCACGGCGGAGTGCAACAGCACCTGGCCGCCGCCCGCCTCGACCAGCTCGCGGCACCGCTCCCACATCATCCCGGGCCCGTGCTTGGGATAGCGGAACTCCTCGATGAGGCTGGTGATATCGGTCTGGCCCCGCTTGGGCATGAGGGCGTTGACGATGGCCTTGCCCAGCGAGAGCGACTTGATGCGCTGCGCGGCCCAGTCGGCCTGAATCTCGTTGGCGGGCACGCCCCAGACCTTCTCGGTGTAGGTCTTGAAGAAGATGCGGTACAGGCGAAAGCCGAAGCGCGCCGCCACCCATCCTTCGAGGGTGGACTGGTCCTTGGGCGGGCGCACCTTGGCCCACACGTAGGACAGCACGCAGCGCAGCGCCTCCAAAACGCCCAGGTTCTTCAAGGCGTTTCCGGCCTTCAGCGGATAGTCGAAGAACTTGCGGCTGTAGTAGATGCGGCTCATGCGAGGCCGGGTGAGGAACTCCTCCTCCGGCAGGATCTCGCGCCACAGGGCCTCGACCTCGTCCACCTTGGTGAAGAAGCGATGGCCGCCGATGTCGAAGCGCCAGCCCTCGCGCTCGACCGTGCGGCTGATGCCGCCGACCACGCTGTCGGCCTCGAGCACGATGGGCCGCTGCCCTCGCTTCACCAACTGGTAGGCCGCGGTCAGCCCAGCCGGGCCTGCCCCGATGATGACGATGTCGCGCTGTTGCATAACTCCTCTTCCCTCTGATCTACGACGTGCGTTACGAAGTCCGTGCCCCAGCGCGGAAGCGCCACAGCGAGGCATGCTCATACGACGACCGGTCCAGCCGAACCAGCCGCTGGTCCCCAGGGCGCAGGCGGCGAAGCTCCTCCACGAGGACGGTGCACGACCGGCCGAAGGTGCGATACCCGGGCGACGCCACAACCAACACGGCGCCCTCGGTCTCTGCGTCCATGCGCCGGGCGAAGGCGGCCCCGCTGGCCGCCTTGTTGCGATCGGCGTAGTCGACCCAGTCGACGATGTCGCCTCTGTCGCCCGCCGGGTAGGCCAACGTGACGATGCCTGCGGGGAGCAGCCGCATGACCGCGGGCCCGAGTTGGTCGGGGCAGAAGACGACCCGGTCACCCGGATGGGCCACGGCCTTGATCGACGCGGCCAGCTCGGGGGCCTGGGTGCGTTGGCGGTGCACGACCCACGCCCCTTGCAGCAAGCCGCCGCCCACCATGAGGGCGACGACGATCCGGGTTGACCGCTCGGTGCCGACATGGGCCAGCCCGATGCCGACCAGGACGGCGAAGGGCACGACCACGATGGCCGCGTAGCGCTCGGCGAAGGCCGCGCCGCTCACGGCGGAAACGGCGAAGCCGAGGGCCAAGGGGACGGCCGTGGCCCAGGCCAGACGGCGGGCCGCGCCGCTGGTGCGCACAGCCAGCACGGCCAGGGCGAAGTACAACAGGCCCAGGACGCCGACCCGGCCTGCCCCGCCCGAAAAGCCGCTGAGGGCGGCGTCGAACCCGTCGATGCGCGCAGGCCGGGCCCATGGGGCGCCGGTGTGCGCGGCCTGGTACGCGAAGGCGGGCAGCCAGGGCACGAACAGCAACCCGCCCGCGGCCAAGGCCGCGGCCAGCGCCCACCCCCTCCGCCAGGCGGCCAAGACCACGGCCGGGGCCAGGAGGAAAAAGCCCCAATAGTGGGTGAGCAGCAACAGGCCGGACACAACGGCGAGCGGGATCAGCCTGCGGGTGGCGGCCAGCCACCAACCAGCCGCCACCAACAGCAGGACCAGCGAGTACATGCGGGCCTCGGTGCCGTAGCGGTACAGGAAGGGCAGGGTGGCCAGCACCAGCCCGGCGGCCAGGCTGGTGGCCCGGCCGAACGTGCGGCGGGCCGCAGCCATAGCGGTGGGCACGGTGGCCGCCGCGAACACGGCCGACATGGCCCGCACCGCGGTGTCGCCCGTGCCGAACAGCCGCGTCCAGCCGTGCAGCAGCAGGTAGTACAGGGGCGGGGCGCCGTCATGGCGCAGGGCGGTGAGCAGGTCGCCAACCGGCAATCGGGCGATGGCCACCGACTGGGCCTCGTCCAGCCACAGCCCGGTGCCGTGGGCCAGGGCCAGGGCCCCCGCCAGGCCCACCACGGCGGCCACGGCCAGTCGCCGGTCGGCGTCCGGGCGCGCCGCGACCCGCACCGGCACAACGGGCGCGTCGTCGTAGAACCCAGCGGTGCGCTCATCGAGCGCGGAGGCGTTCACGGGCAGTCCGGGGACGTTTTAGTCGCCCGGACCCCTTCAGGTCATTTCGGGCCCGTCAACCCCCGCGCTTTTCCACAGCAGCAGGTGCTGTGGAAAAGTCGAGAGAGGGGGCCGCATCAGGGGCTGGACGTCTTGGCCTCGCCCGAGCGGGCCCGCTCCTTGTTCACCGTGCGGGCCGCGATCTCCTCGGCCTTGTCGGTGCTCTCGCCCCGCTCGCGCAGCCCGTCCTTGATGTGCTCGTACTGCCGCTCGCGCTTTTTGCTCCACGCCTGTTGGGGCATCGCCGCGCCCTCCTTGTGGTCGCTGTGGTCGCTGTGGTGCTGGACTCAGCGGAGGAACGCGTACCCCTGAGACGGGGCAGTTAGACGAGCTGCTGCTCAGCCTCTTCGGCCGCCCGCTCCTGCAGATGGGCGTCGAGCTTGCGCTTGATGCGCTGCAGGGCGTTGTCGATCGACTTCACGTGGCGGCCCAAGTGCTCGCCGATCTCCTGGTACGACTTGCCCTCCACGTACAGGCGGAGCACGTCGACCTCCAGGCCGGACAGCATGTCGGCCATGGAGCGGCGCATGTTGGCCATGCGCTCGTTGGAGATGACCGTCTCGGCCGGGTCGGCCACGTAGTGGTCGTCCAGCAGGTCCTCGACCGAGCGCTCGCCCGGGTCGTCCCCGCCGCGCACGCCAGAGATGGACACGTACTGGTTGAGGGGCTGGTGCTTCTGCCTGGTCGCCGTCTTGATGGCCGTGATCACCTGGCGGGTGATGCACAGCTCGGCGAAGGCGCGGAAGGACGCCTGCCGGTCGGGGCGGAAGTCACGAGCGGCCTTGAACAGACCGATCATGCCCTCCTGCTCGATATCGTCGGAGTCAGCGCCGACAAGGAAGTAGCCGCGTGCCTTGGCACGGGCGAACCGGCGGTAGCGCTCAAGCAGAACAGCGAGCGCATCGGCGTCGCCTTCATGAAAGCGAGCCACCAGATCCATGTCGGACATGTCAGCGAGCGGGGTGTACTGGGCCAGAACCGCCATCATCAGTGCTCCTGCGTGTGCTGTGACGAAGTGTCCGTTTCGAGCGTGTCCGACTCGAACACCGTGGGAATGACTAGTCCTTTGTAACCAGCCCTGTCTATCGGTGTCAATGCTCACAGACGGGTTCAGCCCACTTTTTTGCCGGGCACGAGAAGGAACTCGTACCAACCGCGGCGAATTGTGGCGGTTCTCAAACGTTTCGGGGGTGCCGGGCGGCCTCGCCCTGACGCCGGCGAGCGACCTCGAAGCAGGCCAGAGCCCCGGCCGCCGACACGTTGAGCGAGTCGATCCGCCCGTGCTGCGGGATCGACACCACCACGTCGCACCGCTGGCGTACCAAACGGGACAAGCCCGTCCCCTCCGCGCCCAGCACCAGCGCGACGGGTTCGGTGGCCACCTCGAGGTCGAACAGCGACGTCTGGCCGTCCTCGGCCAGCCCGACCGTCCACACCCCGTGCTCCTTCAGCAGGCTCAGGGCCGCGGGCAGCCCGGGAGCCACGGCCATGGGCAGGTACTCGACCGCGCCTGCGGCGGCCTTGGCCACCGTGGGGGTGACGTGGGCCGAACGGTGCCTAGGCAGGACCACACCCGTCGCCCCCGAGCACTCGGCTGAGCGCAGCAGGGCACCCAAGTTGTGCGGGTCGGTGATCCCGTCCAGGGCCAGGAGGAAGGGCTTGGGCTGGTCGGCCCCGGCCGAGCGTCGTCTGCGCACGAGCGTCTCCAGGTCGACCTCCGGCAGCGGGTCGGCGTGGGCCAGCACGCCTTGGGGCGCGTCGGTCCTGGCCTCGGCGTCGATGCGGGCCCGCGGGACCCGGCGAAAGGCCACCCGGTGCTCCTCGCACAGCCCTTCGATCTCGGCCAGGAGGGCATTGGCCTCCACGCCTTCGGCCACCCACACATCGCGCACCCGACGGCGGCGGGCCACCAACAGCTCGCGCACCGCCCTGCGCCCCTCGACCTGCTCGCCGCCCAACCCCCGGCGGCCGCCGCCGTCGCCCCGCAAGCCTGCGCTCTTGCTCAGCGTTCTCGGGGTGGCCCCGCTCGTCGGCGTGCCGGCCTTGGCCGCGGCGGCGGCGCGGCCGACCCGCTCCGGCCGGGGGCCGCGCTCGGCCTGTTGGGCCCGCTGTTTGCGGGCCACCTCGTCCCGGCGGACCTGCCCGCGGTTGCCGCGGCGAGGCTTGGGTGCAGGCATGGTGGTCAGACCTCTTTCGACTCGAGAAGGGCCACGGCCCAGCAGGCGATGCCCTCGCGCCGGCCCAGGGCGCCAAGGCCCTCGGCCCGCTTGGCCTTGACGCTGACCGGCGCCCCTACGGCTTTCGACAAGGCGTCGGCCATGGCTGTGCGTCGGGGAGCCAGCTTGGGCGCCTCCAGAACGACCGAGCAGTCCACGTTGGCCACCCGCCAGCCCTCGGCGTCGACCAGGCCCGCCACGTGGCGCAGCAGGGCCACGCTGTCGGCGCCGGCCCACGCCGGGTCCGTGTCGGGGAAGTGCTCGCCGATGTCGCCCAGGCCCGCCGCACCCAGCAAGGCGTCGGCCACGGCGTGGGATACCACGTCCGCGTCGCTGTGCCCGGCCAGACCGGGCTCGCCCTCGAAGTGGACCCCGCCCAAGACGAGGGGGCGGGGCTGGTCCGACGACGTGAACGGGTGGGCGTCGAAGCCGAGGCCCACGCGGCTAGTGCCTGGAGTGCGCTCGGTCATCGGCTCTCCAACAGGGCCGCGGCCACCACCAGGTCGGCCGGGTTGGTGACCTTGAGGTTGTGGGGGTGGCCGGGCACGACCACGACCCGACCGCCCGCGGCCTCGACCAGGGCGGCGTCGTCCGTGGCCTCGGCGTCGCTCGCATGGGCGGCCCGCAGGGTGGCCGCGTCGAAGGCCTGCGGCGTCTGCACCGCCACCAGATGACGACGGTCCAGGGTCTCGGCCACGTGGCCGTCGACCACCCGTTTCACCGTGTCCGTCACCGGTACCGCGCAGATGGCGCCGTCGGCCCCGTCGCGCACCGCGGCCACCGCGGCCGCGAACAGGTCGGCCGTGGCCAGAGGCCGGGCTGCGTCGTGGACGGCGACGACGTCGGCGTGTGGAGGGACGACGGCCAGTCCAGCCCGGACCGAGCCGGAGCGGGTCGGGGCGCCGGCCACGACCGCGGTGGCCGCGGGCTCAGTGTCGGTCTGGCGCTCCGGCGGCACGACGAGGACGACGCCGTCGCAGGCCGCGGCAGCGGCGTCGAGCGACCAGTCCAGCACCCGCCTGCCCGCCAGAGGCTCGTACTGCTTGGGGCCGCCGAAGCGCGAGCCGCGACCTGCGGCGACAACGATGGCCCATGTGCTCACGGGCCGGAGGCTACCGAGAGGGCGTGGCCACCGAAGCGAAGAGCATCCGCCCCATCGACGTCTGCACGTTGCTGTTCACCCGCACCTCGACCTCTTGACCGACCAGATCGGCCGCGTCGCCCACCACGACCATCGTGCCGTCGTCGAGGAAGCCGACACCCTGGCCCGGCTCCTTGCCGGTTCGGGTGATGGGCACGCGCACGGTCTCGCCGGGGACGACGACAGGTCGGACGCCGTCGGTGAGCCGCTGGATGGACAGGCAGCGCACGCCTTGCAGCTCGGCGATGCGCTGCAACGGCTCGTCGAGCG
This sequence comes from Acidimicrobiaceae bacterium, assembly GCA_030837965.1. Lineage (GTDB taxonomy): Bacteria > Actinomycetota > Acidimicrobiia > Acidimicrobiales > JAUTXP01 > JAUTXP01. Next base: position 10,376 of record JAUTXP010000031.1, on the reverse strand, counting down.
TGAGCAGGCGGACCCGCAGGCGCTTGGCCAGGGCGACCAGCTTGGCATCGACCTCGGTGTGCTCGGGCACCTCGTCGTCCAGCACGTGGACCTCCATGCCCGGCACCTGCTTGACCGCTTCGAGCACCTCGAGGGCCCAGCGGCCCCGTCGTCTGCGATTGGGGTCCTGGGCGTCGGCGATGCCCTGGATCTCGTCGAGGACGAAGGGCGGGATCAGGAGGGGGTCTCTGAGGAAGCCCGACTTGGCCAGGGAGAGCAGGCGCCCGTCGATGACGGCGCTGGAGTCGACCAGGACGGCGTCACCCCCGTGGGCGCCCTCGTACGGCGTGGCCCGGACCAAGGGCCGGGTGGACAGGCCGGCCATGGCCAGCAGGCCCTCGCTCTTGCGGGCCCCCCACGTGTATCCCTGGTAGGCGCCCAGCCAGATGGCCAGGCCCACGATGGGGCCGCCGATGCGGCTGGGGAGGAGCAGGACGGCGGGCAGGCCGATGACGCCCGCCAGGCCGCCGATGGCCACCCCGCCCAGGGCGCCGGCCAGGAGGCGGTGAGCGGGCGCGTCATCGATGCGGCGCTCGACGTGGCCCATGGCCTGGCGCAGCAGCCGGCCCAGGACCCCGCCCGCGACGTAGCCCACGCACGCGCCCAGGGTGGCCCCGATGACGGCTCCGTTGCCGTCGACGCCGTTGCCCTTGCCCAAGGCGAAGCCGCCGGCCGTGGCCAGGAAGACGATGAAAAGACGGACGATCTCGACGAACATGAATGAACCCCGCCTGAAGCATCGGCGGGGTTCACGTTGGTCTGAAACCTCGAGGGCGAAATGCCCGTTATGAGGGCCTCGACTTGTGGCCTTTGCGCCCTGTGGCCCCGTCTTGTTTGGGGCCCTCGCTAGGGCCCCGTTTTAGGGCAAGGCCTCGTTCAGCTTCTTCTCGGCCTCTTCCTCGCTGACGCCGATGGCGAAGGTCAGCTCCGACACGAGGATCTGGCGGGCTCGGGTCAACATGCGCTTCTCGCCTGCCGACAGGCCCTTGTCCTTGTCCCTGATGGACAGGTTCCGCACCACTTCGGCCACCTGGTAGATGTCGCCCGACTTCAGCTTCTCCACGTGGTTCTTGTAGCGCCGCGACCAGTTGGTCGGCATGCGCGCCTCCTTCTTGCGAAGGACGGCGAAGACCTCTTCGACCTCTTCGTCGTTGATGACCTCGCGCAACCCGACCTCGTCGGTGTTGTCGGCCGGGACCATCAGCGTCAGGTCGCCATAGGCGAGGCGCAGAACGAGGTATTCGCGGGTCTCCCCGAAGACCTCCTTCTTCTCTCGCTTCTCGATCACGGCCGCGCCGTGATGCGGGTAAACGACCTTGTCACCGACGTCGAAAGGCATACTTCTCCCAGGAATGAGACGAGAGGGGATACCTCCAGGGTACGGGCAAGGGCGGGTTACGACAACTTGAGGACCAGCCCGATGTGATGGGGGCCGACTAGGCTCCGCCGGCCGTGGACCATGCGGCCCTGCTGGCCCGTTCCGAGCTGTTCTCCGCCTTCGAGCCGGCTGCTGTGGCCCGCATCGCCGAGGCGGCCCGGCTGCTCACCCTCCAGCGCAACGACGTGGTGTGCTCCGAGGGCCAGCCCGCCGACGAGCTGTTCCTCGTCCAGTCTGGGCGCATCGCCATCGCCAAGCGCTCGATCGACGGCCGCGAATCGGTGGTGGCGCTCATGGAGGAGGGGGACCTGTTCGGCGAAATGCCCCTGTTCGACGACGAGGGCGGGCGCTCGGCCGAGGCCCGGGCCTTGGAGCCGTCGAGCCTGTTGGCCGTGCCCTATCCGGCCGTGCGGGCTGCGCTCCAGGAGCGGCCGGACGTGCTGTGGTCGGTGGTGCGGCTGCTGGCCCGGCGCCTGCGGGTGACCGACGCGGCCTTGGCCGACACCATGTTCCTCGACGTGACCGGGCGCACGGCCAAGCGCCTGCTGGAGCTGGCGGGCGACGCCGACGAGTTCGTGCTGCCGGTGACGCAGGAGGAGCTGGCCGGGATGGTGGGGGCGTCGCGCGAACGGGTGAACAAGGCCATCTCGGCCTTTATCCGGCTGGGCTGGCTGGACCAGGCCGAGCGCCGCTACCGCATCCTCGACCGCGAGCAACTCTCGCGCCGCGCCATCTGACCCCGCCGGTCGGCCGCCCAGGCCCACGTCTGGAGGACATAGGCACACCCATCGGGTGGCTATGTCCTCCAGTCCGGGGAAGGGTGGGGGGCGGCGCCGGGGGTCAGGCGAGGAAGTCCAGGGTGCGGGACCAGGCATCGGCCGCGTCGTCAGGCCGGTGGGACGGGCGGCTGGGGTCGTGCACGAACCCATGCTCGCCCTCGGGATACTCGACCACGGTGACGGCGGGGACGGCCTTGAGGGCGGCCACGTCCTCCGGCGGCGTGTATGGGTCCCGGCCCCCGATGATGGCCAGCACCGGGCAGGCGCCGGGCGACAACATGGCCTGCAACGGCTCGCCGTGCCCGCTCCCCTGCCAGTTGGCGGGCACACGGATCATCCCGTAGAAGGCCACGGCCTTGTCGAACCGGCCCGTGCCCGCGGCCTTGAACGCGTACATGCCGCCCATGCAAAAGCCCATGACCGCCAGTCGAGGCGCGTCGTGCGAGGCCAGCACGTCGGCTGCGGACAACAGGTCGCCGATGTGCGACTCGTCGTCCAGGCCCGCCACCGCGGCCATGCGGTCCTCCAGGCTCATCGACTCCCGGCCGGGGAACGGCTCCGGGGCGCAGACGGCCCAGTCGTACTCGGCCGCCAGGCGGGCGCACAGGTCGTCGAACAGCGGTCGCAGGCCGCCGATATCCGGGTGGAGCACCACGCCGAGAACAGGCGGCCGGCCGTCGGCGGGCAGGGCCAGTTCCGCAGGAGTCCCGGTGGCGAGTTCGATACGCATCAGCGAAAGTCGATGGCTCCGCGTTCATCGAGCGGCCAACCCGGGTTCCAGGCCACCTCCCACGGGTTGCCCTCGGGATCGGCCACATTGCCGGAGCGCCCGCCCCAGAACTTGTCCTCGGGCGGGGTGCGCAGGGTGGCGCCCGCGTCGACCATGGCCGCGATGACCTCGTCCACCTGTTCCTTGGCGTCCACGTTGATGGACAGGGCGAACCCGCCCGGTCCGGGCACGGCCCCTGCCTCTTCCTCCAACTGGCCCGCGCCCCACAAGGCGAGGATGCCGCCCGCCGTCTTGAAGGCGGTGAACTCGTCGGTGGCGCCTTCGTTCTCCGGCCAGCCCAGCGACCGGTAGAAGCGGCGCAACGCGGGCAGATCGCGGGCGCCGAGGGTGACCACGTTGACCCGGGCGGGGATGGCTGCCATCACGAGTACCGGTCGAGGATGCTGGTCTCGGCCAGGCGGGACAGGCCTTCTTTGATGGCTCGGGCCCGCACGCTGCCCACCCCCTCCACGTCATCGAAGTCGTCCACGCTGGCCCGCATGATCTTTTGGAGACTGCCGAAACGGCTGGTCAGGCGCTCGATCACCGCGTCCGGCAAGCGGGGGATCTTGGCCAAGAGCCGGTAGCCCCGGGGCTGCATGCCCACGTCCAGCTCCTGCTCGGCGGGCAGGTTGAGGACAGAGGCCACCGACTTGAGGTCGAGCAAGTCCTCAGTGGTCAAGTCCGACAACGCCTCCAACGCCTGGTCCAGCCGCCAGTCGGGCTGGTCCTGGAAGTAGTCCTTGATGACATGGCGGCGGTCGTCCTCCACGCCCGCCAACAGCTCCTCCAACTGGAGCAGCACCAGCCTGCCGTCGCTGCCCAGCTCCACGATGTAGCCGTCGATCTCCTCGGCGATGCGACGCACCATCTCGGCCCGCTGCAACACGGTGACCACGTCCCGCAAGGTGACGAGGTCCTCCACCTCCAAGGCCGACAGCGCGCCGCTGACCGTGTCCAGCCGGTTCTTGTAGCGCTCCAGCGTCTGCAAGGCCTGGTTGGCCCTGTTCACCAGCCGAGGGATGGGCTCGAGCGGGTGCTTCAAGTCCGTGCGGTACACGGCGATGACCGACATGTCCTCGGACACCGAGATCACGGGCACGTCGATGGACCGGGCCACCCGCTCGGCCGTGCGGTGTCTGGTCCCCGTCTCCGTCGTGGGCACGTTGGGGTTGGGCACCAGATGCACGTTGGCCCGGGCGATGCGGCTGGCGTCCGGGGCCAAGATGATGGCGCCGTCCATCTTGGCCAGCTCGGACAGGCGCTGGGGCGTGAACTCCGCGTCGAGCAGGAACCCACCCGAGCAGATGGCCAGCACGTCAGGCCCATCGCCCACCACGATGAGCGCGCCCATGCTGGCTTGCAGGATGCGGTCCAGCCCCTCCCGCAACGGGCGGCCGGGCGCGACCGCGGCCAAGGCCTCGATCATGGCCGCACTTCTGCGGGCGAGCATCGCCTGAATCCTATTTGGTGTTGATGGCGACTGGCGGGCCGTGCTCATTCACCTCTATTCGGGGCGCGATGCCCGGCGCCAGATCGAGCCTGGCCACGGCCTCGGCCAGGCTGCGGACCCTGATGGCCTCCATGCCCGCAGGCACGTCGGGCGCGGAGGCGGGGACGACGGCCGTACGGAACCCGAGCCGACCGGCCTCGGCCAGGCGCCTGGCCGTCTGGCCCACCTGCCTGACCTCGCCGCCCAAGCCCACCTCACCGCAGGCCACCACGTTGGCGGGCAGGGCCGTGCCCGTGAGGGCCGACGCCAGGGCCAACGACACGGCCAGGTCGGCCGCGGGCTCGGCCACTCGGGCCCCGCCCACGGCCGACACGAACACGTCGGCCCCTGCCAGCGACAGGCCCACCCGCCGGTCCAGCACCGCGATCAGCAACGAGACCCGCCCGTTGTCCAGCCCTTGGGCCGACCGCCGGGGCATGGCCAACCCCGATGGCGCGACCAGGGCCTGGATCTCCACCAACAACGGCCGATGACCCTCCAGCGCCGACACCACGACCGAACCAGGCACGCCCGCCCGCCGATCGCCGAGGAACAGCCCACTGGGGTCGGGGACTGGTCGCAGGCCGTCGTCGGTCATCTCGAACAGGCCCAACTCGCCGGTGGGCCCGAACCGGTGCTTGACCGCTCGCAGCAGCCGCAGCGCGTGGTGGCGCTCGCCCTCGAAGGACAGCACGGTGTCGACCACGTGCTCCAAGACCCGCGGGCCGGCCAGCGTGCCCTCCTTGGTCACGTGCCCGACCAAGACGGTGGTGAGGTCCCGCTCCTTGGCCAGCCGCACCAGATGGTGGGCGCATTCGCGCACCTGGGCCACCGACCCAGGAGCCGACCCCAAATCCGGGTCGAACACGGTCTGGATGGAGTCGACCACGATGACGTCCGGCTGCACGTCGTCCACCGCGGCCATGACCGCCGGCAGCGACGTCTCCGCCACCAGCCACAGCCCCTCGCCCTGAACACCCAGGCGATCGGCCCGCAGCTTCACCTGCTGCTTGGACTCCTCGGCCGTGACCAGCAGGCAGCGCACCCCGCGTGCCGCCAGCGACGACAGGGCTTGGAGCAACAGCGTGGACTTGCCGATGCCCGGCTCACCCCCCACGAGCGTGACCGACCCTCGCACCAGGCCCCCGCCCAGGACCCGATCCAACTCGCTCAAGCCCGTGGAGACCGGCGCCCACTCCCGCAGGTCCACGGCGGCCAAGGACACGGGCCGGTCCGCGGCCGAGACGGGCGGGGCCACGGCCCTGACCTCGTCCACCTCCTCGACCAACGTGTTCCACGCGCCGCACGCGCTGCACCGGCCCGACCAGCGGGGCGAGGCGCTGCCGCATTCGGTGCAGCGGTGGACGGTACGCAACTTGGGCACGTGGGCCACCGTACAGAGGGGGTGTAACACCAACGTGGACCGCCGACCGAAGCGCAGACCGGCGTGACCCCCTGCCCGACCGACAGGGATCAGCGGGGCAAGCGAGTCCCCAGCAACCGCCACGCCAGCAGGCCCGCCAACGCCAGCCCGAACACGACGGCGCCGACCGCGCCCGCCACATTGGCCTTGTTCCACGCCTCGGAAGAGGCCCGCAGGGTCACGTGCTCGCCGAATTGCGGTGACCACACCGCCCCGTTGGCCGCGTCCAATGGCGCGTTGGACGTGACCGATCCGGGGAGCCGGGCCGCCACCCGAACAGGGAAGACCCGCGAGATGGCCCGGCCTAGTCGGCCCTCCAGCGCGGCGGGGTCGAAACCGAGGTCCGAGCCCAAGCGGGCCCGCAGTTGCTCGTCGGAGAACGAGCCCAAGCCGCGTGAGAGGTCGACCTCGCCCCGAAACGTCAGCCGGGTCTTGAGGAAGGACCGGTCCCTCACGACCTTGAACTGTCGGAAGGGCCCATCCTTGCCCGCCAACTGCTCGACCACGACGGAAACCTCCGCGGGCGTGGCGAACCGCTTCACGGCCTGCACCTCCTGACCGCCGCCCTTCACCGCCTTGGGCCCGTCGACGCGCCACCCGGTCCGCTTCAGGTCGTCGACCCGCAAGCGGGAGGCCAGGTCGCCCGCTTGGGCCACGGCGTCGCGGTCGAGGGTGACGGTGGCCCTGACGGTGCCGCTGCCATCGGCGCGCGTGTCCACCGTGACGCCGGTGGTGACCTGGCAGGCCGAGAGCAGCAGGCCCGCACCGCAGGCCAGGACGGCCGCGCTACGTCGTGCGAACGATGAGGAGGGCACAGGGCACGTGGTGACTGACCTTGTTGGGCACCGAGCCGAGGAAGAAGCGGGTGGCGCCGGTCATGCCCTTGTTGCCCACGACCAACAGGTCGTACCCGCCGTCCTCGGCCTCTTGGACCAGGAGCGAGGCGGGGTCGCCCTCGGCCGTCTTGGTGCGCACGTCCACGCCTCGATCGGCCAGGCGGGCGGCCTCGTCGGCGACCACTTGGCCCGCCCGCTCGGGCTTGTCGACCGAGAAGACCGTGAGCCTGCCGCCGGTGGCCTTGGCCACTTCGACGGCCCGGTCGACGGCGATGGAGGCCGTCTTGGACCCGTCCGTGCCCACGAGGATGTTGGTGTACATCGCGGGCGAGGCTAGTCAGACGAGCAGGAATCGCGCCTCTCCGGTGGCGCCCCCGTTGTGATCGCTGAACCGCACCGAGTAACGACCCCGAGGCGCAGGTGCGGGCCATGGCGTCGGCGGCCACGTCCTCGGCCGCGGGCCGGGTCCGAGAAGACGACGAGCCGCGCCCAGGGCGCGGCTCAACAGGTCGTCGAACGCAGCTTCAAACGCCTCGTCTCGCTCAGCCGTGCCCATCAAAGGGTGAACGGCTGAGCGAGCCGATCGGTTGACTTAGAGGCGGCGCGGATAGGTCACGCCGTACCCGCCCTCCGGCGTCCGCCTCCGGGCGATGGCCGCTGCACTCCCCGCTCTTGGCGCCTTCGCCGCCGGGCCGCTCGGGCCACGGGCGCGCCTATCGGCTCGCCCTCTTACTCCGCGGGACCCGCGCCCGCCAGCTCGACCGGCGGCGGCTCCAAGCCGCCGATGGTCTTGAAGCTGATCTCGGCCTCGGGCGTTCCGTGGTTCTCGACGTCGACCACGATGGTCTCGCCCGCCCGGAACTCCTTCCACAGAATGCGCTCCGAGAGCGGGTCCTCGACCAACTGCTGGATGGCCCGCCGCAGCGGTCGGGCACCCAGCGTGGGGTCGTAGCCCTTGTCGGCCAGATGCAGCTTGGCGCTCGGGGTCAGCTCCAGGCCGATGCCTTGGCCCTCGAGCTGGTCGACCACCCGCTTGATCATCAGGTCGACGATCTGGGTGACCTCTTCCTTGGACAGCTCGTGGAAGACGATCACGTCGTCGATGCGGTTCAGGAACTCCGGCCTGAAGTGCTGCTTCAGGGCGTCGTTGACCTTCTCCTTCATCTTCTCGTAGGTGACGGCCTCGTTGGTCTTGGCGAAGCCGATGGAGGCCTTGCGCAGATCGGCGGTGCCCAGGTTCGAGGTCATGATCAGCACCGTGTTCTTGAAGTCCACCGTGCGGCCCTGTGAGTCGGTCAGGCGGCCGTCCTCCAGGATCTGCAACAGCGTGTTGAACACGTCGGGGTGGGCCTTTTCGATCTCGTCGAACAGGACCACCGAGAACGGCTTGCGCCGAACGGCCTCGGTGAGCTGGCCGCCCTCTTCGTAGCCGACATAGCCGGGAGGCGAGCCGACCAGACGCGACACGGTGTGCTTCTCCATGTACTCGGACATGTCGAGCTGGATCAACGCGTCCTCGTCGCCGAACAGGAACTCGGCCAGGGCCTTGGCCAACTCGGTCTTGCCCACGCCCGTGGGGCCCAGGAAGATGAACGACCCACTCGGGCGCTTCGGGTCCTTGAGGCCGGCCCGGGTGCGGCGGATGGCCTTGGAGAGGGCGCGGACCGCGTCCTCCTGGCCGATGATCCGCCGGTGCAGCTCGTCCTCCATGCGCAGGAGCTTGGCCGTCTCCTCCTCGGTCAACTGGGTGACGGGGATGCCGGTCCAGTTGGCCAGCACCTCGGCGATGGTCTCCTCGTCGACAACGTCGAACAGGTCGACGCCCTCGGCCCGCCACTCGGCCTCCTTGGCCGTCTTCTGGCCGAGCAGTTCCTTCTCCTGTTCGGCCAGCTTCTTGGCCTGGTCGAAGTCCTGGCGCTCGATGGCCTGCTCTTTGTTCTTGCGGACCTTGGTGATCTGGTCCTCGATCTGCTTGTAGTCCGACGGCGTGGTCATGCGCCGGATGCGCAGGCGCGAGCCGGCCTCGTCGATCAGGTCGATGGCCTTGTCAGGCAGATACCGGTCCGAGATGTAGCGGTCGGCCAGGTTGGCCGCCGCGACCAGCGCCTGGTCGGTGATGGTCACGCTGTGGTGGGCCTCGTAGCGGTCGCGCAGGCCCTTGAGGATCTCGATGGTGTGGGCCAGCGTGGGCTCTTCCACCTTGATGGGCTGGAACCGCCGCTCCAACGCCGCGTCCTTCTCCAAGTGCTTGCGGTACTCGTCCAGGGTGGTGGCGCCGATGGTCTGGAGCTCGCCTCTGGCCAGCATGGGCTTGAGGATCGACGCCGCGTCGATGGCCCCTTCCGCCGCGCCCGCGCCCACGAGCGTGTGCAGCTCGTCGATGAAGAGGATGATGTCGCCGCGGGTGCGGATCTCCTTGAGCACCTTCTTCAGGCGCTCCTCGAAATCGCCCCGATAGCGCGAGCCTGCGACCAGCGCGCCCAGGTCGAGGGTGTAGAGCTGCTTGCCCTTCAACGTCTCGGGCACGTCGCCCGCCACGATCTTCTGGGACAGGCCCTCGACGATGGCGGTCTTGCCCACGCCCGGCTCGCCGATCAGGACCGGGTTGTTCTTGGTCCTGCGGGAGAGCACTTGCATGACCCGCTCGATCTCGCGCTCGCGCCCGATGACGGGGTCGAGCTTCTTCTCGCGGGCCTGCTGCGTGAGGTTGCGCCCGAACTGGTCGAGCACAGGCGAGCCCGAAGGCGTCTCCTGGCTGCCGGTGGCGCCTGGGCCCGCGGTCGCCCCCTCCTTGGCCCCGGAATACCCGGAGAGGAGTTGGATGACCTGCTGGCGCACCCGGGACAGGTCGGCCCCCAGGTTGACGAGCACTTGGGCGGCCACGCCCTCGCCCTCGCGGACGAGGCCGAGGAGCATGTGCTCGGTGCCGATGTAGTTGTGACCGAGCTGCAGCGCCTCGCGGAGCGACAGCTCCAGCACCTTCTTGGCGCGCGGTGTGAACGGAGGGGACCCGGTGGTGGACGACCCGGCAGGCCCGATGGTCTCCTCGACCTTCTCGCGCACCGCCTCGAGGGAGATGCCGAGAGACTCGAGAGCCTTCGCAGCGACACCCTCACCCTCGTGGATCAGCCCGAGCAGGATGTGCTCGGTGCCGATGAAGTTGTGGTTGAGGAGCCGCGCCTCTTCCTGGGCCAGGACGAGGACTCGTCGGGCTCGGTCGGTGAAGCGCTCGAACAAAGAGAAACCGCCTTCCTATGGAGGGCTTCCACTCGCCATTCTAGTCGGGGCCGGTTTCCTTGGGACTCGCCCTCCGGTTGTCCTTCGATCGACCTCGAACAGTAACTTCCTTAGCCTGTGGTCAACCTCGGAAGCCTCCTGAACCTTCCCCACCTGGAGGAAAACCTGAACCGCGTGGAGGACGCCCTGCGCGGGTCGGTGACCAGCGAGGATGTCTTCCTGACGGAGGTGGCGGGTCACCTGGTGCAAGCGGGCGGCAAGCGCCTGCGTCCCGCACTCGCGGTCGCGGCCGCAGGCACGGTGCAAAACGACATCTCCGATGACGTGATTCAGGGCGGGGTTTCTGTCGAGCTCGTGCACCTGGGCTCGCTGTACCACGACGACGTGATGGACGTAGCCACCATCCGACGGGGCGTGGAGAGA
>JAUTXP010000071.1 GCA_030837965.1 Acidimicrobiaceae bacterium | reverse complement strand
ATCCCTCGCGGGCGAACTGCTCGCGCCCCGGTTCGTCGAGCCGGGCGGTCAGCATCTTGACGGCCACGGTCCGGTTCAGCTCCGGCTGCCGGGCCCGGTACACGACGGCGAACCCGCCCCGGCCGATCTCGACTGCGTCCTCCATGCCGGGGACGCCCAGGTCCACCGGGTCCGTGACGGCCTCGTCGCTGCCGTTGCCGTTGGTGGTCACTGGTCCACCCTCGTCGAGGGACGGCCCAGTGAGTGCTTGCTGGACCGGCCTCCCGGGCCGGTCACTAGTGCACCATCCTTCGGATGGCGCCCAGTGAGTGCTTGCTGGACCGGCCTCCCGGGCCGGTCATGAGCCGGCGTGGGCGCTGCGGACGTCGGCCAGGGTGATCGCACCCCTCCGCAGCGCCTCGTTGGCCAGGCGCACGCGCCGCCGCTCGCCGTCGTCGATCCCGAACTTCACGTAAAGGTGGGCCAGGTGCTGCTTGACCGCGGCCTCGCTGACGGCCAGCGACCGGGCCATCTCCCGAGTGGACGCCGGCTCGGCGAAGACCTCGCTCGTCGCCGCTGGCCGGTAGAGGGCGACGAGGACCTCCCGTTCGCGCGGCGTCAGATCCGGCGCCCGATCGGCCCCTTCGGTGATCCCCGGATCCGGCGTGGGCCGCTCGGACCTGAACACGAGCCGGGTGCCACCCACCCGGACCTCGTCGCCCGGGTGGAGCGGGCGGTCGCGGTCGACCCGGACGCCGTTGACGAACGTCCCGTTGCGCGAGCTGAGGTCCCGTATGCACCACCCGGCGGGCAGCCGCTCGAGCACGGCGTGGAGCCGAGACGCCTTGGAGTCGGAGCTCAGGTCGACCTCGTTCGTGACCGCCCGCCCGATCGTGACGCGCGTCTCGTCCAAGGCGATGAGCTCGGCCCCCTGGGGCCGCCACACTTCCAGATACGCGGGCACCGTCGTTCCAACCACAGGCTAACCGCCCTTGGGCCTTTCCGGACGGGAAGCCGGAGCTTCCCCAATGGACCGCAGGGCTATCCGGCGCGGTGATTCCGGCCGTCGGGCCCCCCGGGTGATGGCGTGAGTAGCACCTCAAGGTCACCGCCCTGGCCGTGTCGCCGTGGGCAGCGACTGGTCGATCAGCTAGACCGTCGCCAACCCGGGCACCGCCACGGCCGGGGCCTCGACCGTCGCCTTCAACGGCGGGGGCGGCATGGTGGCCCCTCTACGACACTGCCTCCTTCTTCGAGACGGCGGGGCCGATCATCAGCGCCGCCGGCGCCCCTGCGTGGGTGGGGACGGCGACGACGGCCATGGGCAAGGCGATGGACTTCATCCTCGGGTGGGCCGACGACGACCTGCTGGGGACCAACACCTACGCCTTCGACGCCGCCGGCCTGGCCGCCGCCCTCCCGGCCCGGGGGATGTCCTTCAGCGACACCCGGATCTACGAGAGCTCCGACGCCAAGTACAGCCTGACCATGTCGGTGAGCCGGATCGTCTGAACCCGGCAACGCCACCGTTCGTGAGGGGGAGGGCCGTGGACGCCCCGGGTGCAGGAGGCCGAGCCTGAACCCTCGCCGCCATGAACAACATAGCGCGAGGGAGGGGGCTTGCCGCAAGCGACCCAAACGTGCTGACCATGACTCGTTCGCCGAGCCGGTCACGGCCGGAACCTATGGAGCCAGGGGTTGTGGAATGGGTGTGTTGCTTTCGGCAGATGGGTCGAGCGGGAGCGCTGAACCGGTCGAGCAGGTGGTGGGGAGGGTGCAGGCGACCGGCGCCGGCGCGCGGTCGCTCGGTGCGAGGTGGCTGTCCCTGTCCGGTGCAGCATTCGCCGGGGAGCGGAGATGACCGAACATGCGGTGGTGATCGCAGGAGGCGGCCCGACCGGGCTGATGTTGGCGGGCGAGCTGGCGTTGGCGGGGGTCGACGTCGTCATCGTCGAACGACGCACCAGTCAGGATCTCGACGGCTCGCGAGCCCGCGGGCTTCTCCCCCGCACTATCGAGGTGCTCGACCAGCGTGGCATTGCGGAACGATTTGTCTCGGCGGGGCAGGTCTATCCGGCCCACGGGTTCGCCCTGATCCCCTTGGACATCAGCGACTTCCCCACCCGGCACAACTACGTACTCGGGCTCTTGCAGAGCAACTTCGAGCGCATCCTGGCTGGCTGGGTCGGTGAGCTCGGGGTTCCGATCCTTCGTGGCTGCGAGGTGGTGGGCTTCGCGCAGGACGACGCTGGCGTTGACGTCGAGCTGTCCGGGGTCACGTCGCTCCGAGCAGAGTATCTCGTCGGCTGCGACGGAGGACGCAGCCTGGTCCGCAAGGCGGCCGGCATCGACTTCCCCGGGCTGGATCCCTCGACCAGCTGGATGATCGCCGAGGTCGAGATGGATGAGGAGCCGCAGCTCGGCTTCCGTCGCGACAGCGCGGGCACCCATGCCCTCGGTCGGGCGGACGGGGGGCTGGTTGGCGTCGTCCTCACCGAACGAGAGGTCGCACACACCGGCGAACCCAGCATGGACGAGCTTCGCGCCGCACTCGTCGCCGTGTACGGGACTGACTACGGGCTCCGCAGCGCCAGCTGGATCTCCAGGTTCACGGACATGACGCGCCAGGCAGCCTCGTACCGCCAAGGCCGTGTACTGCTGGCCGGGGACGCCGCACACGTACACCCCCCGCACGGCGGACAGGGCATGGGCACCGGCGTGCAGGATGCTGTGAACCTGGGATGGAAGCTGGCCCAGGTGGTCGACAACACGTCACCCGAGAGCCTCCTGGACACCTACC
>JAUTXP010000055.1 GCA_030837965.1 Acidimicrobiaceae bacterium | reverse complement strand
CCCGGGTGCCGGTGGCCCGCCTCCGGACCGGCGCGCTGGCCGGGTCGGCCGCCATCGCGGGCGCGGCGGGCGCGCTCATGCCCGTGGTCGCGGGCGTGGCCGACCCCACGAGCTACGGCCCCGTCCTGTCCCTCAAGCTGTTCCTCGTCGTGGTGGTGGGCGGGGCCGAGTCGCTGCTCGGGGCCGCCGCCGGCCTTGTCGTCCTGGGTGTCATCGGCCCCGTGGCCCGGGTGCTGGCCACGCCCGCGGGCACCCGCTCGGTGGTGCTCGAACCGCTGGTGACCGGCGTGCTGCTCGTCGTCGTGGTGGCCCTGGGTCGGGGCGGGCTGGTGCGCCTGCGTTCGACTCGGAGCAAGCCGGGCGGGCAGGCCGAGCGCGCGCCATGGCTGCCGCAAGGCCTGCCCGTCGACGCGACCGGGGTGGTGGTCGACTACGGCGGCGTCCGGGCCTTAAACGGCGTCGACATCTCCGTGGGCGCGGGCACATGCCACGCGTTGGTGGGGGCCAACGGCTCGGGCAAGACCACGCTGCTGCGCGTCCTGGCCCGCCGCGACGGCGTGGGCCGCACGCTGCAACGGCCCCTGCGGGTCGACGGGCTCACCGTTGTCGACGTGGTCAGGGCCGGGCGCGAGCCCGCCCGCACCACGGGCGTCGTGCGCGCCGTGCTGAGCACGCCCAGGGCCCGGGCCGACCAGGCCGCGGCCGACCTCGTGGTCGCTCACGCGCTGGACCTCGTGGGCCTGACCGGCCACGCCGACGACGTGGTGAGCGCGCTGCACGGCGCCGATCGGAGGCGGCTGCAACTGGCCGTGGCCCTGGCCGCCGAGCCGGGCGTGCTGCTGCTGGACGAGCCCGCCGCGGGCTTGGCCCTGGCCGAGGTGGCCGACCTGCGCCAGACCCTTGCCCGCCTGCGCGACGGCGGGCTAACCCTCGTCGTCGTGGAGCACAACATGCGCCTGGTCACGACGCTGGCCGACCGCATGACCGTGCTCGACGCGGGCCGGGTGGTGGCCGAGGGCAGGCCCGAGGACGTGGCCCTCGCGTACGTCGGCGCCGAGGCCTGACCCTACGCTGCCGGGCCATGCGCCGGGCCGCCCTCGCACGTGTCTTGGCCGGCGCGCTGGTGCTGGCCGCGTGCGGGCGCGGCAACGATCAAGCCGGTGGGTCGGGCCGCACTGCCGTCGTCGTGGTCAACGCCCCGTTCTCCAAGGTCCCGTCGGTGGCCAAGCCCATCGAGCAGGGCGCCCGGCTGGCCGCGGAGGAGTTGAACCAAGCAGGCGGGGTCGACGTGGCCGGGGTCAAGGTCCGGCTCGACGTCCGGCTGGCCGACGACCAGAGTTCGCCCACCGTCTCGGCCGCCAACATCCGCAAGGCCGCGTCCGACGGCGCGGTGGCCGTGGTGGCCGAGGGAACTGGGGTCGACGTGGCGTGGGAGGACGCAGGCCGGGCGGGCCTTCCTATCGGCATCGTGTACCAAGGCGGCGAGGAACTGATCGACGTGGCGGGCAGGCGCAACGTCTTTCGCATCGCCCCCACCAACCGGGGCGTGGCCTTCCGGCTGGCCGAGTACGTGATCCCGAAAGGCGGGCGCATCGCCTTGCTGCACGACGACTCGCCGTATGGCGCAGGCGGCAAGGCCGCCCTGGACAGGGCGTTCGCCCGCAACCGCTCGGCCGTGGCCGCCGACTTGCAGTTGTCGTCTGCGCCTGGCGCCGACCCAGGGCCGCAGGTGGTGCAGGCCCGCTCGGCGGGCGCCACCGCCGCGGTCGTGTGGGCCGGGCCGCAGGTGCTGGCGTCGGTCGTACGCGCTGCCCGCTCTACGGGATGGCCCGTCCCATTCTTCGCCGCGACCAGCGGCGAGGACGCCCTCGTCCGCCAACAGCTCGCGGCCCACCCGGACTGGCTCGACGGGCTCACGTTCGTGTCGTCCCGGCTCACGTCAGAGAAGGGCCCGGCCCCGTTCGAGAAGTACCGCAGCGCCTTCGAGAAGCGGTTCGGCCCGCAGCGTGTCGGCGTGAAGTCGGGAGGCAAGGACGTGGTGTCGCCCCCGGACTGGGCCATGTACGCCTACGACTTCGTCAAGGTCGTGGCCGACGCCATGCACCGGTCCCAGGCCGACCGGGCCGCCCCCGGGCTGGTGCGGGCCATGGAGGAGACGGAGGTGCAAGGGGCCAACGGCGACGAGCGGGGCTTCAACAAGAAGAACCACGAGGGCGTGGTGGACGACGACGTCTTCTTCGCCGTGTTCAAGGACATGGTCTGGACGCCCGTGCGCGACGACCCCCTGTCCGCCAGCCTCCCCCCCATCCCCCAAACCCTCTAACCCCTCAACTTTTCCACAGCACCTGTTGCTGTGGAAAAGTTGGGAGGGGGTTCAGGAGCGGAGCCAGATGGACCGGCCGAGGGCGGCCAAGGCCATGGCGGCCACGGCCGACCAGGCCAGGGTGGCCCGGTCCGCGGGCCGGTCGGGCGGGGGCGGGGGAGGGGTGGCCGCCTTCGGGGCGGGGCCGTACTCGTAGACGGTGGTGGAAGGGCCGGCCACGGTCACGCCGACGAAGGCGTCGAGGTCGACCAGTCGGGCGGCCTGGGCCAACGCCGTCTGCACCTCGCGCAGCCCGGCGCCAGGGGGGAGGGTGGGCAGCGCGCCCGCGATGCGCAGGTGCACGACGCCACCGCCGGCCGCTGGCGCCCGCGCCGGCAACGGCGCCGACACCGGCACCACGATCGGCGTGTCGGCCACGACCACGTCTATGGACACGTTGCCGACGGTCCCGGTCACGTGCACAGGGACGGTCACATAGACCCGCTCCTCGCCCACCGGCGTGCGCGAGTCGAGGGAGGAGGGCAGGCCGTCCTCGCCCGCCACCGGCACCAGTCCGGCGGCCAACCTGCCCCGCACGCCTTCGGCCAGTCGGCTCACGGCCGCGGCGTCGGGCGTGCCCACCGCAAACGCGGCAGGCAGCGTGGTGCCGTTGCGGAGGGTCACGGCGTCGTCGGCCACGGTGACGGCGAGCGGCAGGCGGTTGCGCTCGAAGGCCGCTTGCAAGGTCAAGGTCGAGCGCAGCGTCTTGGCGCCGGGACTGAACCCCTGCCACGTCACCGTCTGGCGCCGAAGTCCGGGCTGGGGCGACTGCTCGGCCGGCGCGTCGACGTCGTCCACCGGGCCGAGCACGCGCATCTCGAAGTCGCCCACGCCGGACACGGTGAGGATCTGGTCGACCTTGACCGACACCACCGTGCCGTCGGGCGCCAGCCCCACGTGCACGATCTCGCGGTCGTCCACCGGGCCCGGCGCGTGGCTCACCGTCTCGCCCGGCCGGGTGGTGCCCAGCAGTTCGAGCGGGTCGCTGCGGGCCACGGGCGGTCGGCGGACCGGGAGCTGGATGGCGGCCCCGCCGTGCGCGGGACCGGGCACGCCGACGGCGGCCGCGGCGAACACCGCGGCGCCCAGCGCCACGAGCCGGGCGAAGAGAGACGCCTTACTTGGGCCGGATGGTGATGCCCACCGACGTGCGCCCCTTGCACTCCTCGCCCAGGCGCACTTGGCCGGTGTTGCCCTCGCCCGCGAAGTTGACCTCGGCGTCGTGGGCGTCCTTCTCACTCTTGGTGACGCTATAAGGCGCCTTCCCCAAGGCCGACTTGAATGAGTCGAACACGGCCTTGAGGTCGGCCTCGGCGTAGCCGCCCACCACCGTTGAAGGGCCCGCGGTGCGGGTCTCGCTGAGCACCACGTTCTTGGGCACCGGGAAGGTGCTCGGCAGTCCGTTGTTGCCGGTAAAGGCCGCGGGCGCCTCAGCGCAGGGCTCGGTGGCCCGCAGCCCCTCGCCCTCCTTGCCCTTGTCGCTGCACCCGGCGAACAAGGTGGCCACGGCCAGCACGCACAGCACGGAGAGGCCGGGTTTGAAGACGGGTCTGCTCATGGGCAAACCCTAGTAATGGCCCCACGGTCGTAGGCTGCAACCGAGATGCAAGCCCCTGACAAGGTCGCCGCCCCGCGCCGCAAGACGAGGCAGATCCACGTCGGTTCCGTGCCCGTCGGCGGCGACGCGCCCATCACGGTCCAGTCCATGACCATCACCAAGACGGCGGACGTCGAGGGAACGCTGCAACAGGTCTATGCCTTGGCCGCGGCCGGGGCCGACATCGTGCGCTGCACCTGCAACGAGCAGGAGGCGGCCGAGGGACTGGCCCAGATCGTGCCCCGCAGCCCGGTGCCGATCATCGCCGACATCCATCACCAGTACCGCATGGCCCTCGCCGCGTTGGAGGCGGGCGTGCACGGCCTGCGTCTCAACCCCGGCAACATCCGCAACCCCGAGCACATCAAGACGGTGGCCAGGGAGTGCAAGGACAGGGGCGTGCCCATCCGCATCGGCGTGAACGCGGGATCGCTCGACCAGCGCCTGTACGACAAGTACGGCGGGGCCACGGCCGAGGCCATGTTGGAGTCGGCCCAGATCGAGCTGGCGTACTTCGAAGAGGTCGGCTTCGACGACGTGAAGATCAGCGTCAAGGCCTCGAACGTGCCGCTGATGATCCAGGCCTACCGGCTGCTGGCCGACCACACCGACCACCCGCTGCACGTCGGCGTCACCGAGGCCGGGCCACCGCCCACGGGCCTCATCAAGGCCACCGCGGGCATGGCCACGTTGTTGGCCGAGGGCATCGGCGACACCATCCGCTATTCCCTGACCGCCGATCCCGTCGAGGAGGCCCGCGCCGGGCGCCAACTGCTCGAGGCCATGGGACTGCGGGAGCGCAAGTCGGTCGACCTCATCGCATGTCCTTCGTGCGGACGGGCCGAGATCGACGTGATCGACGTGGCCCAGCGGGCCCAGGCCGCGTTCGGCGAGCGGGAGATCCCGCTCCAGGTCGCGGTCATGGGCTGCGTGGTGAACGGGCCGGGCGAGGCCCGCGACGCGGACATCGGCATCGCCGCGGGCCGCAAGAAGGGGCACCTGTTCGTGAAGGGCCAGAACGTGGCCGTGGTCCCCGAGTCCGAGATGGTGGAGGCCTTGGTGGAGTGGGCCGAGTTCATCGTCGAGCACGGCGTGGACGCGGCCTTGTCCAAGGCCGACCTGACTGCGGCCAAGGCCGCGGCCGACGCCGACCGGGCCGCCCTTCTCGCCGAGCAGGGCGACGACGCCAACGCGTCGGCCACGCGGGTGGAGCTGATCAGGAAAACCGTGGGCGCCCCGTAGCCGGCGGGTGCAGACTCCGGCCATGGAACTCGACCTGGAGATGCGGCCGCCCACGGCCGATGAGATTCCGGCGTTCACCCGCGCTGTCGACGCCCAGTTCGGCGGCACCAGCTCGGACGAGGAGAACGCGCTGTGGGCGCTGGGCATGGACCCCTCCCGCATGCTGGCCGTGTTCGACGGCGGCGAGATCGTGGGCACGTCCGGTGCCTGGGCCATGGAGCAGACGATGCCGGGCGGCGGAAGGGTCCCGGTGGCGGGCGTCACCGTGGTCGGCGTGAGCCCCACCCATCGCAGGCGCGGCCTGCTCAACCGGATGATGGATCGCCTGCTCGACGACGCGCTGGCGCGGGGTGAGTCCATCGCCATCCTCACCGCGTCGGAGAGCGTGATCTACGGCCGGTACGGCTTCGGCTGGGCCACGTCGATGGTCGACGTCGAGGTCGAGTGCGACCGCAGCGCGTTCATCGCCCCTGTGCAGGCGGGTGGCCGCATCCGCCGGATCGACAAGGACTCGGTGCTCAAAATCGTGCCCGCCCTGCACGATCGGGTCTGGCCCGCCAGGGTGGGCGACGTCACTGCCACCGGCGGCCATTGGGATCGCCTGGTCGCCGACCTGGAGTCGTGGCGGGACGGCGCCAGCGGGCTCTTCTACGCGCTGCACGAGTCGGACGACGGCGAGCCCGACGGGTTCACCGCCTACCGCTACAAGCACCATTCCGAGCACGGCAACCCCAAGTCCGCCGCCATCGTGCAAGAGCTGTTCGCCGAGTCAGCCGAGGTCGAGGCCGCCCTGTTCAGGTACCTGCTCGACCTCGACCTGGTGGCAACCGTCCGAATCCGCACCAGGCCCGTCGACGACCACCTGCGCCGCAGGCTGGCCGAGTCGAGGCGCTACAAGGTGCTGGGCGTGGGCGACGACGTCTGGCTGCGGCTCGTGGATGTGGCCGGCGCGCTGGCGCTGCGCGGCTACCGGGGCGACGACTCGGTGGTGATCGAGGTGGCCGATGCCAAGCGGCCGCAGAACGACGGCCGCTACCGCGTGGGCAACGCGGGGTGCGAGCGGACCACGGACGAGGCGGACGTCATGGTCCCTGTCGACAGCCTGGGGGCCGCCTTCCTGGGTGGCGTGTCGTTCGCCGCGCTGGCCTTGGCGGGCCGAGCGTCCGAGAACCGGCCGGGCGGGCTGGACCGGGCCGACGCCCTCTTCCTCTCAAGCGTCCAGCCCTACGCGGCCCACGGCTTCTGATCTTTTCCACAGCAGCAGGTGCTGTGGAAAAGTTGGAAAGGCGGCCGGCGGTCAGGTGCTGTCGGCCTAACCTCGGCCGAATGGCCAAGCAGCCCATCCTCACTCCCCGCGCCGAGGACTTCCCCCGGTGGTACCAGGACGTCGTGGCCAAGGCCGAGCTGGCCGAGAACGGGCCCGTGCGCGGCACCATGGTCATCCGGCCCTGGGCCTACGCGGTGTGGGAGTTCGTGCAGGCCGAGCTGGACCGGCGCATCAAGGACGCGGGCGTGCGCAACGCCTACTTCCCTCTCTTCATCCCCGAGGAGTTCCTGCGCAAGGAGGCCGAGCACGTCGAGGGGTTCAGCCCCGAGTTGGCCGTCGTCACCCACGGCGGAGGCAAGGAGCTCGAGGAGCCCGTCGTGGTCCGCCCCACCAGCGAGACCATCATCAACCACTACTTCGCCAAGTGGGTGCAGAGCTATCGAGACCTGCCCCTGCTCTTGAACCAGTGGGCCAACGTGGTGCGGTGGGAGCTGCGGCCCCGGCTCTTCCTGCGCACCACCGAGTTCCTCTGGCAGGAGGGCCACACGTGCCACGCCACCGAGCAGGACGCCCGCGACTACTCGGTCCACATCCTGCGGCACGTCTATGAAGAGACCATGCGCGACGTGCTGGCCATCCCTGTGCTGGCCGGGCGCAAGACCGCAGGCGAGCGCTTTGCCGGAGCCACCAACTCGTGGACCTGCGAGGGGATGATGGGCGACGGCAAGGCCCTGCAGATGGGGACGAGCCACGAGCTGGGCCAGAACTTCGCCAAGGTCTTCGGCACCCAGTTCCTCACCGACACCGGCGCCCAGGAGTTCGTGTGGCAGACGTCGTGGGGCGTGTCCACCCGGCTGCTCGGCGCGCTGATCATGTGCCACGGCGACGACGACGGCCTGCGCCTGCCCCCCGCGGTTGCGCCCGTGCAGGTGGCCGTGCTCCTGGTCCGGGCCGAGGACGGGGCGGGGGAGCGGGCCGCGGCCTTGGCCACCGAGCTGCGGGCCGCGGGCCACCGCGTCGAACTTGACGACCGGGTCGACGTCAGCTTCGGCCGCCGGGCCGTGGACTGGGAGCTGAAGGGCGTACCCGTCCGTGTCGAGGTCGGTCCCCGCGATTTGGCCGAGGGCAGCGTGACCCTGGTCCGACGAGACAACGGGTCCAAAGAAGCCGTGCCCGTGGCCGAGACGGCCCGACGGGTGGCCGAGGCGCTGGCCGCGGTGCAGGCGGGCCTGTACGACCAGGCCTTGGCCCTGCGCACCGAGCGCACGGTCGACGCCGCGTCGCTGGACGAGGCCAGGGAGGCGGCCCAGACCGGCTTTGCCAAGGTGGCGTGGTCCAGCCTGGGCGACGAGGGCGAGTCGGCCCTGGCGGGTGGGGGAGTCACCGTGCGCTGCCTCCAGCGGGCCGACGGCGACCTGCCCGCGGGCGAGGACGAGGACGGCCTCGTCGCCTACGTGGCCCGCGCCTACTAGAGGCTGCGCCGCCGGCCGCTGCCGCTTGGGTAATCCGGCACAAACCGGCCCGACCGGGCACGGCGGGCACCCGTGCGCGCAGAATGTCGCTTCGGCGGCCACATGCGGCCCGCCCTCGGGGGAGTGGAGGACATCAATGAATACGCGTGAGTGGAAGCCGCGCCACGTCGTCGCGCTGGCGGCCTGCATGGCCGCGGCGGTGATCGGCGCACCCGTGGCCGTGGGCGCAGCCACCGGTCAGTTGGTCAACATCGCCGACGGGACCACGTCGACCCAGATCGCCAAGGTCGACCGCTTCGGCCAGTTGAAGGTCGACCCTTCGGCCTCCAGGCCCATCAATGTGGTGACCCAGGTCGGCACCTTTTACACCATCCCCGACCTCTACGTCCTGACCGCGCCGAGCTCGGCCACGATTGCGTTGTCGCACGTCGACTTGGGATGGAACTACCAGGACGTGGCTGACGACTCCCGTCAGATCGACCTGTACGCCATCGCCGGGAACACGGTGGCCGAGTGCCAAAGCGGCTCCGGCCTCAACCTGCTGATCGGCCACTACACCGTCCACAAGGGCGACACCTTCTCGACCGACTACAGCGACCCGGTGATCCTCAAGCCCTTCTCCGGTGCGCCGAACTGGTGCCTTGTCACCGGGGGTGTCCAGTCCACCAACGGGTCCAACGATCCGTACTCGTTGAACCTGGGCCTCAAGGGCCACGTCATCTCCGGCACCTGGCCCCCGCCCAACCAGCCCGCCCCCACCGGGGCCACGTCGACCAACATGTCGCCGTCGCTCAAGGGGCTCACCAACTCGGCGTCGCCCGCCGCGGGCTGACCCGCTCCAGCAACCCCAACACGCACGTCCTGTAAGGGCGCGGCGCGCCAATCGGTGGCGCGTCGCGCCCGCGGCATTTCCAGACCCCCGTAGTCAGCGCCGCTTCCCTTTGCGGCGGCCGGCATGGGCCTTCTTCGGGGGCTGTGGCCGCACCCGTGTGGGCTCGGGCGCTTCCTCGATCGGCATCTCTGTTGGTCCGGCGAAGATGAGCCACACGACACCGGCCAGCCCCGCCGCGGTGATCAACCACCCAAGCCGTTCGATGTTCGAATGCCGGTAGCGGAGGGTTACGTGATGTGAATTCGGCACCACGACCATGTAGTTGGGGGTCGCGCGCCAGGGTCCATCCGCTCCTTCTGCCTTCCAGTTCGGGAAGTACGACACCTTCACCAGGACGGGTACGCCAATCGTTGAGACGTCGAAAGAAACTGCTTGGCGACTCAAGTGAACTCGGGACACGACCGTGGCGGGCGCCCGACGCTGGGGCAGTGCTGCGGGGGCGGTGTCGGCCTTTGTGCGCTGCCACTCCGCCGGGCCTCCGTCGGTCACGAGTACGGCGCGATGCGCGGTGTCGGAGAACCAGGTCGTGGCCATGTTCTGCCAACTTCCGATGCTGCGGCTGGCATGAGAAGCCACCACGGGTTCGAACTGGACGGGCTCCACAAGACCGAGTTCGCTGACCTCGTAGACGGTCCACGACCATGGCCCGTGGTCCTTTGTTCTGGCTACCTCATTTAGTCCGGGTGTGATGTCGGCCTGCGCCTTCGCCTCCGGCGAGACAGCGAAGTAGTAGCGCACGCCGAGGAGTCGCAAGTCCTCGAGTCCAGCAGCCACGTTGAGGTGTGGGGCCGGAGTCACGACGTCGAACGCATGGCCGCGCCCGGCCAAGTGGCCATTGGCCGTGCTGACGTATGGGGCGGTTGCGGATGCTTGGACGAACAAGCCCTGCATCGACCCCAGACAACCGCCGGTCCAATACGGCAGCATCGTCGCCAGCCCCGTCCGAGGGTCCTCCCAGGTTGGGTTGGCCGGGTCCGGGATGTCGTTCCATTCCCAGAGAGCGCGCCCGCAGCCGTGGTCGTGGGCAACCCGCCGGGCCGTGCTGATGAAGTCTCGGAACTCGGCCTTGTCGGCGCTGTCCTCGTACCCCTCGTAGGCAAGCTGGGAAAGGTGGGAGATGTCATATCGCGGGGTGTTCACCAGCCCCCGCGCGAATGGGGAGTCCCAGAAGACCGCCACCAGTACTAAGGCTGCGAATGGCGCCATGAGTCGCGTTGCCCATGGCGACGTAACGGGGCGGCCGCGGGCGAGCTCTCGTCGGAACCGATCGACGAAGCCTGCGAACTCCGCGACTGCGTACCCGGCCAGGAGCGACAGCCAGAGGTACCAGAATGGAACGAAGCGGGCGTTCCACAGCCGGCCTTGTGGGATGGCGGAAAACACCACCGCGGCGATGGCAGCCATGATGACGAGGAACAGTCCGAATCGATCGCGCGTGGCGGTGGCGCGTCTGATCGCAGCGATGGCCCCGAGGCAGCCGGCGACGATGACGGGCGCGAAACGTACGAAGAGGAGGTACGCCCCGACACCAGCGCCCTTGCCGTAGACAGGGCCGCCCGAATACCGCTGCAACGCTACGAAGGGCAGTACGGAGAAGCCCGCCGTCGCGGCGCCTACGAAAAGCACGGGAACAACCCAGCGAAGCGCCGCTCGGCTGGGGCGAAGCGCAGCGAGGACAACAACGCCGACAAAGGCCATGGCACCTGGCAGGTAATGCAGCAGCAACGCAGCCGACAACGCGACTGAGGTGGCGGCCCGATAACGGCCCGTGCGGAGTCCCTTGCCTGCGAGGCCCAACGCCAACATCGCTGCGGCCAACGCGAGGGAGTATCCGTACTCGCTCGACACGGCGGCCGAGATCGACCCTCCGACCGCGGTGGTGGGCAGAAGCAGGAAGGGCAGGGTGCCCACCGCCAAGCAGCTGGAGGTGAGCCGGTCCCGATCGTGGAGTCGGCCGAACGCGTAGGCGCAGGCGGGGAGGGCGCACAGGCCGAGGACGCTGGACAGCTTGAATGCCACGTTGTATGGCAGAACCAGATTGAGCACCACACCGAGCATCGGCGTCAGTGGGAAGTAAAACGTCCCGACCGGTGCGCCTCCGAAAAACTCAGGCGACCACCCGCTGAGACTTGGCAACACGTGGTCGCGGAGGTAGGCCGGTTCGTTGAGGTGCATGCCCAGCTCTGCGAAGGTGGTCGTCGTGTTCCGCAGCACCAAGAGGATGTGGACCTCCCAGAGCACGTAAGCGGTCGACAGGCCCAAGGCGGCGAGAGCCACCCACATGTGACGGCGTTGCGAATGGGTTTCTGGTTCCCTCGGCATGGGTCCCCCGGGATGGCGTCGGAGCGACAAATGCACACCAGTGCGGGTTGTGGTGTCAAGGCGGTCGCGCGCCAATCGGATGGCGCGTCGCGCCCGCGGCATTTCCAGACCCCCTTGCTATACTCGTCCGGCTGTTCCGTTCGAGGTTCCGATAGGGGTGGGCAAAGCGTGGGCTGTAGCCCACGTTTTTGTTTGCCAGGCGAGAGGAGGTGTGGTGGACCAGGACCCGGCAGGTCGCGTGGGCACGCTGGTCGAGCCTCTCCTTGCCGCCATCGGCATCGAGCTGTTCGACGTCGAGCTCAAAGCCGGCGTCCTGCGGGTGTCGATCGACCGCGAAGGCGGCGTCGACCTGGACGCCATCACCACCGCCACCCAGCGCATCAACGAGGCCCTGGACACGGCCGACCCCGACCCCGTCCCCGGCAGCTACTCGCTCGAGGTCTCGAGCCCCGGACTGGAGCGGCCGCTGCGCACGCCCGCCCACTTCCGCCGCTACGTCGGCACCACCGTGTCGGTCAAGACCCGACCTGACGTGGAGGGCGAGCGTCGCTTCGAGGGCCCGCTCGACGCGGCCGACGACGAAGGCATCACCGTCGCGGGCCGCCGACTGGCCTTCGCCGACATCGACCGGGCCCGCACCGTGTTCGAGTGGGGCGGCCAGCCCAAGAAGAACCCCAACAGGAAGAAAGCCGCATCATGAGTCCCGAGAGAAACGCCTTCGAGTTCATGGAGGCGCTCCAGCTCGTCGCCCGCGAGAAGGGCATCCCGGTCGAGGTCCTCCTCGATGCGATTGCCAACGCGCTGGTCGCCGCCTACAAGCGCATGCCCGACGCGGCCGAGGAGGCCGTCGTCACCATCGACCCCGAGACGGTCGAGTTCCGCGTCTACGCCCAGGAGCTGGACGAGGACGGCAACGTCGTGCGGGAGTGGGACGACACGCCGGAGAACTTCGGCCGCATCGGCACCCAGACGGCCAAGCAGGTCATCACCCAGCGCATCCGCGAGGTCGAGCGCGACCAGAAGTACGAGGAGTACGCGGGCCGCGAGGGCGACATCGTCACCGGCATCATCCAGCAGAGCGACAACCGCTACACGCTGCTGGACCTGGGCAAGGTCGAGGCCCTGCTGCCCCAGGCCGAGCAGGTTCCCTACGAGCGCTACGAGCACGGCGCCCGGCTCAAGGCCTACATCGTCGAGGTCCGCAAGACCACCAAGGGCCCGCAGATCGTGGTGTCGCGCACCCACCCGGGCCTCATCAAGCGCCTGTTCGAGCTCGAGGTCCCCGAGATCGGCAGCACCGTGGTCGAGATCAAGGCCTGCGCCCGCGAGCCAGGCCATCGCACCAAGATCGCGGTCTGGTCCAACGACCCCAACGTCGACCCGGTCGGCGCGTGCGTGGGGGCCAGGGGCGCGCGGGTTCGCATGGTCACCAACGAGCTCAGGGGCGAGAAGGTGGACATCGTCCCCTTCTCCGAGGACCCGGCCGAGTTCGTGATGCGCGCCCTTCAGCCCGCCAAGGTGAAAGAGGTCAGGCTGGACGAGGAGACGGGCACGGCCACCGTCATCGTCCACGACTACCAGCTCTCCCTGGCCATCGGAAAAGAAGGGCAGAACGCCCGCTTGGCCGCCCGACTGACCGGGTGGCGCATCGACATCAAGAGCGAGACGCAGCTTGCCGACGAGGAGGCGGGCTACGCGGGCGAGGAGTGGGCCCAGGGCGAGTGGGTCGAGAACGAGACGGGTGAGATGGTGTGGCAGCCCGCCGAGGGCGGCGAGGCCATGTCGCTCGAACAGTGGGAGCACGGCGGCGAGGAGACCGAGGGCATCGAGGCCCCGCCCGGCGCGGCGAGCGCGGCCCCTGCGGCCGACGCAACCGAGTCGGACGACAAAGCCGAGTCGAAGGACGGGGCCGAGTCGCCGAGCGACGCCCAGCCCGACGACGACGACGCCGAGCCGCGGCCCGACACCTTGGCCCCAGAGGCCGAGCCGGGCGGCGACACCGAACAGGCCGCCGACACCGAACCGGCCGCCGACACCGAACCGGCCGCCGTCGTGGACGAGGGCGCATAACGCCACAGCGCACCTGCATCGGCTGTCGTCGGGTGGCCCCCGCCGACCAGCTCTTGCGGGTGGTGCGCACGCCTGAAGGGGGCCTGGCCACCGGGCCGGGCCTGCCCGGGCGAGGCGCGTGGGTGTGCGCAGGATCGGCCGAGTGCGTCGATGCCGCGGCCCGACGCCAGGCCTTCAGCCGGGCCTTGCGGGCCCCGGTGGATTCGGGGGCAGTTGCGGCGCTTCGTGCACAAGTGGCCGAACGTGCGAGGATAGAGGGTCTCGGTACTGGCGGTTCACAACGGTAGAGAGGGTCAAGGAACACTTGCCGAAGAAGATCCGGGTCTACGAGCTCGCCCGAGAATTGGGGCTCACCAACAAAGAGGCACTCGACCTGTGCGAGAACCTCGGCATCGGCGTGAAGAGCCATTCCTCGAGCATCGAGGACGCCCAGGCCGACCGGGCCAGGCGCAAGGCCGACCAGCTCGGGATCCGTCGCGACGTCTCCCCGCCCGAGCCCGAGTCGCCCAAGAAGGCGGCTGCGGCCAAGAAGGCAGCCGCGTCCGCCAAGGCAGGCGGGACCGAAAAGGCCGAGCAGGCCGACGGGGCCGACCAGGGCCCGGCGGGCGACGCCCCCGCGTCGAGCGCACCCAGCCCTGACCTGCCCGCTCCCACCGGCACTGGCACTGGCACTGGCACTGCGCCTTCGGGGCGCGACCCGCGACTCATCACCAGCAGGCCCGCCACCGAGCAGCCCGACCTGAGCAGGCCCGCGGCCGTGCTCCCGACTCCTGCTCCCATCGCGCCCACCCCGCAGCCCGCGGCACCGGCAGCCGCGCCCGCAGCCGCACCGCAGCCCGCGCCGACGGCACCCGCGCCCGCCCTGCCCGAGCAGCCCGCGGCCCGCC
>JAUTXP010000047.1 GCA_030837965.1 Acidimicrobiaceae bacterium | reverse complement strand
ATGAGCGTGATGACCCCGGCCTCCACCGCCGGCAGGAGCGCGTCCTGCTGGCTCTTGTTGAACCGGTGGACCTCGTCGAGGAACAGGATCGTCCCCTGCGTGTGCTCGGCCAGCCTGCGCCGGGCCGACTCGATGGTCTCGCGCACGTCCTTCACCCCGGCCGTCACCGCCGACAGCGCGGTGAAGGATCGACTGGTCGCCTCGGCCACCAGGCGGGCCAGCGTCGTCTTCCCGGTCCCCGGCGGCCCCCACAAGATGATGGAGGACAAGCGGTCCGTCTCGATGAGCGACCGCAGCGGCCGGCCCTGGCCCAGCAGGTGCTCCTGGCCGACCATCTCGTCCAGCGTGCGCGGCCGCATACGGGCGGCCAGCGGCGCCTGCGCGGCCAGCCGCTCGTTCAGGGCGTTGTCGAACAGGTCGTCGGCGATGCCGGAACGCTACGCGCCCCCGTCAGGCCCGTCGAAGGTGCGACGGTTCACGGCCCACGCCGACGTGGGCACGGCCTTGGCCACGTTCTTCATCTCCGCGGCCACGCTGGCGACCTGCGCAGGCGACGTGAACCCGTGCCCGCTCGACAGCACCACGCCCAGCGACAGCGTCATCAATGGAAAGCGGCGGACATCGCCCGTCCTGGTATGCACGTCGATACCGCCCTGGGCCCGATCGGCGTCGTCGTAATACGCGGGGATGACGTGGTCGAAGGCGGCCACCGCGGCGGCCGCGAAGGGCTCGGCGTCGTCCGCGGCGGTGACCACGATGAAGTCGTCGCCGCCCACGTGCCCGGCGAACTGAGGCCGGGCCGACAGGCCGTCGAGGGTGTCGGTCAGCACGCGGGCCGTGGCCTTGATGACCTCGTCGCCCGCCGCGAATCCGTAACGGTCGTTGAAGGCCTTGAAGTTGTCGAGGTCGGCGTGGGCCAGGCCGAACGACGCGCCCTCGGCCAAGAGCACGTCGAGCTGGCGGAAGATCACGATGTTGCCGGGCATCCCCGTCAAGGGCGACACGTCGCGAAGTTGGCGGACCCGACGTAGGGCGGCCTGGATGCGGGCGACCAGTTCCGCAGGGTCGAAGGGCTTGGTGACGTAGTCGTCCGCGCCCGCGTTGAGACCGGCCATCTTGTCGGCCTGTTGTACGCGCGCCGTCAGCATGATGATGGGGACGGCGCTGGTGCGCGGATCGCGGCGCAACTCCTTGCACACGGCCAGTCCGTCGAGACCGGGCATGCCGATGTCGAGCACGACTAGGTCGGGCAGGATCTCGACCGCCTTGGCCACGGCCGTGGCGCCGTCGTCGGCCCGATGCACGTCGTAGCCCTCGACCCCCAGGCTCACCTCGACATAGCGGCCGACATCGGCGTCGTCCTCCGCGACCAGAATCCGCTGCCGGGCGCCGGGCGGCTGCGTCCCCCGGTTCACCGAGCACCCCCGGCCGCGGGCAGGACCACGCGGAACACGGCGCCGCCGCCGGGCCGGTCGTCCGCCCCGACCCGGCCGCCCATGGCCTCCACCATCGAGCGCACGAGGTGGAGGCCCAGTCCCATCCCTGGGCTGAACACGTCTTGTCCCCGCTTGAAACGCTCGAACACGGCCTCCCGCTCACCGACAGGGATGCCCGGCCCCCGGTCGAGGACGGTCACCTCCACCGCGGCCGCGTCCTGCCACGTCGTGGGAACGGCCTCGACCTCCACATCGCCGCCGCCGTGGTTGAAGGCGTTGTCGATCAGGTTGGTGAAGACCCGTTGCAGGCTGTCCGGCTCGGTCGACGCGATCAGGCCAGGCGCGGCGTACAGCGACACCCGACGGCCGGCCACGGCCTGGACCCGCACCACCTCTTCGAGCAAGGCGGTGACGTCGAGGGGTCGACAGGCCAACGGCTCGTCGGCCGACGTGTGCGGCATCTCCAAGATGTCCTCGATGAGGTGCAGCAGGTGCTGGCCCTGGCGCTCGATCATCTGGAGGAACTCGCCTGCGACCTGGGCGGGCACCTCCTTGCGCTGAAGGGTGCGGGCGCATCCGAGGATCGACGTCAGCGGCGTTCTCAGCTCGTGGCTCACGGTGGCCACGAAGTCCGACTTGAGCCGGTCCAACTCCATGAGGTGGGAAACGTGCTCCCGTTCGGCCTCGTAGAGGCGGGAGTTGGCGATGGCCATGGAGGCCTGGTCGGCGAACAGCGTCAAGGCCCGCAGGTCGTACTCGGTGAAGGGCCGTTGGACGGTGCCGTTGACGTTGAGCACTCCAAGCAGTTCCCCCCGGTTGAGCAGGGGCACGGACACCGCGCTCTCCACCGGGACGGCCCGTGAGTTGCCGTCGGCGTCGACCGCCGTGGTCATCCGCCCCGACACCAGGACCGGTTCGCGTCGGGCCGCGACCTGCCCGGCCACGCCCTCGCCGATGCGCACCCGCGCGCCGCGGGCCGCGGCATTGCCGCGCTCACAGAAGACTTCGAGCTTGTCGTCGTCGCGCAGCATGATCGACCCCACGCCCGCTTCGAGCAGCTCCAACGCGCTGGACAAGACGATGGACATGACGTCTTCCAAGGCGAGGACCGAGTTCACCGCCTTGCCCACCTCGCACAACGTGGACAGCTCCTTCAACCGGTTCGACAGCGCCGTGCTCAACACCCGCTCCTCGAGGAGCAGCCGGGTCAGTGTGCGCAGGTGCCGTTCCTTCTCCAGCACATAGCCCGCCAGCCCGACGGTGGCGCCGAGCAGGGCCAGGCGAAAGCCAGGGAGCCGGGCGATGTGTTGGGCCTGGCTGTCGTGGTCGCCCGCCAGCGTGAGCAGGACGAGGCCGACGGCGAGCGCGCACATGGCCAGAAAGGCGATGACCCACAGCTCGGAGCGCCGCCGCTCCACCGCCTCCAGCGAAGGGGTGTCGAAGTCGCGGATGCCGACGATGCGGGCGGTCTGCGCGAACTCCTCGTCATAGGAGACGTGCTGCCACTCCATGGTGGCGGGGGCTTCGACGACCGGGGCGGCCACGGTCGTCGTATCGGAACCCGGTGGACGCCGAGTCAAGGGGCGGAAAGCAAAATGGCCCGATCTGACTAGCGGGCGCGTCACCCGCCACGGTGCGACGACGGCCCGGCGATGGTGCCGCCGCGGTCAGGCCGCGGTCAGGTCGCGCTCAGGTTGCGGGCGGCAGGAGGCGCAAGCCCAGTTCGGTGAGGGCCCGCTCGTCCACCGGCGTGGGCGCGTTGGTGAGCGGGTCCAGGCCCGACTGCGTCTTGGGAAAGGCGATGACCTCGCGGATGTTCTCCTCGCCCGCCAGGATGGCCACCAGCCGGTCGGTGCCGAAGGCGAAGCCCGCGTGGGGCGGCGGCCCGAAGCGGAAGGCGTCGAGCAGGAACCCGAACTTGGCCTGGGCCTCCTCGGGCCCGATGCCGAGCAGCCCGAAGATGCGCTGCTGCACGTCGTGGCGGTGGATTCGCACGCTGCCCGAGCCCAGCTCCCAGCCGTTGACGACGAGGTCGTAGGCCTGCGAGCGCACGGCCAGCGGGTCCGACTCCAGCTTCTCCATGTCGTCGGGGTGGGGCATGGTGAACGGGTGGTGGGCGGGCACCGGCCTGCCGTCCTCGATGGACGCGAACAGCGGGAAGTCGGTGACCCACAAGAAGTTGAGCCCGCCCTCGTTGACCGGTGGCCTGCCCAGCTCGAGTCGCAGCAGGCCCAGGACGTGCCGGACCTTGGGCCGCTCGTCGGCGACGAGCAGCAACAGGTCGCCCGCCTCGGCCTGCATGGTGGAGCGCAGCGCCCGCAACTCGGTCTCGGACAAGAACTTGGCCACGGGCGAGTCGAGCCCCGGATCGTCGCCGGTGACCCGCATCCACACCAGGCCCTTGGCCCCCCAGCGCTTGGCCATGTCGGTCAGGGCGTCGAGCCTGCCGCGGGTGGTGTCGCCGCCGCTCGGCACCCGGATGCCCTTGACGCACGGGGCCTGGAAGGCCTTGAACTCGGTGGACGCGAAGGTGTCGGTCAGCTCGACCAGCTCCATGCCGAAGCGCACGTCGGGCTTGTCCGAGCCGAAGCGCTCGGCCGCTTCCAGCCACGTCATGCGCGCAATGTCGCCGGGCGTCTCCCCGACGGCCGCCTCCACCGCGGCGATGACCGCAGTCGACACCGCTTCGAACACGTCCTCCTGGGTGGCGAAGCTCATCTCCACGTCGAGCTGCATGAACTCGAACTGCCGGTCGGCCCGTAGATCCTCGTCCCGCAGGCACCGGGCGATCTGGTAGTAGCGGTCGAGCCCGCCCACCATGCAGAGCTGCTTGAACAACTGTGGGCTCTGCGGCAGCGCGTAGAACGTGCCCGGCTGCAAGCGGGAGGGGACGATGAAGTCGCGCGCGCCCTCGGGCGTGGACGCGATGAGCATGGGGGTCTCGATCTCGACGAAGCCCTGCCGGTCCATGGCATTGCGCAGGGCACTGTTGACCCGGGCCCGCAGACGGAGGTTGCGCTGCATGGAGTCGCGGCGCATGTCGAGGTACCGGTAGCGCAGCCGCACGCTCTCGTCCGCCTCCATGCGGTCGCTGATCGGGAACGGCGGCGGCTCGGCCGTGGACAGCACCTCGACCTCGCAGTCGCCGATCTCCACGTCCCCCGTGGGCAGGTGCTCGTTCACCGTGCCCTCTGGGCGCGGTCGCACCGTGCCCGTGATCTTCAGCACGTATTCGGCCCGCAGGTCGTGGGCATTGGCCACCACGCACTGCACGATCCCGGTGTGGTCGCGCAGGTCGATGAAGGCCAGGTGCTCGCCGTGCTCGCGGCGGCGCCCGACCCATCCGCACACCGTCACCTGCCTGCCCGCGTCGGACGCGCGGAGCGCGCCGCAGTAGTCGGTCCTGTAGGTCACGTCAGCAGCCCTCTCACGTAGTCGACCACATCGTCCATGGCCACCGTCTCCTGCCCGCCCTCGCCCCGAAGGCCCTGCAAGCCGCGCACGCTGACCGTCCCCGCCGCGGCCTCGTCGTCGCCGATGATCAGCGCAAGACGCGCGCCGGCCCGGTCGGCCGCCTTCATCTGGGCCTTCATGGACCGGCCGTCGAAGGCCCGGTCGCAGCGCACACCGGCTTGGCGCAGTCGGTGGGCCAGGCGGGTGGCGGCCTGGCCGGTGGTGTCCACGATGAAGACGTCGGTGCGCGACTCGGGCACGGCGAACACGCCCTCGGCATCGCACGCGAGGAGGATGCGCTCGATGCCGAGGCCGAACCCGATGCCGGGCGTGGCCGGGCCGCCCAACTGCTCGACCAGGCCGTCGTAACGGCCGCCGCCGCCCACCGCGTTCTGGGCCGACTCCAACGCCTCGGCCGCGAACTCGAACGTGGTGCGGGTGTAGTAGTCCATGCCGCGGACGAGGCGGGTCTCCACCGTGTGCGGGATGCCGAGCGCGTCGAGGCCCGACGTGACGCGGGCGAAGTGGGCCGCGCAGGGCTCGCACAAGTGGTCGAGCTGACGGGGCGCATCCTTGGTCGCCTCCTGGCAGGCAGGCCGTTTGCAGTCGAGGACGCGCAGCGGGTTGTCGGCGATGCGGTCCTTGTGCTCGTCACAGAGTTGGTCGCGGCGGGCCTCGAGGAAGGCTTGCAGGGCGGCCCGATACGCGGGCCTGCACGTCCCGTCGCCCAGGCTGTTCAGCAGGAGCCGGACGCGCGACAGGCCGAGGTCGGCGTAGAAGAACCAGGCCAGCGCGATCAGCTCGACGTCGAGATCGGCGTCGTCGGTCCCGAGAGCCTCGGCGCCCACCTCGTGGTGCTGCTTGAACCGGCCCGCCTGGGGCCGCTCGTAGCGGAACTTGGGGGTGAGGTACCAGACCTTCCACGGCACCGACGGGCGGTGCTGGACGTAGGCCCTGGCCACCGGTGCCGTCCCCTCGGGGCGTAGGGCGATGCGGCGGCCGCCCTTGTCCTCGAAGTCGTACATCTCCTTGCGCACGATGTCCGTCGACCCGCCGAGGCGTTGGAACACGCCCACGTCCTCGAACATGGGCTGCACGATGAGGCCGAAGCCTGCTCGCGAGGCATGACCGGCGAAGCGGGCGACCAACTCGGTGTAGCGGGCCGAGTCGGGAGGCAGGACGTCGAAGGTGCCGGGAGGGGCCTGGAACTGCTGGGACATGAGGCGGGCGAGGCTAGCGGCGGTGCGTCCGCGCTCTGGAGGACATAGCCCGCGTTATCCGCAGGCCATGTCCTCCAGACACGAAATCAGGCGATCGTGAAGCTCGACACCCACACGGCGCTGAAGTTGTTCAGCGACGTGGTGTTGGGGAGCAGCACGACCACGGCCCGCATGCTGCCCGGCACGATGATGCCGCCCACCGTCAGCGTGGCCGGTCCGGTGATCACCATGACGTTGCCGACCCGCGCGTAGGTCCCCGTGCCCGCCAGGGCCAGGCGGGTTCCTAACGCGTCGGCCGCGCACGTGCCGGTGACGCTGCCGCCGCCCACGGCCGCGTCCTCCCCCACCGGCGGCGATCCCAGGATGCCGTTGCTGCTGCCCGCGAACGTGCACGCCGCCGTGTAGGTCGGGGAGATGGCGGGCAGGGGCGGCGGCGGGACGGCCGCGGCGATGGCCAGGCCGATGATCGTCGTCGAGTAGCTCCACGTGGTGTGAACCGGCGTGACCCCGAGCGGCGGCGTGTACGAGATGAACCCGGTGCCCACCGCACCGGAGATGCCCACGTTGGTGGCCGACGCCCCCGGCGCCCCCATCCCGACCGCCGTCGCCGCCGAGACTGCTACCGCCGCCACTCCCCGCTTGATCCGACCCATGCCGGCCTCCCCAGTCGTTTTCCCTCTACTACGACCGGCGGGCCGGGCCGTGTCAGGCGCCTCGTCCCGGGAGGATGCGGTAGGCGTCGAACACGGAGTCGATGCGCTTGACCGAGGCCAGGAGCGAGTCCAGGTGCGATGGGTCGGCCAACTCGAACTCGAAGCGCATGGTCGAGACCCGGTCGGTGGACGTGGACGACGAGGACGACAGGATGCTCACGTGGTGCTCGGACAGCGAGCGGGTCACGTCGGCCAAGAGCCGAGAACGGTCGAGCGCCTTCACCTCGATCGACGCCGCGAACACGCCAGGCCGCTCGCGGTCCCACTCCACGTCGATGACCCTGTCCTGATGCCCGGTGACCAGCGACTGGGCGTTGGCGCAGTCGGCTCGATGCACCGACACGCCCCGCCCGCGGGTGACGAAGCCGATGATCTCGTCGCCCGGCACCGGCGTGCAACAGCGCGACAGCCGCACCATCACGTCGTCGAGCCCCTCGACATGGACGCCCGATGTACCGGCCCGGCGCGACGGCCGCCGGTGCGGCTGTTGGACGGTGGTGGGCAACTGCTCGTCGTGGTCCCCGCCCCGCAGCTCGCGGGCCACCCGCTGGGCCACCGACTTGGCCGACACGTGCCCGTCGCCGATGGCCGCGTGCAAGGCGTCGAGGTCGAGGTAGTTCATCGACTCGGCCAGCTTCACCATGACGGCCGACGCCGCGATCTTCTGAACGGGCAGGCCCTCCTTGCGCAGGGCCTTGACCAGCTCGTCGCGGCCTGCCTCCACCGCGTCCTCCCTGCGCTCGCGGGAGAACCACTGGCGGATCTTGTTGCGGGCCCGGGGCGACGCAACGATCTTGAGCCAGTCGCGTGAAGGCCCGGCCGAAGGCACCTTGGACGTGACGACCTCGACCCGCTGCCCCGACCGGAGCTGGGTGTCGAGCGGCGCCAGCACGCCGTCGACGCGTGCCCCGATGCAGCGGTGGCCGACGTCGGTATGGATGGCGTAGGCGAAGTCGATGGGAGTGGCGCCCATGGGCAGCGTCACCACGTCGCCCTTGGGCGTGAAGACGTAGACCTCGTCCTGCTCCAGGTCCGACTTCAGCGTCTCCAAGAACTCGTTGGGGTCGGACGTCTCGCTCTGCCAGTCGAGCATCCGGTTGAGCCAGGCGATGTCCTCGGGAGAGGCCTTCTCCTTGTAGCCCCAGTGGGCCGCGATCCCCCGTTCAGCCCGGGCGTGCATCTCGCGCGTCCTGATCTGGACCTCCAAGGGCTTGCCCTGAGGCGCCACCACCGTCGTGTGCAGCGACTGGTAGAGGTTGAACTTGGGCATGTTGATGTAGTCCTTGAAGCGGCCTTGCACCGGGGTCCACGTGGCGTGGATGGCGCCGAGGGCGGCCCAGCAGTCCTTCTGCGAGTCGACCAGGACCCGGATGCCCATCAGGTCGTTGATCTCGTCGAACTCCTTGCCCTTGATGACCATCTTCTCGTAGATGGACCACAGGTGCTTGGGCCTGCCGGTGACGTCGCCGTCGATGCGGACCTCGGCCAGCCGGTCCCGCACCTGCTCGAGCACCTGGGCCAGGTAGATGTCGCGCTCGGGCGCGCGCTGGGCCACCATCTGCTCGATCTCGGCGTAGCGCTTGGGGTGCAAGGTGGCGAAGGCCAAGTCCTCCAACTGCCACTTGATGTCCTGGATGCCGAGGCGGTGGGCCAGCGGGGCGTAGATGTCGAGCGTCTCTTGGGCCGTGCGCTGCTGCTTCCATTCCGGCATGGCCGCGATGGTCCGCATGTTGTGGAGCCGGTCGGCCAGCTTGATGATCAGGACGCGCGGGTCCTTGGCCATCGAGATGAACATCTTGCGGATGGACGCCGCGTGCTGGGCCTCCTTGGAGTCGAACTCGACCCTGTCCAGCTTGGTGACCCCGTCCACGATGGCCGTGACCATGGGGCCGAAGTCGCGTTGCAGGTCTTCGAGGGTGACGCCGGTGTCCTCGACCGCGTCGTGCAGCAGGGCGGCGGCGACGGTCACGTCGTCCAGGCCCAGGTCGGCCACGATGGTGGCCACGGCTACGGGGTGGGTGATGTAGGCCTCGCCCGACTTGCGCCGCTGCTCGCGGTGGGCCACCTCGGCCGTCTCGTAGGCCTTGACGATCAACGTCGTGTCGCCCTTGGGCTGGCGCCTGCGGTAGGCGGCCAGCAAGGGGGCGACAATGTCGTCGGCCGCGGGCGTGGCCTGTCGCCGCCACGGGAGCACTCGGACCCGGTCGGCCGCGGGCATCAGGCCTGGTACTCGATCAGGGCGGCCAGGTCGTGGCCCACCAGCTTCTCCCGGCCACCCAAAAAGCCCAGTTCGATCACGAACCCGAGCCCGACCACCTCGCCGCCCAGCCGCTCGACCAGCCGCACCGCGGCCGACGCGGTGCCGCCGGTGGCCAGCACGTCGTCCACGATGAGGGCCCTCTCCCCCGGCGCCACCGCGTCCTTGTGGACCTCGAGCAGGTCGGAGCCGTATTCGAGGACGTACTCCTCCTTCTCGACCTGCCAGGGCAGCTTGCCGCCCTTGCGCACGGGCACGAATCCGCAGCCGAACCGGTAGGCGACGGGGGCGGCGATGATGAAGCCGCGGGCCTCGATGCCGAGCACCTTGTCCACGGCCTGGCCCGAGAAGTGGTCGCACAGGGAGTCGACCGCGAAGCGGAAGGCATCCACGTCGGCCAGCAGGGGCGTGATGTCCTTGAAGACGACGCCGGGCCGGGGGAAGTCGGGAATGTCGCGGATGTGGTCCTTGAGCCAGCCCGCACCCGTCATCGCTCCATCATCGCACGACCCCTGCGCTGTACCGCCTCTCCATCTTTTCCACAGCAGCAGGTGCTGTGGAAAAGTCGCGGAGGGGGCGCGAACGGGCGAGGGGTTAGCGGCGGCGGCCCTTCTTGCGGGGGCGGGGCGCGGGGCGGCCCGCGCCGGGGCGCTGACCAGCCGGACGGGGCGTGGTCGCCTTGGCCCCACTACTGCCGCCGCCACCGCTGCCGGTTCCACCAGCGCGGCCGGGCAGTTGGTCACGCGGCTCGCCGCCCAGCGTCCCCATGCCCGCGGCGGCCGCCGCGGCCGGGGTGAGGGGCACCATGCCCGCCCCGCCGCGCGACATGACCCGCTGGCGGATGGAGGCGTAGCGCGGCTCACGCTCCTTCAACACGGCGAGCAACGGCGAGGCGATGAAGATGGACGAGTAGGCACCGGTCAGCAGGCCGATGCTCAGGGCCAGGCCGAAGTCCTCCAAGGCGGTGGCGCCCAGCACGTAGGCGCCGATGATGAGCACCGACAGCACGGGCAGGATGGCCACCAGCGACGTGTTCAACGACCGCATCAGCACCTGGTTCATGGACAGGTTGACGGTGTCGGCGTAGGTCATGCGCCCGGACGCGGCCAGGCCCCGCGTGTTCTCCTCCACCTTGTCGAACACGACGATGGTGTCGTACAGGGAGAACCCGAGGATGGTGAGGAAGGCGATGACCGTGGCGGGCGACACGGCGAAGCCGGAGAGCGAGTAGATCCCCACCGTCACCAAGATGTCGTGCACCACCGCGGCCAGGGCCGACGCCGCCATCTTCCACTCGAAGCGCAGCGAGATGTACAGGGCCACGGCGATGAAGAAGAACAGGAGGGCCCGCTCGGCCTTTTTGGTGATGTCCTTGCCCCACGACGGGCCGACGGTGTTGATGCTCACGTCGCTCGACTTCACGCCCGCGGCCTTGGCCAGCCGGTCGGTGATGTCGGTGCACTTGGCCTGCTCGGCCTCCTCCGAGCACTTCAGATCGTGCTGGACGCGCACGACCCGGCTGGCGCCTTGGCCGATCACCTGGATCTTGGCCTCGGCCAACCCGACGGGCCGCACTGCGTCGCGCGCCTTGTTGACGCTCATGCTGCGCGTGGTGACGTCCCACGCGGTGCCGCCCTTGAAGTCGATGCCCAGGTTGAGGCCGCGGGCGTACAGCGACGCGAAGCCGACGAGGATGACCAGCGCGGAGACGGCGAACCAGATCTTCTTGCGGCCCATGAAGTCGAAGGCCGTCTCGCCGTGGTAGAGCCGGTACCAGAGCCCGCGCTTTTTGGGCTCGGCCACGATGGGCGTGGGCGGGGACGTGGGCGTCGTGCTCACGAGGGACCTCCGGCGGGGGCGGCGGCCAGGCCTCGGGCGACCCCGAAGAACCGGGCCTCGGTGAAGAGGCGGTTCCGGCCCAGGAGCACCACCATGGGCCGGGTGAAGAAGTAGGCGATGCCCATGTCCAGCACGGTGGACAGGCCCAGGAAGAAGGCGAAGCCCCGCACCGAGCCCACGGCCAGGAAGTACAGGAGGACGGCGCCGATCAGCGACACCAGGTCGGCGGCGATGATCGTGCGATAGGCGCGGGAGAAGCCGCGGTCGACGGAGGACCGGATGGTCTTGCCCGACCTGATCTCGTCTTTCAGCCGTTCGAAGTAGACGACATACGAGTCGACGGTGACGCCGACCGACACGATCACCCCCGTGGCGCCCGCCAGGCTCAGGGCCAGTCCGCTGGACGTCCCCAGGAAGGTGACGATCGAGTACATCAGCATCCCCGACACCAGCAGGCCGAACAGCACGACGATGCCGAGGGCCCGGTAGTACAGGATCATGTAGAGCAGCACCAGGCCCAGGCCGATGAGGCCGGCCAACAGGCCCGCGCGCAGCGAGTCCTTGCCCAGGGTGGCCGACACCTCCTGGGTGGTGGCCCGCTTGAGGTCGACGGGCAGCGAGCCATAGCGCAGGACGAGGGCCAGGTCCTTGGCCTCCTTCTCGCTGAACGATCCCGAGATCTGGCCTTGCCCGTTGGTGATGGCCTCACGGAACTGCGGCGCCGACTTGACCTGGCCGTCCAACTCGATGGCGACCTGCTTGCCCGTGTACTTCTGGGACAGGGCCGACAGCAGCTTGCTGCCCGCGCCCGTGGTGGTGAAGTCGACCGTCCACTGGCCCGCGGTGGGGTTGAAGTTGGCCCTGGCCGTCTTGATGGCCCGGCCGTCCATCTCGCTCGGGCCCAACTGGAGCCGGCCCGTCTCCTTGGCCACCGGCAGCACGACGGTGGCGTCCTTGGTGTTGCCCTCCCGGTTCGTGGTGGGGATCTGGGCGGGCGTGGTGGTGGGCGTGGGCGGCGCCGACGTCGGCGGTGCGGCCGTGGTGGTCGTGGTGCTGGGCGGGCTGGCGTCGAAGGCGGGCAGGGCGCCGAGCACCGGACGGAACCGCAGCTCCGCGGTCTGGCCCACCAGGCTCAGGGCCCGCTGGCGGTTCTTCACGCCGGGCAGGGCCACGATGATCGAGCTGCCTTCGATGTGGATGTCGGGCTCGGCCACACCCAAGGCGTCGACCCGGTTGCGGATGATGCCCTCGGCCTGCTTCAGCACACCGGCGTTCACGGTGTGCGTGGGTTGGAGCACCACGGACAGGCCGCCTTGCAGGTCCAGGCCGAGCTTGGGCGTGTGTCCCCCGATGAGGGTCGCGGCGAGCGATCCCACGGCCAGGGTCACCACGATGGCCAGCGACACACCGAGTCCTCGTCGCATTCCTACGCCCCCTCCTCCTCGACGGCGTCGACCTGCAGCCGTCTGCTGACCGCGGCCCGCAGGAACGTGAGAACGATCCCGGGCGCCACTTCGATTGAAGCCTCAGTGTCGTCGAGGGCGGTGATGGTGCCGACGATGCCTCCCGCGGTCAAGACCCGCTCCCCCACCTCGAGCGACGCGACCAGTTGGCGCTGGGCGCGCAGCCGCTGCTGCTGCGGCCGAATGAGCAGCAGCCAAGAGGCAGCGAACAGCATGAGAAGGACGACGAGACCCATGGGCCGTTCCCGATCTTGGGGGACAAAGGCGAACGGTGAGGTTAGCTGAGGTTCAGGTCCACACGGCGGCCAGGTCCCGACGCAGGCGGTCCAGCGTCCCTGCGCCGATGGCCACTCTCGCCTCTGCCACCAGGGCCAGCGTCCAGGCCACGTTGTGCAGGGTCAGCAGTCGGGGCGCGGTGGGCTCGGCCACTTGCAGCAGGTGGCGCAGGTAGGCGCGGGAGTGGCGGGCGCACACCGGGCACGGGCAGGCCGGGTCGAGTGGGCCTTCATCCGCGGCGTTGGCCGCGTTCTTCAACTGGTATCTGCCCTCGCTCGACAGCACCGTCCCGTGTCGGGCCAGCCGGGTGGGAAGCACGCAGTCGAACATGTCGACGCCGAGGGCGATGGCCTCCACCAACCCGATGGGGTCGCCCACGCCCATGAGGTACCGGGGCCGGTCGGCGGGCAGGTGCTCGATGGCGGCGGCCAAGGCGGGAAGCATCTCATCTCGCGACTCGCCCACGGACAGGCCGCCGATCCCGTAGCCGTCGAAGTCCAGCTCGACCGTGCGTCGGGCCGACTCGGCCCGCAGGGCCAGGTCGACCCCGCCTTGGACGATGCCGAACAGAGCCTGGTGGGGCCTGCTGCGAGGGGCGCGTCGGGCGCGGGCCGCCCAGGCCGCAGTGCGGTCGACGGCCAGACGCACGGCCTCCGGCGGCGAGGGCAGCGGCGGGCACACGTCGAGGACCATCTGGATGTCCGCGCCCAACTGCTCCTGCACAGCCACGGCCGACTCGGGCGTGAGCCGGTGGGTCGACCCGTCGTAGGTGGACCGGAACACCACGCCCTCGTCGTCCACCTTGGGCTGGAGGGAGAAGACCTGAAAACCGCCGGAGTCGGTGAGGAACAGCCCGCCCCATCCGGTGAACCCGGTCAGGCCGCCCAACTGCTCGACCGTGGCCGCGCCGGGCCGCAGCATGAGGTGGTAGGTGTTGGCCAGCGCCACCTCGCAGCCCAGGTCGTCCAAGTCCTGGGCCGACAAGGTGCGCACCGCGCCCCGGGTCCCCACGGGCATGAAACACGGCGTGTGGAACGCGCCCCTCGCCACCTCCACCGTGCCCGCCCGGGCCGACCCGTCCACGGCCGACACGGCCATGGTCAGCACGGGGCCGCTCGGTCGATCACGGCCCGGTCCGCCGGGCGACGAGCATGGCGTCGCCGAACGACAAGAAGCGATAGCCCTCGGCCAGCGCGGTGTCGTACAGCGACCGCCAGCGGTCGCCGCAGAAGGCGGCCAACAACAAGAGCAGGGACGAGCGGGGCAGGTGGAAGTTGGTGAGCAGCAGGTCGACCACCTTGAACGGGTAGTCGCCGTGGATGAACAGGTCGGTGCGGCCCGCCAGCCTGCCGGTGGCCGCGGCCGACTCCAAGGCCCGCACGCTCGTCGTCCCCACCGCCACCACCCGACGGGCCGCAGCCGCCGCGTCCATGGTCTCGGCCGGGACCCGGTACGACTCGGAGTGCATGACGTGGTCCTCGGGCCGGTCCGCGGTCACGGGCCGGAAGGTGTCCAGCCCGACGACCAACTCGACTTGGGCCAGGCCGATGCCCCGCTCCGCGCACCGTTGCAGCACCTCGTGGGTGAGGTGGAGTCCGGCTGTGGGCGCAGCCACCGATGCGGGCCGCTCGGCGTAGACGGTCTGATAGCGCTCGGGGTCGGCCAGGGGCTGGGTGATGTACGGCGGAAGGGGCACGGTCCCGTGGTCGGCCGGGTCGGCCAGCAGACGGACGCGGCGGCGGCCGTCGTCGAGCACCTCGCCCGCCACGGCCACGGCCTCGTCGCCATCGGCTGCGTAGAGCACGGCGCCGGCGGCGACCTTGCGGCTGGGTCGGATCAACGCCTCCCACACATCTGGCTCCGGCCCCGGCTCCAACAGGAACACCTCGACGGCACCGCCCGACGCCTTGCGCAGCCGCAAGCGGGCGGGCATCACGCGGGTGTCGTTGACGACCAGCAGGTCGCCCGGCTCCAACAGGTCGGGCAGGTCCCTGGTGTGGCGATGGGCCACCGGCCCGTCGGGGTCCGGGTCCAAGGCGACGAGCAGGCGGGAGGCGTCCCGCGGCTCGGCGGGCGACTGGGCCACGGCCTCGGGCGGAAGCGGATAGTCGTAGGCGTCCATGCCCGGGGCCACGGAAGGACTTTTCCACGTCGGGGCCGAATCACAAGAACCGGGGTCGTTGTCCAACCAAGCGAACTTGTAGGGGCGGCTAGTGGCACTTCGTGCAGATGACGTCGACCTCGGACGCGACCGCGCCCTCGTCATGCAGCACCAGGACGGGGACGACGCGGCCTTCGAGGACTTGTACCGGCGGTACTACGGACGTCTGTTCCGCTTCTGCCTACGACGAACCGGCAATCCCCATGACGCCGAGGAATTGACCCAGGAGGCGTTTGCCCGGGCCTATCGGGCCATGCCCATGCTGCGCGGGGAGCGCCGCTTCTACCCGTGGCTGTCGGTCATCGCCTCCCGACTGTGCGTCGACTCCCATCGCCGCCTGGGGCGCATCGAGCCGTCGGCCGACGTCGACCCCGGCCAGGTCGAGGTCGGGCCTGACCGGCTTGAAGCGGCCGTCGACCACGACCTGCTCGTGCAGGCCCTGGCCCGGCTGTCGCCCCGCCACCGCGAGGTGCTGCACCTGCGCGAGCGGGAGGGCTGGACCTACCAGCGCATCGCCGAGCACTACGACATCACCATGGGCGCGGTCGAGGGCCTGTTGTTCCGAGCCCGCCAAGCCCTGCGCCGCGAGTTCCTCGTCGTGGCCGGGCCCGAAGCCGGTCTGGCCGCCGGGCTGCCCTTCGGCCTGGGGCTGGCCGCCTCCCGACTCGACCTGGGCCGGCGCTTCGCCGGGCTGCGCCTGCGCGTGGGCGAATGGGCGTCGGGCTGGGCCAACCTGCCCGCCTTGGCCGCCAACGGGGTCGGGCTGGCCATGGTCGTGTCCACCGCGGTCGGGCTGGCAGGCGCAGCCGCCACTGGCGGGCACGCCCGTCCCGTGAGCGTGGCGGCCGCTGCCGGGCCGATCGCGTCGGCCGCGTCCATTGACCGGCCGGTGGCCGTGGGTGCCGTCGCCCCCGTGGCTGCGGCAGTGGCGCCTCCCGCGGCCCCGGCCGCGCGCGCCCCACAGGCCCGGCCCTCCGGCTCGGCCCAGGCTGCTCCTCCGGTGGCGGGCGTCAACCTGTTCCTGGGCGACCCGAACGCGGCCCCGCGGGCCAACGACCAGCCCGTCGCCAATCAGGCCGGGCCTGTTGTGGCCGGGCTCGACCCCGACGCCGTGGTCGCCGGCATCAGCGGCGACGCCTCCGAATACGTCCAACAGTCAAAGGAGTACAAGAAGTGAGCCGTCGACGCCGACTGGCGATTGTGACCGCGGCCGTGGTGGCCTCCTTGACCGGCTCGGTCGCCGGGGCCAGTGCCCTGCCCAGTGGGGGGCACCACATCCAGTCCAGCGGCGCGAACGACCACGGGGACTGGTGGTGCGTGGCCGTGCAGGGTCCGGACATCGGCTACTGCCAGACCGACCCGCTGCCGGACCGCCTGCCCCTGCCGTAAGGCGGATAGGCGCCGGCTGTCGCGGGGCCGGCAGGTTGGCGGGCTCAGTGGGCTGGCGGGCCGGGCCGGGTCTGTGGCCCGAATTGGGCGAGA
Source organism: Acidimicrobiaceae bacterium (assembly GCA_030837965.1). Lineage (GTDB taxonomy): Bacteria > Actinomycetota > Acidimicrobiia > Acidimicrobiales > JAUTXP01 > JAUTXP01. Next base: position 172,362 of record JAUTXP010000047.1, on the reverse strand, counting down.
AAAGGGTATTTCCCGACCGATGGGGAAGAGAGTGGCCGTGCAACGCGCCCTCATCTCGGGGGTGGCTGCCTGCCTGCTCCTCTTCATCGCACCCAGCCCGTCGCGGGCCGCAGGGGTCACCCGCAGTGCTCCATACGACTTCGGCGTCCAGTGCCTGGACCAGGACGCCAGTGCCAATGTCGCCGGCTACGGCGACGGCACGCCGTACGGGTGCTCAACCGTGCCCGAGGCCGCCGCGCTCTCCGGCGTGCTGGCCGTGGCCCGTGAGCGGGTGAGCGGCGGGATGGGCGTGGTCGTGCAGAGCCAGGGCATCGGCGGGGCCGTGGGCCACGCCACCGTGGGCCGGTCTGGTTCGGGCACCGGGCTCAACGTGACCTCCGGTTCCGGCGGCCAGCTTCGGGCCACCGCGGCGGTCGACGGGGCCGGCCCCGGCACCCGGGTGTGCCTCACCATCCAGTACGGCGGCGGGGTGCCCAGCGGGAACTCGTGCAACGGCGTGTCGTTGTCGGCCAGCGTCTCGGCCGTGCCCAACACGACCTACTCGATCCAGGTCACCTTGTACTCGCCCACGGGCACCGCCGTGTCCACGCCCGGCCCCTGCCCGCCCAGCGGGATCGCGTCGTGCACGGGCGGCGGGTCGGTCGAGGGGTCGCAGGTCCGAGTGACCGTGCGCTCCATCACCTACTCGCTGGGCTAAGAGGGCGAGCCGATAGGCGAGCCCGTGGCCCGAGCGGCCCGGCGGCGAAGCCGCCTCGAAGGACCGGGCGCAGCAGCTTTAAGCGTCGAACAGGCCGGGCCGGTCCGAGCGCTGGTCGGGCCGGGAGACGGCGGTCAGCCCGAGATGCTGCCAGGCCCCGGCCGTGGCCACCCGACCCTGCGGCGTGCGCTTGAGCAGGCCCAGTTGCAACAGGAACGGCTCGTAGACGTTCTCGACCGTCTCGGTCTCCTCCCCCACGCTGACCGACAGGGTCGACAGGCCGACGGGGCCACCGCCGAACCGGCTGCACACCGCGCCCAGGATGGCCCGGTCCACCTTGTCCAATCCCAGGTGGTCGACGCCGAACAGGGACAAGGCCTTGTCGGCCAAGGCCTGGTCGACCACGCCGTCCCCCCTGACCTCGGCGAAGTCCCGCACCCGCTTCAGCAGCCGGTTGGCGATGCGGGGCGTGCCCCGGCTGCGGGTGGCGACCTCGTGGGCCCCGCCGGACCCGAGGTGCACGTCGAGGATGGCCGCGGCCCGCACCACGATCTCCTCGAGGTCCGAGGCCGGGTAGTGGTCGAGGCGGGCCACGAAGCCGAACCGGTCCCGCAGCGGGCCGGTGATGAGGCCGATGCGGGTGGTGGCGCCGATGCGGGTGACGGGGGGCAGGTCGAGGCGGCTGGAGCGGGCGGCCGGGCCCTTGCCGATCACGATGTCGAGCTGGAAGTCCTCCATGGCCGGATAGAGGATCTCCTCCACGGCCCGGCCCAGGCGGTGGATCTCGTCGATGAAGAGGACGTCGCCCTCGTGCAGGTCCGTCAGGATGGACGCCAGGTCGCCCGCCCGGACCAGCGCAGGGCCGCTGCTCACCCGCATGCCCACGCCCAGCTCGGCGGCCACGATCCCGGCCAGGCTGGTCTTGCCCAGGCCAGGCGGGCCCGCGAACAAGAGGTGGTCGGCGGCCTGGCCCCTGCGCTTGGCCGCCTCCAACAGGATGGCCAGGTGCTCCTTCAACTGGGGCTGGCCCACGAACTCGGCCAGGCGGCGGGGCCGGAGCGTAACCTCCTCGGCCAGCTCCACCGGGTCGGCCGCCGCGGCCGACACCAACACCTCCTCGCGCGGGCTCATCGGGCCACGGCCAGTTGGCGGAGGGCGGACTTGAGCAGGTCCTCGACGGCGCCGTCGTCGGGCAGGCCCTGGGTGGCCAGGCGCACCTCGTCCAGGCCGTAGCCCAGCCCGGCCAGCGCGGCCCGGACCTCGGCCACGGGGGTGGCCTGCGGGGCCAGGCCGTTCCCGTTGACCGGCACCAGGTCGGCGCCCAGGTCGATGTCGAGCTTGGCCTTGAGCTCGACCAGCAGCCGGGCCGCCGTCTTCTTGCCCACGCCCGGGATCATGGTGAGCGCGTCGACGTCGTCGGTGGCCAGGGCCCGGGCCAGCGAGGCGGGCGAGTGGGCCGACAAGATGGCCAGGCCCAGGGCCGGTCCCACGCCGTGGGCGGTGATGAGGGCCTCGAAGCAGGTCCGCTCGTCCCTGCTCGGGAAGGCGTAGAGGACGAGGGCGTCCTCGCGCACATGGGTGTGAATGTGGAGGAACACGGGGTCGCCGGGGTCGCCCAGGCCGGCCAGGGCCGACGGCACCATGGTGACTCGGTACCCCACGCCGCCCACCTCGACCAGGGCCTCGCCGGTGGCGAAGCGGTCGAGCAGCACGCCCCGCAGGGAGCCGATCATCGCCCGGCCGCCAGTCGGTCCATGCGGGCGATGCGGGCCAGCCGGGGCGCCTGCGCGAGGTGGCACAGGGCCAGAGCCAGGGCGTCGGCCACGTCGGGAGGCTTGGGCCGCTCGGCCAGGCCGAGCAGGGACTGGACCATGCGCTGGACCTGCTCCTTGGTGGCCGCCCCGTAGCCCGCCACGGCCTGCTTCACCTCGTTGGACGTGTACTGGGCCACCTCGCACCCGGCCGACGAGGCCGCGGCCAGGGCCAGACCGCTGGCCTGGCCCACCGACATGGCCGTGCGCACGTTGGTCTGGAAGAACACCCGCTCCACGACCACGGCGTCGGGCGAAAGCTCGCGCAACAGGGCGGCCAACTCCTGGGCCAGCGAGGCCAGCCGGTCGGGCAGCGGGTCGCCAGGCGGCGTGGTGATGACGCCGGCCCGCACCGCGTGGTAGCCCGCCCGGTCGCGTCGGACCGCGCCGTAGCCGCAACGGGACACCCCGGGGTCGATGCCCAGCACGAACATGCGTTCGCAGGGTAGCGCCCCACCCGCCCCCGGTGGTGGACCCCATCTTTTCCACAGCAGCAGGTGCTGTGGAAAAGATCGGGGGGGGTGGCTAGGCGGGGGTGGCGGCGGCGTCTTTCAGGACGCGCACCAGCTCGTCGGTCTTCTTGAAGGTCAGCCCGTGGGCCGAGCGGTGGCCGTAGCGCAGCCTGCCGTCCCCGTCGACCACGAACACAGACCGCCGATAGAAGCCGAGCGGACCCACCACGCCATACGCGTCGCCCACCGACTTGTCCTCATCGGCCAGAAGCGGGAACCGGAACCCGCCCTGCTTGCACGAGAACTTCTCGTGGCTGTCGACCGACTGCGGGCTGATGGCCAGCACCTGCGCGCCCAGTCCTTCGAACTGCTCGAAGTCGTTGGAGTAGGCGTTGAGCTGCGTGGTGCACACAGCCGTGTCGTCGCCCGGATAGAAGACGACGAGCACGGGGTGGCCCCGGTACTCGGAAAGCGAATAGGAACGCCCGCCCGTCCCCGGCAGGGTGAAGTCGGGTGCGACCTCGCCCACTTGCGGCTTGCCCATGGTGCTGCCTCTCTGTCAGGTGGCGTCGATGACGGCGTTGGAGCGCAGGCCTCAGCCTGCGCTGCGAACGGCCCGAACGTCTTGGAGCACTCCGCCCGGCGACACGGCTGGGTGCACCACAGGCCCGTCCTGACGCCAGGATCGAACTCGGCGTAGCGCCAGAAGCATCATCTCATCGGCGTTGGGTAACCGGTAATCCCGTGCAAGTCCGTCGGCGTCCCAGCCCGCATCCGGGTTCATGACGTCGAAACCGACCGCCTGCCCGGCGTCATCAACATCCACGATGACCCCGTCGGCTCGCTCAACCTGACCGTGGATAGGCGCGGCCGTGACGCTGACGTAGAGGGCATCGGCTTCGGCGTCGTACGTGTAGTTCATCTGAGGACGTTCACAACCTGGCCATGCTCGTTGAGAACGACCTCAAGGATACGGCCATTTGCGTCCAGGCCGCGCCGGACGAGACGGCCGGGCCGGTTGCCAGGTCGGGGCGGAGCAACTTCCTGCTCGAGAGCAGCCTCCACGTCTTCTTCGGTGACTGCTCGCTGGGCCATTCGCATCCGGGCGTAGCCGGTGATATCAGCCACGTCACACTTGCGGGATAAGGCGTTCGACCTTGAACGGCAATTGCCGGCGCAGTTCGCCGTTCAGCACCAGGTTCACTGTGTAAACGCCGCTTCGTCGTATCTGCAATGGCAACGGATGTATCACCATCACGAAGGCGCTCAGGGCGTCAGGTGATGCCGACGGGGCGATCAGCGAGAAACCGACATCGGCCACACGCTCTGGCTCAACGGCATCGCTGCCCTGCAGCTCCACGTACGCGCGAGCGAGTTGCGGGCCGTCCCGACCGTCATCGCCGAAGGCGACCTTGAACACCAGCCATGGTTGGATCACAGCCGGAAGCGAAGTGGGCTGGAACACTTCCAGCCCCGCCTCCAGAACCGAAAGGAGGCCGTCGCGAAAGGTCGCCGCGGAGCACAGCAGTGCGAAGTCGATGTCCGTTCCCACCGTCAGGAACGTACCTTCCGAGGACTGGTACTACCGATTACATAAGGGAAGCCGCTCAGGCCTCGACCAGTTCGATGATGTGGTCGGGGATGTCGAAGTTGGCGTAGACGTTCTGCACGTCGTCCAAGTCCTCCAACGCGTCGATCAGCCGGAGCACGCGCTTGGCGTCGCCCTCGGTGTCGAGGGGCACGGTGGTGGTCGACAACAGCGTCAGCTCGGCCGAGTCGAACTCGATGCCCGCCTCCTCCAGCGCCTCCCGCAGCCTGCCCAGGTCTGACGGGTCCGAGGTGAGCTGCCAGGTGTCCCCCTGGTCCTGGAGGTCCTCGGCGCCCGCGTCCAGGGCGATGAGCATGAGGTCGTCCTCGCTCACCTTCTTGGGGAGGATGACCACGCCCTTGCGGTGGAACTGCCACGACACGGCGCCGGGCTCGGCCATGGACCCGCCACTCTTGCTGAAGATCGACCGCACGTCCGACCCGGTCCGGTTGCGGTTGTCCGACAGGCACTCCACGATCACGGCCACGCCGTTGGGCGCGTAGCCCTCGTAGTTGATGGCCTCGTACTTGACGCCCTCCAACTCGCCGGTGCCCCGCTTGATGGCCCGCTCGATGGTGTCGAGGGGCACGGAGCTGTCCCTCGCCTTGGCGAACATGGCCCGCAGGCTCGGGTTGGACTCGGGGTCGCCGCCGCCCTCACGAGCCGCCACCTCCACCTGGCGGATCAGCTTGGCGAACAGCTTGCCCCGCGCCTTGTCCTGCGCGCCCTTCTTGTGCTTGATGGTCGCCCACTTGGAATGACCGGACATGGCTACAAGCCTCCCAGGAACAGATGGTGTACCCGCAAGTCGTCGGACAGCTCGGGGTGGAAGGCGGCCGCCATCAGCGGGCCTTGCCGGACCAGCACCGGATGGCCGTCCACCTCGGCCAGCACCTCAACGCCGTCCCCCGCCCGCTCCACGAACGGGGCCCGGATGAACACGGCGTCGACCGGGCCGCCGACCACGCCCGCCACGTCCAGGCCCGTCTCGAAGGAGTCGACCTGCCTGCCGAATGCGTTGCGGCGCACGGCGATGTCGAGCACGGCGAAGCTGCGCTGGTCGGGCCGGCCGTCGAGGACATCGGTGGCCAACAGGATCATCCCTGCGCACGTGCCGAACGCGGGCATGCCCTCGGCCAGGCGCGCCGCAATGGGGTCGAACAGGCCCGACGAGCCGAGCAGCAACGACATCGTGGTCGACTCGCCGCCCGGCAGGATCAACGCGTCCACGCCGCTCAGGTCTTGCGGCGTGCGCACCTCAACCGGGTGCGCGCCCAGTTCAGCGAGTGCGGCCGCGTGCTCCCGCACGTCGCCTTGCAGGGCAAGGACGCCGACCTTCTCGCCCACCTGGGGGCACCCCTACCATCCGCGCTCGGCCAGCTTGGTCTCGACGGCCGCCATCTCCAGACCCCGCATGGCCTCGCCCAACCCCCGCGACACCTTGGCCACGATGGCCGGGTCGCGGTAGTGGGTGGCCGCCTCGACGATGGCCCTGGCCATCTTGGCGGGCTCGCTGGACTTGAAGATGCCCGACCCCACGAAGACCGCCTCCGCGCCGAGCTGCATGACGAGGGATGCATCGGCGGGCGTGGCGATCCCGCCTGCGCAGAACATGGGCACAGGAAGCCGGCCCGCCTCGGCGATCTCCTGCACGAGTCCGACCGGCGCCTGAAGCCGCTTGGCCCAGCCGTAGAGCTCGGCCGAGTCGGCCTGGCCGATGGCCTTGATGTCGCCCAGGATGGAGCGCAGGTGGCGCACCGCCTCCACGATGTTGCCGGTGCCCGCCTCCCCCTTCGACCGGATCATGGCCGCGCCCTCGGAGATGCGGCGCAAGGCCTCGCCCAGATTCGTGGCCCCGCACACGAAGGGGACGGTGAAGGCCCACTTGTCGATGTGGTGGGCCTCGTCGGCGGGCGTGAGCACCTCCGACTCGTCGATGTAGTCGACGCCCAGCGACTCCAGCACCTGGGCCTCGGCGAAGTGGCCGATACGGGCCTTGGCCATCACCGGGATGGTGACCGCGGCCTTGATGCCCTCGATCAGGGCCGGGTCGCTCATGCGGGCCACGCCGCCGTCCCTGCGGATGTCGGCAGGCACCCGCTCCAACGCCATCACCGAGACAGCGCCTGCGTCCTCGGCGATCTTGGCCTGCTCGGCGTCGACCACGTCCATGATCACGCCGCCCCGCAACATCTCGGCCAGGCCCCGCTTGACGCGCTCGGTCCCGGTGGTGCGCTCAGTCATGCCCGGCATTCTACGGGAGCGGCCCGCCCAAGCGGACGCCGATTGCTTTGCTTGCGCGCCCGCTAGGACGTGGCGGTCGACGCGCCGACCGGCGCCAGCATCACCCACGTGGGGCCGGGCTTGAGCAGCACGGGCACCCCGGTGGCGTCGGTGTACTTGGTCACTGCGCTCACCGCGCCCTTGTCCCACTTGCCCCTGATGAGCGTGCCGCCCGCCAGGATCAGCGCGTCGCCGGTCCCCACCACGTCGGCCGTGGGCACAGGGAAGCCCGCAGGGTCGCGCGACGTCGTGTTCGAGTACCGCACGTACTGCACCACCACGTTGGCGAACGCCAGTTGCGGGCCGTCCTCCATCACGTGCGGGATGCCGTTGGTGGTGCGCTTCCACAGGGACAGGCCGGGGTCCCAGTCCCAGTCCGCCTTGGTCAGCGCGCCCATGGCGACGGTGGCGTGCTTGACCGGCAGGCCGCTGGGCGTGCCGTAGGTGAACAGCGCGGGCGGCTGGTCGTCGCCCTTCTTGGCCCCTTTGTAGAGGGCCTTGGTCGAGCTGTAGGTGTTGTGCGGGGCCTTGCGGTCCCTGCGCCGGTCGTACGCGTCCTGCAACTGGTCCACGCCCACCAGTCGGACCGGCGCCTTCTTGATCAGCCGCTCGAACTGCGGCGCGCCGCCCGAGTAGGCGAACAGGCCCTTGAGGGGCGTGACGATGTCGGGGTCGACGGGCCGAACCGATCGCACCGGGCCGACCAGGCCCGCGTCACGCGACTGAAACACGGCCATGAAGCGCACCACGCCGCCCTCCACGACCTCCTCGTACACGACGTCGGCCTTGTCCACGCCTGCCTGGGGCCGGGCCTCGGGCGCGTTGTCGATCTTGACCACCAACGCGGGCCGGTCCAGGTTGTCGCGGTCGCCGATGGGCAGGCCGGTCAACAGCGCGGGCGGCGGCGGCGTGGTGGTCGTCGTCACCCCTGGCTGGGTGGTCGTGGTGGCGCGGGGCGCGGCCGACTCCTTCTTGGAGCAGCCCCCGGCGACCAACGCGCCGACCAGCATGGGAATGAGAATCATTCTCATCTTCGAATCCATGGCGGCTTCATGTTCGCCGCCCCCGGCGTCCATCTGGTGGACCGCCCGCGTGGGCTACAGCTCGCGGAGGGCCTGGATGCGCTCGTCGAGCGGGGGGTGGGTGTCGAACAGCCGGCCCAGCCAGGCCATCTTCCCCTCGTCCGACTCGCGGGCCACGGGCGACTCGATCCACAGATGGGCGGTGGCGCGCGAGCCCGAGTGCACAACCGTGTTGTCGTCCCGCAACTTCTCCAGCGCGGAGATGAGGCCAGGCGGATAGCGGGTGAGGGACACGCCCGTCACGTCGGCCAGCGCCTCGCGCCTGCGGCTCACCGCGAACTGCATGAGCTTGGCCACGATCGGGGCCAGGATGAGCAGGGCGAAGCCGAGCACGGCCAACAGGGCCGACGCGCCGTAGCCGCCGGGCGAGTCGCTGCTGCGCGAGCGGCGGCCGCCCCACCAGATGGCCCGCAGCGTCCAGTCGGCGATGAGCACGATGATGCCGACGAGGGTGACGGCCAGCGTCGACACGAGGATGTCGTAGTTCTTCACGTGACTGAGCTCGTGGGCGATCACGCCTTCGAGCTCGATCCTGTTCATCTTCTCCAACAGGCCGGTGGTGACGGCCAGGGCCGCGTGCTTGGGGTCCCGGCCCGTGGCGAAGGCGTTCGGGGCGGTGTCGTCGATGATGTAGACGCGCGGCTTGGGCAGGCCCGCGGCGATGCACAGGCCCTCGACCACGTTGTGGAGTCGGGCGTACTCGACGGGGTCGGCCGGGCGGGCATGGCTCATGGCCAAGGCCACAGCGTCGGACTTCCAATAGGCCAAGGCCGAGCTGGTGCCCGCGAAGACGAAGGCGATGACCAGGCCGATGAGGCCGTAGCCCAGCAGCACGTCAACGGCCCACACCACGGCCACGATCAGGACCACGAACACGGCGACGAGCAGGACGGAACGGCGCTTGTTGGCGGCGATCTGGTCGAACACTGGTGCTTAGAACTGGACGGCGACGGGGCCGCGGGAGGGGTCGTCCGCCTCGAAGTACTCGCGGGGCGTGAAGCCGAACAGGCCGGCGAGGAGGTTGCCGGGGAAGGCCTGGATGCGGGTGTTCCAGGCCTGCACGGTGTCGTTGTAGAACTGCCGGGCGTAGGCGATGCGGCCCTCGGTGCCCGACAGCTCCTCTTGCAGGGCGAGGAAGTTCTGGTTGGCCTTGAGGTCGGGATAGCTCTCGGCCACGGCCAGCAGCCCGCGCAGGGCGCCCGTCACCTGGTTCTCGGCTTGGGACTGGGCGGCCACGCCGGACGCGGCCATGGCCTGGGTCCGGGCCTGCGTGACCTTCTCGAACAGGTCCCGCTCGTGCCCGGCGTAGCCCTTGACCGACTCGACCAGGTTGGGGATGAGGTCGTGGCGGCGCTGGAGCTGCACGTCGATCTGGGCCCACGCGCTCTCGATGCGGTTCCGCCGACGGATCATGCCGTTGTAGACGACGATCACGTACAGGACCAGGACCACGACGATGGCCACGACGACGAGCAGGGCGGTCATCGACGCCCACCTTACCGGGGCCGAGCCGCAGCACTCGCCCACCACCGGGCCGGGCCGCCCACCGACCGTTACCTCCACCCCGACTGGAGGACATAGGCACACCCAGTCGGTGGCTATGTCCTCCAGTCGCGCAAGAAGAGGACGGTGCCGCCCCCCGGCTGACTAGTCAGCGCCGGCTTTCCAAATGGCTCTTCCGAGCCATGGTCAGGATGCGCTCAAGCGGCGAAAGTGGGCGAAGACTCCTTTTCCACCAACTTGGGGGCGCGGAATGCGATACGTCAGGGTGGCCGCGGCGGCCACTTCACTTCTCTTGCTGGGCGCGGTCACGTCGCTCGGCTCGGCGGGCGCGGCCACCACCGGCGTGGGCACGGCCAAAGGCAACACCACGGTCGTGCACGTCGCGCTGGGGACGTCGGGGGCGCTGCTCGACGTGCGCCTGCTCGGCGACGACTCCCTGTCGTCCGTGGACACCAAGACGAGCGCGGCGCCTTCCGCGTTCAGCAAGCTCACCGCGGTACGGGCGTCGTCGAAGGTCATGAACGACCCGACCACGTCCAAGCCCCTCGACCTCACCCTCACCTCCCTCGAGTCCCGCCAGCCGGGCGGACAGGCGGAGGTCACGCAGTCCTCGGTCGACCTGGCCAACCCGGGCAGCCCCGTCCCCGCAGGCCTGGGGCAGATCATCTCCGGCAACTTGAACCTGGCCAAGCTGACTTCGGCGGCTGACGCGTCGTCGGCCAAGTCGGCGTTGAACGCGTCGCTCACCAACGCCAAGGTGGCGGGCGCCCTGCTCGACGCCCAGGCCGTGAACACGAGCCTGGCCGGCGCGACGACGTCGACCGAGACGACCAGCACGCGGGCCGTGAACGTGGACGCCCTCACGGTTCTCGACTTGGGGGCCGTCCTCGACGGACTCGACATCTCGCTGATCAACCTCACCGTCGATCAGATCAACGCCCTGTTGACCACCCTCAAGGTGCCCGTGCCCGGCCTCGACCCGGCCGCCAACTTGAACACGACCATCGACGCCATCCAGCAGAAGGTGGCCGACCTCATCGCCGCCGTGAACAGCAACTCGGGGCTGGTGAACGGCACCGCGGGCAGCGTCGTCACCACACTGGGCCTGGGCGGGGTCATCCCCACGGCGGACATCGACGCCATCAACGCCTTGGCCACGCCACTGGCCCAGACCAACGCCTTGATCGACGCCCTGCAAGGGGCCCTGTCGGACGTGCTGTCCAGCGCCCTCAGCGCGCTCGACGGCACCGCCCTGCTCAAGCTGAACGGCGTGGACGTGAGCGCCACCACCAAGGCCGTCGACACCGTGGCCGGCTCTTCGGCCGACTACACCGGCAAGATCGGCGGTGTCACCGTGGGCAACCTGTCGTTCGCGGCGTTGGACCTCGGCCAAGCGGTGGACACGCTCAACGCCACCGTCGCCTCGGTGAACGACACGCTGAGCAAGACCCTCGGTGAGATCAAGATCCCTGTGGTGGGCGGGACGGTGGACCTGAGCAAGCTCGTGTCCGTCAAGTTCCTCCAGCCCACGGTCAAGACCGTGTCGACCGTCAACGGCTACAACACGGCGACGGCGGGCATCACGGCCGTGACGGCCAGCATCAAGCCGCCGACCGACCTGGCCGCCCTGGTCGCCGGCATCAAGGCCCAGACCGTGGGGGGCACGTCCATCGCCTCGGCCATCCAAGGCCTGGGCGGCACGGTGCCGCAGTTGAGCGCGGCCATGACCACGCTGGAGACCACCCTCGGCACGGGCGTCCAGGCCTTGCAGGACGGGGCCAACGTCAACGTGGTCGAGGTGCTGGCCTTGTCCGAGTTCAAGCCGTCGGTGACCACCACGGGCACCGGCACCAAGGGCCCGCTGGCCGCGACCGGTGCAGAGTCGTCCCAACTGACCGCCCTGGGCCTGTTGCTGGTGGCCCTCGGGCTCGGGTTGGGCCGCTGGTTCGCCATGCCCCTCCCGGCCGCATGGGCCCGCAGGCGGTACGAGATCTGATCCGCAGCTCAAGCTGACGTCGCACTTCGCGGGTCTGGCGGAGGGCCTCACCTCGGTGGGGCCCTCCGGCGCGTGTGACCGGCCGCGCGCCGAATGCGGGCGTACCCTGCCGTTCATGCGACGACGCCGGCATGCGCTGACACTGGTGGTCGCCACGGCCGCCCTCTCGCTGGGTCTGGCGGGCTGCAACAACGACTCGTCCTCCACGCCCTCGCCGTCTTCAACTTCGTCCTCGTCCTCGTCGACGTCGTCCACGTCGCCGGAGAAGCCGGGCCTGTCGGTGCCCGCCGACGAGACGGCCGGCCCTGGCCCGACCGGGCCGGGCGGGTCGTGCCCGGCCAACACCGATCCCTCTTCCTCCTCGACGACGGCCGCAACCGGCCGAGGCGAGGTGACCGCGGTGCGGGCCGCCCATCAGCCCGGGTTCGACCGCTTGGTCTGGGAGTTCAAGGACGCGGCGCCGGGCTACCGGGTGGCCTACACCAAGCGGCCCATTACCGAGGACGCGTCAGGACGCGAGGTCGAGGTCAAAGGCGCGGCCGTGCTCGAAGTCCGCATGGAGCCGGCGTCCGGCTACCACTTCGCGGGCGACGCGTCCGGCCCGACCTACACCGGCCCCAAGCGCATCCGCCCGGCCACGACCGTGGTGGAGGAGGTGGTCGAGACAGGCGACTTCGAGGCCGTGCTCACGTGGGTGGTCGGCCTGCGGACGCGAAGCGGGTTCCGGGTGAGGACGCTGTCAGCGCCGCCTCGGATCATGGTCGAGGTCTGCGCGTAGGCCTTCGGTGCGCAGGCGTTACGAGAGAAGCGACTGGTAGAGCCCGACGTAGCGCTCGGCCAGTCGGTCCATGGAGAACTCGTTGGCCCGCACCTCGCCTGCCGCCACCAGCTCGGCGGCCAAGGCGCTGTCGGTCAGCACTCGCCGCAGGGCCAGGCCCAACGCGACCGGATCGTTGGGCGGCACGAGCAGCGCGTCGACGTCGGGCCGGGCCACGTTTCGGTAGCCGGGGAGGTCGCTGGCCACGATCGGCGTCTGGGCCGCCATGGACTCGAGGAGCACGACGCCAAAACTCTCGCCGTGCAGGCTGGGCGCACAGAACAGGTCGGCCCCCCGCAGCCGGGAAGCAGCCTCGTCGTCGGGGATTCGGCCCAGCCACTCGATGCGCGCGTCATCCGCGGTGCGGGCCTTGAGCTCGGCCGTCTGCTGCCCCTCCCCCGCCACCCACAGGTGCGCGTCCGGGGGCAGGTCGGCGAAGGCGGCCAACAAGACGTCCAATCCCTTGCGGGGCTCGTGGCGTCCGATGAAGAAGATGGTCGGCCCGTCTGTGGGCCAGGGCTGGGCCTTGGCGAAGCGCTCCACCTCGATGCCGTTGAAGACCATCTCGTAGTCGCCGGGAACCGCGCCTCGGGCCGTGGCCAGCGCGTCCTTCGACACCGCGGCGCGCATGGAGAGGCGCTGCGCGGCCCGGCGCACCAGGGGGCCGAGCGCGGCGTAGGCGCTCGACGCGCCGGAGCGGTGGAAGGTGCCGAGCATGGGCCGGTCGCTGAACAGCAGCGTGGTCAGCGTGGGGCCAGGGCACAGCGGCTCTTGCAGATGGACGATGTCGAAGTCCTCGTCCCGCAAGGCCCGGATGGTGCGCAGGGCGCAGGAGATGTCAGGGGCGAGCGGGGCCACCGACCCGTTGGAGGCGAGGGGGATGGAGTTGCCCAGCGGCGTGACGCCCGCGTCCGGCGGCGGACCGTCGCACGGGGCCAAGACCCGGGTCTCGTGGCCAAGGGTCCGCAGTGACCGGGACAGAGCCAGAACCTGCCCTTGCACGCCGCCCGGGATGGTCAGGCTGTACGGGCAGACCTGGGCCACGCGCACCGACGCACGCTACTCCCCTTTGCCCGACCGAAAAAGCAAAGGGGGGCGCGCTGGCTGGTGCTGACGTCGCGTCGGGCACGCCCGCCACCGTGTGCGTAGTCAAGCGTTCAACGAGCAGGTTCGGCCCGATCGCTGGGCCAGTTGGGCTGGAACATGTGCCACTGCGAAGGGTCCCTGCGGATCAAGTCCTCAAGCTCGTGGGCCAGGGCCTGGGTCACCCTGGCCACGTCGTCGCGAAAGCCTCCGGCCCGGGCCACGTCGATCGGCGGTCGCACCACGCCGCGGTGCCCGTGCCTGCCCTCGAAATAGACGGCCACCGGCAACAGCGGTGCGCCCGTGCGCAGGGCCAAGGTGGCCGGACCCGACGGGAGCGTGGTGCGCTCCCCGAAGAACTCGACCTCCACGCCGGTGCCGGGCAGGTCGCGGTCGCACACAAGCCCGACGATCCCGCCCTGCTTCAGCCTGCGCAGCACGGCCGTCCCCGCGTCGGGTCCGAGGGGAACGACCTCCAAGCCGATGGCCCTGCGCATGTCGGCGAACCACTCAAACAGCTCGGGCGGATCGAGTGGCTCCACCACCACCGTGGCCTGATAGCCCTGCGACGCGAACCAGGCCCCGCCGAAGTCCCAGCCCCCCAAGTGGGGCAGGGCCAAGATGACGCCCCGTCCCTCGGCCAAGGCCGCGTCGAGCAGTTCGAGCCCTTCGTAGTCCATGCCCGCGTCCAACTCGGCAGGGGTCATCTCCGACAGGCGGAACGACTCGATCCAGTAACGCACGTACGACTGGATCGCCCGGCCCGCAGCGCGCCGCAAGGCCCACCCTTCGAGCGTTCCACCCGAGGCGCGGCGCAGATGGCGCTCGATCATCCGCCGCCGCGACCACAGGGCCGGGGCCATGGCCACGACGAGGGCGTCGCCACCGATGGCCGAGACGGGTGCGGGCAGGGCTCGGGCCAACGACGCGGCCGTCCGGTAGCCCCAGTACGGCGCCAGTCGCCGCGTCCGATCGAACACGCGGAAACGCTAGGGGCGGGTGCCCGCCCGACGCCGCCAGCGGCCACCGCCGTCGGCCCGGTGCCGGGGCCGAGGCGCCCGGCGCTCCAAACGGGCCTGCCAGGCCGTGCGCCAGCGGGACTCGTCCCGATCGCCGTCGCGGTCACGGTCGCGCGCCGAGCGCATCGACCACGCCGATCTGGCCACGCGGGGGGTCCGCTCGGGCCGAGTGGCCTTGATGGCCTCGGCCTGGCCCCACACCTTGACGAAGCGCTGCACGGCGGTGAACGACGTCAGCGCCAGCATCAGCCAAAGCACCGGGACGAGCAGGACGGGGAACGCCAGTCCGAAGCACAAGGCCACGATGCGCTCGGCCCGCTCCATGAGCCCGCCCTTGGCCGCGTAGCCCAAGCCCTCGGCCTTGGCCCGCTGATACGAGATGAGAGTCGACGTGCCCAGCACGCCCATGGCCAACAGCGGCCAGTGGCCGCCGCGGTCCGAGGCGAGGAACCACCCGATGCCGCACAGGACCAGCGAATCGGTCACCCGGTCGGCCACGGAGTCGAAGAAGGCGCCGCGGGGAGAGGCCGTGCCCGAGGCCTTGGCCACGGCCCCGTCCAGCAGGTCGGGCAGGGCGCTGGCGATCAGCAGGACGAGGCCCACGAAGAGGTGCCCGGTGGCCACCGCCACGGCCGTCGCCACCGCGCCGATCAAGCCGATGGCGGTGAGATGGTCGGCGGTGAGGCCGGTGCGGCGCAAGGTGGACCCGACCGGCCGGGTGGCCGCATCGAGGTGGTTGCGCCAGCGTCCGTCGAACAAGGGAGAACTCCTCTGGCTACTGGGGCTCCTTCAGGCTACCAGGGGGGTGGCTAAAGTTCCGCGACCCGATGGCAGCCAGGAGCCGTTGGCGAAGGCAGGGGGGACATCGTTGAAGTCATTCCCACCCACGAAGATCCGCAACGTGGCCTTGGTCGGGCACGGCGGCGCGGGCAAGACCAGCCTCACCGAGGCGCTGCTGTTCTGCGCGGGCGCCATCAACCGGCTGGGCCGGGTCGAGGACGGCACCACCACGACCGACTTCGACCCGGAGGAGGTCAAGCGCCGGATCTCGCTGGCCGCGTCCCTTGCCCCCTTCGAGTTCGAGGGCCACAAGATCAACATCATCGACTGCCCCGGCTACGCCGACTTCGTGGGCGAGGTCGAGGCCGCGTTCTCGGTGGCCGACCTGGCCGTGTTCGTGGTCAGCGCGGTGGAGGGCGTGGAGGTCCAGACCGAGATCGCATGGAAGCTGGCCGCCCAGCGGGACATGCCCCGCATGATCTTCGTCAACAAGCTGGACAGGGAGCGGGCCAGCTTCGAGCGCACCCTCGACCAGTTGCGCGAGACGTTCGGCGCGGGCATCGCCCCGCTCGAGCTGCCCATCGGCGAGGAGACGGCGTTCCGGGGCGTGGCCGACCTGTTGACCGACACGGCCATCACCTATGACACCGGGTCACCCGTCACCGGCGAGATCCCGGCCGAGATGGAGGCCATGGAGCACCAGGTCCACGACAACCTGGTGGAGGGCATCGTCGTCGCCGACGACGCCTTGATGGAGCGCTATCTCGAAGGCGACATCCCCAACGTCAAGGAGCTGGAGGAGACGCTGGCCCACGGCGTGGCGTCGGCCACCGTGTTCCCCGTCATCTGCGGGTCGGCCACGAAGTTGGTGGCCATCGACCGCCTGGCCACCTTCATCTGCGAGATCGGCCCCTCGCCCCTCGACCGGCCTGGCATCACCGTTCACTCGCCCGGCGGCGAGCAGGAGGTGAAGCCCGACCCGGCGGGCCAGCCGCTCGTCTACATCTGGAAGACGATGGCCGACCAGTTCGTGGGCAAGGTCTCGCTGTTCAGGGTGTTGTCGGGCACGGTCAAGCCCGACGCCGTGCTCACCAACCCGCGCACGCACACGGACGAAAAACTCCACGGCATCTTCACCTTGCGGGGCAACGAGCACGACGACGTGACCGAGGTCCCGGCGGGCGATATCGCGGCAGTGGCCAAGCTGAGCGACACCCTCAGCGGCGACACCCTTGCCCCGAAGGGGACGCCCGTCACCGTCACGCCGCCGGCCAAGTCCGAGCCCGTCATCTCCATCGCCATCGTGCCCAAGTCCAAGGGCGACGAGGACAAGCTGATGACCGCGCTGCACAAGCTTCAGGACGAGGATCCGTCGCTCGGCCTGCGCAGGGACGAGGAGACGCACCAGACCCTCTTGTCCGGCATGGGCGAGACCCATCTGGCCATCGTCACCGAGCGGCTGCACCGCAAGTTCGGTGTGGACGTGGAGGCCCAGGACGTGCTCGTCGCCTATCGGGAGACGGTGACGCAGCCCGCCGAAGCCGAGGGCAAGTACAAAAAGCAGACCGGCGGGCACGGCCAGTTCGGCGTGGCCGTCATCAAGATGGAGCCGGTCGAGCGGGGCGCGGGCTTCCAGTTCGTCGACTCCATCGTGGGCGGGGCCATCCCCCGCCAGTTCATCCCCGCGGTCGAGAAGGGCATCGCCGAGACCATGGACCGCGGCGGCCACTACGGCTATCCGGTGGTGGACGTCAAGGTCGAGTTGGTGGACGGCAAGTTCCACGCCGTCGACTCGTCCGAGATGAGCTTCAAGATGGCGGGCTCCATGGCCTTTCACGAGGCCATGGCCAAGGCCGCGCCGGTGATCCTCGAGCCCATCTCGCTGTTAGAGGTCACCGTGCCCGCCGCCTATCAGGGCGACGTGATGGGCGACCTCAACGCCCGGCGGGGCCGGGTCCAGGGCACCGAGTCGGGCAACGACGGCGAGCAGATAATCGTGGCCATGGTCCCGACGTCGGAGCTGCTGCGCTACGCCATCGACCTGCGCTCGCTGACCGGCGGCCGGGGCCGGTTCAGCGTTCGCCACGACCACTACGACGTCCTGCCCCAGCACCTGTACGACAAGGTGGCCAAGAAGAAGGACTGAGCCGCGGTCGTGACCGGCCGCGCGGCCCCGAAGTGGCCGCGCGCTGCGACCTGCTTACGGGTGCTGCTGTTGCTGTTGCTGCGGCACGGCGGTGTTGGGCTTGGCTGGCGCGGACGTGGACGCGGCTGGCGCGCTTGACCCTCCGTCGTACGTGCCCGACACCACGTGGCCCGTGTCGCTCGCGTACGAGTAGGAGATCACCGCCGCGCGCAGGACTCCCACGATTGCGATGACGTGACGCGGGCCGCTACTGGTCCTTGCTCACGGCCGCGCTTACGGCTGCGCCTGCTGCTGCACGGCCGCGTTGGGCTTGCCCGACTGGACAGACGACGCGCTCGCGGCCGCGGGGGCCGCGGGCGGATAGGTCCCAGACACCACGTAGCCGAGCAGGTTGGCGTATGAGAAATAGGTCGTGCTCGAAGGCTGGTTCGCAGCGAAGATGGCCAGACACCACGGGGCCGAGCCGGACAACGGCTTCAACACGATGGGCGTCGAAAAGCTCTGGGCCAGGCTCGTGGCGCCTTGCACCGTGTAGTGGCCCAAGTAGCGATAGGAGCCGGTGCCGCCGTTCGCGCACTCGGCGCCCGTCGTGGCCGTGAGTTGGTAGAGGTCGTATCCCCAGACCGCGGTGTCGGACTGATAGATCGCCAGGCTCAGATCGGTCACGGCAACGGTCGCCGAGTTCGGCTGGAGCACCATGTTGTACTTGCCCGAATTCAAGCCGGCCGTGGCTGCGATGGGCCGGAGCTGTGAGCTGTCCACCTTCAACTGGCCGAAGCGGTCGACCTTGGCGATCTGGGTCGACGTGGTGCCATCCGCGATGTTCACGAGCTGCCCGGTCGCGGCCCCGACGGCCACCGGTGCGGCGATCACCGCCGCGCACAGGAGTCCGGCCACCGCGATGACGTGACGCGGCCGCCACTGGTCCTTGTTCATGTCCCATCCCCCTTGACCGCATGTGCGGCCCCGGGACCAGGCTACGACCCGGACGTTGGGCCCGTCGAGTACGCGGCCCAGTCCTCGGGGTTGTCCTCCACGAAGTGGGCCACCGTCCGCCCGTCGACCCCGTCCACCAGCACCAGCCCGCGCTTGGTGGGCGGCTCGTCGGCCGAGTACAGCAGGATGCGCCACGTCGGCCTGCTGCGCAGGCCCCGCCAGGCCAACTGGGCCGATGCATGGCCCACGGGGAATCCCACCAGCCGGGTGGCGGCCACCAGCGCGTCGGTCTCGCGCACAGCCAGGCGCCAGCCTGATGTGAGGTGGTAGACGCCGATGACGGCCAAGGCTGCGGCCGCGGCCAGAAAGCCGCGGTTGACGAGGATGCCGCCGTCGCCCCGACGCAGGTACAAGGCCAGACAGCCCGCCGCGGTACCGAGGTAGATCAGGCCGGGGATGCGGCGGCGGCTGTTGTCGGGGAAGGCGTAGGGGCCGACGTAGCCGCCCACGTCCAAGTCGGCGGGCAGTTGGTCGGCGTACTCGTCCTGCTCGTCGGACATGCGGGCGACGGTAGCGTCAGCGCCCGGAGCGGCCCCAAACGGCATTGGCGGCCGGGCCTGCGGTCACGAGCCCGACGGCCACGCCGCGGTGAGCTTCTGCCAGGTCACGTCCAGGGGCTCGGGCATGACACGAGCCTCGGCCACCGACGTCATGAAGTTGGTGTCGCCGGTCCATCGGGGCAGGGCGTGCACGTGGAAGTGGGCGGGGATGCCTGCGCCCGCGGCCCTTCCCATGTTGGCGCCCAGGTTGATGCCCTCCGGCCGATAGGCCGCCTTCAATGCCACCACCGCGGTGGTCACCCCCGCCCACAGCTCGGCCGTCTCATCCAGCGTCAACTGCTCGAGCTCGCTCACATGGCGAACGGGCATGACCAACACGTGCCCGGACGTGTACGGGTAGGCGTTGAGCACCGCGAAGCAGTGCGTGCCCCGCCACACCACGCGGGTCTCCGACGCGGGCCGGGCGCTGGCGGCCAGCGCGCAGAACACGCAGCGCCCCGCGCCATCGGCGTCAGGCTCGTCGGCCGAGCCGGCGTCGGCGTCGGCGTCGGCTTGGGGATGGTCGGCGTGGGGATCGTCGGCGTGGGCGTCGCGGTCGGTGGCGCCCGCCACGTACTCGCTGCGCCACCCGGCCCAGAGCCGGTCCAGCCCGGGGTCAGGCATGGTCAGACACGGTCACGTGCGGTCGGCTCGGTCACGCACGCGTCGTCGACTCGGTGCGGAGGCGGTCGACGAAGGCGTCGATGGACACCCCCCGATCCACGCTGCCGCTGCGGTCGTTCACGCCCGCGGTGCCTGCGGCCACGTCGTCGGCCCCGACCACCAGCACATAGGGCACCTTCTCGAGCTTGCCCCGCCGGATGCGCGCGCCGAGGGGCTCGTCGGCCGAGATCAACTCGGCCCGCAAGCCCTCCGACCGCAACCGGGCATGGACCGACGCGGCGTAGTCGACGTGCTCGGCCGCCACCGGCAGCACCTGCACCTGCACGGGCGCCAGCCACAGCGGGAAGGCGCCCGCGTAGTGCTCGACCAGGATGGCGAAGAAGCGCTCCACCGAGCCGAACAGGGCCCGGTGGATCATGATGGGCCGGTGCCGGGCGTTGTCGGCGCCGGTGAACTCGATGTCGAATCGCTGCGGGGTCTGGAAGTCGACCTGGATGGTGGAGAGCTGCCACGTGCGGCCGATGGCGTCCCTCGCCTGCACCGAGATCTTGGGGCCGTAGAAGGCACCGCCGCCCTCGTCCATCTCGAGATGCAGGTCCATCGCCAAGGCCACGGTGCGCAAGGCCTCGGTGGCCTCGTCCCACTCCTCGTCGGTGCCCACCGACTTGTGCTCGGGCCTGGTCGACAGTTCGAGGTAGAAGTCGTTGAGCCCGTAGTCGCGCAGCAGGTCGAGTACGAAGACCAGCAGCGACTTGAGCTCGTCGGTCATCTGCTCCTTGGTGCAGAAGATGTGGGCGTCGTCCTGGGTCATGCCCCGCACGCGGGTCAGCCCGTGCACCACACCCGACTTCTCGTATCGGTACACCGAGCCGAACTCGAACAGCCGCAGCGGCAGCTCCCGATAGGACCGCTGCCGGGAGCGGAAGATCAAGACGTGGAACGGGCAGTTCATGGGCTTGAGGTAGTACCGCTGGCCCTCGTCCATCTCCATGGGCGGGAACATTCCGTCCGCGTACCAGTCCAGATGGCCCGAGGTCTGGAACAGGTTCTCCTTGGTGATGTGCGGGGTGTTGACGAACTCGTAGCCCGCCTCGTCGTGGCGCTGGCGGCTGTAGTCCTCCATCAGCCTGCGCACCAGCCCGCCCTTGGGATGGAACACGGCCAGGCCGGAGCCGATCTCGTCGGGGAAGGAGAACAGGTCCAGCTCCACGCCCAGCTTGCGGTGGTCCCTGCGTTCGGCCTCCTCCAGTCGGTGGAGGTGCTCCTTGAGGGCCTTGTCCGACTCCCAAGCGGTGCCGTAGATCCGTTGCAACTGCTGGCGTTTCTCGTCGCCCCGCCAGTAGGCGCCCGCGACCCGCATGAGCTTGAAGGCGCCCAGCCGGTCAGTGGACTGCACGTGCGGGCCGCGGCACAGGTCCACGAACTGCTCGGTGTTGCGGTATGCGCTCACCACGCGGCCCTCGGCCCCCTCCGCGCCCTCCGCTCCTTCGGACCCGTCCACCGACTGGATGATCTCGACCTTGTACGGCTGGTCGGCGAAGAGCTGGAGGCCTTCTTCCTTCGAGTGCTCCTCGCGCACGAAGGGCTGGGCCTCCTTCACGATCTGGCGCATGCGGTCTTCGATGCGAACCAGGTCGTCCTCGGTGAAGTGGGCTCCGTCCGGCAGCTCGAAGTCGTAGTAGAAGCCGTCCTCGATGGGCGGCCCGATGGCGAACTTGGCCCCCGGCCACAGTTGCAGCACGGCCTGGGCCATCACGTGGGCGGTGGAGTGGCGCAGGACGTAGCGGCCTTCGGGCGAGTCGACGGTGATGATGCCGACCTGGGCGCCGTCGGGCAGCGGGGCGTTCAAGTCGACTTGGGCCCCGTTCACGGTGGCCGCCACCGCGGCCTTGGCCAGCCCTCGGCCGATGGAGGCGGCCAGGTCTGCCGCCGTCGACCCGCTCGGCAGCTCGCGCTGCGATCCGTCGGGCAGGGTGATGGTGAGCTGGTCGGCCATAGCCGTGCGAGCGTACCCGCACGCGCCTACCCGCCCCAGAGCGATTCGAGGTCGGCCAGGCCCAGTCCCAACGAGCGGCGCAAGGCCGCGTCCACCTGGTAGTCCACGCTGCCCGCAGCCACCCTGACCTGGCCCAAGTCCTTGACGAAGGCGGCGGGCGCGGCCGTGCCCTTGGCCCCGGCCAGAACGGACACGGCGGCCTTGCTCGCACTGTACGAGTGGACGATCGAACCTTGTGAGCCGGTGGTGAAGGAGTAGTCGCGCGGAAGGTGTGAGTGATCGGAGCGATCACTCACACGGTTGGAGCGCTTGCTCACAGGGTTGCCGCTGGCCACCCACTCGGCCACGCCCTCGTGCACCCACGCAGGGACGAAGGGCCCGCTGATGGGGGCGACGGCCGCGTGGTCCAGTTCGTGCACGAGCGTCTCGGTCTGGAAGCGGTCGCTGTAGCCCGACAGGTTCCGGTCCTGGATGTAGATGCGGGGTGCGGTCGGAGTCCATCCCTCGTCGCGGTTGGAGCCGTAGGAGACGAAGGCCACGAACTTGGTCAGGTCAACGGTCGACTGGATGATGGCGGCCAACTCGTCGATCGACCCGGGCAGCACCAACGGGATGCGACCGGGCCAGGGCTGGGGCCAACGCTGGGACAAGACGGCCACCGCCTTCTCGGCCAGGGCGCCCAAGGCCCGAGCCCGGTCGGCCTGGGCCGGGTGACTCAGCAACAGGAAGTGGGCGGTGGGCTGGGCCGAGACAGGGCCGAAGTCCCACAGGCCGCGGGCCGTGTCCAGGCCGAGAGGACCGAGGTCGTCGTCGGCGGCCACGTACCAGCGGCCGGCGCGCTGGACGTAGGTGAGCCACAGGCTGTCGAGCGCGTCGGTCGCGTCGTAGTCCTTGAACCGCATGCGCTGACGGGTCTCGGGCAGGAACGTGCCCGCGCCCCTGGGGCTGAGGTCGCCGGAGTCGCGGGTGCGGGCCTCCAACGCGTAGACGGCGAGGGGAAGCGAGTGGAGTCCGTCGAACAGGCGGGCCTGGGCGTCTTTGAACGAGGCCGGGGCCTGGGGGTCCACCGTGCCCATGAACGCGGTCTTGTCCCCCGACCCCACCGCCGCCACCCGCGTGTCGAGGAGCCGCTGTACCGCGACCAGCGGATCATCCGCAGCCCGCACCGGCCCGGGCAGAAGGCCAAGCGCGACCGCCGCCGCGACCACCGCCGCCACCACCGCCGCAGCGGCGCGCCGCGCTCCCCGCCTACTTGTCATGGTGAGTCCGAGATGGCGAACTGAGGATGACAAGAACGGCCGTCTCGCGACGGACCGGGGAAACGGGGGCTGGCAGTCAGGGCGCGGGCAGATGCGCTCGGCACGGCCTACAGGTGGACGCCGAGCAGGGCGGCCGCGTCACCTACGGCGCGGCCGGCATCGGCCTCGCCGTCCATGAGGGCGAGGGCCGTGGGTGTGTCCAAGTCGTCGTCCAAGGCGGCCCGCACCGCGTCCAGGCCCTCGGCCGAGCCGCCGCCGGCGCCCGTCGAGCGCCAGCGGTCGAGCCGGGCCACGGCCTGGGGCAACAGGTCATCGGTCCAGTCCCACGAGGCCCGGTAGTGCTGCGAGAGCAGGGCCAAGCGGATGGCGTCGGGCTCCCATTCCTTGAGCAGGTCGCCCACGAAGACGAGGTTGCCGAGTGACTTCGACATCTTCTCGCCGCCCAGCCGCACCATGCCGACGTGCATCCAGTGGCGCACGAACGGCTCGCCCGTGGCCGCCTCGGACTGGGCCGCTTCGCATTCGTGGTGGGGATAGACGAGGTCGGCTCCACCGCCGTGCAGATCGACGGAGGTGCCCAGCTCGCGCAACGCGAGGGCCGAGCACTCGATGTGCCAGCCCGGCCTGCCCGGCCCCCAGAGCGACTCCCACGCAGGCTCGTCGGCGGCCGAGGGCTGCCACAGGACGAAGTCCAGCGGGTCGCGCTTGTCCGGGTCGTCCGGCCGACCGCCGTGCTCCGCGGCCAGGGCCAGCATGCGGTCGCGGTCGAGATGGCTGACCTGACCGAAGCGGTCGAAGCTGGAGACCGAGAAGTAGACGCTGCCGCCGGACTGGTAGGCGTAGCCCGCTTCCAGCACCATGCCGATGAAGCCGAGGATGTCGGGGATGGCGGACGTGGCGCGCGGCGAGCTCCAAGGCGGCAGCAGGCCCAGGGCGGTCATGCACTCTTCGAAGCGGGCGATCTCCTCGGCGGCCAGGTCGAGGTAGAAGACGCCGAGCTCGCGGGCCTTGGCGAAGAGCGGGTCGTCGATGTCCGTGATGTTGCGCACGCACTGGGTGACGTGGCCCAGGTCGTGCAGCCGTCGGCGCAGCACGTCGTAGAAGAGGTAGACAGCGGCATGGCCCATATGGGCCGAGTCGTACGGCGTGATGCCGCACGTGTACATCTTCACCGTGGGACCAGGCTCGAACGGCACCACCTCTTGGCGGGCCGTGTCGTAAAGCCTGATCACTTGCCAGGAAGCTCGATGCCGGTGAGCCGCACCGCGGCACGGGTCTTGTAGCGCACGTTGAGCTGCAACAGCACGGCGGTGACCGCTTCGATGGGCGCCGCATTGGACAGCGATCCTGCGTTGAGGGGCCGCAGGTTGGGGATGAGCTCGACCAGCTCTGCCGTGCGCTCGAAGGCGGTCACATGGTCGGAGCACACGAGCACGTCGGCGTCGATGGGCGTGTTGAGGTTGGCCAGCGCCTTGGCGGGAAGGTGGTGGAAGGCGGCCGCCACCATGGCGCCCGGCGCCGCGCTCTGCACGTGGGCGGCCACCGAGCCGCGGGGCGGGACCAAGGGCTCGAACTCGTCGCCCACCTTGGCCAAGGCGTTGGCCATGGAGATGACGACCTTGCCGGTCAGCCGCTGGGCCACGCTGGCCACGGTCAAAGCGGCGGCGTCCCACGGCGTGGCCACGATGACGATCTCGGCCGCCGCGGCGCGCGAGTTGTCCCCCGCCTCCAACGTGAGGTCCCGCTCCGGCCACCGCTTGCAGATCTCCTCGCAAGCCTCCGCGGCCCGCTCCTTCGACCGCGAGCCGATGACCACTTCAAGGCCTGCGTCCGCCAGTCGGGCGGCCAGTCCACTGCCGGCTGGGCCGGTCCCACCAAGGATGCCTACGTGCACGGCCAGACTGTAAAGGACCGGCGGTCCCTGCGCTGGTAGGCCCGTCCCTGCGCTGGTTGGCCCGTCCCTGCGTTTCTGGAGGACATAGGTACCGGCTGGGTGTGCCTATGTCCTCCGGACGTGATGAGGGGCGGGACGGGCGGGGGGTCAGGGCGCGCGCAGGTCGGCGGCGACGGCCTGGCCCACGCTGCGGGTGGCCCGGCGGTTGGCCTCGGCGCCGGCCAAGGCGCCTACGAACATGGGGACCAGGCTGGACAGGTTGCGACCGGCTCTGCGCACCAGCCTGCGCCGGGCCATGCGCACGACCTCCTCGCGCACGGCCTTGGTGCTGAGCTTGCCGCCGTCGGTGGCCGCGGTGGCGGGCGTGATGCCCCTGCGCTCGGCCCAGGCCTGGACGATCAGCAGGCCCTTGTCCCGAGCCCGGCCCTGGATGCCGTGGCCGTAGACCTCGTGCAACTCGGCCACCAGCTTGAGCTCCACCACGGCGACGGCCGCCGTCTCCACCACCAACTCGAACGGGATGGCGAGCCAGGCGGGCGGGGCCAACTCCTCCACGCCCGCCAGCGCGCCGACGGCCGCGCCCACCGCGGCCGTGGTCCGACTGGCGGCCTGGATCAAGGCCTGGCCCAAGGCGTCGCCCGTCAGGCCGTCGTGATGGCTGGACAAGGTGGCCGCGTCGCGCACGGGGATGCGGGGCGCGTTGTCCACCACCCATTCGGTGAGCCACTTGCCCGACGCCACCGCCTTGGCCCCGGCCGCCCGGGCCGAGTCCGACAGCGTCTTTTGAAGCTGCTTGATGTCGAGGTCGTCGGCCATGCGTCGCCTTCCTACCCACTCACTCGGCCAGGTACTTGGGATTGGCCACTTCCAGCTTGGCCCGCACCGTGGCCCGCACGAACCGGCCGATGTCGTCCATGCGGTCGTCGGCCCCGCCTTGGCGGATGATGCGCGCCAGCTCGGCTTCGGACGACACGCCCAGCGCGGCCAGGCCCTCGCCGTGGGCCGCGGCCTGCGCCGGGCCGAGGGCGAGTTCGCGCCCGACCATGCCGAGCACGTTGACGGCGACGCGGGTGTGGAACTGGACGCGCCCATCGACCGCGGGCAGCACGTCGTGGGCGAGGAACTCGCGCACGGCCTCCACCAGCTCGGCCGCGGACGGCAGGTCGTGAGGCTCGGTCATCCGACACGCGCCACCGCTTCAGTCCCGCCCGTACGGAAGCAGGTCGAGCAGGTCCCACTCGTTCTCGCAGACGCGCCTGCCGATGGCGGCCAGCTCGACGGACCGCACCGTGCCCGAGACGTGGAGGGACCCCTGCACGATGCACATGATCCCCCACTTCAACGTGCCCATGGCCTGCCACCACATGAGCGCGTCCCGATCGACATGACCGCCGCCCGCGTCCTCATATGCGCCCACCAGTTCGTCGTAGTCGCCAAAGCCGCCGACCGGCTTGTCGTTCACGCCGAAGCGCCACGCCTTGACGCACAGCCAGCCGAGGTCCTCCAGCGGATCGCCCCTGTGGGCCAGCTCCCAGTCGAGCACCGCCCGCACGCCTTCAGGCCCGACGATGAGGTTGCCGTTGCGGAAGTCGCCGTGGACCACCGTGGTGCCCGAACGGGGCGGGCGATTCTCACCGAGCCAGCGCAGGCCGAGCTCGAACGCGGGGTGGGGCTGGCCCAGCGAGTCCAAGATGTCGCGCCACTCGGCCACTTGATCGGTGTCGGGCAGGTCGGCGAAGTCCTCGACAGGGATGCGGTGCAGCGCGGCCAGCACGGTGCCGCACTGGGCGGCCAGTGCCGGCCGGGCGGCGGCGAAGGCGTCGTCGCGCAGGATCTTGCGAGGGATGGTCTCGCCCTCGACCCGCTCCATGACGATGAACGAGGACTCGGCCGCCACCACCTCGGGCACGGGGACACCACACGCCCCCGCGGCCCGCAGCAGACGGGCCTCGACGGCCATGCCCTCCTTGGGCGCGCCCGGCGGATCGCGCCGCAAGATCAGGGGGCGGCCCCCGCAGTCGAATGACCACGTCTCGCGAGAGGCGCCACCTGAGAGCCTTCGCAGGTTCTCGATCGGCGCGTCGAGCACGGATCGCAACAGCGCGGCCGGCTCTGCGTCGCGCCCGCCGTCGCTCATCGCGCTAGCAGTACTTGACGAGCGTGGGGTACGGGTTGACGGCCCCGCCGCCGCCCGGATGGATCTCGAAGTGGAGGTGGGTCGGGCCGCCCGATGCGTCGCCGCTGTTGCCCACATAGCCGATCACCGTCCCCACGCTGACCGACCCCTCAGCGCCGTAGGACTGGAGGTGGGCCCCGTAGTACGTGTTCCCGTCCGCCCCATGCAGGTAGTACGACAGCCCGCCCAAGTGGTTGGGATGGCGGCTCACCACGCCGCCGACATTGGCCACCACCGGCGTGCCTCGGGGCGACAGGATGTCGTTGCCCTGATGGCGTCGGCCGCCGCTGCGGGGTTGGCCGAAGTCGTTGGAGAACGCGTGCGGCCCTTGCACTGGGCACACCCATGAGCCGGTGACGATGACGCCGCCCGCCCTGGGCGCGGGTACGCCCGCCGCCCCCTTGGCCGACTTCGACCGGGCCGCGGCGGCCGCGGCTGCGGCCCGTTTGCGGACCTCCTCGGCTTTGGCCGCGGCGGCCAGTCGGCTCAGTTCGGCGTTGATGTCGGCCTCCTCCTGGCGCAGCTTGCGCACCGCGCCCTGTTGGTCGGCCAGTTGCTTGGCCATGGCCGACCTGGTGGCGTCGAGGTCGGCTCGAGCCGTTCGGTAGTCGGCCACCGAGTCGCTGTTGCCGACGAGGACGAACTTGAGGAGGACCTGGTTGCGCGAGGCCTGCCCCATGTCCGTCTCGTTCAGCCACTGCGTGGCCTGCTGGCCCGAGTCCATGTATCGGCGGACGGCGACGGTCCGCACGCGCGACTCGGCCGCCCGCAGCTTGGTCGACGCCGCGTCGGCTTGGCCTTTGAGCCGGGACACCTCGGCCTCGGCCTTGGCCAGCGCCGTCTCGGCCGCAGCCAGGCGCGCCGCCGCTGCGTTGGCGCGCCGCTGGGCCCCGGCCAGGTCGGCGGCCGAAGCAGGTGGGGTCAGGAGTCCCAGCAGCGCGAGGGCCGCAACGGCGGCAACGGCTCGACGCACGGGGCCAGAGGCTATCGAAGGCGCCTCGACCGCCGCATCACGAGCGAGGTCGCGCGCTGCGCAAGACTGCGGCCGTGCCCGTGTTGCGCCTGGCCCTCGGCGCGGTGGGCGCGCTGGCCGCGACCTGGCTGCTCTTCGTGCTGGTGCTGGCCTTGTGGCGCCCACGTGGCATGGATCTCAAGGGCGCGGCCCGGCTGGTCCCCGACGTCACCAGGCTGGTGCGAAGCCTGGCCGCCGACGCCACGCTGCCCCGGCCCGTGCGCAGGCGGCTGTTGTTCCTGCTCGCCTATCTGGCCTTCCCAGTCGACGTGGTGCCCGACTTCATCCCGCTCTTGGGCTACGCCGACGACGTCATCGTGGTCGCCGTCGTGCTGCGGTCGGTGGTGCGGGCCGCGGGGCCGGACGCGCTCGAACGGCATTGGCAAGGGACCGACGAAGGACTGGCCCTGGTCCGCCGCTTGTGCCGCGTCGGGCCGCCGCCGCCGTCGCCACCATCGGGGCCGGGGCCGGGGTCGACCTAGGAATCCGCGGCTTGTCGGATGGCGCCTTGCAGGGCGCCCGCCGACAGCTCGGGCACGGTGAGCAGACGAGCGCCCATGGCATCGGCGATGGACCGGGCCAGGCCCAGTCGGGTCGGGCCGTCCTCCGCGTCGATCACCGCCGCGGCCACGCCCTTGCGCTTCACCAGCGCGGCCGCGGCCAGTGCCGCGTCGAGCGGGTCGACCCCGGGCGGCCCCGCTGTGGCCCGTCCGTCCGAGATGAGGACGAGCAGCGGCTGATGGGGGCCTGACCGATTGCGGTCGGCCAGGTCGAGGGCGGCCTCGATGCCCGCGGCCAACGGCGTCGTCCCGCCCGTGGGCAGATCGGTCAGTCGGGCCTTGGCCACCTCCACGCTGCCGGTCGGCCGCAGCACCACCTCGGCCTCGCTGCCTCGAAAGGTGACCAGGGCGACGCGGTCTCTGCGCTGATACGCGTCGAGCAGGACGGAGAGCACCGCGCCCTTGGCCGCCTCCATGCGTCGGGCCGCGCCCATCGATCCCGACGCGTCCACGGCCAGCACGATCAAGTTCCCGGCCCGCTGTTCGCGCACCGCTTCACGCAGGTCGTCACGCGCCAGCATGGGCCCGCCGTCCACCGCCCTGCGCACCACCGCGGCTCGCGCCGTGGCGCCGACCGCGACTCCACCCGAAATGCCGCCCGAAGGGCCGCCGACGGACGCGGCCAGCGGACGGTCGCCCACCAGCCTGCCTCTTGGCCCTTCGGTCGATGCCCTTCTCCCGCCTGCCTCGGAGCGAGGCCCGTCCAGCCTGACGATGCGCGTAGGAGCATCGGGCGCGGCCGCAGGCTGCTCCTCGTCTTGCGAGCCCGATGGCGGCGCCTCGCCGGTGGCTTCGGCCAAGGCCTGCTCCAACTCGTCCGCGCCCATGCCGTGGTCCTCGAACGGCGAGCGCCGACGGCGGTGGTTCAAGGCCAACGGCGCCACCCGTCGCACGTCCTCGACGGTGGCCGAGGCCCGACCCTCCCATCCGGCCAGGGCGGCCGCGGCCCGACAGATCACCAGGTCGGCCCGCAGGCCCTCGGCCCCCGCCGCCGCGCAGAGGGCCGACACCGTGCGCACCAGCTCGGCAGAAACGGTCGCCCGTCCGGCATCGGCCAGGCGCGTGCGCAAGGCCACGTCCGACCCCGACCAGCGCTCCAAAAAGGCAATGGGGTTGCGGTCGAAGTCGAGCCTGCGGGTGACGGCCTCGGCCCGCTCGTCCGGGTCCACGCTGGCGGCCACGTCGACGGCCAGGCCGAAGCGGTCGAGCAACTGCGGGCGCAACTCCCCTTCCTCCGGGTTCATGGAGCCGATGAGCACGAACCGACTCGGGTGCTCGTGCGACACGCCTTCGCGCTCCACCCTGTTCACCCCGCTGGCGGCCACGTCGAGCAGCACGTCGACCAAGTGGTCGGGCAGAAGGTTCACCTCGTCCACGTAGAGCACGCCTCCGTGGGCCTCGGCCAGCAGTCCGGGCTGGAACCTCCGCTCGCCATGGGTGAGGGCCGCGGCCATGTCGACGGTGCCGACGACGCGGTCCTCGGTGGCGCCCACCGGCAGCTCGACGAAGGGCGCGTCCTTGGCCAGCAGCTTGGCCAGGGCTCGGGCCAGGGTGGACTTGGCGCTCCCCTTCTGGCCCCGCAGCAGCACACCGCCGATGGCCGGGTCGACGGCGTTGAGCAGCAAGGCCAGCTTGACCTCGCCCTGGCCCACCACCGCGGCGAAGGGAAACAGCAGATCAGGCACGGGGCATACTTCCTCCATGAGGCGGGCGCTGGCATTGCTGTTGGCCGTGATGGCCGTGGCGGGCGGGTGCTCGTCCAACAAGGACAAGGGTGCGGCGGGGGGCAAGGGGCGCAACGCAGGCTCGTCCACCACCGCGGCACCTTCGAGCACCGTGCCCTCCAACCCAGGCACGGTCAGCCCCGGCACCGGCGTGTCGGCGGACTGCCACGGCCTGGGACCGGCCCCACAAAAGGGCGCGGTCACGTGGGTGGCGCGCGGGCGCCTGCTGGACGAGTCGGGCTGTCTGATCGACCACGCCACCACCGTCTCGGCGTGGGGCGGCAAGGCCGACCGCGTCCTGCTGGGCGACACGGTCGTGGTCGGCCAGTCGGCCCCGGTGAAGCCCTTCGACGGACCGGGCGTGCTGTCCCGGCCGACGGGCACCGCCGTGCTTCGGGTTACGCCCGAAGGCAGGCTCACCAAGCGGGAACTCGGATCGCCCGACACGGTGGACATCACCTTCATGGCCAAGCACGAAAAGGCCGTCTACCACCCGGCGGGCCGAACCATCGTCTCGGTGGGACGGGGCGACGACGGCTCGACGGAGTTCTACATCGCCGACAACCAGGGCCAAGACGCCCGGCTCCTGACCAAGACCGCGGATGCCCGCGACATCGCCAACATCACGTTCACGGCCAGCGGCGCCCTGCTGTTCGTGGCCGAGCACGACGACAAGTACGTGCTCCACCGCCAGGAGATCGACGCGGGCAAGCTGACGACGATTGCCGAGGTGGCCAAGCCCGCGGTCATCGACCACGTGGTGACGTCGCCGTTCAGCGGCGGCGGCGTGGCGTGGACGCAAGGCCAGTGCGGCAGCGCCGTGTTGCGGGCCGAGCGCAACGGCAAGTACCTGGACCTCAAGGCGACGATGGCCGAGCACGCCGAGCCCGTGGGCTGGCTGCCCGACGGATCGCTCGTGGTCCTGGCCCGCCAAGGCTGCACGCTGGACACGCCCGGCACCGTCGGCGTGGTGGCCCCGGACGGACGGGCCGTGCGCGAGGTGGCCAAGGAGGCCACGTCGGCCGCCGTGCGCGCCGTGCTGCCGCCGCCACCCGCGCCGCCCAAATCCATCCCCCAAGAAGCGCCTGCCTGATAAGCGCACCCGCCGGGGCCGGTCGGCTCCACTGATGCGAGTGTCGAGGTTCGACGCGGTCGTGTGACGGGTCGCGCTCATCGCGACTCCTCCCAGCCCTCAGCCTCCAACAGGGCCGAGCGCAGCGTGGACAAGGCCGCGTCGGACGCATCCCACAGCCCCCGCTCATGGGCCTCCAACAAGCGCTCGCTGATCGATCGCAAGGCCCACGGGTTGGACTGCTCGAAGAACTTGCGCACGTCCGGGTCGGCCACGTACGCGTCGGTGACCCGCTCGTACATCCAGTCCTCCACCACGTGGGCGGTGGCGTCGTAGCCGAAGAGGTAGTCGACCGTGGCCGCCATCTCGAAGGCGCCCTTGTACCCGTGGCGCTGCATGGCCGTGATCCACTTGGGGTTGACGACGCGGGTACGCACGACGCGCGCCGCCTCCTCGGCCAGGCTGCGCACGCGGGGCCGGGCCGGGTCGGCCGAGTCGCCGAACCAGGCCTTGGGCTGGCGGCCGGTGAGGGCCCGAATGGTGGCGACCATGCCGCCGTGGTCTTGCAGGTAGTCGTCGGAGTCGAAGATGTCGTGCTCTCTGTTGTCCTGGTTCTTCACGGCCACGTCGATGAGGGCGAAGCGCCTGCGCATGGCGTCGTGGGCCGCCGCTCCGCCCAGCGCGGCCCGCCCGTAGGACCAGCCCGACCAGGCCTCGTAGACGGCGGCCAGGTCGTCGTCGCTGCGCCAGTCGCGCGACTCCAACAGGGGCAGGATTCCCGACCCGTAGGCGCCGGGCTTGGCCCCGAAGATGCGAGGGTCGTCGTCGAAGCCCGCCAGCTTGCAGGCGTCGTCCAACAGCTCGATCAGATGCGGGAAGGCATCACGGAAGAAGCCCGAGATGCGCAGAGTGACGTCGACACGCGGCCTGCCCAACTCCTCGTCCGGGATCAGCTCCACGCCCGTCACCCGCGCCGACTCCGCGGCCCACACCGGGCGTACGCCCATGAGGGCCAGGGCCTCGGCCACGTCGTCGCCGGAGGTGCGCATGGCCGCCGTGCCCCACACCACCAGGCCCACCGAGTCGGGATACCTGCCCTCCTCCTCGAGGTGGCGGGCCAGCAACTGGTCGGCCAGCTTGCAGCCCACCTCCCACGCCAGACGCGACGGCAGCGCCTTCGGATCGACCGAGTAGAAGTTGCGCCCGGTCGGCAGGACGTGGGCCATCCCGCGCGTGGGCGCGCCGCTCGGCCCCGACACCACATGGCGGCCGTCCAAGGCCCGCAGAACATTGGCCACCTCGTCGGTGGTCCTGGTAAGGGCAGGCACCAAGGTCTGGCACACCCAACGCTGGGTGGGGTCGTCCGTGCTCGTCTTCCACTGGCCGGCGGCGAGGGCCTCGACCACGGCCCGGGCCTCGGCCTCGGCCTCGTCGGTGTCGTGCAGCGAGCCGTCGGCGGCCCGGCGCAGCGGAGGCACGTCCCCTTGGGGCAGCCGGGTCATGGCCAGCACCAGGTCGACCAGCGCGTCGCCTTCAGGCGGGCGGCCCAGCGTGTGCAGCCCGCCGCGGATCTGGGCGTCCTTCAGTTCGCACAGGTAGCCGTCCACGTGCAGGACGAGGTCGTCGAACGCCTCCTCGTCCGGCATGGCCGACATGCCCAGGTCCCGATGCAGTTCGGCCTGCACCAGGAGGTCCCACACGCGGGCGCGGATGGCGGGCAGCTTGGCCGGGTCGAGCGACGCCACCTGCGCGTACTCGTCCAGCAGCCCCTCCAGTCGGGCCAGGTCGTCGTAGGTGTCGGCCCGCGTCATGGGCGGCAACAGGTGGTCGATGATCACCGCGTGGCTTCGGCGCTTGGCCTGCGTGCCCTCGCCCGGGTCGTTCACCACGAACGGGTAGACGAGCGGCAGGTCGCCCAGCGACACGTCCGGCCAGCACTCCCCCGACAGGCCCACGCCCTTGCCCGGCAGCCACTCAAGGGTCCCGTGCTTGCCCATGTGCACCACGGCGTGGGCGCCCCACTCGTCCTCCAGCCAGCGGTAGAAGCCCACGTACTGCTCGGTGGGCGGCAGGTCCGGCGAGTGGTAGACCGCCACCGGGTTGTCGCCGAAGCCGCGAGGCGGTTGGATGGCCACCAGCACGTGGCCCAGGTCCAACGCCGTGGGCCGCTCGGGGTCGAGGTGGTCGGCCAGTTCGTGCATGAGGGCATCGCCGTCAACAGGGATGCGCTCGACCCGATAGCCCTTGTCCCGCAAGGCGTGCAGCAGGTCGATGGTGGACGCGGGCGTGTCCAAGGCCACGGCGTTGCCCAGCCTGCTCTGCTTGGTCGGATAGGCGGACAGCACGACCGCGATGCGCTTGTCCGCGTTGGCGATGTGGCGCAGGCGGGCCTGCTTCACGGCGATGCCCGCCACCCTGCGCACGCGGTCCGGCATGGTGCGGTATGCCGTCACCGGCGCCCCTAGCGAGTCGCCGTCGTCCACCGTCTCCTTGAACGAGAAGGGAACGCTGACGATGCGGCCGTCGAACTCGGGGATGGCCACGGACATGGCCACGTCGATGGGCGCCAGCCCATTGTCGGACGCGGCCCACGCGGCCGACGACTGCGTCGCCGCCATGGCCTGCACGATGGGGACGTCCAAGTCGGCCAGGCCGGACGCGTCCCACTGGTCGCCGTCGGCCGACCCCATGGCCAGCACGGTCGTGACCAGGCAGTCGAGCCCGAGGTCGGCCAGCAAGGCGAGCGGCTCCGGCTCGCGCAGCGAGTAGCAGTAGACGGCCACCGCGTCCGTCGTGCCGTCTGGGTCCGCGGCCTCGATGGCGTCGCACAGGTCGTCGACGAACTGGGTGTTGCCGCTGAGCACGTGGGCCCGGTAGAAGACCACGCCGACCAGGAGCCGCCGCCGTCCATCGCCATCGCCATCGCCATCGCCATCGCCATCGCCATCGCCGCCGTTGTCCTTGCCACGTGGCTGCGGGGCCCGAAAGACGCCCACGGCCGGGACCTCGACTGGCGCGTCGAACCCGAACCCAGTCAACAACACGGTGTCGCTGACGAACCGGAGAAGGTGCTCGGTGTTGTGCAGACCGCCGGAGCGGAGGTACTCGAAGGCGGTGGCCACGGTGGCGCTCGGGACCGTTGACAGGGAGGTCAGCTCTGCGTCGGGTGCGGCCTCGCCGCCGAAGGCGAGCAGCGGAATCCCTTGCTCGACGCATTGGGCCCGCAGGCGTTCGAACTGCTGCTCCCACGCCCTGCGCCCGCCCAGCAGCCGCACCAGCACGATATCGGCCTCCGACACGTCGGGCGCGTCGGCCAGGGCCGACGGGTTGGCCGCCCGCACGGGCGGGAACCCCTCGGGCAGGGCTTCGACCACCGACCGCAGAGCCAGGATCTCGGTGTCCGCGTTGGTAAGAACGAGAATCATTCTCAACACCGCGGCGCTGTCGGAATGAGAATCATTCTCAGACGCCTTCCTTGATGAGTGCTTCCAGGCCCGCCATGTCCATGTGGGCCTCCAACAGGTCGGCCAGCCGGTCGAACTGGGCCCGCCGGGCCGCGGGAAAGGACACGCCCGCGGGCACGAACGTCTTGCCCCGCCGCCGCCCGATCTCGGTGAGGAACGTCGAGCGGAAGCCGTCCTGTTCGAACAGCCCGTGCAGCGTGGTGCCCAGGAAGCGGGCCTCGACCGGTTCCACCGCGCCGTCGTCGTCTCGGCCATAGGCGTCGTCCAGATGGACCCAGCCGGGCGTGCCGTCCCCTTGGTGCACCCGGCCGTGGTGGATCTGGTAGCCGGTCACCCGTTGGCCCATGCACGTGCCACGGCGTTGCAGCGTGACCTTGGCCGGGCCGAACTCGGTGGTCGCGTCCAGCCAGGCCAGCCCCTCCACCCGGCTGCGGTCGGACTCGACGCGGGCCGGGTCCTCGATGACCCGGCCCATCATCTGAAGGCCGCCGCACAGGCCGAGCACCAACGCGTCGGTGGCGGCGATGG
Source organism: Acidimicrobiaceae bacterium (assembly GCA_030837965.1). Classification (GTDB taxonomy): domain Bacteria; phylum Actinomycetota; class Acidimicrobiia; order Acidimicrobiales; family JAUTXP01; genus JAUTXP01. The sequence goes on along the minus strand of JAUTXP010000047.1, from coordinate 137,261 downwards.
CCCGGTCCAGGCCTCGGCCCCGCAGCCAGTCCAAGTCGGCGACGGTGGCCTTGGTGCCGGGCAGGATCACCAGGTCGGGGGCGCCCAGCGCGGCCGGGCTGTCCACCAGGCGGACGCCCACGCCGGGCTCGAGGGCCAGCGCGTCGAGGTCGGTGAAGTTGGAGAGCCGGGGGAAGTGGACGGCGGCGATGTCGAGCGAGTCGGCCACCGCGGGCGCGTTGGCGCGCGGGCGCAGGCCGGTGAGGGCCAGCGAGTCCTCGGCGTCGAGGGCCACGTCGTGCACGAACGGCAGCACGCCCAAGGTGGGCACGCCGGTGCGGCGTTCGAGGTCGGCCAGGCCGTCTCCCAGCAGGGCCGGGTCGCCGCGGAACTTGTTGATGACGAAGCCGCGCACCAAGGCGCGGTAGTGGTCGGGCAAGAGGGCGACGGTGCCGTAGAGGGCGGCGAACACGCCGCCGCGGTCGATGTCGCCCACCACGATGGCGGGCAGTCCGGCCTCCGACGCGATGCGAAGGTTCACGATGTCATGGTCGAGCAGGTTGATCTCGGCCGGGCTGCCCGCGCCCTCGACGATGACCACATCGAAGCGGCTGCGCAGGTCGGCCAGCGCGTCGAGGACAGTGGTCAGCAGGCCGGGCTTGGCCTCGTGGTACTCGGCCGCGGTCATGTGGGCGAGGGGCCTTCCATTCACCACGACCTGACTGGTCCGCTCCCCCGTGGGCTTGAGCAGGATCGGGTTCATGGCCACCTCGGGCTCCACCCCGGCGGCCAGGGCCTGCACCCCTTGGGCCCGGCCGATCTCGTGGCCGCTCGGCGTGACATAAGAGTTGAGGGCCATGTTCTGGGCCTTGAAGGGGGCGACGCGCACGCCCCTTCGGGCGAGCAGGCGGCAGAGCCCGGTGACCACGTGGCTCTTGCCCGCGTCGCTCGTCGTCCCGCACACCATCAGCCCGCCGCGCACAGCGCCTCCTGCAAACGGGCCAAGCCCGCTTCGTCGGGGACGGCCACGCGCACATGGTCGGGCAGCCCGAAGCTCGCACAGTCGCGCACGAGCACGCCGTGGGGGGCGAGTCGGTCGCGCAGGCCCGCGGCGTCGGTGCACAAGACGTAGTTGGCGTCCGAGGGCAGGGGCTTGAACGGCGTGAGCAGATCGACGAGCGCAGCCCGCAGGCGGGCCACGGCCGCGGCCCACGCGGGCAGGTCGGCGCCGGCCAGCAGGTCCGGCAGCGCCGACGCGGCCAGGCCGTTGACCGACCACTCGGGCTGTCGGTCGCGCAGGCGTTGCACGCAGCCGACGTCGGCGAGGACATAGCCGAGTCGCAGGCCCGGACAGGCGAAGAGCTTGGTGAGGGAGCCGACGACGATGCCCGTGTGCCCGGCCGTCCACCGACCGGTTGCGAGCGGGTAGAAGGCCTCGTCCCAGACCCAGCCCGTCCCGGCGGTGCTGCCGTCGTCGATGGGGGCGGTCCACAACCGGCCGGTGGGGTTGTGCGGGTTGGACCGCCAATGAGGGCCGTTGCCACCCTCGGCCAGGCGCGGGTGCAGCGAGAACTCGGGCTCGCTGACGACCGTGCCCCCCTTATCGGCTGCCACCATGGCGATGGCCTCGGCCCCGCCGTTGGTGAGCAGGAGGCAGTCGGGGTCCACGCCCATGGCCTCGGCCAGGGCAACGGTGGCCTGGGCCGGATCGGGATAGCGGCGCAAAGCGTCGAGGTGCTTGGCCACCACGTCGCCCGCGTCAGGGGCGACCGGGTTGAGGCTGGCCGACAGGTCGAGCACCGCGCCGGGATCGATGCCCAGGGCGGCGGCCAGCCGAGCCCCGTCGCCGCCGTGGCGGCCCGCGGGGATCACGAGAACACCGCCACCGACGCGGCCAACGCGTACGTCACGTCACGCGACAGGCGCACGGCCGACGCGATGTCGGCGGGCTCGGGCGGACGCCCGTCGCCGAGGGGCGGCCGCAGCTCGACGCGATCGCCATAGCGGCTCTCGCCCCCGAGACGCAGGCCCAGGGCGGCGGCGAAGGCGGCCTCGGCCACGCCCGAGTTGGGCGACGGGTGGGCAGGAGCATCGGCCCGCACCGTCCTCCAAACGGCGTGGGCGGCTCGAGGGCGCACCACGGCGACCATGAGAGCGGTGACGCGGGCGGGCACGAAGCCGGCGGCGTCGTCCAACCGGGCCGCGGCCCAGCCGTAGCGGGCATAGCGCTCGCTGCGGTGCCCGACCATGGCGTCCATGGTGTTGACCGCCCGATAACCCACGGCCCCCGGTGCGCCCAAAGCCAAGGCCCACAAGGCGGGCGCCACCACCGCGTCGACCGTGTTCTCGGCCACCGACTCGACCGCGGCGCGGGCGATCTCCTTCTCATCCAGCCCCGTGGGGTCGCGCCCCACCAGCGCGGGCAGCCGTTCACGGGCCAGGTCCAGGTCGCCCGCTTCGAGGGCGTCGGCCACAGCCATGGCCGCTTGGCCCAAGGCCCGTCCGGCCACGGCCACATAGGTCGCCAGCGCGGTCGAGCGCGTGGCCGCTCCCGCGACCACGCCGAGGGTCAGGCCCGCGCCCGCGTGCACGACGCCGGCCGGGCGCGAGTCGCGCCAGACGCGGGACTCGACCCCGCGCATGGCCCGTCCGAACAGCGAGACGGGATGGGGGGTGACCGGCGGTTCGCCGAAGGCCCGGTCGGCCAGCAGCCCGAAGGCCACGGCCAGTCCCCTGCCCCGTCTGGGCCGGCTCATCTGCGCCACCCGGCGGCCACGACCAGCCCCACCGTCTCGGCCACCATGCCCGCGGCGCCGAGCACGTCGCCGGTGAACCCGCCGATGCGGCGCTGGGCTAAGCGGACCACGCCCAGGCCCGCGGCCAGCCCGGCCAGGACGGACAGCGCGCCCGGAAACGGCCGCCACAGCGCGGCCAACACGATGGCCGACAGCACGCCTTCGGCCGCCACCGGCCTGACCCGGGCGGTGAGGAAGGCGCTGGCCAGTCCCCCGCCGCCGCGGGCGTAGGGCACCCGCACGATGGTGGCGGCCATGAGGGTGCGGGACGCGCACCACAGTCCGGCCAGCAGCAGCACGGATGGACGCATGGCGGCCAGGGCCGCGCCCCGAAGCGACAGCACGCCGACGCCGACGGCCACGCCGAAGGCGCCCGTGTTCGGATCACTCATCACGGCCAGCCGGCGGTCCGGGTCGAGGTGAGGCAACAAGCCGTCGGCCGAGTCGACCAAGCCGTCGAAGTGGAGCATGCCGGTGACGGCCAGGTCGGCCACGACGACGAGGGCGCCGGTGACGAGGGGCGGCCACAGCCGGTCGGCCACCAGCCAGACCGCGCCCACCGTCGCGCCGAGGAGGGCGCCGACGATGGGGAACCACAACAGCGCGGTGGGGGCTGGATCGTGGGCGCCCGCGAACGGGGTGAGGAACGACAGCGCCCGCCTCACCGGTCGAGCTCCAAGGTGCGGCCCGCCACGACCAGCAGCACCCGGTCGGCCACGTCGGCCACGGACCGGTTGACCTCGCCCAGCCGGTCGCGGAAGCGCCGTCCGACCTCGGTCGACGGGTGCACGCCCAGGCCCACTTCGTCGGACACCACGACCGCGTCGCCGTCACGGCCTTGCAAAGCGGCGGCCACGTCGGCCTCGTCGGCTGCGAAGTCGTCCAGCCCCGCCAGCCACGTCCCCAGCGCATCGACGAGAACCGTGCCTTGCAGGCGGCGCAAGGCGTCGGGCAACGTGCTCGCCGCGCTTGCGGTGTTGGCCGCAACTTCGACGGTGGACCACTCCACCGGTCGACGCAGCTTGTGGGCCGCGATGCGCGCCGCCATCTCGTCGTCCACGGGAGCGCCCGTGGCCACATAGGTGACGGGCTGGGGCAGGGTCGAGGCCAAGCGCTCGGCCACCTCCGACTTGCCCGAGCGCGTCCCGCCCAGCACGAGCACGATCATCGAGTCGGACCCATTGGGGCGGATGGCGCGGATGGCGAGGCCGCGACGGCGGCGTAGACGGCCCGGGCCAAACGGCTGCCCCACACCGATCGCGGCCCCCCGAAGTCGGCCGCCCTGCCCTCGGTCGGGCAGAGCACGACCACCGCGTCCGTGGCCGTGCCCGTGGCCCGGTGGCCCAGGTCGCGCAGAGCCTGCACCTTGGCCTCGGTGACGGTGGCGACCGTGTTGACGAGGGCGGCGTCGGACAGTCGCTCGGGGAGGACGGCAACCACGTTGATGGTGCCGACCAACTCGACGGGCGCGTGGCTGTGGGGCGCGGCGGCCTGGATGGGGTGGCCGAGGCCGACGGTGGCGAAGACCTCGACGCCGTGGTCGTGGGCGTGATGGTGGTGGCGCACGTCGGCCGCGGTCAGCAGCCCCACGCCGCGGCCGGGCAGCCCGAGGGAGACGGCGAGCCGATGCAGGTGGTGGTCGGGATCGCGGCGGGCGTAGGAGGCGGGCACCTGGGCGTTGACGACCCAGCGGCGCACACCAAGGCCGCCGCCGTGGGGCGCGGTCGCAATGGCGCGCATGGGCGCGGGCAGGCGCCACAACAACAGGGGTAGCTCCCGGCCGCCCTCCCGGCGGGAGCGAAGTTGCACCGATACGACGTCCACGCGTCCCCTTCTCTCTGCGCCAGTCGCAGGCTGCGTGGCGCTCGGGCGGCGCAGGTATCGGGCTCGTGGCGAGGGCCACTGACCGTTGCGGGACAGCCCCGGATTCACACCGGTGTTCCCTGCGCAGCGCCGATGACATTACCTTCTGCGGCCGTGCCCCGATCCGATTCGATCGTCCTGTTGAACACCGGTCACGGAAAGGGCAAGTCGTCAGCCGCCTTCGGCGTGATGGCCAGGGGGTGGGCCCGGGGGTGGACGGTGGGCGTCGTCCAGTTCGTGAAGGGCGGCAAGTGGAAGACGGGCGAGCGCAAGTTGGCCGACCACCTGGGCATCGAGTGGCACACGCTGGGCGACGGGTTCACGTGGGAGTCCACCGACTTGGACGAGACCGCGGCCAAGGGCAGGCACGCGTGGGAGGTGGCCGCGGCCAAGCTGGCGTCAGGCGACTACGACCTGTTGATCCTCGACGAGCTGACCTACGCGGTGAAGTACGGCTGGGTCGACGTGGCCGACGTGGTGGCGGGCGTAACCGGCAGGTCGGCCAAGACCAACGTGGTCATCACCGGGCGCGACGCGCCGCCCGAGCTGATCGACGTGGCCGACACGGCCACCGAGATGCGCAAGCTCAAGCACGTGTACGACACCGGCGTGGGCGCCAAGAAGGGCATCGAGTACTGAGCGACTGCGCGACTGAGCCAACTGAGCCAACATCGCGGACTGGAGGACATGGCCTGCGGAAACCACAGGGCATGTCCTCCAGACGGCAAAGCCGTGGGGTTAGCGGGGGGCGGTGGCGGCGGCCGCGTCCACCAGGCCTGCGCCATACACCGGGTCGGTGTGGGGGACGCCCAGGTCGGCCGCAGTGGCCATGATCCGATCGGCAGCGGCCACACCCCGCACGCCCTGCTGGGCCAGCAGCGCGGCCACGCCGGCCACGTGAGGCGCGGCCATCGACGTGCCCGAGTCCGTCTCGTAGCCCTTGGTCCCGTTGGTGCAGGTCGTGTCCTGATCGACGGCGTAGGTCGACCACACGTCCTCGGCGTCGTCACAGAAGAACGAGCCCAATCCGCCGGGCGCCACCACGTCGAGCCCGTAGCCGATGTTGGAGTAGGACGAGTGCAGCTTGCGCTTGTCCAGTGCGCCCACGCACAGAGCTTTCGCCCCTCGGCCGGACAGCGACTCCTCGTCACAGATGGGGGCCGACTCGTTGCCCGCGGCGATGACCACCAAGACGTTGTGGACGAGGGCGTACTGCACTGCGTTGGAGATGGCGTCGTCGCCTGCGGCGTCTGAGACCTGCGCCACGCCGGGGGTGCCGCCGATACTCACGTTGATCACGTCGGCGCCGTGGTCCGCGGCCCATCGGATGCCGGCCGCGATGTCGTCGGCGAAGCCCTGACCGTCGGCGTCCAACACGCGAAGCGGCATGATCCGCGCGTCGGGGGCCACCCCGACCACACCCCGCCCGTCGATGGGGGCGGCGGCGATGCCCGCCACATGGGTGCCGTGGCCGTTGCGGTCGTCCCATGCCCCGCACGGCTTGGCACCGGGGCAATCCACCCACGACTGGCCGCCGACCAGCTTGCCCGCCAGCTCGGGATGGTCCTTGTCCACGCCCGTATCGACCACGGCGATGGTCACGCCTGCGCCGGTGGCCCTGGCCCAGGCCGCGGGGGCGTTGACCATCTGGATGTTCCACTGCTTGGCGAAGAGCGGGTCGCTCGGCGCACCGGCCGCGCCGAAGGGGCGGGTGACAAGGGCGAGGACGACGACAAGCAGGCTGAGCGCGGCCGGAGAGGCCAGGTGGGGGCGACGCATTGCGGTGACGGCTCCTGGCTGGGGTTGTCGGTTTCATCTGGATTCGACGCAGGCCCGCCGGGCTCCTGTCCAATGGGCCAGACAGCGTCGGCAAGACTCGCCCCGTGGCCGCCGCCCTCGGACCCCGCCTGGTTGTGGCGGGCACCAACTCGGGGGTGGGCAAGACGACGGTGGCCACTGGCCTGCTGGCCGCCCTGCGCCGCAGGGGCGTGGTGGCCGCGCCCGCCAAGGTCGGGCCCGACTTCATCGACCCCGGCTATCACGCCCTCGCCGCCGGGCGCCCGTCCCGCAATCTGGACGCCTGGATCTGCGGGCCCGATCTCATGGCGCCCCTGGCCGCCCGGGCCGGGGCGGGGGCCGACGTGCTGGTGGTCGAGGGCGTCATGGGCCTGTTCGACGGCCCGGCCAGCACGGCCCAGGTCGCCACCCTGCTGGACGCGCCCGTGGTGCTGGTGGTGGACGCCGCGGCCATGAGCGGTTCCGTGGCCGCCATGGTCCACGGGTATATGTCGTTCGACCCGGCCGTGCGGGTGGCGGGCGTGATCCTCAACCGGGTGGGGAGCGACGGGCACGAGGCCCTGCTGCGGGAGGCCTTGGCCCCGCTCGAGATGCCCGTGCTGGGCGTGCTTCGCAGGGACGACGCCTTCGCGTGGCGGGACCGCCACCTCGGCCTCGTCCCCGTGGTCGAGCAGCCGGACGCGGTGCGCCGGTCGTTGGATCGACTGGCCCAGGCCGTGGCCCAGGGCTGCGACTTGGACGCCCTCATGGCGCTGGCCCGAACCGCTCCCGTCCGCACCGAGGTGGCCGACCCGCCGACGGCCCGTCGCACCGACGCCGTGGCAGGGGGGCCGGTGCGCATCGCGGTGGCGGGCGGGCCCGCGTTCAGCTTCACCTATCCCGACAACCTCGAACTGCTCGTGCAGGCGGGCGCCGAGTTGGTCCCGTTCGACCCGCTTTGCGATGCCGCCCTGCCCGCAGGCGTGGCCGGGCTGTACGCGGGCGGCGGGTTCCCCGAGGTCTTCGTCCAGGCCTTGGCCGCCAACCGCCCGCTGCTGGACGACGTGCGGGCCCGGGTCGCGGGCGGGCTCACCACGTGGGCCGAGTGCGGCGGGCTGCTGTGGCTGGCCCGGTCGCTCGACGGCCTGCCCCTGGCGGGGGCGGTGCCGGCCGACGGGCGCATGACGGATCGGCTCACCCTCGGCTACCGCACGGCGACGGTCGGGGCGGGAAGGGACAACCCGTTGGCCGCCGCCGGCACTGTGCTTCGGGGCCACGAGTTCCACTACTCCGTGCTCGATCCCGCGGGCGACGCCCTCGCCCTCGAAGGCAGGCTGGGCGGAGGCCCGGGCGGGTGGGCCTGCCCCACCCTGTTGGCGTCGTACCTGCACCTGCACCTGGCCGCCGTGCCCGAGGTGGCCGAGCGCTTCGTGGCCGCCACCGCCGCAGCCGCCGCCGCCGCAGCCGCAGCGGCCGGCCGCTAGAGTCGCCCGGTCGTCGACGGGAAGCCGGTGGGAGTCCGGCGCGGTCCCGCCACTGTGTTCCAGCCAGACCCCGACGCCGACACCGGACCACAAGCGTCCCCGAGGAATGGGATGGCGGCCATGGCGGCCAAGTTGATCGGCGTCGGGGTCGGCCCCGGCGATCCGGACCTGCTCACCACCCGAGCCGTGCGCACCCTGCGCGCCGCCGACCGGGTGGTGGCCCCGTCCGTGGCCGTCGACGCCGTGGGCCGGGCCGAGTCCGTGGTCCGCCAGGCCGTGCCCGACGTGCGCATCGAGCGGCTGGTGTTCGACATGAGCGGCGAGCACTCGTACACCGACTCGGCCGCGGCCCTGCTGCCGTGGCTGGACGACGGCGAGGTGGTGGCCTTCGTGACCTTGGGCGACCCGAACGTCTACAGCACGTTCTCCTCGCTGGCCGCGGCCGTGGTGGCCCAGCGGCCGGGGCTGGCCGTCGAGACGGTGCCGGGGATCATGGCCTTTCAGGACCTGGCCGCCCGGTCGGGCACGGTCGTGCTGGACGGGTCCGAGTCGTTGGCCCTGGTCACCGCTTTGGACGGGGCCGGCGCGGTGGCCGAGGCTGCGGCCGACCCGGCCCGCGCCGTGGTCGTCTACAAGGGCGGTCGTCACCTTCCGGCCGTGGCCAAGGCGCTGGCCGACGCCGGGCGGCTGGACGGGGCCGTGGTGGGCGAGCTGTTGGGACTGCCGGGCCAGCGCGTGGGCCCGGTGGCCGAGGCCGCCGACCAGCCCGCCACCTACCTGGCGACCGTGATCGTCCCCCCCGCCAACCGCCCCCCGATCTTTTCCACAGCACCTGCTGCTGTGGAAAAGATGGGAGAGGGGCCGGGTGGGTCGACGTGATTGCGTTCGTGGGGGCGGGGCCCGGCGCGCCCGACCTGATCACCTTGCGGGGACGGGACCGGCTGGCGGGGGCCGACGTCGTCATCTGGGCCTCGTCGCTGGTGCCGCAGGCGCTCCTGTCGCACTGTCGGGCCGACGCGGCCGTGCACGACTCGGCGGCCATGACCCTCGAGGACGTGCTCGGCGTCTACGCGGCCAACCCCGACGCGGCCATCGTGCGCCTCCACTCCGGCGACCCGTCCATCTACGGCGCCATCCAGGAGCAGATCGACTGGTGCGTCGAGCAGGGCCGCGACTTCGAGATCGTGCCCGGCGTCAGCTCGCTGGCCGCGGCCGCAGCCCTGGTCGGCAGGGAGTTGACCATCCCGCGGGTCAGCCAGTCGGTGGTGCTGACCCGCCTGCCAGGCCGCACGTCGGCCTCCATGCCCGAGCGCGAGACCATCGCCGCCTTCGCGGCCACGGGCTGCACCATGGCCGTGTTCTTGTCGGCGGCCCGGCCCGTCGAGCTGCGCGAGGAACTGCTCACCGGCTATGGGCCGGACACGCCCGCGGCCATCGTGGTGCGGGCGTCGTGGGACGACGAGCAGGTCGTGCTGAGCACGGTGGGCCGCCTGGCCGACGACCTGCGGGCCACCGGCGCCACGACGACGGTGCTCGTCCTGGTGGGCCCGGCCCTCACCGGCGCCGCGCCCCGCAGCCACCTGTACTTGCCCGCGTACGCCCACAAGTTCCGCCGCCGTTCAGCCCCCGGCACGACTATCGGGCGGCCTGCATAACTATGCGAACGACGGAGCCGCCGCTCTCCCCCGACGTGGCCGCCAAGCGCGGCGGGCTGCGCACGGGCTGGACCACGGGCACGTGCGCCAGCGCGGCGGCCAAGGCCGCGGCCATCGGCCTGACCACGGGCGCGGCGCCGGCCACGGTCGACGTGGCCCTGCCCGACGGGAGGCGGGTGACGTTCGACGTCGAGTCGGCATCGGAGCGGCCCGCACCGAATCGGTGCGTCGTCGTCAAGGACGCGGGCGACGACCCCGACTGCACCGACGGGGCCCGCATCACGGCGACGGTCGAGCCCCTGCCCCCGGGCATCGAGCCGACCGACGGCCAAGCCGTGTTGGTGGCCGGACCGGGCGTGGGCACCATCACCATGCCCGGCCTGGGCCTGCCGGTCGGCGCCCCTGCCATCAACCCGGTCCCCCGCCGCATGATCCTCGCCGCCTTGGCCGAGGTTACGGCCCAGCCCCTGCGCGTCGTCTTCGAGGTCCCGGGCGGCGAGGCCATGGCGGCCAAGACCAGCAACGCCCGGCTCGGCATCGTGAGCGGCATCAGCATCCTCGGCACCACCGGCGTCGTCCGCCCCTTCTCCACGGCCAGCTACCGGGCCAGCGTGGTCCAGCAGGTCGACGTGGCCGCGGCCCAAGGCGAGCGCACCATCGTGCTGGCCACCGGCTCGCGCAGCGACGCCGCCGCCCAACGCCTGCTCCCCCACCTGCCCGCCGTCTGCTTCGTCGAGGTCGGCGACTTCACCGGCATCGCCCTGCGCCATGCGGCCGCGGCGGGCATGACCCACGCCGTGTTCGTGGGCATGGCGGGCAAGATCGCCAAGCTGGCCGCGGGCGTGATGATGACCCACTTCCACCGCTCGCAGGTCGACGGCGAGCTGTTGGCCGACGTGGCCAAGGCCGCCGGCGCGCCCGTCGCGGTGGTGGAGGCGGCCACCGCGACGGCCACGGCCCGGCACTTCTTCGAGGCCTGCATGGAGGCCCGCGCCCCCGCGCCCCTCCAACTGCTGTGCGCCAAGGCCAAGGCCGCGTGCGAGTCCCACAGCGGGCTGTCGGTGGACGTGCTGATGGTCGACTTCGACGGCGACCAGGTGGTGGCCGGTGCCTAGGCGCATCCGGGTGGTGGGCATGGTGGGCGACACGCCGTTCGGCCCTGTCGCAGGCGACCTCGTCGTGGGGGGCCACCGCCAACTGGCCGCGGCTGCGCGCGCCGGCGCGAGGACCCTCGCCATCGAGGCCGACGTGGGCGCCGTCCTCGACGCCGTGGCCCGAGAAGAGGGCGACGTCTGCGTGCTGGCCTCGGGCGACCCCGGCTTCTTCGGCATCGTCCGCCCCTTGGCCGCCCGCTTCGGACCCGGCCTGCTCGACGTGCACCCGGCCCCGTCCTCGGTCGCCGTGGCCTTCGCCCGCCTGGGCCTCAACTGGGACGACGCCGTCGTCGTCTCGGCCCACGGCCGGCCTCTGTCGGACGCGGCCGACACCGCGGCGCATCACGACAAGGTGGCCGTCCTCGTCTCCCCCGAGTCGCCGCCCGAGGCGGTGGGCAAGGAGCTGTTGCGCCTGGGCGCGGCGCATCGGCAGGCCAGCGTGTGCAGCCGCCTGGGCCTGCCCGACGAGTCGGTCACGACCACCGATCTGGCCGGACTGGCGGGCGGCACATGGGACCCGCTGTCGGTCGTGGTCCTGGTCGCGGGACCGGACGTCTCAACTGAGAAGTCGCTCGCTTGGGGCGTGCTCGATGACGACGGCTTCGACCACCGGGCCGGGATGATCACCAAGGCCGAGGTGCGGGCCGTGGCCCTGTCGAAGCTGGCCCTTCCCGCCGGTCCTGGCGTGGCGTGGGACGTGGGCGCGGGCAGCGGCAGCGTGGCCGTCGAGTGCGCCCGGGCCGCGCCCGCTCTGGAGGTCTACGCGGTCGAGCGCAACGGGGACGACGTGCGCAGGATCGAGGCCAACGCCGAGTCCCTGGCCCACCCCCTGCACGTGGTCCACGGCGAGGCACCCGCCTGCCTCGACCGGCTCCCCGACCCGGACCGGGCCTTTGTGGGCGGCGGCGGGATCGACGTGCTCGACGCCGTGCTGGCCCGGCTGCGCCCGGGCGGCAGGGTGGTGGCCACCTACGCCGCCATCGACCGGGCCGCGGCGGGCGCCGACCGGCTGGGGTCGCTGGTGCAGGTCGGCGCGGCCAGAGGGCGGCGGCTGCCCGACGGGGGCTGGCGGCTGGCGGCCGAGAACCCCGTGTTCGTCGTGTGGGGCCCAACACCGTGAGCGATGCCATGAGGGTGCTGTCGGTGTCGGTCACCGAGGCGGGCGCGGCCCACGCCCGGGGCCTGCCCTACGAGCACGTGCACGGCTCGGCGGGCGACACCATTCGTCGTCGCTGGGCGGCAGGCGATGTCGACGCCTTCGTCCTGTTCCTCGCCGTGGGCGCCGCCGTGCGCATCGTCGCTCCCCTGTTGGCCGACAAGCGCACCGACCCGGCGGTGGTCTGCGTGGACGAGGCCGCCCGCTTCGCCATCGCCGTGTGCGGCGGCCACCAAGGCGGGGCCAACGACCTGGCCCGATCGGTGGCCGCGGCCCTGGGCGCCGAGCCCGTCATCACCACGGCCAGCGAGGTGGGCTACTCGCTGGGGCACGGTCTCGTGGTCGGCGTGGGCTGCTCGACGCACGCCGCGGCCCACGACGTGCAGGCCGTGGTCGACCAGGCCCTCGCCGGCCGGCGGGCGGACGCGGTGGCCACCATCGACCGCCGGGCCGAGCACCCGGCTGTACTCGCCCTGGGCCTGCCCGTGCACGCCTTCACCGCCGAGCAGTTGGCCGCGGTCGACGTGCCGTCCCCCAGCGACGCCGTGCTCGACGCGGTGGGCACGCCATCGGTGGCCGAGGCCGCCGCCCTCCTCGCCGCAGGCCCGGGCGCGGCGCTGGTGACGCCGAAGCACAAGAACGCCACCGCCACCGCGGCGGTGGCCCGTCGGGCCACGAAAGGCTCGCTCGCCCTCGTCGGCCTCGGCCCCGGCTCGTCCCGCCACCGCACGGCCGCGGCCGCGGCGGCCGTGCGCCACGCCGACGTCGTCATCGGCTACGGCCCCTACATCGACCAGTGCGCCGACCTCCTGCACGACGGCCAGACCCGCATCCCTTCGCCCATCGGCGACGAGGTGGTGCGGGCCAAGCAGGCGTTGGCCGAGGCGGCGGAGGGCAAGCGGGTCGCCCTCGTCTGCAGCGGCGACAGCGGCGTGTACGCCATGGCGTCCATCGCCCTCGAACTGGCGTCCGACGACGCCGCGATCGAGATCGACATCGAGGTCGTCCCCGGCGTGACCGCGGCCCTGGCCGCAGCCGCGGCCGTGGGGGCGCCGCTCGGACACGACCACTGCGCGGTGTCGTTGTCGGACCTGCTCACCCCGTGGCCCGTCATCGAGCGCAGGCTGCGCGCCGCGGCCGAAGGCGACTTCGTGGTGTCGTTCTACAACCCCCGATCGCAAGGGCGAGACTGGCAGTTGGCCCAGGCCCTGTCCATCCTGGCCGAGCACCGGCCGCCCACCACCCCGGTGGCCGCCGTCACCGACGCGGGCCGACCCGGCCAGCGAGTGGTGCTCTCGACCCTCGCCCAGTTCGACCCGGCCGGCGTGGGCATGACCACCTGCGTCCTGGTGGGATCGTCCACGACCCGTATGGTGAACGGCCGCATGGTCACGCCGAGGGGATACGACGCATGACGACCGGACTCGTCATCGACTCCCGGTGCACGGCGTGCGGCCTGTGCCTGTCGACCTGCCCGGAGAACGCGCTGCACCGCGCCCCCAAGCGCCCGGATGTGGTGCTGTCGCGCTGCACCGCGTGCATGGCGTGTGTGGAGGTCTGCCCGGTCGACGCCATAACCGTGGAGCCGACGGTGCTGGGAGTGGCGGGTCGATGAACATCCACCCCATCGAGGCCGAGAGCTACCGGATCATGGAGTCGCGCGTCGACCTGTCCCGCTGGTCGCGCGGGGCCAGGGAGGTGGTGGCCCGGATCATCCACGCCAGCGCGGACGTGGACTACGCCACGTCGACCGTGGTCGGCAGCCATGCCGTGGTCCACGGCATCGAGGCGTTGCGGGCGGGCGCGCCGGTGGTCACCGACGTGGAGATGGTGCGGGCCGGCCTGAGCGGCGTGGCCGCCGAGTGCTATCTCGCCGAGGTGGAGGGCAGCACCGGCGAGTTGACCCGGTCGGCCGCGGCCATGCGGCTGGCCGCCGAGCGCCATCCGGCGGGCGCGGTGTTCGTCATCGGGTGCGCGCCCACCGCGTTGTTCGAGGTGGTGCGACTGGCCGACGAAGGCGTGCTCCATCCGGCCGTCGTCGTGGGCATGCCGGTGGGCTTCGTGGGCGCGGCCGAGTCCAAGCAGGCGCTGCGCGACAGCAGGCTGGCCCACATCTCCATCAGCAACGTGGGCGAAAAGGGCGGGTCGGCAGTGGCCGCGGCCGCGCTCAACGCACTGGCCCGGTTCGCCCGTGGCTGACGCGCCCGCACTCCTCCTCGTCGGCCACGGCTCGCGCTCGGCCGCGGGCGTGGACGCGTATTGGGAGTTCGCGGCCGTGCTGCGGGACCGGGCGCCCGACCTGCGCATCGGCTGCGGCTTCATCGAGTTGGCCGCGCCCGACCTCGACACGGCCATCGACGACCTGGTGGCGGGCGGGGCCACCTCGGTGGTGGCCGTGCCCTTGGTGCTGTTGGGCGCGGGCCACCTGAAGAGCGACGGGCCCGCGGCATTGGCCCGGGGCAGGCTGCGGCATCCGGGCGTGTCCTTCTCGTACGCCAGGGACCTCGGCATCCATCCGTCCGTGCTGGCCGTGGCCGAGGAGCGGGTGCGGGACGCGGCGGGCGCGGGTGCGAGCCAGGTCGACGGCGTCGTGCTGGTGAGCCGGGGGTCGTCCGACCCCGACGCCAACGCCGACCTGTACAAGGTGGGTCGGCTCCTGGCCGACTCGCGCGGCCTGCGGCTGGTCGAGCCCGCCTTCGTCTCGTTGGCTGTGCCCGACGTGGCCGCGGCCCTGGACCGGTGCCTGCGCCTGGGCGCGTCGCGCGTCGCGGTAGTGCCCTACTTCTTGTTCACCGGCGTGCTGGTCGAGCGCATCCGGGCCCAGGCCGAGGCGTGGGCCGCGGCCCATCCCGACGTGTCGGTGGTCGTCGGACCCGAGCTGGGGCCGGACGTGCGCATCGCCGACCTGGTGTTGGAGCGCTACCACGAGGCCCGCCGGGGCGAGGCCCGCATGAACTGCGACTGCTGCATCTACCGGGCGCCGCTGCCTGGCTACGAGTCCCGAGTGGGCGCGCCGGTGGCGCTGCAGCCACACGGTCACGATCACGAGCACGCTCACCAACACGAGCATGAGCACTGAGGGGAGGTGACAACCCTGGAGCGAGAACAAGCCCTTGCACCCATCACCGTCCCTGCGTGGACGTGGCTGGTCGTGGTCTTGGCCTTGGCCGTCGTATGGGCCCTGACGTTGGAGAACGGCATGGTGCTGGCCAAGTCGGCCGGGACCCTGCACGAGTTCTTCCATGACGCCCGGCACTTCGTCGGCGTCCCCTGCCACTGACCCACCGTTCGTCCGGTGTGTTGTCCGTCTGGAGGACATAGCCCGCCGTTACGCGGGGCTATGTCCTCCAGACCGAAGAGAGATGGAGCCATGAGCCGGTTGTTGAAGCTGGGGGCGCTGGCCGGCCTGGTCGGCGGCGTGGTCCTGGCCCTGTTCCTGCGGCTGGTGGGCGAAGGGCCCATCGGCGATGCCGTGCGTTTGGAGGCGTCCCGACGGGCCGCGGGCACGGCCCACGACGAGATGTTCAGCCGGGCCACCCAGCAGGTGGGCGGCATGATCGGCGCGGCCGTCTACGGCGTGTGCGCGGGCGCGGTGCTGGCCGTGGTGTTCGCCCTGCTGCGACACCGCCTGGCCGCGCGGGACGACTGGCGCCGGGCCGTGACGGTGGCCGCGCTGGCCTTCGTCACCGTCTCGCTGGTCCCGTTCGTGAAGTACCCGGCCAACCCGCCTGCGGTGGGCGACCCCGACACCATCGGCAGACGCACCGCGCTCTACCTGGTGATGATCGCCTGGTCGGTGGTGGCCACCTGGGCGGGCTGGCGGATGACCCAGTGGCTGCGGGCGCGGGGCGCGGCCGACCACACCCGGCTGCCTGCCACCGTCGGGGTGTGGGCCGCAGTCGTGGCCCTCGGCTTCATCGTGCTGCCCGGCTCGCCCGACGCCATCGACGCGCCCGCCACCCTGGTCTGGCGCTTCCGGCTGGCGTCCATCGGCGGCGAGGCCGTCTTCTGGGGACTGACCGGCTGCGTGCTGGGCTGGCTGCTCCTGCGCTCGAGCCGCCCCACCCCCTCCCAACGCGCTCTGGAGGACATAGCCCCACCCAGGCGGTAGCTATGTCCTCCAGTCCGCGGAAAGACGAGAGAGCGAGAGGGGGCTAGATCAGCGGGCGGGGGCGACCCTTGCGGGGGCGGGCGAAGCGGCCGATGCCGCCGTTGGGCTCGGCCCCGCGCCCACGGCCGGACGACCCCGACGCCGACCCTGACACCGACTCGGCCGACCCCGACCCCGACCCCGCCGACGAGCCCTCGGCCGCCAGCGAGCCCAGCAGGTGCGGGCCCCGGGCCTGCTGCCCGCCGACCCACCACCAGCCCACGGCCAATGCCATCAGCAACAACACGGCCATGATCCGCTCGCCCCGCCCATCGGGGACGGCGACGGCGGGCACCGCGGCCTGCGGGGGCAGGTTCACGCGGGGCGGGCGCGGCCTGCGCACCACGCTGGTCGGCGTCGGGACGGAGGGCAGGCTGAAGTCAGTCGTGGGGCCGAAGGCGGTGCCGGAGTCGAAGGGCACGTCGGCCGGCGGCGGCTCCACTTCGGTGGTGGGCGGCTGGAACACGGGCTCCTCGCCCGAATCAGAACCGGCCGCCTCCCCGGGCATCATGCTCTCCTCAAGCGGCGGCTCGAAGGTGACGGAGAACGGCGTGTTGTCGGTCCCCGTCAACGCCGGGTTGGGCACAATGGTCAGGTTGAACTCGCCGGGCCCGGCCTGGCGCTCGGCGCCCAGCGGGAAGGTGACGGTGGCCCCGTCGGTCGAGAACTGCCCGATCACGCATTGGGCCGGGTCGAACGCGGGCCTGGCCTCCCACACCCCAGCGCCGTCAGGGGCGGCCCAGTCGCCCTGCACCACACACGCGCTCAGGTGGGCCAAGACCGGGTCGGGCGCAGGCGGCTGGGCGGGCGTGCCCGCCAGCGGGGACGGGGGCAGGCCCGTGGCCATGCTGTGCACGTGCAGCACCAACAGCCCGCTCACGTCCGGCTCCACCTCATAGGCGATGGCGGACACCGCCTTGGGCCCGTCGGGCCCGTTGGCCACGTACAGCCCGCCCGCGGGCACGACCGGCGGGGTGGGCAGGGGCGCGGGCAGCGAGCCGGACTGGGCCTGCACCCAGTAGCCCACCTTGCGCGGGGCGAGCGCGTCCGCCCCGTGGCCCGGCCACACGGCCACCGCGCCCGCGGCCACGACCAGCCCGAGGGCCACCCGCCGGGCCGCAGAAAGGCGCCTCATCCCTTGACCCTTCGCGCCGACCGCCGGGCCCGAGGCGCCGCCGATCCGTCAGAAGCCTGAGCCTCAGAAGCCTGAGTCTCAGCCGCAGCCGCCGCGCCCGAACGGTGGATCACGTCCAAGTCGCCGCCCAGGTACGAGCTGATTACGCGCGGGTTGGACAGCACGTCGGCGGGCGCACCCCGCGTCACCACCGCGCCCAGTTCCAAGGCGAGGATCTCGTCGGAGATGGCGGTGATCAAGGGCATGTCGTGCTCGATGATGAGCATGGCGCACCCCGTCTCCTCCTTGATGCGCAGGAGCAGGGGGCCGAGGGCCTCGGTCTCGCGCTGGGCGATGCCGGACGACGGCTCGTCGAGAATGAGCACGGCCGGGTCGTGGGCGATGGCCATGGCCAGGTCGACGATGCGCCTGCTGCCAGTGGACAGCTCGGCCACGAACTTGTCCCTGAACGCGCCCAGGCCCATGAGCTCGACCAGGTCCTCGACGGTGAAGGCGACGTCCTCCTCCATCTCCTGCACGGCGGGCAGGTTCAACAGCGCGGCCAGGTGGTCCCGCACCTCGAGGTGGCGCTCCAAGCCGATGGCGATGTTCTCGGCGACGGTGAGCGAAGGGAAGATGCGGGCGTCTTGGAACGACCGGCCCAGCCCCACCGCGGCCCGCTTGTCCGGGCCCCAGTCGGTGATCTCCACGCCCTTGAACCACACGTGCCCGCCGTCCAGCGGCAGCAGGCCCGACAGCATGTCGAAGATGGTGGTCTTGCCCGCCCCGTTGGGGCCGATGAGCCCCAGGATCTCGTCGGGCATCAGCGTGAAGCTCACGTCGTCCACGGCGAGGATGCCGCCGAAGCGCTTGGTCAGGGAGCGCACTTCGAGGATGGGCTTGCGCTCCTCCCCCGCAGCCCGCGCCGCCCGCTCGGCCAGGGCCTGACGGGCCTTGGCCCCGGCGAACGGCGAGGCCCCGTTGTCCTTGCCGGACATGGACGCCGCCCCTTCGAGGAACACCGAGCGCAGGATGTCGCCTCGCGCCAACAGCTCCTGGGTTGGACCCGAGAAGCGGACCTCGCCCTTTTCCATGAAGTAGGCGCGGGTGGCCACAGTCAAGGCCACATTGACCGACTGCTCGACCAGGATGATGGTGCAGCCCTGCTCGTGGATGGCCCGCACCATGTTGAGCAACATCTCCACGATGGTGGGGGCCAGGCCCAGCGACAGCTCGTCGATGATGAGCAGACGGGGCTTGGCCACGAACGCCATGCCCAGCGCGAGCTGCTGCTGCTCGCCGCCGGACAGGTTGCCCGCCATCTGGTCCCACCGCTCGCGCAGACGCGGGAACCGCTCCAGCACCTCGTCGACCCTGGCCTTCACCTCGGCCGGGTCCTCTCTGGCGTAGAGCCAGGTGCCCGCCTTGAAGTGCTCCTCGACGGTGAGGGTGGGGAACACGGCCTTGCCTCCGGGCACCTGCACGATGCCCAGGCGGGAGGTCTCCACGGCGTCGGCCTTGGTGATGTCCTTGCCGTCGAACAGCACCCGCCCGGCACTGGGCCGCACCAGGCCCGAGATGGCCTTCAGCAGCGTGGACTTCCCGGCCCCGTTGGTGCCCAGCAGGGCGATGATCTCGCCCTCGGCAACGTCCAGGTCGACGCCGAACAGGACCTGCACCTTGTCGTAGGCCACGTCCACGCCCCGGCACTGCAAGAAGGCGGGCGCGTCCTCGGGCGGAGCGTTGGCCGACGCGGCCTCGGCCGCCTCCTTGAGTGCGCCGCGAAAGCGGGCTCCGACCTTCATCGGCCCGCCCGACTCTCACGCCGAGCCGAGCGACGGGCCGACGCGCCCGCGGCCAGCCCACCCCTTCCAGGCTTGAAGTGGTCGTGCTCCATGGCCTCTTCGGCCGTGAGCACGGCGCCGCACACAGGACAGGCGATGGTGCCGATCACGTCGAACGACTCCACCTCCTCCACGTGCTGCTCGGCCTTGACGATGACGTCCTCGGCCCGCTCCTGCTCCTGCTCGACCAGCCGGTCGGCCACCAGCGACGGCACATGGATGTCGCGGCGACGGGCCACCCACCGCAGGAACTTGTCCCGCAGCGCGTAGCCGTTCTCGGCCGTGCCGCCGGGATAGAAGTAGAGGTTGAGCACCAGCAGCGGCCCGGTGAGCAGCAGCGGCATGATGGCGGTCACGTTGTCGCCCAGCAGGTTCGTGAAGCGGGGCGAGAACAGCACGAAGCCCTCGGCCAGCACCGCGCCCGCCACCGCGAAGGGCACCGAGGTCAGCCCGCCGATGACCACGGCGAGGAACACGAACAGGCTGCTCTGCACGTCGTACGAGCTGGGGCTGACCGAGCCCTGCGAGTAGGCGAACAGCACCCCCGCCATGCCCGCCATCCCACCTGACACGGCGAAGGCGGCCAGCCGGGTCCGCACCAGGTTGATGGAGTAGGCAGGGGCGGCCCGCTGGTTGTCGCGCGCCGCGATGAGGATGCGCCCGCTGCGGTTCTTCCTGAACGACGACGCCGCGAAGATGGACAGCAGCAGGAATGCCAGGCACACGAAGTAGAAGGTGCGCTTGTTGGCCAGGTCCAGTCGGCCGTACAGCACGGGCGGCTCGATGCTGGCGGCCAGGCTCTTGGGCAACAGGTGCGAGCCGATCCAGTAGTGCTTGTTCAACACGTAGTTCTGCACCGCGAAGCCGAAGGCCAAGGTGGTGACAGCCAGGTACATGCCCTGGATGCGCACCGCGGGCAGGCCGATGATGACGGCGGACACCACGCCCACGGCGATGCCGATGCCGATGGCCACGAAGAAGTCGATGTTGTGCTTGGCCACCAGCCCGCCGGCCACGCCCGCGCCCATGCCCACCAAGCCGAACTGGCCCAGGCTGATCTGGCCCGCCCAGCCGGTGAGCACCACCAGCGACACGGCCACGATGGCGAAGATGGGCAACACGATCAGCAGAGGCACGTCGGCGATGTCCAGCACGAACGGGGCGGCCACGGCCATCACCGAGATCACGGCGAGCAGGCCCCACTTGGCCCCTTGCACCTCGGGGACGTTGCGCAGTTCCGAAGGCACGGGGCGGAAGTGCTTGACCGCCTGCCAGGTCGACACGCCCGTGTCCATGGCCCTCGACAGCGACCCCCGCTGCAACAGCAGCGCGCCCAGGATGACAAGCAGCATCAAGGCCGAGGCCAGGTTGTTGTCGCCCTGTCTCGACACCGACCCGAAGATCAAGATGCCCGTGCCCGCGCCCGCCAACAAGGCGATGCCGATGCGCTCCATGCGGGCCACCACCGCGGCGGCCAGTCCGTACAGCAGCGAGTCGAAGCCGAGGGTCGCGTTGTTGGGCACGCCGATGAGCGGGGCCTGCACGAAGATGGCGATGCCGCCCAACAGGCCGGCCAGCATCCACGCCACCGTCCCCACCCGCTTGACCGGGATGCCGAGCAGGGCGGCCCGGTCCGCGTTCTCGGCCGACGCCCGCAACGCGATGCCGATGCGGGTGTAGCGCAGGAACGCGCCCAAGGCGGCTGAGACCAGCATCACCGTCACCAGCGCGGCCACCTGGTCGCCGCTGAGGATGGGCTTGCCCTTCGAGGTGTGCCAGGCCACGTCGGCCCACGGCGTGGGCACGTTGGGGATGCGGGCCGCGGCCGCGCCCATCCACACCGGGATGAAGAAGCCGATGGCGGCCAGGCCCCGGGCCACGCCGATGGTGACCACCGTCGTGATGAGTCGGGGCGAGCGGCTGAACCGGCGCATCACGCCGACGTCGATGGCCGCGCCCATCAGCGGTCCGCCGATCAACACGATGGGCAGGACGGCCAGGTAGTTGTAGCCGCTTTGCACATCCAGAAGCAGGGCCCAGATGGCGGGCACCGCGCCCACCGCCACCGCCGCGAAGTTGATGATGCGGTTGGTCCGGTAGATCAGGATCAGGCCGACGGCCACGATGCCGTAGAGCGAGCCCAGGGCCACGCCGTTCACGTAGTCCTTCAAGCTCATGTCGAAGAACCACTGGATGACGATTAGGAACACGACCGACGCCAGCACCGGCCGCACCAGCCGCATCAGGGCAGTGTCGGCCATCAGGCGCTGGTAGGCGTCGTCCCAGCGCTGGCGCGCGCCGAACTGCGGGCGCGGCCGAGGCCTGCGCTCGGGGGGCTCAGGCGGCGGCGGGGCTTCGGCGGAGGGTTCCAGCGTGGCCGTCAATGCTCCCGCCTACTTGCGCTCGGTGGCGGGCGGCGCGTCCGGCCCGTTGGGCATGGCCGGGAACGACCCGATGGAGTACCGGGAGCCGCCCATGTTCACGTACGCGCCCTTGACCTGGTTGTACGGGGAGGCCTTGCTCTTGTTCCAGTAGACGACTCTGGCGTCTTGCACCCAGTTCCAGCTTCCCTTGGGGAAGGCCAGCAAGGGCTGGCCCGATGCGCCGCCGCCCACCGCGGGCAGGGCCGAGGCTCGGGCCGCCATGTTCTCCGGGGTGAGGTTCGGACCCGTGTTCTGCATGAGGTTGGCCATCATCAAATAGCTGCGGGCCAGGTTGGTGGCGGTGAAGGCGGACAGGGCCTGGGGCAGGGTGCCGCCGCCGCCGTCCTTGAAGATCTTCACGCCCTCCATCGTGTCGGCGGACTGGGGGTTGGGGCTGTCGACCACGCCGAGGGCGCCGTCGTACGGGCATCCCTGTGGCGGCTTGGGACAGGCGAGGCTGGACGAGCCGTCCGGCGCCGCGCCGTAGGCCTGGGCCACGTTGTCGTACCCCATGTTCTGCACGTCGCCGAGCACGTTCTCGGGGAAGTAGTTGTTGTTCTGCTCGCCCTGGTACACGAACGACGGGGCCACCGAGTCGCACAGGCATAGAACGGTGGTGGCCGGGTTGTTGGGCGTGTCCATGGCCGCGATCCCCGCCTGCACCTGGGTCGCCGCGGTGTTGATGTCCTGGGCGTAGTAGTAGGTGTGGGTCACCTTCTCACCGCAGCGCCGTTCCAACTCCTTGAACAGGATCTCCTCGACCGTGTTCTGGTTGTCCGGGTCGTTGGTGGAGATGACGCCCAGCTCGCGGCGCTGGCCGTTGAAGTCCTGGGCCGGGTTGCTGTGGAGCGCGAACTTGGCCGTTCGCGACGGCACGTTCTTGCTCGACATCTGACTGCACCACCACTCGGCGAACAGCTTTTGAATCCGCGTCGCGCTCATGCCCGCGTTGTAGAAGTACGGCGCGTTGTCGTTGGCGAACTTGTCGCTGAACCCGATGCCGCCGAAGGCGATGGCCTTTTGCTGGGCGATCTTGGCGAAGCACTCGGAGCACAGCGTGGTGCTCCAGAAGACGGCGTACGGGTTGTACGACGCCACGATGCGCTCCATCTCCGGGAAGAGGCACTTGGTGTCGGGCGGCACGCTCGTGCACTGGCCCTGGTACGTGATGATCTTGAGCTTGCGGCCGAACAGGACGTAGTGCTTGTTGACGAAGGTCTCGATGGCCTTGTCGAAGACCTTGGCGTCCTCGTATTTGATGAGGTTGTGCTGGGCCTCGAGGATGGCGTTGACCTCGGCCCCGTAGTTGGTGACGTAGTCGACGATGGTGATCTCGGTGGGGGTCACGCCTCGGTAGGTCTTGCCGCCGTTGTTCTTGAACGCCCCGCCCGGCGTGCCCGGCACGCACGGCGGCGCGTAGTAGGCCAGGGCCGGGTCGAAGGTGTGGCCGCTCACGCAGTGGGTGGTGTCGCCCTCCGTCACCCCGGGAGGCGCACCCGGCACCGAGCCCGTCACCTGGCGGGCTGCGCCCGGCCCGTTGGCGCCGGTCGAGCCCGGACCCGTGGCCGTGCCGTCGCCGACCACAGGCGTGCCGTCGGCGTTCACCGCGTTGCCGTTGTCGTCCACGAACTGGCTGGGGCCGGTCTGCCCGGCCGCCAGGTTGGATGCGGCCACCTTCTTCGACGCGGTCGAGGGGACCACGGCCACGAGCAGGAGCTGGACGGCGATCACCACGGCGAGAGGCGCATACCGCCGTGCGAGGGTGGAGCGGTTCATCGTGTTCCCCTTGGAGCGTTGACAGCGCGCCCCGTGACCGCAGTCACGGCGACTCCCGAGGGTAGTGCGGCAGGGCTCTCCCCGGCACGTCACCCCTACGTCCCTGCGTCGGCCCCCCGCCCCCCGCCACCCCGCCCCCTCCCGCGTCTGGAGGACATAGGCACACCCAGCGGGTGGCTATGTCCTCCAGTCCGGCGGGGCCGGCGGGGCCGGCGGGTTAGAGCTGGAGGGACTTGACTTCGAGGAACTCCTCGAGGCCGAACTTGCCCAGCTCGCGTCCGTGGCCCGACTGCTTGTAGCCGCCGAACGGGGCCATGGGGTTGAAGCCGCCGCCGTTGATCTCCACCTGGCCGGTGCGGAGGCGACGGGCCACGTCCTTAGCCTTGTCGGCGTCCCCCGCCCACACCCCGCCCGCCAAGCCGTACACCGTGTCGTTGGCGATCTCGACGGCCTCGTCCTCGGTGTCGTAAGGGATGATGGACAGGACCGGGCCGAAGATCTCCTCCTGGGCGATGGTCATGTCGTTGCTGACGTTGGAGAACACAGTGGGCCGCACGAAGAACCCGGTGTCCAGGCCCTCCGGCGCGTCGGCCCCGCCGGTGACCAGCTTGGCCCCCTCCTCCACGCCCTTGTTGATGAAGCCCCGCACCCGGTCGCGCTGGGCGGCCGAGACCAGCGGGCCCAGCCTGCTGTTCATGTCGAACGGGTCGCCCGGCGTGTAGCCCTCGGCGGCGCGGGCCGCGATGTCCTCGGCCTGAGCCAGCTTCGAGCGCGGCACCAGCATGCGGGTCAAGGCCGAGCACGTCTGCCCCGAGTTGAGGAAGCACTTGCCCACGCCATCGGTGACGGCCCGTTCGAGGTCGGCGTCGTCCAGGATGACGTTGGCCGACTTGCCGCCCAGCTCAAGGGCCACCCGCTTGACGGTCTGGGCCGCCAGCTCGGACACCCGCTTGCCCGCGCGGGTGGAGCCGGTGAAGCTCACCATGTCCACGTCCGGATGGGCGGCGATGGCCTCGCCCACGACCGGGCCCACGCCGGTCACCAGGTTGAACACGCCGGCGGGCAGGCCAACCTCGTCGATGATCTCGGCCAGCAGGAAGGCGTTGATGGGCGCCACCTCGCTGGGCTTCAAGACCACGGTGCAGCCCGCGGCCAGCGCGGGCGCGACCTTGGCCGCGATCTGGTGCAGCGGGTAGTTCCACGGCGTGATGCAGCCCACCACGCCCACCGGCTCGCGCACGATCAGCGAGTTGCCGACCTGCTCTTCGAACGTGGTCTCGTCGAGCAACTGCTGCATCGACCCGAAGGTCATCCGGGGCAGGCCGGCCTGGATCATGTTCGACAGGTTGATGGGCATGCCCACCTCCTGTGCGATCACCGCGGCGATGTCGCCCATCCGGGCATCAAGGCCCTCGGTGATGCGCTGGAGGAACTTGGCCCGCTCCTCGCGCGACGTCTGCGACCACGACCCGAAGGCCCGCTTGGCCGCCTGCACGGCCTTGTCCACATCGTCCGGCGTCCCCTCGGGGACCCGCCCCATGACCTCTTCCGTCGTGCTGTTGATGACGTCGATGGTGCCGGTCCCGGTCGATGCGACCCAGGCGCCGTCGATGTAGAGCTTGTCGCGATCGTGCATTGGTCTCCCCCTTACGGTGACGGTGCCGAAACTAGTCCTGAACCAGCAAAGACAGCCGGCCGGTGGCCCTGCGCACCTCCTCACGCAGGAGCAGATCAAGGCCCGGCAGCCAGCGGCCGCCGCCGTAGTGAAGGTGCATGCACAAGCGGGTGCCCGACCCTTCTGGCAGCAGGTCGGCGGTCAGCACCCAGGCCGAGTGATCGCGCCCGTCCTGCTCGACCCGCTCGAAGCGCACGTGGCTGGACGGCCGGCACGCGGCCCGCACCATGCGCACCCGCTTCGTCTTGCGCAGCGGTCCGAGGCGGGCGCCCAGACCGACGAGCCACGCGGGGTCCCTGTCGGCTTGGTTGTCAGCTTCGGGATCGGCGGTCTGCACGATGCCGAGCCAGCGCGGATAGGTGGCCAGGTCGGCCACGTAGGCGAACACGGCCTCCAGCCCGGCGGGCACCACACCCTCGCCGGTCAGGTCCACCGCGTCAGGCCCCTTGGTCTCGACCCGACCGGGACTGGGACCGGGCATCGGACTGGCGGGCCCGGCGCAGCACGGTGCGCTCTTTGACCGCCATCCATGTCCGCTCCAGTGGCGGGTGCTCGTCGCGGGCGTGGGCGAAGGCCAGTCGGGCCCGCCTGGGCAGGTCGAGGACGGCCTCGGCCGCGGGCGACGACCAGGCCCGCAGTTGGACGGTGGCGTCCACCGAGCGGGCCAGTTCCTGCTTGTAGGACTGCACGCCGCGCATCCAGTCGATCTGGTCGATGCCGGGGTCGGCCAAGGCCCGCTCGACGATGGCCTGGCGGGACAGGTGGCCGGGCGCGAAGCGGGTCAGGTCCGGCGCGATGCGGCCGTCCCAGATGCGATAGGCGCGCCCGTCGATGAAGGCCACGTCGTAGGCGGCCAGCGCGCCGTCGATGCGGACCAGCCACAGCTCCACCTCGCCCCGCTCCGCGTGCAGCGCGACGGCCCGTTCGTAGAACGCGCGACGGGCCGGGTGGTCGAGGTCGCTGCGCCTGCCCGCGGCATGGTCCCTGCGCCGGTGCAGGTCGATGGCCTCGGGCAGGGCCCGCTCGATTGCAGTGCGGTCGACGAGGCGGTCGACGCTCACCGTGCGGCCCTCGGCCTCGATCCGCTCGCGGGCCTGACGCACGTCCCTGCGCGTCTTCTTGGTCGAGTAGTCGGACAGGGCCCGGCCCTCGACCCGCAGCACCGGGCATCCGTCGCCCGCCTCGGCCCGCGCCGCGCGCAGCAGGCGGGCCAGGGCGACCACGGCCGGGTCGTCGGCGGGCTGCTGCTCGACCACCAGGGACCACGGGCCGTGCTCTCGGGACAAGGCCTCGGCCACCGCGGCGGCCAGGGCAATGGCCGCCGCCGTGGTGCGGGACGGGAAGCACACGCTGCGGTCCGACGTGCCGTGGCCGAGGCCCACGATGCTCGCCCCGGCCAGGCGGCGTCGGGACCTGGCCAGCAGGGCCGCCGCCTCCATGCGCCCGTCCGAGCCGGGCAGCCACACCAGCCAGGGCTCGGCGCCGAGGGACGCGTCGACCCACGTGGCCAGCCACGGCCTGCGGGCCGTGACCGGCGCGTCCACCGCGTCGAGCAGGTCGTCCAGCGCCGCGCCCCAGCGGTGGAGTGCGTCGCAGCCGCGGGCCTGCTGTGCCCCGCCTGCGCTCAACTGGCCGGTCCGGGCGCAGGGTCGAGCCCGATGCGGGGGACGCGCAGGCCGGTCGGGAGCATCGGGCGAGCGTACGTCCGCCGCGCTCAGCCGCGGCGGCGCACCATGTCCCGCAGTGCGGCCAGGTCGTCCGGGTGGCGGGCCCGCTCGATGGCCAGCAGGACGACGGCGTAGACCAGGCCCGCGGCGACGGCCGCGGCCAGCGGGTTGACCAGCCCTCGCAGGGCGAGGAGGACGGCGGTGGCGGGCAGGGCCGCGCCCACCGGCCCGGCCAGCACGCGACGCCAGTCCAAAGGCCCGACCAGCCTGCGGGCGATGAGGATGGTGCCCAGCGCGGACAGGCCTTCGGAGACGCTGGTCGACGCGGCCGCGCCGTGCAGCGAGTAGCGCGGGATGAGGATGAGGTTGGCCACGATGTTCTCGACCGCCACTGCCGCGTACAGCGCGGTCAGCTTTCGGTCCGCCTTGCGGCTGAGGATGAGGTAGTCGGCGAGGAAGCTGACCGGGTAGAAGCACACGGCGGGCGCCAGCAGGCGCACCGCTTGCGGGGCCCGGCCGAAGTCGCTGTGGGGGCCCGATCCGAACACGGTCCTGATCAGCGGGTGGGCCAGCACCGCGAACCCGATGGCCACGGGCAGCACGGCGGACAACCCCAGTTTCAACGCGTGCTCGAACGCGGTAGCCGCGTCGCGCTCCTCCCCCGGGCCGGATCGGGCGAACACGGGATAGAACGCCGTGTTGATGCTCCAACTGACGAACAGCGTGGTCTCGAAGAGTCGGTAGGCCACGGCGTAGTTGCCGACCGTCGACGCGTCGGTGAAGGCGGCCAGCATGGTGGCGTCGACCCGGAAGAGGATGGCGCCGAAGAAGCCGGCCAGTCCGAAGGGCGCGCACGTCCGCATGAGGCCGGCCCACGTCCCCGGGCTGACGCGGATGGGCACGGTCACGACCCGACGCAGGAGGATGGTGGCCAGGACCAGCGCCACCACCGCGGCGGCCAGGAAGACGGCGGACACGGCCACCACGCCCGCGCCCATGACCATGGCCACGACGCCGCCCACGGACAGCAGCCAGCGCTCGGTCACGAGGACGGAGGACAGGTAGCCGATGCGCTCGTAGGCCTGGAAGACGGCCATCGTGGTCTTGGCCAGCATGTCGACCAGCACGCCCGCGCCCACGAGCAGCAGGGACAGTTGGGCCTGGCCGCCGTAGCCGAAGAGGGGCACGACGACGACGGCCGCGGCCAGCAGCGGCAGGCCGACGAGCGTGCGCACGGCCATGGTGTCGGCGTAGTAGCGAGGCAGGGCCGCGTGATCCCTGGCCACCTCGCGGGTGAGGACCTGGTCCTGGCCGAAGTCGGCGAACATGGTCGCCAACGCCGCCGTCGAAAGGGCAAAGGAGTAGACGCCCACGCCCTGGTCGCCCAGCTTGCGGCCCATCACCATGAACAGGGCGAGGGTGGAGGCCTTGGCGCCCAGTTCGGCCATGCCCCGCAAGGCGACATTGCGCAGGACCCGCCCCCTGGCCCCCTCCATGCCCGGACTGTACGCGCCCCCTCCCCGCGCTTTTCCACAGCACCTGCTGCTGTGGAAAAGTTGGGAGGGCGCTACGGCGTGGGGAGGAGTCCGGCCGGGACGCGGTGGGCGGCCACGTGGGCGGCCAGGGCCTCGGCGGGCATGGGCTTGGCGAAGAAGTAGCCCTGGGCGTGCGTGCAGCCGAGCTGGGTGAGCCGGGCCGCCTGGTCCCCGCCCTCGATGCCCTCAGCCGTCACGTCCAGGCCGAGCAGGCTGCCCAGGTTGATGATGGCGGTCACCAGCGGCGAACCGGCCGGGTGCTCGCCCGCCAGCGAGTCGATGAACGACTTGTCGATCTTCACGGTGTCCACCGGGAACCGGTCGAGATAGCTGAGCGACGAGTACCCGGTGCCGAAGTCGTCCAACGCGATGCGCACGCCCAGGCCCTTGAGCCGGGCCAGGGTGCGCGACGCGGCGTCGGCGTCGTCGATGAGGATGCTCTCGGTGATCTC
This sequence comes from Acidimicrobiaceae bacterium, assembly GCA_030837965.1. Lineage (GTDB taxonomy): Bacteria > Actinomycetota > Acidimicrobiia > Acidimicrobiales > JAUTXP01 > JAUTXP01. The sequence continues at coordinate 108,763 of JAUTXP010000047.1, read as the reverse complement.
CAAGGTCAGCGCGCTGGGCTTCAGGCCGCTGACCCGCAGGGCGGACGCCACGTCGGCCACCAAGTCCGGGTGCTGGATCTGGCGGGCAGACAGGTTGACCGACACCGACTCGGGCGCGTCGGCGCCGAGGGTGCGCTGCCACATGGCCGCGTCGGCGCAGGCCTGGTCGAGCACGCCCCGGCCGATGGCCACGATGAGGCCGGTCTCCTCGGCCATGGGGATGAACGCGGCGGGGACGACGAGGCCCCGCTCCGGATGCCGCCACCTGACCAGTGCCTCCACGCCCACGACCCGGCCCGTGGCCAGTTCGACGATGGGCTGGTAGTGCGGCTCGAACTCGCCCGCGTCGATGGCCCGGCGCAGGTCGGCCTTGACCTCCATGCGCTCGACCACGGCCGCGTGCATGCCCGCCTCGTAGACCTCGAAGCGGCCCTTGCCCTGGCCCTTGGCCCGGTACATGGCCAGGTCGGCGTTGCGCAGCAGCGAGGCGGCGTCGTCTTCCTTGGTGCTGACGGCGATGCCGAGGCTGGCGTTGACCACGACCTCGTTCCCGCCCAGGTGGAACGGCTCGCGCAGCGCCTCCAGCAGCCGGGCACCCACGTCGTAGGCCATGCCCGGGTTCGACAGTCCGTCGACCAGGATGGCGAACTCGTCGCCGCCCAGCCGGGCCGCGGTGTCGCCGGGCCGCAGGGCGGACTCGATGCGCGCCGCGGTGGCCCGCAACAGCTCGTCGCCGGTCTCGTGGCCCAGGCCGTCGTTGATGGTCTTGAAGTCGTCGAGGTCGATGTACAAAAGAGCCAGCCGGGTGTGCGTCCGCTTGCGGGCCGTGGCCAGCGCGTGCTCCAGGCGGTCGAGCAGCAGGGCCCGGTTGGCCAGCCCGGTGAGCGGGTCGTGGAAGGCCTGGTGGGCCAGTTGGTCCTCGAGCAGCCGTCGCTCGGTCACGTCCCTGAAGTTCACCACCAGGGCGCCGACCGCGGGCTCGTGCAAAAGGTTGGTGATGGCCACTTCAAGCAGTCGGTGCGACCCGTCCAGGTGCCGCACCCGCAGTTCGAGCGACGAGACCGTGCCGCCCACGGCGACGACCCGCTCCATGGCACCGAGGGCGCGTTCTCTGTCTTCGGGATGCACGAAGTCGATGCCGTAGGCGCCGAGCCGGGTCTCGCGGTCGAAGCCCAGCACCCTTACGGCCGACGGGCTGTCGTAGAGGATCACGCCGTTGCCGTCGAGGACCGTGACCACATCGGTGGAGTGCTCGATCATGGCTCGGAACCGGCGCTCGCTCTCCTCCAGCGCGGCGCGCGAGCGGCGGTGTCCGTCCTCCACGATCCGCCACGACACCACGGACACGCCGCAGGCCGCGAGCACGAAGAAGGCGTGAATGAGCGCCCACTTGAGCGGCGACCGCCACGCCTCGGAGTGGTCGAACACGTCCCGCGGGGCGAGGGAGCCCATGATCCCGTGGTGGGCGGCCACGAAGGCGATGGCCACGAGGAACGGCCGCCAGTCCTGGTACAGGCTGATCACGCCGAGCATGACGAAGAAGTGGAAGTGCATCTCGGTCGTGCCGCCCGAGAGGTGGACCAGCACGGCGGACGACACCATGAGCCCGAGGCCGGCCAGGATCGACCGGCGGCGCTGGCCCGAGTGCTTGTCGCTGGCCAACACGGCCAAAAAGGCCACGGGCAGGGCCTCGGCAAAGTTGTGCACGGCCCCGTTGCCGCGGACGAAGGCGAACACGACGATCACGGGCACGTGGAGCCACAGCAGGCCTGCAATCCAACGGTGGCGCAGGTCCCAGTCCTCCTTGGCCAGCTCAACGCCCGCGGGGATGCTTTTCGCCACCCGTCGTGCGACTGCCCGAAGACGCGCCATGTGGCTGCCATCGGCAGGATTCGAATCTCACCGAAGGTGATTTGTCGCGGACGGTGACATCCATAGTCCTTACCCGTTGTACGGGTACGGCCTCCTGGGCGCAGAGCCGCCCGCCCGATTCGGTCGAACGGTACGGAATGACCGCGGGGTCGGCGGAGGGTCGGCAACGGCGGCAAGAGGTCACAAATGCGTGATTCGAGGACACCAGGGGTGCGGTAGTCGTGCCTGGAAAAGGAGGCCACGTGGCACTGGCGACCCGTCGGCTGGCACAACTGACATGGAGATCACCCGGCTGGGGCTGGGTGCCTGGGCCATCGGCGGCGGCGAGTGGCAGGGGGGAGGGGGCCCGCAGGACGACGCCGACTCCATCGCCGCCATCCACCGGGCCGTCGGCCTGAGCAACTTCACGGCCGCCGACCTCGACACGTGCGAGCGGGTCCGCCACTCGACACCTTCCAGCCCCAACTCAACCTGGTGACCCGGGAGGCGGCGGCCGAGACGCTGTCGTGGTGCGGCAACACGACACCGCCGTGATCGTCTAGGTCGACGTCCGATGCTTCGGCCGCACCCGTGCGACTGACTTCGGCGCGATCCGCTCGGCGGCCGGGGTCTTGGCCCGGTCGGCAATCGGCCGACGGCCCGGCGCTCGGTCCCACGACTCGACGAACCGGGCGATGGCGGTCTCCATCCACACGGGGCCCGAGGCGAGAATCGCCAGCGGCGAAGGGAAGTGTCCGGCGCGGGCGAGCTCGGAGACACGCTGGCGCGTGACGCCGAGCAGGGCGGCAACCTCCGAGGTGCCGACCAGGACCGGCATCGAAGGCTCGGCCAGGGCCGCGTCGAGCCACTCGGCGGTTGCCGCCTCGACCCTGCGTGCCCCCGAGTGGTGCAGCCCTGCCTCCGCCGCGGCCCGTTCGACTCGCGTGACCGCGGCCTTCACCGCGGCCGCGGCCGACTTCGAGCGAACGGACAGCCGCACCCCGACCGACGACCCACCGACACTCACGACCGCGGCGGCGTCGGCGTCGGTGTCGGCGAGGAGGTCGAGCAGGTCCTCAGCCGCCTCGGCGACCCGCTCTTTGCGTTGTGATGTGTCGATGCCGAGGTCGATGTCCACGCTCCACTCGACGCTGGATTCACCCATTCCACCCTCCCTGTGCCGGCGGCCACGGCCACACCATGCCCTGCCGCTTGAGCTGCGCGAGCAGGTTCCGGATTGCCCGGTAGTCGCCGGGCGTGCCGCTGCCGATCACGATGCTCCTCGTCTGGTCCGGCGGAACGAAGCGCCGGTGCCCTCGCCTTGTGCCCTCGACCAGCCAGCCCTGATCGAGGGCGGCCCGCTCAAGCTCGGCCTCGTCCACGGCACGCCTCTGGGAACGCCCACTCCGGCCACGGTAACGTAACTCTGAAGTTTGTCAAGGAATATTGCTCCTTCCGTCACTCTCATGCCTTGTTTTGACGTTCCAATATTTCTCGACAGCCTCAGTCTCCCCTGGTGCTTTTTTGACGGCCCAGGCAACGTGCACGATTCCTGCTGGTTTCGGAGGTTTGGTCCGCTTCCTGCCGAATCCCTGTGCACGTTCTTGGAGGGGAAAGGAGCACGCATGCGGACACGCCGCATCGTCGGAGGGGCCGTCGTCACCGCGCTGGTCGCCCTGTTGTTGGCCGCCATGCCCGGGCAGGCGGCCGCGCCGTCGACGCCCAACCCGATCGTGACCGGGCCGGTGCAAGGCGGGATCAGGACGGGCGGGCCGTGGCAGGCCAGCCTGTATCCGGTCGAGCCGCACGGCTATGCGGAGGAGGAGTTCTTCCTGGAGGGGACGGCCCGCACGCTGTCGGCCACCCTGCCCGTGAAGGAGGCCCCGTACAAGACCCGCATCATCGTGCGCAGGCCGGTGAGCGCCAGCCGCTTCAACGGCATCGCCGTGGCCGAGTGGGTCAACGTGACCGGCAGCTACGACCTCGAAACCCTTTGGCCCTCGGACGGCGAGCTGGCCATGCGGGCGGGCTACATGTGGATCAGCGTGTCGGCCCAGCTCGTGGGCGTGTGCTGCGGCCCAGGCTCGCTGAAGGTGTGGGACCCGGTGCGCTACGGCTCGCTCAGCCATCCGGGCGACGACTTCTCCTTCGACATCTTCAGCCAGGCCATCCAGGCCGTGCGCCATCCCGAGCGCAACCGCACGTCGACCCTGTACGGCGGCACCGTGGTCGACCCGGCGGGCGGGCTCAAGGTCCGCGACGTCATCGCCCACGGCGCGTCGCAGTCGGCCAGCCGGCTCACGAGCTACATCAATGGCGGCTACCAGGACCTGTCCGGCGTCATCGACGGGTTCCTCATCACCCGAGGTGGCGGCCCCTACCCGAACCTCAAGGTCCCGGTCCTGAACCTGAACGAGGAGAACAACTTCTCGAGCGCGGCGCAGACCGACGACAACCACTTCCGGTTCTGGCAGGAGGCGGGCATCTCGCACGCGCCCGCGGCATGGCAGGACTATGTGTCCAAGTCGACGGGACGGGACCTGGCGGGCAACTCGGCCGGGCTGAACGCGGTGAACGCGGCCTGCTCCAACAACCGGGGCACCAGCGACTACACGCACCGGGCCGCCCTCATCGCCATCAGCAGGTGGGTCGTGTTCGACATCGCCCCGCCCATCGCCCCCCGCGTCCAGCGTGAGGGCACCGCGGTGGCCAGGGACGACAACGGCCTGGCCCTGGGCGGCATCCGCTTCCCGTTCATCGACGCGCCCGTTGCCCTCAACACCTCCGAGGGCTGCCCGCTGTTCGGGACGTACGCGCCGTGGCCGGTCGCCAAGGTGAAGGCCATGTACCCGACCCAGGCCGACTATCTGGCCCAGGTCGACGCATCGGCCGACCGGGCCAGGGCGGCCGGGTTCTTGCTGCCGGAGGACGCGGTCAAGGCCAAGGCCGACGCCCGCGGGTTCGACATCTGGTCGACCGGGGGCTCGTGCTACGACACGGCCAACGCCTACGGCGACGAGTCGGGCCCGGTGTCCGGTGCGCTCAAAGGCGTGCCGTCCACGTTGGGTCCGACGACGCTCGGCGCGGCCACGGCCGTGCACGAGGTGTCCTGCAACGACGTAGCCCGCGCCGGCCTCTAGCGCGCTTTTCCACAGCACATGCTGCTGTGGAAAAGTCGGGGGTCAGGCGCCGGGGCGGGGGCGGCGGTGGATGGTCAGGACGCGAGCGGGCGGGCCCGGCGGTGTGAAGGCGGACGGCGGGAGCCGCACGCCGGCCCGAACGTCGAACACGGCCTGCCACTTCCGAGCGTCGACGCCGCGCCCGCCCGCCCAGCGGGCCGCGGCATAGTCCGGCACCACCAGCGCCGCGCCCGCCAAGGCGCTGTGGCGCGACAGGAGCCGGCGCAACACGGCCGTCGTGACGGCGAACGGCGGGTTGGCCACCACTTTGAAGGGGCGGCCGGGCAGGCGCAGGTCGGAGGCGTCGGCCTGCACGACGGTCACTGGCGCGTCGGCGAAGCGCTGACGCAGCCGCTCGGCCCGCCCCGCATGCAGCTCCACGGCCACGACCCGCGCCCCGACCGCCACCAGCCGAGCGGTGAGCACGCCCGCCCCCGCGCCGATGTCCAGCACCACGTCGCCCGGTCGGATGCAGGCCTGGTCGACCAACAGCCGCGCCCACGGGTCAGCGAGCTGGTGCCACCCCCACCGCGGCCGTCCGGCCCCGGGCACGGAACACCGCCATCACCGTGATCACGGCCGCCAGCCTGCTCGCCCACCCGCCCGCGCCACCAGTGATTTCCACCCCCGCGCTTTTCCACAGCACCTGCTGCTGTGGAAAAGATGGGGGGCCGGGCAGGGCAGGGGCAGAGCATCTAGCATCCGGCGGATGGTGGAACAGGCGAGCATCAACGCATCGGCTGGCGACGTCGTGGTGCTGGTGGGCACCACCAAGGGGCTCTTCGCCCTGACCGCCGGACCTGACCGCACGGACTGGACGTTGGCCGGACCGTGGTTCATGGGCGAGGAGATCTACGCCGCCGCCCTCGACTGTCGAGGCGGCCGCGCCCGCCTCCTCGTCGGCGCCACCAGCTCGCACTGGGGCCCGTCCGTCTATCGCTCGGACGACTTGGGCGGGACCTGGATTGAGCCCGAGCCCCAGACCCTCGCCTTCCCTGAAGGCGTCGGCGCGGCCGTCGCCCACGTGTGGCAGCTCCAGCCCGCGGGCGACGCCCAGCCCGACGTGGTGTACGCGGGCGTCGAGCCCGCGGCCCTGTTCCGCTCGGACGACGGCGGCCAGTCGTTCCACCTGAACGAAGGCCTGTGGGGTCACGAGCACCGGCCCCAGTGGCAGCCCGGCGGCGGCGGCCTGTGCCTGCACACGATCGTGCCCGACCCGGCGGGCGGGCCCCGGCTGGGCATCGCCATCTCGGCCGCCGGCTTCTACCGCACCGACGACGGCCAGAACTGGGAGGCGGCCAACGTCGGCATCCGGGCCCCCTTCCTCCCCGAACCCGCCCCCGAGTTCGGCCAGTGCGTACACAAGGTCGACCGCCACCCAGCCGAGCCCGACACGCTGTTCCTCCAGCACCACTGGGGCGTCTACCGGTCGAGCGACTTCGGCGGCAAGTGGGAGGAGGTGGGCGCCGACGCCCTGCCGTCCACCTTCGGCTTCCCTGTCGTGGCCGACCCGAACCGGGCGGGCACCGCCTACGTCCTGCCCCTGACGTCGGACATGTTCCGCTGCACGCCGGACGGCCGCCTGCGCGTCTACCGCACCACCGACGGCGGCGACACGTGGGACGCGCTCGGACAGGGCCTGCCCCAGGAGAACGCCTACGTCACGGTGCTGCGCGACGGCTTCACCGCCGACCGGCTCGACCCGGCCGGTCTCTACGTCGGCACTCGCACCGGCGACGTGTACGGCTCGCCGGACGCGGGCGAGTCGTGGACGGAGCTGGCCCGGCATCTGCCGCCCGTGCTGTGCGTGAAGACGGCGGTGCTTCGCTGACCGTCGTGGTCCGGCTGGCCGCGGCCCTACGCCAGCATGCCGAAGGGGCGTCGTCGGTCGACCTGGACGTGCCCCCGCCCGCGTCGGTGGGTGCCGTGCTCGACGCCTTGGCCGCCGCCCATCCGGCCATCGGCCGGCGTGTACGGGACGAGTCGGGCGCATTGCGCAGACACGTGAACGTCTTCGTCGGCGCCGACAACGCCAAGGATCTGGACGGCACCGACACCGTGGTGCCCGAGGGCGTGGAGGTCACCGTGCTGCCCGCCATCTCCGGCGGCTGACGCACGGCGTAAACGGACGCCGCCCGACGCCGCCCATCAAGGGCATACCGGGCGCCCCTCCCAACACATCCCCAACTCTCGCCCCCGGCCAGGCGTCGGCCCGACCCGGTCAAGGCCACCTGTACGTACCCTGCGGGTCGTGCGGGCCCGGGCTGTCGTGAGCTGCCTCGTCGGGTTGGGGCCGCATGCCTCGTCGTTCGCGAAGCGGTGTTCGGTCGCTCGGAGCAGGCCCGCGCCGCCGCCCCGACGGGCCTCTACGTCATGTGGGCCGCGCTGGCCTTGCTCGGCGTGGGCACGGCTGCAGCCGGCTGGCGGCATGGACGGCCGACGCCCCGGCAGGCGAACGGCAGTTGCCCGACCTGGTCGACAAGGTCAGCGTCGCGTTGGCCGACGAGGCCGTCGGCGTCTACCTCCTCGACGACATGGGGACGAGCCTCGACCTGCACGCCGCCACCCCCGCCGCCGTGTACGGCCTGCCCGTCGCCCTCGATCCCCGCAGCCCGCTGTTGGCCGCCACCCTGGCAGGCACGGCCCACGTGGCAGGCGCCAATGGCGCGCCGGTGCCCCCGCCCGAACTCCGTTCCGAGGCTTGTCAGGCGAACATATGTTCGATACTCTGGGCCTACGGGAGGCACGCCGAGTTCGGCGTGTTGGAGGAGGTCATATGGAGTATTTCGTGCATCGGCGCGCCCAGGACAACGGCGACCACGAGGTGCATGCGTCGACGTGTTCGTTCCTGCCGAGCATCCAGGAGCGGATCTATCTCGGCGACTTCATCGAGTGCGCGCTGGCCGTGCGCGAGGCGCGCAAGCATTTCAAGCAGGTGAACGGCTGCTACTACTGCGCCGTCCCCTGCCACACGGGGTAGACAGCGCGGCTACGAGCGACAGCACGCTGGCCGCGCCAGGACCACGTTCGCCGCCGCTCAACAGGTGATAAGAGTGAGATCGACGCACGCATTTCGCCACAACGAGTCGGGCAAGATACAACTATCGCGTGCGAGCCCAGTGCGCAATGAACGCACCTTGGGATACCCTTTGATCGAGGAAGCCGTTTTTTGGCCCACTCGAGAGGCGGATTTCGATGTTGCAAGCGACCCACGATGGCCGTGATCGCAGTGGTGGGATTGCCGGCGTCAATGGCGACGACCTGGTGGAAGCCACCTTCCGCCAAGCCCATGTGGGCATGGCCATCACGGACCGCTCCGGCCGGGTGTTGGCGGTGAATCAGGCGCTGTGCTCGTTCCTCGGGCATCCGGCGCCCACCTTGACCAGCATGTCGTTCTCAGACCTCACAGTGGCCCACGACGCCTCCGATGTCACCAATGACTTCACGGACTTGGACGCAGGGTCGTCGGAGTTCGAGATGGAGACACGGTGCGTGACGTCCCGAGGCGAGCACGTCTGGGCTCGGGTGACGGGTGTGGCCGTGCGCAACCAGCGGGGCGGCCTGCGCCGCGTCATCATCCGATTCGACGATCTCAGCGAGCGCGACTCCTTGGCAGCAGCCCTGAATCGAAAGGAGTCATACGACGATTTGACGGATCTAGCCAACCGTCGACTCTTCTATGAGCGTCTCTCCCTGGCCTTGGTCAATCCACGGCGCCCGGCCCGGAGGTTGGCTGTTCTTGTCGTCAATTTGAACAAATTCCAACAACTGAATGCTGGTCTGGGGCATGTCGCCGCGGACCTGATCCTTGTTGAAGTGGCCAGGCGAATCATGGAGGTCACCGGCGGGAAGGGAACTGTCGCCCGGCTCGGAGGAGACTGGTTCGCCGTGCTTGCTCCCGGCGTCACCATGCCCGACGACGCCGTGGTGTTGGGGATTGCCCTGCTCCACCGCCTCGGCGAGGCGTATTGGGCTGACGGGAACGCGGTGTTCGTCTCCGCGCGGGTGGGCGTGTCCACTGCGCCCAACAACGGCACGGACGCGGTCACGCTGGTTCGGCGAGCCACGGACGCTTGCAACGACGCCAAGGTCCGCTCCAGCGGGTGGGCCGTTCCCCCCGCCGGCGGGGGGAATGCCAGTCAGGACGAACTGGGGCTCGTTGGCGACCTACGGGCCGCCATTGTGGGCGGTGACCTGACCGTCGCCTATCAGCCCATCGTCGACCGCGAGGGCAGGGTCCATACCTTCGAAGCCCTGGCCCGGTGGTTCCACTCCACGCGCGGGCCGGTACCGCCGGACCAGTTCATCGTGCTGGCCGAGCAGCACGGCATGATCTCGGCGCTGACCACCCACGTGCTCACCAGCGCCGTCCAACAGGCAGCTCGATGGGGATCCGAAGGCGCCATCGTGCCCGTGGCCGTGAACCTGTCGGGGATGCTGGTCGCGGACCCCGGCTTGGTCGACGAGATCACCCGGACCATCGCCGCAGCAGGCCTGCCGCCCACCGCGCTCACGCTGGAGATCACCGAGACCGCGATCGCGGCGGGGGACAACAAGGCCATCTGGGCCGAGCTCGAGACGCTGCGGGAGAGAGGGGTTCGCATCTCGATCGACGACTTCGGCACCGGGTACTCCTCGCTGACCTATCTCAAGGACCTCCCAGTCGACGAGCTCAAGATCGACCGGTCCTTCGTGGCCGCCCTCCGGTCCGACGGCAGGGCCGAACGAATCGTGCACTCGATCATCGACCTGGCCCACAGCCTGGACCTCAGCACCGTCGCCGAAGGCGTGGAGGACGAGGCCTTGGCCGAGCAACTGCTCCGGCTGGGGGTCGACTTCTTGCAGGGGTACGTCATCGCCAGGCCTTGCAATGCCCAGGCGACGACTCGGTGGCTGGCCGACAACACCATGCCCCCGGCGCCGGGGGGCGTTCTAACTGGTGTGAGCCGGGCCCTGGACGTCCTGCTCGTCGACGACCAGGTCGCCGTGCGGGCCGCGCTGCGTACCCGGCTCAAGGAACGCCACCATCGGGTGGTGGAGGCCCACAGCGGGAGTTCCGCCCTCCAGAAGCTGCGGACTCGGATGCCCGATGTGATCATCCTCGACCACCTGCTGCCGGGGACAAGCGGCATCGAAACCGTCCCCGCCTTGCGGGATGCGGGTTATTCCGGGCCGATCCTGTTGATCAGCGGTTCGCCGACGGATGACTTCGCCACCACCCGCTTCCCCCTCGACGTGTGGCCCGTCTCGAAGGCCGATGAGGCCACGCTGATCCGCTTGATCGACGGGTACGCGGCGGCGTTGCCGAGCCGACGCCGAGGAGCGCTGGCCGAAGTGCTGGCCTGATCCTGTGGGGCCGCGTCTTCGGCCGCGGCTCAGAGAGCTCGGAGAGCTCAGAGAACGGTCACACAGGAGGGCAGCGACGCGTCGGCCTGGGGCAGCCGATGGAGCACGGCGCGCGTGGGCCGCACGGCCACACTCGACGGGTCCTCGACGACCCGTCCCGTCCCGTCGACCAGCAGGCAATAGTCGGCGCCCGAGGCCGCGGGCCACAGCAAGGTGGCCCGGCCGTTGGCGGCCACGTTGGCACTGGTGCTGCGACCCGCGGGAGTGCTCAGCTCGTCGTCGTTCCAGACCGGCATCACCGAGACGACGTGCGCCCCTCCCCCTTCGCCCGTGGTGACCAGATAGGCGACGGGCCCGAACGACTCGATGTGCTCGGCCAGTTCGGCCAGATCGACGGCCACGCTCATGGGTCCTCCTGTGTCCAGCCTCTGTGTTCGCCAACCATGCCAGACGGGGTCGAGTCGGGTCGGGTCGACGCGTCCTGGCGCGGCCTGGCCTGGCCTGCGTTGAGACCGAGCGCCTACCGTCTGGCCATGCTGCTCACGCCTCGCTACAACGGCCCGGACGTGCTCCGCATCGAAGTGCCGCTGGGGGACCCGTCGATCCCCCTCGTCCGGCAGCGGCGGCGACTGGGGCAGACGTTGTCTGCGTTGGCCGAGGGCGACTGGTCGGTGCCGAGCCGCTGCGAGAGCTGGTCCGTGCAGGACGTGGTGGCCCACTTGGTCAGCACCAACCAGTTCTGGACGCTGTCGATCTCGTCGGCCCTGGCGGGCTCGCCCACGCGGTTCTTGGAGTCCTTCGACCCGGTGGCCACCCCCGCCGCGCTGGTCGAGCCGACCCGCGGGCTGTCACCGTCCGCCGTCCTAGCGCAGTACACCGAGTCCGTGGACGGCCTGGCCGCGGCCGTCACCGGTTTGTCCGACGAGGCCTGGTCCCTGCCCGCCGAGGCGCCCCCTGGTCATATCGCATTGCGAGCTGTCGCGCTGCACGCGCTGTGGGACGCCTGGACGCACGAGCGCGACATCATGCTGCCCCTCGGGCTGACGCAGGCGGCCGAGCCCGACGAGATCCTCGGGTCACTCGTGTACGCCGCCGCCATCGGTCCCGCGCTGTTGGCAACCTGCGGCTCGACGCGCGTCGGTACGTTGTCGGTCGAGGCCGACGATCCTTCGATTGCGTTCGTCGTGGAAGCCGGTCCGACGGTCGTCGTTCGAGAACCCTCGGCTGGTGATGCCGGCGGCGCCGGCGTTGGTGCTGGCGCTGACGCCGAACTGCGCGGCCAGGCCGTCGACCTGATCGAAGGCCTCACCTTCCGTGCGCCCCTGGCCCACGGGGTTGCCGCCGAGCACCAGTGGCTCCTCGGCGGCCTGGACCAGGCCTTCGACCTCGTGAGCTGAGCGCTGCGTTTGTCGCAAGGTTTGAGCGACTGGCCCGTTCCCTTTCCGGGGTCTCACCGACACGGGAGGTAGGGGAAAATGAAGGGCTTTTCAAGGCTATTCGTCGCGCTCGTGTGTGCAGTGACGATGTCGGCCTCGTTCGTGGGCCGGGCATCGGCCGGACCGCTGGATCCGGTGCAGCAAGCCGCCCATGACGCCTTCGAGCAGGCATGGGCCACGGTCGGCCCGGTAGCGGCCCAGGCCCACGACGCGGTCGCGGCCGCAGGACAGACGGCGTACGACACGCTGGGCCCCGTCTTCGAGCAGTTGGCGCAGCAGTTGGAGGACGGGCGTGACGCGGCCATCGCCGTGCTGGCCGACGCCTATGCCCAGCTCCGGGCCCAGGGCCAGGCCGCCTACGAGCAGGGCCGGGCCGCCTTCGACGCCGCCGCCGCGCAGGTCGAGGCCGTGTTCGAAGAGGCCGCGGCCCAACTCCATGCGGCCAGGGACGCGGCGGTGGCCGCTGCGGTCGAGGCGTTCGGCACCATCGACCAGGCCAAGGACGATGCCCGGGCGCAGCTCGAGGCCGTCGGCCACCAGGTCGCCGAGACGCTGGTCCCGGTCTTCGAGCAGTTGCTCGCGGCCTACGAATCGGGCAAGCAGGCGGCCCGCGACGGCATCGAGCAGGCCTTCGGCACGCTGGTCTCCACCGGCCAGACGGTGGCCGCTGCCCTGACCGACGCCCGCAACCAGGCCCGTGACGCCATCGAGGCAGCCGGCCAGCAGGCGTACGACACGCTGGCGCCGATCTTCCAGCAGCTTCGGGACCAAGCCGAGCAGGCGGCCATCGCCGCCTTCGGTGCACTGGCCGACGCCGCGGCTGCGCTATACGAGCAAGGCTCGGCCGCCTACGACCAGGGCAAGGCCGCCTACGACGACAACGTGGCCCCGGCCCTCACGCCGGTCGGCGACCTGCTGTGCCGCCGTTGGTGCTGACCCGCCCGTCGGCAGCCCCGTAGGCGGTTGCCCGGTGCGCGACCCTTGCCCGCCGGACCGTGGCCGGGGCTCGGGCGGCGGCGCCGCCAGCGGTCCACGCCCCCGCCGGCCACGTCCGCCCGGCCCGCGCGTAGACGACGTCGCTCACGCCGCCGAGCAGCACCAGGGGCTCAGACGACGACCACCTCGAGTTGAGGGTCGACGCAACGAAGATCGTCGGGGTCCGATGTGACCACCTGGTGGGAGACCCGCCGGGCGCAGACCACGACGTGGGGTCCGCGACGTCAACGGGCCGCTCGCTCCGAGCAGTCGCCCGAAGCTCGTGGCGTCGACACTGTCGAGCGGGACAACGGCCGCGAGAAGCCTGTCCCAGGTGGATCTGTGCTCGAGAGTTACCCGCTCGACGGTCACGTCTTGGGGCAGCGAAACAGAGAGCACGGGTGCAGTCAGGCTGCCCGTGCATGCCTCTGGCGGCGGCTCCGGCTGGTGGAGCACCACGATCAGACTGTCGCCTTGGACCTACGCGTCGTTGTCGCCGCTGCCGTCGCCGATACCTACCGGGCAGCCGTAGCGGACGGCGACCCGCGCCGATCCACTCGGGCTGTCGAGCAGGACGGCTTGCTCAGTCTTGACGACGCCGCCGTCGTGCGGCATGTCATCGAACCTTGCCCCTTCCGCGGAGGTTGGTGCCGACTTGGTGAAGTGCACGACCACCCGCTGGCTGGCGTCGTCGGACCTGCCTGCGTCGCTATCTACCCCACAGGCACCCACGGCGATGACCGCGAGCAAGCCGACCACCGGACACCACCGTCGAGCTTTGTTGCTCATTGCACTCGCCCTCCGCGTGTACGCCCGTCCCAGCGCCGGGCTGGGCCCGTCGACCCTCGCTCCACCGTTTCGAGGCGTGTTACTGCGGGTCGTCAGTGAGCCGCGAGCAGGCGCCGAGCGATTCTCGACCGACTCGGGGGATGATCGGCAATGCGCCATCAACCAAGGCGATCGAGATCGCGTAGGGCATAGCGGAGATGCTGGAAGTGCTCCTCAAAGACGACGCCGAGGCAGTCATGCACGGCATTGGCGCCGTTCTCAAGAACCGGTACCTCGACACTCAAGGACAACGCCCGGACACCGCCGAGATAGTCGTGCAGCCGCTCCGTGCGGTCCCGCCACGCCGCGACAGCATCGTCGAAGCTGGGATCGGCGACATCGTCAAGGCCAGGCCAGCCGAAGTCGGCCGACCCGGAGTTCGGGAGTCCAATTGGGTGAAACGCAGCGCCGAGGATCGGCACGGTGAACCACTTGTCGATGGCGAAGACGAGGTGCCGCAGCGTGTGGACGAACGACCACTCGCCATCGACGGACGCGTACCGCTGCACCTCAGGCATACCCCTCGCCCGGTCGATGGCGCTGGCCCATGCTGTGGCGAATGCCTGCCATCCTCGTCGCATTGCCTGCGGCTCCGTCGGGTGAAGCTGGGAACGGAGCGCGAACCACCCGTCGCGTTCGTTGACGTAGCCGGTCACATCGACTCCGTTGACGACGAGGCGATCGATCTCCGCATCGATGACCACATCGACGACTCGGGCGTGAGAGACCCGCGCCCCCATGAGGTCAACGTCCCGGAACGTCGCACGCTGCAGGTCGACTCCCCAGAAGACGGCCTCGCTCAGGTCTTGAAACTCGAAACGCTCAGGCATCGCTCCATCATTGCGCCGCGCCGCCTGCCTCCAGCGAGCCCTGGCACCTTCCGCGTGTCGAGCGGGCGTTGAGCGCGACGCAGGTGTCGCGAACCCGGTCGAGGCGGCAAGGCCCAGCCCTCGACAGTTCTCACGCGGTACAAAGCCAAGGGCAGTGGGCGTGAGATCGACAACGCCCGTCTCCGAACCGACTCGGAAAGCCTCGTCTATCTCGAGGAGGACGATGATGGAGTCATGTCGTGCAACCACGTGGCTCGAGCGGGCGCCTAGCCGGCTCGGGCTGAAGCAACAATGGCCGTCGGCCCGTCATCTGTCGGCGGGCCGACGGCCACTGGGAGCTTTCGCTCTCGGTCAGCGAGCGGCGGGCGTGGCCGGGATGTACGACACGCACACGGCCGGGCCTGAGCCCGGAGTGTTCTCGTCTTCGGTGCCAATGCAGATGTGGCCCGGCTTCCGCTCCACAGAGCCCGGCGTGCACCCATGGAGGAGGGTGTCATTACACTCTTGGACGGGAATCTCGACGCAGTCGTTACCTGGTGCACAACTGGCATGGGCGCTCGGCGCGTTGAGCGCCGCTGCCCCGGTGAGGCCCCCCACCGCCAGGATGGCGGAAAGTAGTAAACGTTTCATCTCGCTCCTCCTCAACAGGCAGTCATTCTGACATGCCCTAGCGTACATCGTGATATATCATGTCCAGAGCGAGGAGGCAACACCAAATGGGTCAATTCACCAGGGGGTGACGTCCAGGGTGTCGTCCCCCAGGCAGCAGTTCCGGCGTGCTGCGGGGGTCCCCACGGTCACAACGACGCGACCGCGGCCGAGCCTGGTGGCTCAACCGAGACCGGTGTTAGTACAAGACAAGCGTAGTGGGCGTAACAGGACTCGAACCTGTGACCTCAGCCGTGTGAAGGCTGCGCTCTAACCAACTGAGCCATACGCCCGCGGGACGGCAACTCTAGCGGCTGCGGGCGCGGCCTCCCGTCCGACGGAGGCGGTCAGACCGGTGCCGGGAGCCTGCAGTGGGGCCCGCAGGCTGGACAGCAGACCGGCGGGATGGCGGGCGGGGTCGACGACCATGCGCATGCCCGTCATCACCCCGCCAAGGTGGCCGCCCGCGGCCCATGCGAGGGGGTCGTCGTCAGGCGCGCCCACCCAGACACGGGTGAGGGAGAGCCAGCCCCACACCCGCCGGGGCACGAGGATGGCGCCGTCGGCTCGGCGCTGCACGCCCCGGACAGGAAGCCACGCGGGCGTGCGCATTGGGGTCGGCCGGCCCGACACCACGATCCCCCGCTCCACCCACGTGAGCCGCCGGGTCCTCGCCCCGGCCACGTCGACGTCCCACAACAGCGTCCCCACCTCGGCGGGCACGCCCCAGTTGAGCCGGTAGTCGACCCGGCACTCCGACGCGGCGACCACGGAGGTTGTCACGCAGAACCCGGGCCGCAACCCCAGTCGAGCGGGCTCGGCCACGGCCAACTCGGAGAATGGGCCGATGGGCGAGTCGGCGTAGTGGGCGGCCAGAAGCAGCGCTGGACCGGGCAGCGGGTCGACGCCGCCTGGCAGCCCGTGGCCTCGATACGGACCAAGGGCGGGTCGCCACAACATGGCCGCCAACAGCTCGCCCGACAGATGCCACGGAGGATGAGCCACGCGCCCCGAGCGTAACCACCCGCCCGACGGCGCCGATGCCCCGTGGCCCCGTGGCCCCGCCCACCGCCATTCCTCGCCGTTCTTGTCAGGCTCAGTTCGGCATGCCGAACTCAGGATGACAAGAAGGCAAACGCACCGCCAGACGGACCGCCAGACGGACCGTCAGACGGACGGACAGGCGAGCCAGTCTCAGGACGGGCCTGCGAAGTCGACGTCTTTGGTCTCGACCGTGCCTGCCGTGCGCCCCGGCGCCGTCTGGTGCTTCCAGTACATGTTGGTGTGGGCGATGACCTGACCGGGCGGCGGCGCGCCCCATTCCGTCAGGTCCTCGGTGGTGTGGGCGTCGCTGACCAGGGTGGCGTCGTACCCCCTGACGAGCGCGCCGTGAAGCGTGGACCGGACGCACTGGTCGGTCTGCGCGCCGGCGACGACGAGCCGCCCGACGCCCAGGCCCGCCAACACCGTCTCGAGGTTGGTGTCCTCGAACGAGTCGCCATAGGTCTTCTCGACCAACGGCTCGGCCTCGTCCGGCGCCAGCTCGGGGACGATCCGCCAACCATCGGTGCCCCGCGCCAACTGCTCGTCCGAGTGCTGCACCCAGACGACGGGCACCCGCTCGTGCCTGGCCTTGTCGACCAGGGTGGCCACGTTGGCGACGACCGCGTCCCGCTCGTGGGCGCCCGCCACCACGTCGTTCTGCACGTCGATGACAAGCAGTGCCGTGTTGGAGCGGTTCTCGAGTGTGGTCATGGCCTCCCGTCCCTCCGTCCCCTCGTCCGTCGCATCGCCCAGTCCCGCTGGGCTCCTGCGTCTGACGAAGGGTAGGCCGGCCCGACGAGCTACTCGCCGAAGCCGGGCCAGCGGAACCGCCGACCGGCGGCCAGGGCGTTGACCACCCCGATCAATGCCAACACGCCGATGAGCAGTCCCGCCCCGCCGGCAGCCGTCATGGCCCCGATCAACTTCGTATCGAGGCCCTTCTGCGCCCCCAAACCAACCGCATAGTCGCCCGCCCCGGGACCGCTACTCACGGCCTGCCGACCGGATCGCCCCCCAGACCCAGAGCCAGACCCAGACCCCGCGGCATCGGCCAAACCCGAGCCCGCCCCGGACGCGTCGGCCCCGGCCAGATCAGAGCCCAAGCCCGAACCGCCTGCCCCGGCCAGGCTGCCGGCGTCCGACCCGCTGACCGAGCCCGCACCCGCGCCCCCGGCCCCAGAGCCGAAGTCCCCGCCACCGGTCACGTCGTCCAGCCCGCCCACACCGAGCCCATCCGACGTGGGGAACTCGTTGACCGCCTGCTGCGTGCTGATGCGCCCGAAGCTGAACTCCTCACGGTTGCCCAGCGCGGGCACGCACTGGGGCACGCCCTCGGGCGGCGTGAAGGGCACGCACCCGCCGGGGACCGGGGCCTGGTCGTGCAGGTCGGTGAACTTCATCTGGAACCCTGCGCACCCAGTGGTGAACTTGCCGTCGTCGACCTGGGTCACGTCGGAATGAGCGGGCGGGATCAACTCGACCTTGTACTTGGTGGCGGCCGCCACCTGGTCCAGCGCGGATTGCAGACGGGGGTCGGCCAAACCGGCGGCGTCGTTGCCGAAGTACTGCCCAGCCACGCTCAGCCCGGTGAACGAGCACGACGAACTCGACTTCTTGGCGTCCACGCCCGCGTCCGACGACACGATCGTCGCCTGGGAGTACACGTTGTCGATACGGATGTAGCCGCCGAGCACGGAGATGCCGCTGACGTTCGAGTAGCCGAACGACCGCACCTTGCCGTCGCCCACGGCCCTGACCTCGGATCGCGACTCGCTGCCCCGCACGGCCAGCACGCCCAGGTCGAACCCGGCCGCCCGCGAGAAGCCCTTGGCCGCGTAGTCGTCGGCCAGCGTCTCGGCCCACGCCGACATCGGCACCGAGTCACTGGTCTTGCAGATGTCCTGGGCCTGACCGTTGCCAGGAGGCGAGCCGGGGCCGTCCTTGTTCACGATGCACTTGTAGACACGCTCTTGCGACGCGGCGTCGCTCGCCGGAGGCGGCGGGTACAGGGCCTCGGCGTAGCCGGGGAACCCCTTGGCCTCGTGCAGCCCGGTGTTGGGCATGTGCGGGTCCTTGCTTCCGGACAGGAAGCACGGGACGTTGTTGGTGTCGCACGAAGGGGGCGCCCACAACACGGCGTAGGCGATGGTGCCCAGGTTCACGTTGGCCCCGCGGGCCGTCATGGTGTAGCTGACCGAGTCCTGGCCGTAGTCGTCTCTGTCCAGGGTCGAGTAGGCGTAGGCGGTGCCGGGGTCGACCAGCAGCGAGAGCGCGCCGTTGCCCACGGTGACGGCCTGGGTCTCGACTGCGCCGTGCATCGAGGTGGGCACCTCTTTGGCCGACAGGGCGCCCGCATCCGTCGGGCCCATGGCCACGGCGAAGCCGACCGCCAGGAGGCCCGCCGCCACCGATCTGCCCAGCGCCGTGCTGCTGCTACGCATATGTCCCCTCGCCTCAGCGACGTCGTATCCGTGTGTTCTCTGTCACACGGTAGAAGTCCTGCACCTACGGTGCGATCACACCGGGCCACAGACGCTCTCCGGGCGTGTCGATGACGCGGTTTGGGCAGGACTTTCCAGTACCTGTGACGAATGTGACGGGTGCCACACAGGCGATCACGACGGTGGGGGTCACACCGAGACCATGTACTGGGCAGAACTGCTGGTGGCAGGCCTGTTCGTGGGCGCCGTGTACGCGCTCTACGGCCTCGGGATCACCATGGTCTACAAGGCCACGCGGGTGCCCAACTTCGCCCACGGGGCCATCGGGACGGTCGGCGCCTTCGTCTTCTACAAGACGTGGAAGGCCTCGCAACCCCGCCTCCAGATCAAGCACCTGCACTTCCAGATCCCGTTCGCCGACTCGAAGGCGTGGTGGTCGCACTGGGACCCCACCACCCCCCGCCTGCCCCTCCTGCTCTCGCTGGTCTTGGCCTTGGCCGTCAGCGTCGTGCTCGGCATCCTCATCGAGCGTCTCTTCATGCGCTACCTGGTGGGCGCGCCCACCATCGGCCTCATCGTCGCCACCGTCGGCCTGTTCATCCTCATCACCGGCCTGGCCATCGACTTCTTCAACCAGCAGAGCGAGACCGTCCCGCCCATCATCCGTGAGCAGCGCTACACCGCGCTGGGCGTGCACTTCTTCAACTCCGACGTGCTCGTCGCCGTCATCGCCCTGGCCTTGGCCCTCGCCCTGGGCGCCTTCTTCCGCTTCACCAGTCTGGGCATCGCCATCCGGGCCACCGCCGACTCTCGCGAGACGGCCCGACTGCTCGGCATCAACGCCAACCGTGTCGCCCAGTTCTCGTGGGCCGTCGGGTCCGCGCTGGCGACCCTGTCGGCCATCCTCATCATCAGCCGGGGCAACGGCAGCCTCGACTTCACCAGCCTGACCCTGCTGATCCTCCCCGGCTTCGCGGCGGCCATGTTCGGCGGGTTCATCAGCCTGGTGGGCACCTTCGTCGGCGGCCTGACCCTCGGCGTGGCCGAGGCCCTCTTCGTCGGCATCCGGTGGCCAGACGGGTTCTTCCGCGAGATCTTCAGCTCCGCGGGCGTCCCCCAGTTCGTCTCCTTCATGGTCGTGATCATCGTGTTGATGACCCGGCCCAAGTTCATCTTCAAGGGCGTGCGGGTCGACGAGGACTCGGGCGTCGGCTTCGGCCGCGCCAGCTCGGGTCTCCAGCCCGAGGACCGGCTCCGACGGGCCCTCGACCGCAGGGGCGCGCTGATGCTGCTCTTGAAGGACTGGACGACGGGCCGGTTCGCATTGGCGGGCATGGTCGCCGTGGCCGCCCTGGCCGTCCCCATCTTCACCGTCTCCTACTGGTCGACGGTGCTGGGCGCGGCCGTCTTCTACGCCCTGATCGCGCTGTCCATCGTCGTGCTCACCGGCTGGACCGGGCAGATCTCCCTCGCCGCGCTGGCCTTCGCGGGCGCGGGCGCCTTCGGCTCGGCCCTGCTCTCGACGCAGGCCCACCTCCCGCCGTTCGTGGTCCTGCCCTTGTGCGGCCTGATCGGCGTGCCCTTGGCCGTGCTCATCGGCGTGCCCGCCCTGCGCCTGCGCGGCTTCTTCCTGGCCTTGGCCACGCTGGCGTTCATGGTCGCCTGCGAGAGCTGGCTGTTCACCCAGCCCGGCCTCACGACCCGCAACGACGTCGACCGCATGTTCCTGCGGGTCGACCTCAGCCAGCCCTCCTACTACCTCTCCCTCGGCTTCGCCCTGCTCGTCTTCCTGGGCGTGCGCAACCTGGGCAAGACCAAGGTGGCCCGGGCCTTCCACGCCATCAGGGACTCGGAGAACACGGCCGTGTCCATGGGCATCGACCCGGTGAAGTACAAGCTGTTGGCCTTCGCCTTGTCCGGGTTCATCGCCGGGATCGCAGGCGGGTCGTTCGGCTACATGAACCTCAAGGTCGTGTCGGGCAGCTTCACCTTCTTCTTCTCGCTGACCTTCATCACGTTCGCCGTCATCGCGGGCCTCGGCCTGCAGGCTGGCGCCTTCCTCGTACCCATCCTCTTCGTCATCGTGCCGACGCTGACGGCCCGGACCACGACCGGCACCAACCAGTCGCTGTTCATCCTCTCCGGCTACCTCGCGGTGCGCGCCACCATCGACTACCCCAACGGCGTGGCCGCCTTCTGGAGCAGGCTGTTGCGGCCCTTCTCCCCCAGCGAGCGAGTGGCGTGGACCACGGACGAGGCCGCGGGCGCCCCCGCCCCCGAGGCCGCGTTGGCCAGCGCGGAGGCGGACGAGCCCGAGCTGTTCGCGCATGCGGCCGAGGAGTTGGAGACCACCCATGCCTAACGAGCGCAGAAGCCGTCGCAGGGACGCGCCGCTCAAGGCACCGACGACCGACGCAAGCGACGACGGCAACAGCAGCGCTGACGCCGGCGAGCCCGCGCCGACGGCAGCCCGCGTGCCTGTCGAGGCCAACGCAGCCCGACCCGAACGCCCGTACTTCGAGGTGGCAGCGGTGTCCCTGCGCTTCGGCGGGCTGCAAGTCCTCGACGACGTGCACTTCCACGTGCAGAAGGGCGAGATCGTCGGGCTCATCGGGCCCAACGGCGCAGGCAAGACGACCCTGTTCGACGTCATCAGCGGCTTCCACCAGCCCAATGCGGGCCACATCTACTTCAAAGGCGTCGACCTGGTCGACGAGCGCCCGTATCGACGGGCTTGGCTGGGACTGGGCCGCACCTTTCAGACGGCCCGGCTCTTCCAGAACGAGACCGTGCTCGACGCGGTGAAGACGGCGTGTCATCGCCGCATCAGCGGCGGCGCGGTCAAGGGCCTGGTCACCGGAATGCTGGGCACGGCCGGGTCGATCAAGGCCGAGCTCGAGGTCGACCGCAGAGCCCGCGACATCATCGACCGGCTCGGGCTTGGCGACTACGCGCCGAAGATGTGCTCGGAGCTGTCGTACGGCACCCTGCGCCTCACCGAGCTGGCCACCATGCTGGCCATGGAGCCCGAGCTGGTGCTGTTGGACGAGCCGTCGTCCGGCATCGCCCAGCGCGAGACCGAGGCCTTGGGCCCGCTCTTGCTCGAGCTGCGCGAGGAACTGGGCGCGACCTTCTTGCTCATCGAGCACGACATGCCCTTGATCATGGGCATCTCCGATCGCATCGTCGCCTTGGCCGCGGGCCACGTGCTGGCCGAGGGCGCGCCGGAGCAGATCCAGGACAACGCCGAGGTGGTCGAGGCCTATCTCGGCGGCCGGGTCGACCTCGAGGAGGTCGTCGCGTGACGGCGAGCGAGCGCGACGACCTCCTTCTTGACATCCGGGGCCTGCGGGCCTCGTACGGCGCGGTGGAGGTGCTGCGGAGCATCGACTTCACCGTCGCCCGGGGTGAGATCGTCGCCCTGCTCGGCACCAATGGGGCGGGCAAGTCGACGATCCTGCGCTGCATCTCCGGGCTCCTGCGGCCCGACAGCGGCGTCATCTCCTTCGACGGCAGGGACGTGGCCGGCATCACCACCGAGGAGACCGTGCAGCTCGGCATCACCCAGGTTCCAGGTGGGCGGGGCCTGCTCCCCAACCTCACGGTCGAGGAGAACCTGCGCATGGGCGCCTATCCCATCCGCAAGGACAAAAAGGCGGTGAAGGCCGGTTACGAGCGGGTCTACGAGACCTTCCCTCGGCTGTCGGAGCGGCGCCGCCAGCTCGCGGGTCTGATGTCGGGCGGCGAGGCCCAGATGCTGGCCATCGGCCGGGCGCTGATGCTGCAACCCAAGATGATGATGATCGACGAGCTGTCGTTGGGCTTGGCCCCGCTCATCGTGCAACAGCTCGTGCAGATCGTGCGCGACATCAATGCCAGCGGGGTTTCGATGATCCTGGTGGAGCAGTCGGCCAACCTGGCCCTGTCCATCACCGACCACGCCTATTTCATCGAGAAGGGACAGATCCGCTTCGACGGGTCGTCCAAGGAGTTGTTGGAGCGCGACGACCTGCTGCGGTCGGTCTTCCTGGCCGCGGCCCACTGAGCTGTGTTCTTGACTTGAGTGGTTACTGAGAGGTGAGGCAATGAACGAGATCACGATGGCCGTGATGCGCAAGGCGCTGGCCGTGTTCTGCGCGGCCATGCTCGTCACGACGCTGAGCGCCATCTCCATCGTGCGGGCCGACAACCGATCGACCGTGGCCGCGGGCGACGGTTCTGGCCCGTCGGCGAGTGGGGACCAGGCCGGCGACACGGGCGCCACGTCTTCGGACGACTCGGCCTTGGCCGGGCCGGAGGGCGTGGCCGGGGCCACGGGACCCTCCGCGTCGGGCGGCTCAGGCGCCACGTCGGGCGGCGCCGGCGGCGGTGGAGGCGGAGCCAGCGCCTCGGCCTCCCCCACGGCCACCGGCACGAAGGCCGTGACCGACAAGCGCCTTCTGCCCCACAACGGCACCGACTGCCCTGACTACAGCCCCAAGTTCGGCGTGTTCTGCGACCACTTCCTGGTGGGCGGCACCACCGTGCTGTCCGGGCCGCTGGCCGTCTACGGAGACCAGGGCATCAAGGGCGGCCTGGCGTGGATCGCCTACTTCAACTCGGTGATCGCGCCCAAGGAGCAACTGCGCAAGGCCAAGCTGATCTGGTACGACGACAACCTCGACCCGGCCAAGACGCTGCAGTACGTCCAGCGCCTCAACGAAGTGGACCACGTCCTCTACCTGGGCGGCATCACGTCGCCCGAGTCGGCCGCCCGCTACCTGGACGAAGCCCACTTCCCGATGATCGGCGACATCGGCCTGTCGCCCAAGTCGTATACGAACCGCTACATCTTCGCCACCGCGCCGTCCGAGCAGACCCGGAACCCGATCCGCATCAAGACGGCCAAGGAGCGCTTCGGCATCAAGTCGTTCGCGGTGATCCAAGACGTGCTGCCGTCCGTGGACACCACGCCGGTGAAGGAGTCGTGGAAGAAGGCGGCCGAGGCCTACGGCGTGAAACAGGTGGAGTACGTCGAGATCGCGTCGACCGCGAGCGAGTGCTCCACGCAGTTCTCCCGAGCGACGGCGGGCAAGCCCGAGTACCTCGTCATGCCCACGGCCAGTGCCGTGCTGCTGGCCTGCCTGCGCGCCGCCCGGCAGTACTCGGTGGCACCGGGATCGGCCAACACGCCGTGGCTCAAGGGGTGGAGCGGCGGTTCCAACCTCCAGCTCGAAGTGGACAACTGCAAGCCGCTGTGCGAAGGCATGCTGTCGATCGGGACCGTGTTCAACGACCCCCGCACGTCGCAGACCGAGCAGATGAAGACCTACCGGCAGAACATGGCCAAGTACGCGCCCAACGTGGACACGACGGGCTTCATCGCCATCAACTACTACCACGCGGGCTACGTCTTCTATTCGATGGTGAAGCAGAAGGGCATCCAGAACGCGCTGACCCGGGACAACCTGGTGAAGGCGGCGGAGAGTTTCGGGCCGTTCGAGACCGGATTCGGCAACACCATCACGTGGCGGACCGACCTGCCGCGGGTGCCGTGGACGTGCGGCTACCCGGTGGTGGTGCGGGGCGACAAGTGGGTGTTCGACTCCAACAAGGTCTGTCTCTGAGGCGCCCGTCTCACGCAACGCTGTTCTAGGAACTGTTCTAGGAAAGGAAGCACCGTGATCTTCACCGCCCTCGGGCTGCTGGCCTTGGCCCTCGCCCTGCTCGTCGCGGGGATCGCCAAGTCGAGCGTGCTGCTGCTCATGCTGTGCCTGGTCTGCACCGTGGCCGCGGGCGCGGTGCTGGCCGTGGCCTACAGCATCGCCCGTCGCACCGGGCTGGTCGGCGCTGCGCCCGGCGCTGGCGGCGTCGGGGCTGGCGGCGTCGGCGGGCCGATCGGCGCGCCGCAGGGCCTCGACCCCACGACCGCGGCGGTGGTCATGTATGTGCCCGTCGACCAACTGCCGACCATGTCGCCGGCAGGTGCGGCCATGAAGGCCGCGGCCGCGGCCGGGGTCAACGGCAACGGCTCGGGTTCGGGTGTGGGGGCCGCGGATGGTGCGCCTCTTGCCGGGTACGACGAGATGAGCGCAGAGCAGGTCGGCAAGCTGGTGACGTCGGGGGCGCTGAGCGAGTCGCAGCTTCAGACCGTGCGGGAGTACGAGGCCGCCCACGCGGCCCGAAAGACCGTGCTCGATCGCATCGATCGGGCGCTGTACCGGGCCTGACCGCCGCCCCTGCTTGAATCGCGGGCATGCGCATCGGCCTGCTCGCCCCGCCGTGGACGCCGGTGCCGCCGCGCCTGTACGGCGGGATCGAGTTGGTGGTCGACCGGCTGGCCACCGGGTTCCAAGCCGCGGGTCACGAGGTGGTGCTGTTCACCACGGGCGACTCGACGTGCGCGGTGGAGAAGCGCCACATCCTGCCCGTGGCCCAGGGCTGGCGGATCGGCTTCGCCGTCCCCGAGATCATCCATGTCACCGCGGGCTACGACGCCCTCAGCGACGTCGACATCATTCACGACCACACGGTGTTCGGGCCGTTCTACTGCGAGCGCTTCCCCGACCGGCCCGTGGTCACGACCGTGCACGGCGCCTTGGACGGCGAGCTGGCCCAGGTCTACGAGCGAATCCACGAGCGGGTGCCGGTGATCGCCATCTCGGAGGCGCAGCGTCGACCGGCCCCGCAGGTGCAGGTGGCCCGCGTCATTCACCACGGGGTGGACGCGGTCGAGTTCCCGTACGGGTCGGGCGACGGCGGCTACTTCATGTTCCTGGGCCGGATGTCGCCGGACAAGGGCGCGCACCGGGCCATGGAGGCGGCCTACAAGGCGGGGGTCCCGCTGATCATGGCGGCCAAGATGCGCGAGTCGCTGGAGTACGACTACTTCGAGCACGCCGTGCAGCCGTAC
The DNA here is from genome assembly GCA_030837965.1 of Acidimicrobiaceae bacterium. GTDB lineage: Bacteria > Actinomycetota > Acidimicrobiia > Acidimicrobiales > JAUTXP01 > JAUTXP01. Next base: position 83,293 of record JAUTXP010000047.1, on the reverse strand, counting down.
CTCAACGACGACCTGGTGTATCTGGGCGAGGTGCCGCACGAGAAGAAGCTGGAGCTGTTGGCCGGGGCCCGGGGCCTGCTGTTCCCGATCCGGTGGAACGAGCCGTTCGGCATGGTGATGATCGAGGCCATGGCCTGCGGGACGCCGGTGCTCGCGTTTCCCGAGGGGGCCGCGCCCGAGGTGGTGGCCCACGGCGAGACCGGGTTCTTGTGCAACGACGTGGCCGAGATGGTGGAGGCCATCCAACGGATCGACTCGATCGACCGGGCCGCGTGCCGGGCGTCGGTGGAGGGGTACTTCTCGACCCAGCGCATGGTCGCCGAGCACATCGCCCTGTTCGAGGACATCCTCGCCGCCCGCACCTGACCCCCGCCCCACCCCCCGCCGGTTTTCTGGAGGACATGGACTGCGGTTTCCGCAGGCCATGTCCTCCAGTCGTGGGGGGGTTAGGGGTGAGTGGCTAGCGGGTGCGGAGGGGCCGGCGGGGGCGGGTGCGGGTCACCAGGGCCAGGGCCAGCAGCAGCCCGCCGCCTGAGAGCCACCACGTGGCGTCGGCGCCGGTGGCGGGCAACTGGGCGCTGCCACCGCCGGCCGACCCGGCCGTCGTCCCCCCGCCCGGCGAAGGCGCGGGCGTGAACGTCCCCGTCGACGCTGCGGTGTAGTTGAACGTGCGCGTCCCCTCGACCTGCAAGGGGACGATGTCGGCGTCGGCCTGGGGGTTGGTCAGCGGCAACTCGGCGGGCGTGGCCGACACCGTCGAAAAGCCCATCACCTCTTCCAGGAGCGAGTCCGACTTCAACCCGCCGACCGCGGCCGCGGGCACGGCGATGTCGTACACCGTCGAGTGCGTGGCCGCCGTCGTCCCCGTCACCGCGGTGCCGCCCGCGGGCGGGGCCGGATAGGTGATGTAGTGCGGGTCGCACGCGCTCACCGAGCACAGGTCCACCGTGCCGCTCGGCCCCGCGTACCACGTCAACGCCCCGCCCGCCGCGCTCTGCTGCACGCCTGCGTAGTAGAGCTTGTCGCCCATCTGCCAGCGCACCAGCAACTGGCCGAACAACGCGTTGGCCGCCTTGGCCGCGTCGCCGATGGAGTCGCCCTCGGTCGTGATCTTGACGTGCAGGGTGTCGCCCACCAGCGACAGCGCCACGTTCTTCATGTCCAGCCCGGGCAGCTTGGTCGCCCCGCCCAACGGCTTCATGAGGGCGTCGCCCACGGGGTCGGTCACGCCGTCGAGGGGAGCAGCCTTTTCCTCGGTGGTCAGCGGCTGCCCGGTCCACGCATTGATCCCGGTGTCCTGGGTAGCCACCGTGACCAGCGCCGCGCCCGAGTGGTCGATCTGTTCAGGGAAGTTGGGCTGGATGAGCCCGTTCGACGTGTCGGCGTACACGATGCGGGCCCGACCGTCGTTGTCGATGGTGACCTGGAAGAAGTCGGCCAGGTTGCGGTCGCCCACCTGGGTGATGCAGCCCGTGCCCAGCAGGCAGATGTCGTTGTAGTGCATGGGATGGGGCGTCACCTTGGTCTGGGCGATGGCGGGCGACGCGGTGTCGGCGTTGGTGATCTGGGCCATGTAGACGTCCCAGCTCTGGTTGCGCTGCTCGCTCGGGTGGATGCGCCTGCCCTTGTCGGTGAAGTCGGTGCCGTACCACACGATGTCGACGATGCCGTCCGCGCCCGCCGCGATCCACGGCATGACGGACGACTGCACGGGCGCGGTGTCGATCCGCTTGGGCGCCGACCACGTGGTCCATCCGTCGGCCGCCGACGCGTACGAGTAGTAGATGCGGAAGCACGGGTCAGGGATGGCCGCATTGGTGTTGCCGCAGTCGGTGGCCCACGTGACATACAGGTTGCGGGCCTTGTCCTGGGCCAGCACAGGGAACAGCGTCTGCGGGTCGCCGGGGAGGGTGTTGCTGATCGTCTTGTAGGTGAACGTCTGGGTCCCGTCCGCCGCAGGGGTGCCGAGGGCGACGGCCAGTCCGAAGTGCGTGTTGTCCGACCCGCTCTGGCCGACCAGCCCGATCAGCGCGCCCGTCTTCTGGTCGACGACCACGTTGCCGTTGACCAGGGAATGCCCTGCGTCATCGGCGTAGTGCCCCGCGTTCATGTAGACGAGGCCGTCGGTGGTCATGTCGGCCTGATCGCCCTGGAAGTCGTCGTAGACGTCGTAGTTGAGCGGCTGGTACCCGCCCGGGTCGTTCTTGTGGGCCAGGTAGTACGGGGCCGTGGAGGCGTCCTCGGGCGCGGGGTCGAGGATGCCCATCCACTCCCGGTCGGCGGGCGGGTGCGAGCAGCCCGCGGGCTGGGACTGGATGGTCTTGCCCCGGTCGTCCGTGACGGCCGCGGTGAAGCACGTCAATGCCCAGAGGTCGTTGAAGAACACCCGGCCCGAACGGGTGATGGCGATCTCGGTGTCGCCGCCGCCGGGGCCCAGGTCGACCTTGTTCGGGACGAGGGGCGACGAGTCGGCGAAGGGGATGGCCTGGACCAGTCGCCACGAGTCGCCCCCGTCCACCGACACGTTCCAGATCGAGCGCTGCACGCCCGTGCCCTGGGGGCCGGACACGTGCACGTCGCCGTTGGGCGCCACCTTGATGTTGGGCTCGCCGTAGGTGTGGATCGGGTCGACCACGCGGGGCACGCCGAAGGTCACGGTCGACGCAGCCGTCGACGGGCCCGGCGCCACGCCCGCCATCAGGCCGAGAGCGAGCAGGGACGCGACAAACAGGAGTTTCCGCACGGACGGTGCATACCCACCTCCCCCACCTCCGGAATCTTTTCCACAGCACCTGTTGCTGTGGAAAAGATGGGGGGTCAGCCGAGGGGGGCGACGGGGTCCAGGGCCAATGCGGCCTCCAGGGCCGCCGCGGCCCGCAGCACCACCAGGTCCCCGTGCTGGGGCCCGACCAGTTGCAGCCCGACCGGCAGGCCCGCGGCGGTGAAGCCCACGCATACCGTCGCCGCGGGCGAGCGGGTCATGTTGAACGGGTAGGTGAAGCGGACCCAGTTCATGTCCTCCTCCCCGTTGATCACCCCCGGCCTGCCCGACAGGGGCGGCGGGGCCGCAGTGGTGGGCGTGACCAGGATGCGCACGTCGTGAAAGAGCTGCACCAGTCGCCAGTTCAACCGGTGGCAGGTGTCTTCGGCCTTCACCAGCTCGACCGCGTCGATCCCGCCGAACATCTCGACCTGTTGGCGCAACCCCGGATCGATGTGCTCCCACGCGGGCGTGTTTCGATACGGCTCGAGCACCCGCAGGCAGTACACGCTGGTCAGCTTCAGCCAGTCCCACACCGGGTCCTCGGTGAACACGGTGTCGACCTCGGTGACCTCGGCGCCCAAGTCGGCCAGCACGCGCACCCCCCGCTCGCACACCTCCCGCACCTCGGCGTCGACGGTGGCGTATCCGAGCGTCGGCGACCAGGCCACGCGCATGGGGACGTGCGCGGTCTCCAACGCGCCCATCCACGAAGGCTCGGGCATGGGCAGCGACCGCAGGTCCGACGGGTCGGGTCCGATGACCTGGTCCAACGCCAAGGCCACGTCGGCCAGTCGGCGGGCCATGGGTCCCTTGGTCGACAGGTGCATCCAGTCGGGCGGGTGCGGCCCGCCAGACGGCACCCGCCCCAGCGATGCCTTCATGCCCGACAGCCCGCACAGCGCGGAGGGGATGCGGATGGACCCGCCGCCATCCGAGCCGGTCGCCAGCGGGACCATGCCCGCGGCGATGGCCGCCGCGCTCCCTCCCGACGAGCCGCCCGGCGAGTGGGCCAGGTTCCACGGGTTGCGGGTGGCGCCGAACACCGCGTTCTCGGTGTCACCCTTCCAGCCCAGCTCGGGCGTGTTGGTCTTGCCCACCACCACACAGCCCGCGGCCTTGAGGCGCGTGACCAACAGCGAGTCGGCCGTGGCCGGGGCGTCGTCGGCCCACGCGGCCGAGCCATGCGAGGTCACGAAGCCGGCCGCGTCCTCCAGGTCCTTGACCGCGATCGGTATGCCTGCCAACTCGCCCACGTCGTCCCCATGGGCGACCCGCTCGTCGATGGCGGCCGCGGCCGTGAGGGCGGCCTCGGGGTCCAGCGCGGTGAAGGCGTTGACCTGCTCGTCGAGGATCTCGATGCGGTCCAGCGCGTGCTGCACCAGTTCCCGCGCCGCCACCTTCCCCGTCCGCACCCACTCGGCCAGGTCGGCCACCGACTCCCTGCGAAAGTCCATGCGCGGACACTAGGCCCACTCGGACTTGCAGCACCGGGGCGCGTGCGGACAAGGCTCTGCCCATGGCCGCTCCCGCCGAATCCGACGACCCACGCCACTCGCGCATCCCCGCATCCGACATCGACCTCGACCACGTGGCCGTGGCCGTCGAGCACCACACCGACGTCTGGCCCCGCTACATCGCCGAACTGGCGGGCCAGTGGGTCTCGGGCGGCGAGGCCATCGGCTTCGCCGCGGCCCAGATCCGCTACGCCAACGGCATGAAGCTCGAAGTCCTCGAGCCCGCCAACGTGGAGCACAACGACTTCCTGCGCCGCTTCCTCGACCGCAACGGGCCCGGCCCCCACCACCTCACCTACAAGGTGAGGGACATCTACGCCGGGCTGGCCGCGGCCGAGGCTGCGGGCTATCGGCCGGTCAACGCCCAGTTGGACAACCCCGACTGGAAGGAGGCGTTCCTGCATCCCAAGGACGCGCCCGGCGTCGTCGTGCAACTGGCCCAGGCCTCGGGCGATTGGCAGAGCCCGCCCCCGCCCGCGCTGCCCTCTCCCCCGGCGGGCCGCAAGCCCGCTGCGCTGTTGCACGTGGCCCACGCGGTGTCGTCCATGGACGAGGGGCTGCGGCTGTTCGAGGGCCTGTTGTCCGGGCAGCGGGTCGACGCGGGCGAGGACCAGTCCAACCAGACGCGCTGGGTCGAGCTGGGGTGGAAGGGACCCGGCCGCGTGCGACTGGTCGAGCCGACCGGTCCTACCAGTCCTGTCGCCGCGTGGCTGGAAGGCAGGCCGGGTCGGGTGCTGTACCTGGCCTTCGAGACCGACAGTGCGGGCACAGTGAACCCGAGCGAGAACAAGGGCACCCGACTGCGGCTCGTTTCGCGCTGACGTTTCCGAGACCGGTCGACGGGTAGGCAAGGGGCATGGGCATCGACGACATCAAAGGCAAGGCCAAAGAAGCTGCAGGCGACCTCACCGACGACAAGGACCTCAAGCGAGAGGGCAAGGTCGACCAGTTCACCGATACCGTGAAGGACAAGGTCGGTGACGCATCCGACAAGGTCAAGGACGTCCTCAACCGGGACTGAGCGGGCCCGTTTGAGGGCTTGACGCAAGGGGGCCGACCGAGCAACGGCGGGCGGCCCCCTTGCCGCGTCTGCACCCCGAGCCCCCCACCCCCGCAGGTCTGGAGGACATGGCCTGCCGTTTCCGCAAGGCATGTCCTCCAGTCCGACAAGGGAGGCAAGGGAGGCGAGGGAGAAGGCTCAGCGGGTGACGAGGGCCTTGATGTCGGCGGCCGGATGGGGCCTGCTGAAGTAGAAGCCCTGGGCCAGATCGCACTGGCGGCGGCGCAGGAAGGCGCCCTGCTCGGGCGTCTCCACCCCTTCGGCCACCACGTGCAACCCGAGGTCGTGGGCCAGTCCGATCATGGCCGCCAACAGCGGGGCGTGATGGGCCGAGCCCGTCACCTCCTGCACGAACGACTTGTCGATCTTCAACGTCTGGATGGGACAGGACCGCAGTCGGGCCAGACCGGAGTTGCCGGTGCCGAAGTCGTCGATGGCCAGACGAACACCTTGGGTCCGCAACCGCTCCAGCACACCGAGCACCACCGGCTCGCCAGTGTCCACCACCTGCTCGGTGACTTCGAGTTCGAGCATGTCCGAAGACAGATGGTTGCCGTCCAAGGCGGCCAGCACCCGGTCGACGAAGCCGACGTCGCGCAGGTCCCTGTTCGACACGTTGACCGCGACCCGCAGGTTTATGCCGTCGTTGGCCCACTCACGCGCCTGACGACAGGCCTCGTCCAGCACCCACCGGTCGATGTCGACGATGAGGCCGGTCTCCTCGGCCAGCGGGATGAACATGTCCGGCCCCACGAAACCAAGGTCGGGATGGACCCATCGCACCAGCGCCTCGACGCCGATCACGGCCATGGTGCTGAGCGAGACCTGGGGCTGGTAGTGCACGACCAGTTCGTCCCGGGCGATGGCCTGATGCAGGTCGCTCTCCATGCGCAGCCGGGCCGACAACTCGCGGTCGAGGCCGGGGCTGTAGAAGGCATGGCGGTTGCGGCCTTGCTCCTTGGCCCGGTACATGGCCATGTCCGCCTTCTTCAACATGGTCGCCGGATCGTGGCCGTCCTCTGGCGCGGTGGCGATGCCCACGCTGGCCGTCATGAACAGCCGGTGCCCGCCCAGGTCGAACGGGTCGGCCAAGGCCCGCTGCACCCGCTCGGCCACGTTGCCGGCCACGTCGACGTGCTCGAGGCGCGACAGCAGCAGGGCGAACTCGTCACCGCCCAGCCGAGCGAGCGTGTCGTCCTCGCGCACCACCGAGTGCAGGCGGTCGGCGACCTGGCAGAGCAGCCGGTCGCCCAATTCGTGGCCCAGCGTGTCGTTCACGTTCTTGAATCGGTCGAGGTCCACGAGCAAGAGGCCGAACCGGTCGCCCGTGCGCCTGCGGGCCGTGAAGGCGGCGGTGATGCGCTCCTCCAGCAGCCGCTTGTTGGGCAGTCCCGTCACCGGGTCGTAGAGGGCCTGGTGCTGGATGCGCTCGATGAGCCGGGCGTTGTGCAGCGCGGTCGCGGCCAGGTCGGCCAGCCCTTCGAGTCGGGCCACCAAGTCGGCGTCGCCTGCCAGATCGGCCGCGTCCCGGTCGAAGGCGGCGGCCACCACGCCGATGAGATGGTCGCCGCTGCGGATGGGGACGTATGCAGCCGCCTGCATACCCACCATCTGCACCAAGGGGACGAGGAACGGGTCGTCGTCGCCCACGCCGATAAAGCCAGGCCCTGGGTTGTCCAACAGCCGGCGCAGCGCAGGCGTGTCGTGCGGGTGGATCACCACGGTTTCGAGCATGGCCCTGGTCTCCGCGCTCACCCCCTCCACCGACGCGACTCGCAGGCCGTCGTCCTGGGTCCACAGGCACACGCCCGCCACACGCGTGTTCACCACCGTCGGGATGGCCCGGGCCAGGCGGGCGGCCAACTCGTCCTCGCCCGCCACCGCGGCCAGCTCCCTGGCCAGTTCCAACAAGGCCTCGGCCGTAGCCGTCTGGCGACGGGAGTGGGCCAGTGCGGTGGCGCTGTCCAAGGCCGCCGCGGCCAACCGCGCGTAGGCGGCCAACAAGTCGCGCTCGGCCGGGAAGAACGCGACCCCAGGGTCGTAGACCGCGGCCAGTCGGCCATAGTCCTGGTGGACGGACTTGACCTCGACCACCAGCATCGAGCTTTCCCGGTCGCGGTCAGTACCGTCGGCACCATCGGCCATGTCGGCAGCCATGATGTCGGCGGCCAGGGCCTCGGCCTCCTCCTCGGTACAGCCCTCGGCGTGGATCTGCAGCGGGCCTCGCCGCGTCGGCCGCACGACCAGCACATGGCGCGGCGCCCGCACCGACAGGCCCGCCCTGGCCGTGATGCGATCGAGCAGGGTGCCCATGTCGTGGATCGACACCAAGTCCGAAGCGGTCTCCTGGAAGGTCGCGAAGCGGGAGGTGAGCACGGCCAACTCGGCCGCCACCGACTCGACCGACTCCGACTCTGCCGACTCCGACTCCACCGACTCCGACTCGGCCGACACCCCGATGTCCGCCGCCGCGCCGTTCCCCTCGCGCCACGCGACCCGGAACAGGCAGCGATCGGCCCCGTCGAGGATGCACGCCTCCTCCACCACGCGTGCGGGCGGCAGGTCGAAGGGCAGCGGCGCCTGCTCCAACAGCCCGGCCGTGAAGTCGCACAGCAGCGAGTAGCGCTCGAAACCGGGCAGGTTGTGGGCGCTCAAGACGGCGAACCCGTCCCCCACCTCCACCGCCTCCATGCGCACGACAGTGCAGAACTTGGGCACGACCTGGTCGATGTGGCGCAGCACCTCGCCCGGTCCGCCCAACGTGCGCAACAGGGCGACGACCTCGCTGGTCATGTCCTGGCGGGCGATGGCCGCACCCACCCGGCGCAGCGCGTGCGGGTCGCCGACCACGTCCACCGCGGCTTGAAACAGCGACCGGGCATCGGCGAACGACGTCCACGACCCATCGTCTTCGAGCTGGGACAGCCGCCCGGCCAGACCGGACCGGTCCAGCATCCGGCGCACGCCGACGTCGCCCGCCTCTCGGCGGACGAGGTTCACCACATTCCAGGTCAGCGAGCCCGAGACATGCCGCGTCGCCCGCGTCGACTCGGTGGCGTCAGGTCGACCCACCTGGGAGGAATCGGCAGTCCGAGTCGGCAAACTGAGCAGGGAAATGCCCGGCTTGGGCCGGTCAGCGTGTTCTGCGCACGGCCCAGACCAGGGCCCCGGCCAGCAGGAACAGGCCAGGGACGACGACGCCGGACAGCAAGCGGGCGTAGCCGAGGCGGGACCGGGTCAGCTCCAACGGCCGGAAGTCGGGGATGTTCGGGTCGACGGACACCAAATCGGATCGAAGGGTGAGCCAGTCCACCGTCTGGATGAACAGACGCGAGTTGCCCGCCTCCCCGAGGAAGGAGTTGGTGGCGAAGTCGACGTCGCCGATGACGGCCAGGCGGGGCCGCACGATGCGCCCGCCCTCGTTGCGGGGCTGCTCGACAGTGGCCGCCACGACCAGCGGGCCAGGCCGGTCCGTGGCCGGGTCGAAGCTGGGCTGACCGGGCTGGCGTTCGAGGTACGACTTGGCGCTGGACCGGGCCACGGCCACCGTTGCGTTCTGGTCGACGTCGACCTGGCTCACGGCTTGGGCGCCGGGCAGCACGGCCGGGGGCAGGCGGCGCACGATGGGGCTGGCCGAGCGGTAGTCGCGCAACACCAACGTGATGGGGTCGTCCTTGAGGCGCGACCCGTCGTCGCCTTCGAGCACGATGCCTCTGTCCAGCCCGAGCCCGTACGGGCCGAGCACCTCGTTGAGGTCGACAGTGGACACGGGATCGGCGAGGAACAGGACGCGCCCGCCGCCGTCCAGCCACGCCTTCATGTTGGCGCCCGCCTGGCCCAGGGGTGCAGTGGGCGTGGCCACGATCAAGCTCCGGCATCGGGCGGGCACGTTCGGGTCGGCCAACAAGTCGACGGTCTCGACCTTGTAGCCGTTGACCCGCAACAGGCCAGCGGCCTGCGACAGGCCCTCCCCCGTCTCCAGGCCCGTCTCCACCTCGCCGTGTCCGGTGGCGAAGCACACGGTGGCGTCGCCCGGGCGCAGCAGCCGGGCCAGGCCCGCGGTGATGTCCTGCTCGCTGGCCAAGGGCACCTGCTCGCTGCGACTGCCCGCGGCGATGGCCACTCCCCCAAGCGCGGGGTCGACGTTGAGCCGCCGCACCTGGCCCGGCGCCTCGTCCGGGTCGGTGACGCGAAACGAGATGCGCCGATTCAGCCTGCGGTACCGAGACAGCAAGGCCGCGGCCTCGGCCCTTCCTGCCTCTCCCCTGCGCAGGAACACCACGATCGTGGTGGGCGAGTGCACGGCCTTGACGACCTGTCGGGTCTGGTCGCTCAAGGTCAAGTGGTCGTCGGCGGTGAGGTCGAACTGGGTGCGATGCCGTTCGAGTTGCACGCCCGCGAGGAAGAGCACGGCGAGGGCGGCCGCGGTGGCCGCCAGGCGGCGGGCGAACGCGCTCATCGCAGCCGCCGGCCTTGGACGACAGTGGCCGCGGCGACCAAGGCGGCTGCGGTGAGGAGCACGAAGAAGCCCACGTCCGACGAGTCGATGGCGCCGCCCGCGAACGAGCGCAGCCGCTCGCTGATCGAGAACCCGGCCAGCAGCGGGCCCGCCGACGTCGTCTCCGAGCCGACGTGGGCGAACCACAACAGGAGGGCCACGAAGAACCCGACCATGGCCGCCACCGGCTGGCTGGACGTGAGCGACGAGGCCAGCAGGCCGACGCCCGCCACCGCCGCGCTGAGCAGGGCCAGTCCGGCGAAGCCCGCGATGATCGGGCCCCGGTCGGGGTTCCCCCACCATGCCAACAAGACGGCGAAGAGGGTGGCGGGGGCCAGCACGACGAGGGTGGTCACCCACGACGCCAGCCACTTGCCCACGACCAGGGCGCGGGTCGGAACGGGTACCGCGTGCAGCAGGTCGAGCGAGCCGGTGCGGGCCTCGTCGGCCAACGTGCGCATGGTGAGGATGGGGACGAGGGCGATGAGCAGGAAGCCCGCCAACGGGAACAGCGGCTGGGCCAGGGCCTGGCCCCGCGCCTGCAACTGGTTCACGTACAGGGTGCCGAGCACGATGTGCAACAGAGCCCCGACGACGTAGGGCAGGGGCGAGGTCCACAGGACCACCAGCTCCTTGCCCACCACGGCCCAGGTGGCCCGGGTGGCCCGGGTGGCCCGCAGGCCCCTCACGCCAGTTCGGCCTGGCCGACCAGCCGCAAGAACCTGGCCTCCAGATCGGCCGCGTCGCCCGGCCGCTCCTCGGCCACCACCCGGCCCTTGACGATCACCACGACCCGATCGCAGATGGCCGCGGCCTCGGCCAGCACGTGGGTGGAGAGCAGCACCGCGGCCCCGCCCTCGTGGGCCAGCGACTGCACCACGTGACGGGCGTCCACCACCTGCTTGGGGTCGAGGCCCTGCATGGGCTCGTCCAGCACGAAGGCGGGCGGCGACCCCAACAGGGCCTGGGCCAGACCGACGCGCTGGCGCTGTCCTTTGGAGAGACGGGCCAGCGGCCGCCGGGCCAGGTCGGCCACCCCCGCTCGGGCCATAGCCGCGTCGACCTCGTTCGACGGGGGCTGCTTCATGCGGGCCATGAACCGGAGGTAGCCCCGAACCGACATGCCGTCGTACCCGGCGAACTGCTCGGGGAGATAGCCGACGGGGCGGGACACGTCGGCCGAACCGCGGTCGGGCCGCAACAGGCCGAGCAGCATGCGGATGGTCGTCGTCTTGCCCGCCCCGTTGGGGCCGAGGAAGCCGACCACCTCGCCGGGCCCGACCCGAAAGTCGACGTCGTGCACGACCTCGCGTCCGCCGAACGAGCGGCTCAGGCCCTTGGCCTCGATCACCGCTGGGGTCGTGGTCTGGGGGTCATGGTGCCGGGGTCATGGTGCCGGCGCCGCCGGGCTCACCGGCGTCGGTGCGGGCGGCGTGGCCTGGGACTGCTTGGCCAGGTCGTCGATGGTCTCGACCAGTCCACTTCGGGCCCACTGCAACAACCCGGCCAGCCCGCCTCGGGCCCGCACGATGACGATCAACAACAAGATGCCGGTGCCGATGCTGACCACCCAGTCGTTGGCGAAGTCCAAGAAGGCGGGTACGCCGAACACCAACAGCGCGCCCAGCGGCCCACCCGAAAGCGCGCCCAGCCCGCCGATCATGACCATGGCCACCAGCACCAGCGACACGCCGGTGCCGAACTGCTCGGACTGCACGATGCCGTTGTAGGTCCCGTACACCGCACCGGCCAGCGCCGCGATCCCGCCGGACACGGCGAACGACAACAGCCGGTACCGGGTGAGGTGCACGCCGAGGGTGGCCGCCGCCTTCTCGTTCTCCCGCAAGGCGAAAAAGCCGCGGCCCGTGCCCGACCGGGCCAGGTTGCGGGCCACCACGATGGACAGCAGCAGACAGATGACGGCGAAGTAGAAGATGGGTCGGTTGCTGTTGTCGTCCAGGTTGAGCGGTCCCAGCTTGGGACCGTTGATGAATACACCGGACGTGCCTTGGGCCAGGAAGTGCGTCTTGAAGAGCCAGTACTCGCAGGCCAGGTTGAACGACAGCGTGACGATGGCCAGGTACAGGCCGCGGATGCGCAGCGCGGGCAGGCCGATCACCAGGCTCACGGCCATCCCGATGAGCACGGTCAGCACCATGGTCAACAGGTACGGGATGTGGAGGCGGGTGAACAGGTTGGCCGCCGCGAACGCACCCACGCCGACCAAGCCCCAGTGGCCCAGGGAGATCTGCCCGCTGTAGCCCATCAACACGGTGAGGCTAACGCCGACCATGCCGAACACCGTCACCAGCACCAGCGTGCCCGTGGTCTTGGGCCCGGTGGTGAGCGGGATGAGCAGCACCACGGTGAGCATGGCGTAGCCCATGACGCGCACGGCCTTGGCCGCCATGGTGCCCTGTAATCGCACCGGCAGCTCGCGCAGGGTGGGGACGAAGGCGACCTTGTCCTCCGTCTCCTCCCGTTCGCCGAACAGCCCGCCCGGCTTGAGGATGAGAAAGGCCACGACCACGATGAACAGCAACAGCTCGGGGCCGCCGCCGCCCACGAACTCGAGGGGCTTGCCCGCGCCCGACAGCCACTGGATCATGGCCTCGGCCAGTCCCACGATGAGCCCGCCCGCGACCGCCCCCGAAAGGCTGGTGAGCCCGCCCACCAAGGCCACGGCCAGTCCCCGCACCAAAAAGCCGGTGGACAGTGAGGCCACATCGAGGCTGCCCCGCACCTCGGTGATCAAGATGCCCGCCAGTGCGGCCAGCACCGAGCCGGTGACCCACGTGAACTGCGACACCCGGTCGACCGAGACGCCCAGCAGCCGGGCCGCGTCGCCGTTCTCGGCCGCGGCCCGAACGGCCACGCCGAACTTGCTGAAGCGGAAGAAGCCCGCCAGCGCGGCGCAGATGAGGGGCACGATCAGCAGCACTTGGATGTCGGCCCCGGTCACCACCCGGGTTCCGACGCTGAAGTGCCAAGGCAGCACGGTGGGCAGGCTGCGGAAGGTGTTGAACGACTCGAAGTTGCGGGCGAAGAGCAACAGCACGATGCCGACCATGCCTTGGGCCAAGGCGATGGTGGCGACCAGGGTCACCAGCCGCGGGCCGCCGCGGAGCCTGCGCATGATCGAATGCTCGATGCTGAACCCGTTGAGGGCGATGAGGGCCACGGTGATCAGCGCGGCGAGCAGGAAGCGAGGGCGGGTGCCACCCGCGAAGGGCATGAATCCGGCCCGGTCCGTGAGCCACCAGCACACGAAGGCGGCCAGCAGCCCGAAGTACGGATGGGCGAAGTTGACGATGCGGCTGCCCTTGTAGATCAACACGATGCCGAGCGCCAACAGCGCGTACACCAGCCCTTGGCTGATGCCGATGGCCACGTAACCGAGGAACTGGCTCATGGCCGGCCCCCGTTGTCGAAGCCCGCGGTGGCTCCGGCCAGGAACACGGACCGCAACAGGTCGGGCCGATCGGCCAGGCCTGCGGACGGTCCCTCGTAACGGACCTCGCCCTTCTCCATGAAGTAGGCCCGGTCGGTGTAGCCCAAGGCGAAGCTGGCCTGCTGCTCGACGATGACGACGGTCAGGCCCTCCTCCTCGTGCAGCCGCTGCACCGTCTCCATCAAGCGCTCGACCACGACCGGCGCCAAGCCCAACGACAGCTCGTCGATCATCAACAGCTCGGGGTTTGACATGAGAGCCCGGCCCGTGGCGAGCTGCTGCTGCTCGCCACCCGACAGCGTGCCCGCCTGCTGGTCGAGCCTGTCCTTCATCCACGGGAAGTAGTGCATGACCCGCTCGATCTCGGCGTCGACCTTGCTCGCGTCCCGATAGATGTAGCCGCCCATGCGCAGGTTCTCGCCGACCGACAGCGTCGGGAACATGCCCCGACCGCCGGGCACGTGGCCCAAGCCCTCGCGCACGAGCCGCTCGGCCGACATGGACCCGATGTCCTTGCCCTTCCACGTGAGGGTGCCCGCTCGGGGCTCGACCAGTCGCGACGCGGCCTTGAGCACCGTCGACTTGCCCGCGCCGTTGGTGCCGAGCAGCGCGACCCGCTCGCCCTTGCGCACGTGGAAGTCGACGCCGTAGAGCACTTGCACCTTGTCGTAGAACAGGTCGACGCCTTGCAGGTCGAGCAGCACCGGCGCGGCCTCGTCCTCACCGGTCGGCTTGCGCGTGGCCTGAGCCGCGACCTTGCGCTGCTCGGCGGGCGTTCCGAGATAAGCCTCGATCACGGCCTGGTCGGCCTGCACCACCTCGGGCGGCCCCTCGCTCAGGTTGCGCCCGGCGTCCAGCACGTAGATCCAGTCCGACAGGCTCATGATCAGCGGCATGTCGTGCTCGATGAGCAGGATGGTGGCGTCGGTCTCCTGCTTGATGCGCCGCAGCAGCGGGCCGAGGGCCTCGGTCTCCTTCTGGCTGATGCCCGATGCGGGCTCGTCGAGCAGGAGGAAGTTGGGCTTCAGGGCCAGCATGCACCCCAGCTCCAACAGGCGCAGGGTGCCGTAAGAGAGCTCCGACGCGTACTTCTCGGCGAAGGCCTGCATGCCGAACAGCTCGACCAGCCGGTTGGCCTCGGCCAGGATGCCCTTCTCCTCCTGGCCTGCCGCGGGCAGGCGGAAGGCGTGGGCGAACACGCCCTGCTTCATGTGGCGGTGCAGGGCGACGCGCAGGTTGTCGACGATGGTGAGGTACGGGAACAGGCGCACGTTCTGAAGGGTGCGGCCGATGCCCAGGTCGGCCCGCTCGCCGGGCAGCCGCTCCAACAGGTCTGCGCCCCGATAGGCGATGGCGCCCTCGGTGACGCGTTGGAAGCCCGAGATGCACTCCATCAGCGTGGTCTTGCCTGCGCCGTTGGGACCGATCAGGCCCACGATCTCGCCCTCGCGCACTTCCAGGTCCACGTCGGAGAGCGCAGCCAGTCCGCCGAAGCGGACGGACACGCTGCGACACGACAAGACGACAGGCGTCTCGGCGCGGGTTCGGGGCTCGGCTGGCGATGTTGGGGTGGCGGTCGGGGCCGGGGTGGGTCGCCGACGACGGGACCGACGGGAAGGGCCGTCGGTCGAGGTCGCATCAGGAGGCGAGGCCCCCTCCGCTTCACGAGTCTGGCGTCGCTGGGCCCGTCGGGCCTCGCGTCTGGCGGCGCGCGCGGCGGCATCGTCCTGGCTGGGCTGGCCCGCCATGCCCGGGGTCAGAAGCCGTCGACGAAGCCGGGGCCGAGCTGGTGCCAGGCGTTGCTGGTGTCGGCCTCGTACACGACCATCTTGGTGGCCCCGTGCGACAGGTTCGACGACCCCTTGTAGGTGATGGGACCGGAGATCAAGTCGCTGTAGCCCTCATAGGTGTTGAGGGCGGCGGTGAACTTCTCGCGGGTGGGGTCGGTGCCGGTGTCGGCCAACGCCTTCACCCAGATGTGCACGAGCTGATAGCCCGCCACGCCGCCTTGGCCGTCCTTTTTGTAGTCGTCCTCGCCGGTGCTGCCGCCGCCTTGGATCTGCACCCA
The DNA here is from genome assembly GCA_030837965.1 of Acidimicrobiaceae bacterium. Lineage (GTDB taxonomy): Bacteria > Actinomycetota > Acidimicrobiia > Acidimicrobiales > JAUTXP01 > JAUTXP01. The sequence continues at coordinate 67,938 of JAUTXP010000047.1, read as the reverse complement.
TTGCTGGTGGGCCTTGGCCAACTGGCCGCAGTTGGCCGCGTTGGCCTCACTGGCTCCGCCCACCGTGTAGTAGCACCCGCCCGCCAGACCCCGGACGCCTGCCCATGCGGGCCTGCTCGGACTGGTGGGGTCTTTGGACTGCTGCATCAGGGTCAAGGCCACGTCGCTCTCGTGGGCGAAGTCCGAGATGGTCCAGCGCCAGGCGCAGCCCTGGGTCTGGCACTCGGCCACGATGCGAGAGGTGGTCAGCGGGTCCTGGGCAGGCACCACGATCTCGGCGCCGAAGCCCTTCAGGTCCTGGATCTGCTTGCTGTAGCTGGTCTGGTCGGTGGGCTTGAGGACCGTGGTCACGCCGCCGAACTGAAGCCCGACCTTGCCCAGCTCCGACTTGAACACGTTGACCGCGTTCAGGATGTAGTCGGTGTTGAGGGCGACGACCGCGACCTTCTTCTTGCCCGAATAGATCGACGTGTCGTTCGAACAGGGGACGGTGGAACAGACTCCCTTGGCCGACTCCTTGGCCAGGAAATGGGCGAGCTGGATGAGGTGGGTGTCGTAGCTCGACGCCTGCTGGAACATCCCGATGTCCTTGAACAGGGCCTCGGAGCCGCCGCCCGCGATGTAGGGGATCTTGGCCTTCTTGGCCTCGTTGGCGACCAGGGCGACCTGGTCCACGCCCAGCGTCCCGCTCACGAAGAAGGGCTTGTCCGAGGCGATCGAGTTCCAGGCCTCCTTTGCCCCGTCGACCTCGTACTTGTCGTTGAAGTGCTTGTAGTCGATGGTCCGGCCGTTGATGCCGCCCAGCGTCTTGTTGATGTAGTCGATGTAGATCTGGGTGCCCTTCAGCGGGTCCTCGGCGAAGTTGACCGGAAGGGTGCCGAAGGTCTCGGGCGCGTGGATGTCCCACTTCACGAACTTCTCGCCCACGCCGACGCGGGTGGCGCCCGGCGAGCTGGGCAGGGTGGCGTTGGTGGTCGACCCGGGCTTGGCCGTGGTGCCCGTGGTGCCGCCGGGGCCGGTCTTGGCGCCGGGCTTGGTGGTGCCGCCCGGGCCGGTGACGGGACCGCCGCCGGGAACGGTCGCGGTGGGGTCGACGGTGCCGGGGATGGTGTTGCCCGCCGAGTCGGTGGGCGCCGGGCCCGCGGCCACGTTGGCGTTGTCGGTCGGGCCCGTCTTGGCGTCGTCGCCGCCCACCACGAAGGCCCCGATCACGCCGACCAGCAGGAGCAGGACAGCAGCGCCGCCCAGGCCCAACACGGCGAGCGCCGGGTTGTTCTGGAGACGAGCGAGCAGCTTCTCCACCACGGTGAATCCCCCAAACGCACCACGTTGCTTCGCAGGTTTGGCACAGCGACCCTCACGGCGTGGCACGGGACCGTGACGGCCCCTGGGAGCCTACTCGGGCCCGTCACTGACGCGCCCGTCAGGCACCCCCTCTCATCTTTTCCACAGCAGCAGGTGCTGTGGAAAAGATGCGGGGGTAGGCGCTCAGGGGGTGGTGGTGGCGCGGGGCAGGGGGAGGTGCTCGGTGCGGAAGCGCTCGGTGATACGGCCCCGCAGCTCGCGGGCCACGGCGGGCTGGCGGCGGGGCGCGGCCTTGGCCACGACGCGCACCGTGCGTCCGTCGGGCGAGGTGGCCTGCACGCCCCAGACCTCAGGCGGCTCAAGCAGGTCGTCGGCCCAGTCCGGGTCGGCGGCCAGGTCGTCGGCTGCGGCCCGGATGGCCGACTGCACCTGGGCCAGGTCGGCCTCGTAAGGGACCAGCACGTCGACGATGGCGCGCGACCACTCCATCGACGCGTTGCCGACCTTGCGCACCTCCCCGTTGGGCACGTACCAGACGGTCCCGTCGACCGAGCGCAGCCGGGTGATGCGCAAGGTGACGTCCTCCACCGTGCCCGTGGTCTCGGAGAGGGTGACGGTGTCGCCCACGCCGTACTGGTCCTCCAACAAGATGAACAGGCCGGCCAGGAAGTCCTTGACCAGGCTCTGGGCGCCGAAGCCGATGGCCAGGCCCGCGATGCCTGCACCCGCCAGCAACGGGGCCAGGTCGACGCCCACCTGGTCGAGCACCAGCAGCAGCGTGATGGACCAGATGACGCCGCGCACGATGCTGGCCAGCACGTCGCCGACGGTGGCGGCGCGCTGCTCGGCCCGAGGGCTGGACAACAGCAGGGGCGAGCGCCGGTGCAGGCCGCGCACGAAGCGGCGGGCGCCCCGGCCCGCGATCCGGCCGAGCACGGCCGCGGCCACCAGCATCACCGCGATCTTGAGCGGGCGCACCAGCAGGAACTCGCCGGTATTGGCCTGGAACGCGCTCAGCCCCAGCTTGCGCAGCAGCTCGTAGACGTAGCCGTGGCTCATGGCCCGTCAGCTTCGCACCCCCCGCCCGCGACCTGCCGCACCCCCCGTCGGGCCGCCTGCGCACCCCCCACCGCGGCCGCCTGTCGCGCCCGGCCCGCCGTTCTGGGCACCTTTTCTGGTCTGGGTGACAAGAAAAGGTGCCCAGAAGGCGAAACCCCGGGCGGGGACGGCGCGAGGCGGGAGGGACGGGGCGGGCGGGGGCGGCGGGGGGGGTCGGCGCGCGAGCGGGGCGGGCGGGGCGGCGCGGGGGGTTAGGCGGAGGCGAGCTTGACCAGTTCGGCCATGCCCTCTTCGATGCCGCGGGCCAGGACCTCGATGTCGGGCGCGGTGTCCAGGTCGCCGGTGATGCCGAAGTTGAGCAGCCCGTTGTAGGAGAAGATGGCCACGCCGATGCGCACCGACCCGGCCAGCGGGACGTACGGGAACGCCTCCAGCATCCGGCGGCCCACGGCGTACAGGGGATACTGCGGGCCGGGCACGTTGGTGGTCACCGTGTTCACGTTGCGCTGCTGCACCCGGGAGAACACCCGCGTCCCCAGGGCCAGCAACTGCGGCGGCGCGAAACCGGTGAGCGACGTGAGCACCTCGCCCGCAACCGCCTGCTTCGACTCCTTGAGCCCGGTCATCTGCTCCTTGATGGCGTCGAGTCGCTCCGTGGGGTCCTCGATCCCGACGGGCAGCGCGGCGAACATGGCCGAGACCTTGTTGTTGTAGGTGCCCCGCTCGGCCTCAGACCGCACGGACACGGGCACCAGCGTGCGCACCACCCGGTCCACGCCCTCGCCCCTCCCGATCAGCAAGTCCCTGAAGCCGCGCGTGATGGCGGCCAGCACCACGTCGTTCACCGTGCCGCCCAGCGCGCCCCGCACCGTCTTCACGTCGGCCAGGCTGGATCGGGCCCAGGCCCACGTGCGGTGCGGCCCGATCGGGCCGTTCAAGGTCGACGAGGGCGTGGGCCGCACCAGGCCCGCCATGGACCGCAGGCCGCGCGCCACGTCGCGGACCTGTCGGGTGGCGGACCGCACCACCCGGTACTGCTCATACGGATTCGCCAGCCGGTCGCGCAACGCGTCGGCCACCAGCCGGAGCCGGTTCGGCTCCGGCTCGGGCTCGAACTCGGCCACCGGCTGGCGCGCAGGCGATGCCTCCGTGTCCAGCACCACACTCAGCAGGTCGGTGCCCGACACGCCGTCGACCATGGCGTGATGGGTCTTGGACAGCAGCGCCCAATGCCCGTCCTCCAACCCCTCGACCATCCACATCTCCCACAAGGGCTTGGACCGGTCGAGCTGTTGGCTCATGACCCGCCCGACCAGGTTGCGCAACTGCTGGTCGCCGCCGGGATGGGGAAGGGCGGTGGCCCGCACGTGATAGCCGAGGTTGAAATGCGGGTCGTCGACCCACAGCGGCCGCCCCAGCTCCAGCGGCACGAACCGCACCTTCTGGCGGTACCGCGGCACCAGCGTCAGCTTGCTCTCGACCATGGCCATGACCTCGGCGCAGTCGGGCGCGGGCCCTTCGAAGATGGCCACCGATGCGATGTGCATGTGGTTGTTCTCGTTCTCGATGTGGAGGAACGAGGCGTCGAGGGGGCTCATGCGGTCCATGCCCTACAGCCTGCCCGCTGGTGCGGGCCCGGTCTAGCGTGCCGCCATGCGCCGACGGTCCTGGTGGGGCTGGGGCTGGGAGGACCAGGCCCTGACCTCCGAGCAGAAGCAGAGCCTGGCCGGGGCCGTGGGCGCGCGGCTGGGGTTGAGCGACATCGAGGTGCAGTCGCCGCCCGACCTGGACGCGGCCGTCCTTCCGCCTCCCCGGTTCGAGCCGCCTGCCGCGCTGGCCCGCCTGTGCTCGACCGAGCCGTTCGACCGTGCGTCGCATACCTACGGCAAGTCGTTCCGAGACGTGGTGCGGGGCTTCAACGGCGACCTGTCGCCCGCGCCCAGCTTCGTGGCCTACCCGGAGTCGGAGGCGGACGTCGTCGCCCTGCTCGACTGGTGCGCATCCGCCGGCGCGCCCGCGGTGCCGTACGGCGGCGGGTCGTCCGTAGTCGGCGGCACCGAGTTGGCGGGCGGCGTGTGCATCGACATGACGCGCATGGACCGCGTGGTCGAGATCGACAGGGCGAGCCGGGCGGCCCGCATCCAAGGCGGCGCGCTCGGCCCGGTTCTGGAAGAGCAGCTTCGACCCGAGGGCTACACCCTTCGCCACTACCCGCAGTCCTTCGAGTTCTCGACCCTGGGGGGCTGGCTGGCGACCCGCTCGGGCGGTCACTACGCCACCAACTACACGCACATCGACGACTTCTGCGAGTCGATGCGCGTGGTCACTCCCGCGGGCCTGGTCGAGTCGCGCCGGCTGCCGGGATCGGGCGCGGGACCCTCGCCCGACCGGCTGTTCCTCGGCTCGGAGGGCACGCTCGGCATCATCACCGAGGCATGGATGCGGGTGCAGGAGCGACCCGTGCACAAGTCCTCTGCGGGCGTGCGCTTCGAGACGTTCGACGCGGGCGTGGCCGCGGTCCGGGCCTTGAGCCAGGCCGCGCTGTTCTCCGCCAACTGCCGGCTGCTCGACCCGGGCGAGGCCATGACCGCGGCGGGCGTGGCCGATGGCAGCGCGCTGTTGGTGCTGGGCTTCGAGTCGGCCGACCATCCGGTCGACGCGTGGATGGCCAGGGCCGTGGAACTGGTGCAGGACCACGGCGGCACGCTGCCCGAAGGGGTGCGCACGTCGTCGGGCGAAGGGGCGGCAGGCGCGTGGAAGGGCTCGTTCCTGCGGGCGCCGTACACCCGTGACGCGCTGGTCGCCATGGACGTGATCGTGGAGACGTTCGAGACGGCGATCACGTGGGACCGCTTCGGCGCCTTGCACGCGTCCGTCACGGACACGGTGGACAAGGCCTTGGCCGAGGTGTGCGGTGGCGGGTGGATCACGTGCCGCTTCACCCACGTGTACCCGGACGGTCCCGCGCCCTACTTCTCCGTGGTGGCGCCGGGCAGGCGGGGTTCGCTGGTGCAGATGTGGGACGAGGTCAAGCAGGCCGCGTCCGAGGCCCTGCTGGCCGCAGGCGGGACCATCACCCACCACCACGCGGTGGGGCGCGACCACCGGCCTTGGTACGAGCGGCAGCGACCCGACCTGTTTGCCGATGCCCTGCGGGCGGCCAAGTCGACGCTGGACCCGTCGGGCGTGCTGAACCCCGGCGTATTGTTCGCAAGCTAACGGTTCGGAGCACATAGGGTCGTTGTCCGCCGCCCTATGTCCCGCAGACCTGACGACGCCGCCGCAGACGCCGACCTCGACGCCACCCTCGAAGAGCCGGTCGAGGCCGCGGAGGATGCCGCCCTCGAAGGCGACCGGCCCTACACGCCGGGATCGGCCCGGGCCGCACTGGCCCATCGCGACTTCACCATCGTGTGGTCGGGCTCGCTGGCGTCGAACATCGGCACGTGGATGCAGAACATCGCCTTGGGCGTCTTCGCGTATCGGCTCACCCACTCGGCCCAGTTCGTGGCCCTGCTCGGCTTCGCCCAACTCGGGCCGCTGCTGTTCCTGTCCCCCATCGGCGGCGTATTGGCCGACATCGTCGACCGGCGCAGGCTGCTCGTGGCGGCCCAGGCCGAGCAGATGCTGTTCTCGTTCGTGCTCGCCTTCGTGGCCAGGGGCGATCATCCGTCGAAGGCGGCCGTCGTCGCCGTGGTGGCCTTGGTGGGTGTGGGCAACGCCATGAACGCGCCCGCATTCGCGGCCGTGCTGCCGGGACTGGTCAGCAAGCGCGACCTGACCGGCGCGGTGTCGCTCCAGTCGGTGCAGATGAACGTGTCGCGCGTCGTGGGGCCCGCGTTCGGCGGACTGCTCCTGCCCGTGATCGGCGCGCCTGGCGTGTTCGCGTTGAACGGCGTCACCTACCTGTTCGCCATCGGCACCCTCCTGGCTGTGCGCCCGCCGCCCATCGTGGCCAACGACAACGCGCCCAAGGGCTGGCGCAGGCTGGTGAGCGGATTCGCCATCGCCCGGCGCGACCCGCTGGTGGCGCGCTGTCTGCTGGCCATCGGGTCGATCTCGTTCTTCTGCCTGCCCTTCATCGGGCTCATGCCGGTGCTCGCCGGCGACAACCTCGGCATCGACCCGAACAGCGCGGCCTACGGCTGGCTCTATGCGTCCTTCGGCCTGGGCGCGGCCCTGGGCGCAGTGTCGGTGGGGACCGTGCTCGTCCACCAGCCCAAGCCCCGCATGGTTCGCATCGGCCTGGCCTTGTTCGGCGGGTTCCTGCTGGTGTTCGGACTGTTGCGCGCCGCCCCGCCCGCCTACCCCATCGGGTTCTTCGTGGGCCTGACCTACTTCACCACGGTGACGTCGCTGTCGACCCACTTGCAGGCCCACTTGGACGACGCCGTGCGAGGGCGGGTGATGGCCCTTTGGATCATGGGCTTCGGCGGCACCGTCCCGCTCGGGCTCCTGCTGGGCGGCGCCATCGCGTCGCGCACGTCCGTGACCGACGTGGTGGTGGCGGGCGCGGCCATCGCCGCGGTGCTGTCCGTCCTCACCGACCTTCGGCCCCCGACGCGCCGAGCAGAGCCAGGCACGGCAGCATGAACGCGGGCGGGCGGACGCGTTCAGCGGTCAAGGCAGTCATGTCCTCGGTCATCGCCAGTCGATGGCGATGAACACGGCCCGGGCCGACGCCACTTGGACGCGGTCGGCGGCCCGATAGGCCTCGGCCTCGATGAAGAGCTTGCGGCCATCACGATCGGCCAGCCGGGCCCGGAACTCCAGTCGCTCGCCGATCGGGGTGGGGGCCAGGTAGCGCACGGTGAGCTCGCCGGTATACGCCGGGGTGCCGACCATCTTGAGGACCAGGCCCATGACGTCGTCGAACACGGCAGCCACGATGCCGCCGTGGGCCCGGCCGGGAGCGCCCTCGAAAGCCGCGCCCAGGCTCACCAGCGCAACCGCGTCGTCGCCGTCCCTGTGCAGGTCGACGGCGATGCCCATGGGGTTGGCAGGCCCCGACACCACACAGTCGGGGAAGTGCTCGAGGTCGGGCCCGTCGCCGATGGGCGCCTCGAACAGGCGGCGCTTCATGTCGCCCACGGCCCGGCGCCGGGTGGGGGCTGACTCGAGCTCCGGCAGCCAGGTCTCCACGTGGGCGGCCAGTCGCACGAGCGACTCCGGGTCGACGTGGTGGCCGACCAGGGCGTGGCCCAGCCTGCGGAGGGCGGCCGCAGCCTGGGTGCGAGCGGCCAGGTCGGCTTCGGCGTTGTCGGTCGCGGGGGCGCGGCGGGCCCGCCCGGAGTCGGATTGCACGAGCGGAGGGTACCGTTGGCCCGTGGACGCCGAGCCGGTTTTCGATTCGAGCCGGCGGGCCCCCGCGACCCTGTTCGACTCGTGGCGCAGGCACACGGCCAGCGGCGTGGTCCTGACCGCCATCGCCTTGGGGCTGCGGGAGGCGTTGGAGGAGCCCAGCGAGGAAGTGGCCATCGTGCAGGACGCGCCGGACCCGTTCGGCCCGCCCGAGCAGCCCATCGAACTGCACCTCGAATGGGGTTCGCCCGAGGACACGTGGGTGGTCGTACGCCCGTGGCTGCTTCGGGGCGATCGATGACCTCGCCCAGCAGCGCGTTCGCCATGAAGCCGCTCGACGACCTCGAGCAGCGGGTCACGCTGTACGCCGCGGTCGTCGGCGGGGCCGCGTTCCTGGGCCTGTGGGCGCCCGGCTTCTTCGAGACGACGGCCCTGTTGGGCGCGTCGATCGGCGTGGTGCTGGCCGGCCTGTTGGGCTATTCGTCGCGACGACGGTCCCGGTTCTTCGCAGGCGTGATGTCGTTCCTCGTGGCCTTCCCGTGGCCGGTCACGCTGGCGGGCACGCCGTTTCTGATCCTGGGCATGTGGCTGTGGTTCAGGGGCAAGCCCAGCCCCGAGGAGATCGAGGCCCGCCGCCAGGCTCGGGACGAGGCGCTGGCCGCCAAGCGGGCTGCTCGCGGCAAGGGCGGCCGTCGGAGCGGGCGCGGCGGCGACGGGGACGCGCCGGCTGCGTCCACGGGCAAGGCCCCGCCCAAGCCGTCGAAGCGCTACACGCCTCCGGCCCGCAAGCGGTAGCCGCTGTCGTCGGCCACGCCCACGGCCGACCGCAGGAATTCGAGGAGCTGCTTGCGCCTGCGCACCAGGTCCCGGGCGCTCGGGTCGAAGCCCATGGCCCGCAGCACCTCGACCTCGGTGGCCATCCCGAGCACAGCCGAGTAGGCGGCCAGCAGAACCACCCGCGGGTCCTGCTTGCGCATGCGCCCGGCCCGCATCTCGGCTTCCAGAAAACCCGTGGCCCGGCCCAGCAGCGGCTGGAGGCCGTCGAGCAGTCGGGTGGACGCGGGGGGGCCCAGACGACTGACCTCGCGCACCAGGCCCAGCAACTCCGGCCGGCGGGCGGCCATGCGGAACACGCTCTTGACGATGGCCTCGACCCGTTCCCAACCCGGACCGGCCCGGTCCAACGTGCGCTCCAACACGCCCGACAGCTCGGCCGCGCTCTGATCGATCACCGCGCCGAGCAGAGCCTCCTTGCTGGGGAACCAGTACAGGATCGTCTGCTTGCGGATGCCCAGCGTGTTGGCCAGGTCGTCCAACGAGGTGACGTCGTAGCCCCGGTTCCCGAACGAGGTCAGGGCCGTGTCCAAGATGCGCTCGTTCGTCGGCGTGATGGGCGGCGCGGCCACAGCCGGATCGTACGCTGCCGCCGCGCATCGCCGTTCTTGTCACCGTGAGTTCGAGATGTCGAACTGACCCTGACAAGAAGCGGAAAGGCCAGCACGCCGACGCGTGGTTCGCGGCGCTGGTCTACCAACTGGTAGACAGTTGGCTCGATGATCCGAGAAGGGCTGGCGGGCAAGCGGGTCCTGGTCACCGGGGCCACCGGCTTCCTGGGCACGGCGCTGGTCGAGCGGCTGCTGCGCTGCGTGCCCGATCTGCACGTCACCGTCCTCGTCCGCTCGGGCCGGCGCACGGCCGCGGCCGAGCGCACCCGCAGGGAGATCCTGCGCAACGACTGCTTCGACCGCCTCCGCGCCGAGGTCGGGCCCGAGGCCTTCGACGCCCTCATCCGCGACCGGCTCCACACCGTGGCGGGCGACGTGGGCCAAGACGGTCTGGGCCTGGACGACGACGGCCGGCGCGCACTGGGCGAGGCCGACATCGTCATCCACTCGGCCGCCACGGTCAGCTTCGACGCGGCCCTGGACGCGGCCGTCGAGGTCAACCTGCTCGGCCCCAGCCGCGTGGCCGAGGCCCTCGAACAGACCGGCAACACCAAGGCCCACCTCGTCGCCGTCTCCACCGCCTATGTGGCGGGCACCCGCCGAGGCCCGGCCCACGAACGCCCGCTCACCGAGACGCCGTTCAGCCCGGTCAAGGACATCGACTGGCGGACTGAAGTCGACGCCGCCCGCCGATCCCGCCAAGACGCGGACACCGAGAGCCGCCGCCCCGAGCGGCTGTCGAGCTTCACAAAGCAGGCCCGCCACGAGTTGGGCGCGGCGTCGACGCCGTTGATCGCCGACCGGGCCGAGCGCCTGCGGACCGAGTGGGTCGCCGACCAACTGGTGGAGCAGGGTCGGGCCCGGGCCCAGTCCCTCGGCTGGCCCGACGCCTACGCCTACACCAAGGCCTTGGGCGAGAAGGCCCTGTTCGAGACCACGGCCCGCACCGGCCAGCCCACTGCGGTCGTCCGCCCCAGCATCATCGAGTCCGCGCTGGCCGAGCCCCGGCCCGGATGGATCAGGGGCTTCCGCATGGCCGAGCCCGTCATCATCAGCTACGGCCGCGGCCTGCTGAAGGAGTTCCCCGGCATCCCCGAAGGCGTGGTCGACGTCATCCCCGTCGACCTGGTGGTCGCGGCCATCATCGCCGTGGCCGCCACCCGGGAAGAAGGCGTCTTTCAGGTCGCGTCCGGGGCCCGCAACCCGCTGCGCTACCGAGGCCTGGTCGACCTCGTGCGCGAATGGTTCACGGCCAACCCGCTCTACGACGGCGAGGGCCAGCCCATCGTCGTGCCCGAGTGGTCGTTCCCCGGCCGAGGGCGTGTCCAGCGCCAACTCGAGCGGGCCACCAAGACCTTGGCCGCGGCCGAGAAGGTCCTCACCAGTCTGCCCGTGCGAGGCCGGCGGGCGCAGTTGAGCGGCCGTCTCGAAGAGCGCCGCACGCAAGCCGACCGGGCCCTGGGATACGTCCGCCTCTACGGCGCCTACACGGAGACCGAGGCCGTCTTCCAGGTCGACCGGCTCATCGGTCTTTGGTCACGCATGGACGCGGCCGACCAGGCCGCCTTCGGCTTCGACCCCGCGCTGGTCGGGTGGCGCGACTACGTGCACGACATCCACCTGCCCTCCATCGTCGTGCATGCACGGGTCCGCACCGCCGCGGGCCGCAAGCAGGGGCCGACCCGCGAGGAGCGGGGGCGCAAGGCCATCCTCGACCCCAAGCGCCATCTGGCCGTGTTCGACTTGGAGAACACGCTGATCGCGTCGAACGTGGTCGAGAGCTACGCGTGGTTGGCGACCCGCCACCTGCCCACCGCCGACCGGGCCCGCTTCGTGGCCCGCACGCTGCGCGAGGCGCCTGCCCTCTTGGCCCTCGACCGGCGCGACCGAGGCGACTTCCTCCGTCACTTCTACCGTCGCTACGAGGGCGCGCCTGCGGCCCGGCTGCACGACGACGCGTGGGACCTGTTCGCCGGTCTGATCCTCACCAAGTCGTTCCCCGCCGGTATCCGCAGGGTGCGCGAGCACCGGGCCCGCGGCCACCGCACGCTGCTCATCACCGGCGCCCTCGACTTCGTCATCGCGCCCCTCGAGCCTCTGTTCGACGACGTGGTCGCGGCCCATCTCACCACCGACTCGAACGGCCGCCTCACCGGCGAGTTGCAGGAGGCGCCGCCCACCGGCGAGGCCAGGGCCATCGTCATGCAGGACTACGCCGATGCCCACGGGCTCGACCTCGAACAGGCCGTGGCCTACGCCGACTCGGCCAGCGACCTGCCCATGCTCGAAGCCGTCGGCCACCCCGTCGCCGTCAACCCCGAGGCCAAGCTGGCCACCATCGCCCGCAAGCGGGGCTGGCACGTCGAGCAGTGGGACAAGTCGCCGGGCGGGCCGCGGCCGCTGCTGCCCATCGGGGCCCGAGCCCGATGAAGGCTGTCGTCACATGAAGGGTGTCGTCCGATGAAGGCGCTCGTCTTCGAGCGCTCCATCCCCAAGTACGCGGCGGCGGCCATCGCAGGCCGCATCAGTCCCGGGCGAGGGGCGCGTGTCGGGCCGCTCAGCTTGAAGGACGTGGACGGGCCCACGCCCCCGGGTCCGGGCTGGCATCGGGTGCGGCCGCGCCTGTCGGGCATCTGCGGCTCCGACCTGGCCACCATCGACGGGCACAGCTCCCGCTACTTCGAGCCCATCGTCAGCTTCCCCTTCACACCCGGCCATGAGGTGGTGGGCGAACTGGACGACGGCACTCGCGTGGCGTTGGCCGCAACCCTCGCCTGCGCGGCGCGCGGCATCGATCCGTCGTGCCCGCAGTGCCAGGCCGGTCGCACCAACCTGTGCGAGCGACAGGCCTTCGGCCACCTCTCCCCCGGCTTGCAGACAGGGTTCTGCCAGGACACCGGCGGGGGTTGGGGCCACGCCCTCGTCGCCCACGACTCGCAGCTCCACCGCGTTCCCGAAGGCATGAGCGACGAGACCGCGGTCATGGTGGAGCCCACCGCCTGCGCGCTGCACGCGGCCCGACTGGTTCCGCCCGACGGTGCAAGCGGAGCAGTCGCCGTCATCGGCGCGGGCACCCTGGGCCTGTGCACGGTCGCCGCCCTGCGCTTGCTCTCCGAGCGTCCGGTGCTCGTCTCGGCCAAGCACCCCCACCAAAAGCTCCTGGCCACAGGACTGGGCGCGACCGCGGTGGACGACATCGAGCGCGGCGTGCGCCGGACCACGTCCAGCCTGCGCACCGACAACGCGCGCGCAGACGGCCAGCTCACCGGCGGCGTCGACGCGGTGTTCGACTGTGTCGGCTCGCGGCAGTCCGTCACCCAAGCCCTCAAGGTGGTGGCCCCCGGAGGAACCGTCGTCCTCGTCGGCATGGCGGGCACCACGTCCATCGATCTCACGCCGCTGTGGCATCGCGAGGTGGCACTGAAGGGCGCCTACGCCTACACCGCCGAGGACTTCCACGACGCGTTCGGCCTTGTCGCACAAGCAGATTTGGGCAGGCTGGTGTCCGCCCTCTACCCCCTCGACCGCTATCGCGAGGCCGTCGACCACGCCGCCCACGCGGGCAGGCGGGGCGCGGTGAAGATCGCCTTCGACCTACGTACAGAAAGGCGCTGAGCCTCTTGCCCCGCCCTGGGTTCGTCCTCGACGTCGACCGCTCCACCCCGCCCACCCTCTTCTGGCACGGTGAGGGCTACCGGCTGGAACAGCTCCCGCCCGGCAGCCGCGTCATCTACCCGCCCGAGCCCCTCGCCGGCCTGCCCGACCCGGACGCGGCCATCCGCCATGCCCTGCGCAACCCGCTGGGCGACTCGGCCCCACTGCCCGACCTCTTGCGGCCGGGCATGAGGTTGACCATCTGCTTCGACGACGTGTCGCTGCCGCTGCCGCCCATGAAGGGGCCGGACGTGCGCCAGCGGGTCATCGAGGCCGTCCTCGACGTGGCCGCCGAAAAGGGCGTTGACGATGTGCAGCTCGTGGCCGCGCTGGCCCTGCACCGGCGCATGACCGACGACGAGCTACGCCACGCGCTGGGCGACCGGGTCTTCGACGCGTTCGCGCCCAACGGACTGCTGACCCAGCACGATGCGGAGGACCCGGACAACCTCACGTTCCTGGGCCAGACCGAGCAGGGCGAGGACGTCGAGATCAACAAGCGGGCGGCCACCAGCGACCTCATCGTCTACGTGAACATCAACTTGGTGGCCATGGACGGCGGCCACAAGAGCGTGGCCACCGGCCTGTCGTCGTACCGGAGCCTGCGCCACCACCACAACGTGCGCACCATGCAGCACAGCCGGTCGTTCATGGACCAGCACCGCTCGGAGCTGCACTCGTCCAACTGGCGCATGGGCAAGCTCATCGCGGCCAGCGGCGTCAAGGTGTTCCAGATCGAGACCACGCTGAACAACCGCACCTTCCCGGACCAGTTCAGCTTCCTGTCCAAGCGGGAGTGGGAGTGGTCGGCCAAGGACCGGGCCCTGTTCGCGGCGTCGAGCAAGGCCTTGGACCGCACGCCCACTCGCCTGTCCCGGCAGATCCTGCACGGCATCCGCTCGCCGTACGACCTGACCAGCGTGCAGGCGGGCGAGGTCGAGGCCGTGCACGCCCAGACCACCGAGCACGTCTATCGGCAGCAGCTCGTCGAGGTGAGCGGCCAGACCGACGTCCTCACCATGGGCCTGCCCTACATCTGCCCGTACAACGTGAACTCGGTGATGAACCCGATCCTCGTGATGTGCCTCGGGCTCGGCTATTTCTTCAACCTCTACCGGGGCAAGCCCCTCGTGCGCGAGGGCGGCGCGGTGATCATGAGCCACCCGACCCCGTGGGAGTTCCACCCCGTGCACCATCCCAGCTACATCGACTTCTTCGACGAGGTGCTGGCCGACACCACCGACCCGCTCGAGATCGAAAAGACCTACGAGGAGCGCTACGCCACCGACCCGTGGTACGTGCACCTGTACCGCACGACCAACGCGTACCACGGGGTCCATCCGTTCTACATGTGGTACTGGGGGGCGCACGCCATGCAGCACTTGGGCGCGGTGATCATCGTGGGCGGTGATCCCAAGGCCGTGCGCAGGCTGGGGTTCAAGCCCGCGTCGACGTTGCGGGACGCGCTGGAGATGGCCGAGGACGTGGTGGGCCGCGACCCGTCCATCACCCACGTCCACACCCCGCCCCTGCTCTTGGCCGATGTCCGTTAGCGGTCCGCTGACATGAGCGCGCCCAAGAGCCTCTGGCGGACCGTGCGCACTGTGGTGCGCGAGCCGACGTGGCCCACGTCGGTCCCGCGGCCGCCGGTTGAGCGCCGCACCGGCGTCGACTTCGACACGGACTGGTCCCGTCGTTACGGCGTGCGCTTGGCGCGCGCCGTCGTGCTCGACGGCGTCACCCGGCCCTTGTTGCACGCGGTGGCGTCACCGGACATTCGCGGCCTCGACCGCATCGAGCAGCTCCATGGACCGGCCGTGTTCGCGGCCAACCACGCCAGCCATGTCGACACCCCTTTGCTGCTGGCCTCGCTGCCGCCGCGCTTTCGCCATCGCGCCGCCGTCGGCGCCGGTGCCGACTACTTCTTCGACAAGCGTTGGAAGGGCGCGCTGTGGGCCTTCGCCATCAACGCCGTGCCCATCGAGCGCAACCGCCCGTCGCCCCGATCGGTGCGCCTGGCCGGGTCGCTGATCGCCGACGGCTGGAGCCTGCTGATCTTTCCCGAAGGCAGCCGGTCGCCAGACGGGTGGGGCCAGCCCCACCATCCCGGCCCGGCCTATCTGGCCGCCCGCGCCGGCGTCCCGCTGGTGCCCGTCCACCTCGAGGGCACCCGACGCATCCTGGGCAAGGGCGCCAACCGGGTGCGACCGGGACGGACCACCATCACGTTCGGCGCGCCGCTGTATCCCGAAACCGATGAGGACGCCCGCGCCTTGGCCGCCCGGCTGGAGGCGGCGTTGGCCGTGCTGGCCGACGAGCAGTCGAGCGACTGGTGGTCGGCCCGCAAACGAGCGGCCGCAGGGACGACCCCCGCCCTCACCGGGCCCGCCGCGCCCGCGTGGCGCCGGGCCTGGGCCCTGCCCAACGGGCCGCGCCGACGCTCACCGAGCACGGCCCGTCCCTGGCCCCACCTCTCGGACTGGAGGACATAGGTACCGACTGGGTGTGCCTATGTCCTCCAGTCGGCTGCGAAAGACGAGGGGGTTGGGGTGGGGGTCAGGCGGGCTGGGAGCCGACGAGGCGCATGGTGAGCACGGCCACGTCGTCGGCCACCACGTCGCCCCGGTCGGCCTGATACGCGGCCACGGCCTGGTGGACGCGGGCGTTGACCTCGTCGGGCGACAGCCCGGCCGCACCGGCCAAGACCGCGGCCAGACCCTCGGGGCCGAGTTGGCGCCCACCCCGGTCGCGGGCCTCGTCCACGCCGTCGGTGTAGAGCACCAACGCGTCGCCCGGTTGCAGGTCGACGGCCACGTCTTCGATCTCGACCTCTTCGAAGCAGCCGAGCAGGGTGCCCGGCCTGCCCACCGACTCGACCGTGCCGTCGGCCCGCAGGACGAGCGGCAGCGGATGCCCGCCGCAGCCGACGGTGACCCGTGCCCCGCCGGACTCGCCCAGTTGCAGACGGGCGTAGGCCACGGTGAGGAAGGGCCGGGCCGCGCCTTGTCGGACCATGGCCTCGTTGAGCACGTGCAGCACCCGGCTCGGGCGGCGGGCCTGCATGGCCGCGGCCCGCAACGTGTAGCGCCCCATGGCCGTGACCGCGGCCGCCTCCGCGCCCTTCCCGCACACGTCGCCCACGACCAGGGCCCAGTCCCCCGGCTCGGTGAGGAAGACGTCGTAGAAGTCGCCGCCGACGTCCAAACCCTCGCCGCCCGGCTCGTACAGGCCCGCCAGCTCCACGCCCGGGATCTCCGGCAGATGCGGCGGCAAGAGGCTGGCTTGAAGCGTGCGTGCCACTTCGCTGCGCTCGGTGAAGAGACGGGCATTGTCCAAGGCCATCGCCGCGCGGCGGACGAGTTCCTCGCCCAAGGCCACGTCGGCCTCGGTGTAGAGGCGTCCCGACGACGAGTACACGAAGCTGATGGTGGCCACCAGCTTGTCCCGCAGATAGACGGGAAGCAGCATGGCCGATGCGGGACCAAGGGTACGGAACAGGGCCAGCCGGTCCGTGCTGCCCGCCACACTGGGCAGGTCCTCCTCGCGGATGGAAGGCCATACCGCGGCCTGCCCGGTGCGCACGACGCGTCCCACGCCCTTGGCCTTGGTCGGGTCCGGCGGCCGCGAGTCGTGCAGTTGGCGGACCAGCGGCTCGAGGCTTGGGTCGCGGTGGGCGACGGCCACACAGCGCACATCGCCGTCGTCGCCCATCTGGTCGACCGCGCACCAGTCGGCCAGGAAGGGCACCGCCTGTCGTACCACCGTGTCGAGGGTGGTCTGCCAGTCGAGCGAGCGGCCCAGGGCCTCGCCCGCGGCGGTCAAGAAGGCGAGCCTGCGCTGGGTGGCCTCGGCCAGCGTGCGCGCCTCGCGCTCGGCTTGATAGAGCCGGGACCGGTCGATAGCTTGCCCGACCCGGTCGGCCACCAGTTGGAGGAAGCGGACGTGGTCGTCGCCGAAGTGGTGGGGCCTGCGGCTGCCCACGTGGACCACGCCGATGAGGTCAGCCGCGGCCACCAGCGGGACGCCCACCACGGCCCGCACCCCTTTGTCCAGATGCAACGGCGCTTCAGGGTCAGACGCGGCCAGGTCGTCGACTACCACCGGCACGCGGTCGGCCGCGATGCGTCCGGCCAAACCCTCGCCCAGCCCCATCCGCACCTCTTCGCGCAATAGGCCTTCGGGGCAACGGGTGGCCCGGGCCACCAGGTCGTCGCCGTCGCGCAGGAAGATGGCCATGGTGTCGGCGTCGAGCGCCTCGCAGGTGCGCGCGGTGACCTCGTCCAGCAGCTCGTCCAAGTCGAGGTGGGCGAGGGCGGCATCGGTGACGTGCTGAAGCCGCCGGACCAGTTCGTCGGCCAGCCGCCGCCGGGGCGTGGGCGGGGCCGAAGCCGACGCCGGGGCCGACGCCGACCCGGTGGCCGTGGCCAGTCGGTGCAACAGGCGGGTCCCTGCCGCTTGGGCCGCATGCGCCGCGGCCTCGTCGACCTCGTCTCGCTCCACCGCCTGCATGGCCCGACCCAGGATGTCGACGAACAGATCGGCGGGTGTGGCCCCAGCCCGCATGGCGTGCTCCAACAGCGCCCAACCGCCGGCGTCGTCCCCATCGAGGAGCAGGCGCCGGAGTTGGTCGGAGATCGCCGCAGGATCTCCCGCAAAGGGGGGCACGGAGGGGACGATTGCCGCCAAGGTACCGCGCCGCCCGCCCTTCTTGGCATTGTCAGTCCGGTATTTCGGACTGGCCCTGCCAAGAAGCAGGAGACGAGGGCCGTCCGCTACCATCTGCGGTCGAGCAGGACCGGGGCGAGTCCCGTGGCAATGGTGCCTCCTTCACCGAAGAAGGCCCCCGGTCGCACCACCGGATTGACCACGGAAAGGCACGCGCCCATGCGCCCGCTGCACGCAACGCGACCGCATCGCCCCACGCGCCCTGAACTCGACGCATGCGGCATCGGCTTCACGGCCGACGTCCAGGGCCGCCCGTCGCGCCGCATCGTCGAGGCCGCCCTCGAAGGCCTGGCCAACGTCATCCATCGGGGCGCGGTGGCGGCCGACCACCGCACGGCCGACGGGTCCGGCCTGCTCGTGCCCATCCCGCCCGCCATCTTCGGCGAGGGCCACGGCGTAGCCATGCTGTTCGTGCGCGGCGAAGACCCTCGCGCCGAGGTCGAGCAGGCGGCCAAGGAGGAGGGCCTCGAAGTGGTCGAGTGGCGCACGCCCGCCACGGACGACAGCCAACTGGGTGAGCAGGCTCTGGCCTCGCGCCCCGAGTTCCTCCAAGCCGTGTTCCGATCGCTCGACGGACCGGGCAGCGAGCGGGCCGCGTACCGGCTCCGTCGGCGTATCGAGCGAGCCGTCGATGGCACGTACGTGGCCAGTTGCTCGTTTCGCACCGTCGTCTACAAGGGCTTGGTGGCCGCCGACCTGTTGGGCCGCTTCTTCGCGGACCTGGCCGACGAGCGCTTCGCCGCGGGCTTCGCCGTTTTCCATCAGCGCTTCTCCACCAACACGCTGCCCACGTGGGAGCGGGCCCAGCCCTTCCGCACCCTGTGCCACAACGGCGAGATCAACGCCATCGCAGGCAACGTCAACCGCATGCGGGCCCGGGCCGTATTGGGCACCGAGGCCGCGGGGCTCGGGCCGGAGGAGCTGTTCCATCCCGTCCTGAACGACTCCGACTCGGACTCGGGCATGCTCGACTCGGCCATCGAGCTGCTGGTGCGCGGCGGGCGCGACATCCGCCACGCGGTGGCCATGCTGGTGCCCGAGGCGTGGGAGGGGGCCAAGGACCTCGACCCCGAGGTGACGGGCTTCTACCGGTACCACGCGTCCCTGATGGAGCCGTGGGATGGGCCCGCGGGCCTGGTGTTCACCGACGGCCTCGGCGTGGGCGTGGCCCTCGACCGCAACGGCCTGCGCCCGCTGCGCTACCTCATCTGCGAGGACGGCCTGGTTGTGGCCTGCTCGGAGGTCGGGGCCGTGGACGTGACCGGCCGGGGCAAGGTCAAGCGCGGTCGCCTCGGTCCGGGCGAGATGCTGTTCGTCGATCCGAGCCGGGGCGTGCTGCTGGACAAGGACTGCAAGGAGCGGGTGGCCGCGGCCGGGCCCTATACGCGGTGGGCGGCCGACGGCCTGCGCTACGTCGACTCGGGCAGGCCGGTGGACGACGTGTTCGAGCCCGGCGAGCTGGAAGCCCGTCATGTGGCCCACGGCTACACCGACGAAGAGCTTCGGCTCGTGCTCAAGCCCATGGTGGTCGACGGCAAGGAGCCGGTGTTCTCGATGGGCGACGACTCGCCCCTCCCCCACTTGGCAGGCCGGCCCCGGCCCATCCACCACTTCTTGAGGCAGCGCTTCGCCCAGGTGACCAACCCGCCCATCGACCATCTGCGCGAGCGACTGGTGATGTCGGTGCGCACGCTGCTCGGGCCGCGCGCGCCCATCCTCACCGAGTCGCCCGACGCGGCCCGCCTCATCGAGCTGCCGTCGTTCTTCCTGTATCCGTCAGCCATCGCCCGCCTGCTCGACGGCGCGGGCGCCGACCTGGGCACGTCGATGCTCGACACGACGTTCGCGGTGTCCGAAGGCGCGGACGGCCTGCGGGCCGCGGTGATCCGGCTGTGCGACGAGGCCGAGGCCGCGGTGCGCGACGGCGACGCGCTGGTGTTCCTCGACCACGCCGCGGTCAGCGCTGACCGGGCTCCTGTGCCTTCGGTCCTGGCCACGGGCGCCGTGCATCACCGCCTCATCGCCGCGGGCCTGCGCCAGGCCGCGTCGCTCATCGTGATGGCCGACGACGCCCGCGACGTGCACGGCATCGCCTGCCTTCTCGGCTACGGCGCCGACGCCATCTGCCCGCGGCTCGCGCTCCAAACGGTCGCAGCCGACGCCGACGCGTCCGACTCGGACGTCACCTCGGCCGAAGCGCAAGAGCGCTTCCAGACCGCGGTCGAAGACGGCGTGTTGAAGGTGCTGTCCAAGATGGGCATCTGCACCGTCGACTCGTACCGCGGTGCGCAGATCTTCGAGGTGGTCGGCCTGTCGTCCGAGGTGGTCGACGTCTGCTTGGCGGGCACGCCCTCGGTCGTGGGCGGCATCGGCTGGGCCGCGCTGGGCGCCGACGCGCTGGCCCGCCACGCCGAGTCGGGCATCACCAATCCCGGTTACTACCGGGACAAGGGCGTGAAGCGGGGCGGCGAGTACCACACCCATAACAAGGAGGTGTCCGACGCCCTGAACGCCATGGCCGCGGCCCACCTCTTGCAAAAGGCCATCAAGGCCGGACGCGACGAGCTGTACGACCAGTTCGCGGCGCTGGTCAACGAGCGGCCCGCCACCGAGCTGCGCGACCTGTTGGAGCTGGTGCCGCTCCGAGAGGCGGTGCCGGTCGAGGAGGTGGAGCCGGTCGAGGCCATCTGCAGGCGCTTCTCCACCGGGGCCATGTCCCACGGCTCGCTGTCGCGTGAGGCCCACGAGACGCTGGCCGAGGCCATGAACCTGCTCGGGGCCAAGTCCAACTGCGGCGAGGGCGGCGAGGACCCGTCGCGCTTTCGCACCCGCGGCCTGCCCACGGGTGACAAGAACTCGCGCATCAAGCAGATCGCGTCGGGCCGCTTCGGCGTGACGCCGGAGTACTGCGCCTTCGCCGACGAGTTGAACATCAAGATGGCGCAGGGGTCCAAGCCAGGCGAGGGCGGACAGTTGCCGGGCAACAAGGTCTCCGACGAGATCGCCCGGCTGCGCCATACGCAACCCGGCGTCACCCTGATCTCGCCGCCGCCCCATCACGACATCTACTCCATCGAGGACCTGGCCCAGCTCATCTTCGACCTCAAGCAGGTCAACCGGTTCGCGGACGTTTCCGTCAAGCTCGTGGCCGAGGAAGGCGTCGGCACCATCGCCGCGGGGGTGGTCAAGGCGTTGGCCGACGTGGTCCAGATCAGCGGGGCCAACGGCGGCACGGGCGCGTCGCCGCTGTCGTCGATCAAGCACGCGGGCCTGCCGTGGGAGTTGGGACTGGCCGAGACGCAGCAGGTGCTGTTGGAGAACGACCTGCGGTCGCGGGTGCGGGTGCGCGTGGACGGCGGGTTCCTCACCGGACGCGACATCGTGGTGGCCGCCCTGCTCGGCGCGGACGAGTACAGCTTCGGCACCGCAGCCATGATCGCCGAGGGCTGCATCATGCTGCGGTCCTGCCACAAGGACACCTGCAAGCCGGGCATCGCCACCCAGCGGCCTGCGCTGCGGGCCAACTTCAAGGGCACGGCCGAAGGGGTGGCCTCCTACTTCGCCTTCATGGCCCAAGAGGTCCGCCAGACGTTGGCGTCCCTGGGCCTGCGCTCGTTGGACGAGGCCATCGGGCGGGTCGAATGCCTGCGCCAGCGCAGCACCGGCGACGAGCGGGCCGACTCCATGGACCTGTCCCCGCTTCTTTCCACGCCCGCGCCAGGCGAAGGCCGACGCGGCTTCATCGCCCCCGACGCCTTGCAGCGGCCGCGGTCGTCGCTGGGCGACCAGTTGGTCACCGACGCCTTCCAGCCCATCTGGGATGGCGACGAGTTGGAGCTTTCGTACGAAGTCCGCAACCGGGACCGCACGATCGGCGCCGCCTTGGCGGGCGCGCTGGCGTTGGAGTTCGGCGACAAGCCGCCGCGGGGCACGGCGGTGGTGCGGCTCACGGGCTCGGCGGGCCAGAGTTTCGGCGCCTTCCTCGGCCACGGCATCGAGCTGCACCTCACCGGCGAGGCCAACGACTACGTGGGCAAGGGCATGGCCGCGGGCCGCATCGTCGTGCGCCCCCCCGCGGACGACGCGGGCGACCCTGTGCTGGCGGGCAACACGTGCCTGTACGGCGCCACCGGCGGCGACCTGTTCCTGGCCGGATCGGCAGGCGAGCGGTTCGCGGTGCGCAACTCCGGCGCCAACGCGGTGGTCGAGGGCGTGGGCGACCATGCGTGCGAGTACATGACCGGCGGCACCGTCGTCATCCTCGGACCGGTGGGCTGGAACGTGGGCGCGGGGATGACCGGCGGCACCGTGTTCGTCTGGGACCCGGGCCACGAGCTGCCCGCCCGGCTCAACTCGCAGTTGGTCGAGGCCGACCGGCCCGACGTGTCGCAGTTGGACGAGCTGCGCTGGCTCGTCGACCGCCATCACGACTTCACCGCGTCGGCCCGCGCCGCCGCGCTCCTGGCCGACTGGCAGGAGGCGTCGCAGGACTTCTGGGCCATCACGCCCAAGGGCCGGTCCCGCCAGCTCGACGCGGCCACCGCCCGCGTCGGCGCCGCCACCTAACGCCCACCCCTCCATCTTTTCCACAGCACCTGCTGCTGGGGAAAAGAGGAGGGGGGGTCAGGTGCGCCAGACCTCGGGGGGCTCGGGCAGGTCGACCACGAACTCGGTGCGCAGGGCCGGGAACACGAACTCGGACAGCAGCACCGGCACGTCGTCCACCGATCGGGTCACCCGCTCGCAGCGCAGCACGGGCGAGCCCACCGGTACTTCGAGGACGGCCGCGTCGGCGGCCGAACAGGCCGCGGCGCCGATGGTCTGGCGGGCCCCGCCCAGCCGCACGCCGAGCAGGTCGTAGAACGACGACTGCTCCACGTCGCGCCTCGACAGCCCGGCGCCCAGCTCCTCCGGCACCCACACCGTGACCCGGGCGAAGGGCTGCCCGTCGGCCAGGTTCAAGCGCCGCACCCGCAACACGGTGTCGGCGCCGAGCACGGCCCTGGCCCGGCGGGGCGCCTTCAAGAACCCGAACTCGAGGATCTTCCTCGACGCCTCCACGCCGCGCTCGGCCAACTGCGCCTCCAGCGTGCCGAGCGTTCCCAACGTCTGGTGGAGCGGGTCCGAGGCCACGAACCAGCCGTAGCCCTGCCGGGAGTCGACCAGGCCGCGCGCCCGCAACTCCTCCAAGGCCCGGCGTACGGTGATGCGGCTGGCGTCGTAGGCCGCAGACAGCTCGGACTCGCTGGGCAGGAGGGCGCCGGGGCCGAACTCGCCCGCCGCGATACGCGCCTCCAGCGCCGATGCGGTTTCCTTGTAGCGCAGCGTCCTCACTTGTCTTATACTTGTACTCAATGACTGTGACCGCAAGCACGCCCCTCGAACTGCTGGACGAGGTCTACGGCCGCCTCCCGGAGCGCGCCGCCATCGGCCGCCGCCGCCTGGGCCGGGGCCTCTCCCTCGCAGAGAAGATCCTGTTCAACCATCTGGCCGACCCTGAGCACCAGGAGGTGGAGCGGGGCCGCAGCTACGCCGAGCTGTACCCCGATCGCGTCGCCATGCAGGACGCCACCGCCCAGATGGCCCTGCTCCAGTTCACCACCGCGGGCCTGGCCCAAACGGCCGTGCCCACCACCGTCCACTGCGACCACCTCATCCAGGCCCACAGCGGCGCGGTGCAGGACCTCCTCGATGCCAACGACACCAATCAAGAGGTCTACGAGTTCCTTCGCACGGTGAGCGCCAAGTACGGCATCGGCTTCTGGAAGCCGGGATCGGGGATCATCCACCAGGTCGTGCTGGAGCAGTACGCCTTCCCCGGCGGGATGATGATCGGCACCGACAGCCACACCCCCAACGCGGGCGGCCTGGCCATGGTCGCCATCGGCGTGGGCGGCGCCGATGCGGTCGACGTCATGGTGGGCGGCACCTTCGGGCTGCGGTGGCCCAAGCTGATCGGCGTGCGCCTCACCGGTGCCCTCAGCGGCTGGGCCAGCGCCAAGGACGTGATCCTCAAGGTCGCCGAGCTGCTCACCGTGAAGGGCGGCACCGGCGCCATCGTCGAGTACTTCGGACCAGGCGTGGACAGCATCAGCGCAACGGGCCGGGCCACCATCTGCAACATGGGCGCGGAGATCGGGGCCACCACGTCGCTGTTCCCGTACGACGACCACAGCGCCATCTATCTGAAGTCCACCGGCCGTGAGGCCCATGCCGACCGGGCCTCAGCGGTGATGACCGACCTGCGGGCCGACGCCGACGTGGAGGCCGACCCCGCCGCCGTCTTCGACCAGGTCGTCGAGATCGACCTGTCGACTTTGGAGCCGCAGTTGAACGGCCCGCACACCCCCGACCTGGCCCACCCCGTCTCGCGCATGGCCGACGACGCCAGGGCCAACGGCTGGCCGCTGGAGATCAGCGCCGCCCTGGTCGGCAGTTGCACCAACTCGTCCTACGAGGACATCACCCGGGCCGCCAGCCTGGCCCGCCAGGCCAGCGCCAAGGGCCTGCGGGTCAAGACGCCGCTGCTGGTCACGCCCGGTTCCGAGCGGGTGCGCGCCACCATCGAGCGCGACGGCCTGCTGGCCGACCTCGAAGCGGTCGGCGCCACGGTCCTGGCCAACGCGTGCGGCCCGTGCATCGGGCAGTGGAAGCGCGACGACGTCCAAGAGGGCGTGCCCAACGTGATCGTCACGTCGTACAACCGCAACTTCCCCAAGCGCAACGACGGTCTGGCCTCCACGCTGGCCTTCGTGACCTCGCCCGAGACGGTGATGGCCTACGCGCTGGCGGGCACGCTCGACTTCAACCCGCTCACCGACTCGGTGGACGGCGTGCGGCTCGACCCTCCCGTGGGCGAGGAGCTGCCCGCCCGCGGCTTCGAGTCAGGCGAGGCGGGCTTCATCGCCCCGCCCCCGAGCGGCGAAGGGGTCGACGTCGTGGTCCGCCCCGACAGCGACCGCCTCCAACTGCTCGAACCCTTCCCCGCATGGGACGGGCGCGACTTCACCGACCTGGCCGTGCTGCTCAAGGCCAAGGGCAAGTGCACCACCGACCACATCTCGGCCGCCGGGCCCTGGCTCAAGTACCGCGGCCACCTCGACAACATCAGCCAGAACCTGTTCCTCGGTGCAGTCAACGCCTTCACCGGTGAGGCGGGCATGGGGCGCTGCCCGGTCCATCCGGACGGCGGCGCCGAGCCCTTCCCGCAGGCGGCGCGCCACTGCCGCGAGGCGGGCGTGCCTTGGGTCGCCGTGGGCGACGAGAACTACGGCGAGGGCTCGTCGCGCGAGCACGCGGCCATGGAGCCGCGGTTCATGAACGCCAAGGCCATCATCGTGCGCAGCTTCGCCCGCATCCACGAGACCAACCTCAAAAAGCAAGGCGTGCTGCCGCTCACCTTCGCCGACCCGGCCGTCTACGACGAGGTCCGCGAGGACGACCGCATCTCCATCCTGGGCCTGGCCGACCTGGCCCCGGACCAGCCCGTGGCCTGCCGCATCACCCACGCCGACGGCACCACCGTCGACTTCGCCTGCAACCACACCATGTCCCCCGAGCACATCGACTGGTTCCGGGCAGGCGGGGCCCTCAACCTCATCCGGGCCAAGCACGAGCGAGGCGTGTGACCGAGCCGATCACCGCGCCGCGGCCCCGGTGGGTCGTCCTGCTGACAGGCGTGGCCGCGGCCGCGGTGGCCGCTCTCTTGGTCTCGGTGGCGTTGAACGAGCTCGACAGTCGGTCGCCCGGGGTGGGCAGGCTGACCCCGTTCACCGCAGCCGACGCCCACTTTCGGGCCTCGTTCCCGAAACGCCCCAGCCGCGCCGATCAGCAGGTGGCCACCCCGGGCGGCCCCCTGCGGCTCGTCCAGTACACCGCGCAGGTCGGGGCCAACCTGGGCTACTCGGTGGGGTGGTTCCAACTGCCCGCCCCGCCCGTGGACGATGCGGCCGCGCGGTCGTTCCTCGAAGCCACCGAGCGGGGCAGCGTTTCGGCCGTGAAGGGCACCCTGGTGCACACCGCCTTCGTGAGCGAGGACGGCCATCCCGGCATCGAGTACCAGGCTCGGGTGGAAGGCGGCTATGTCTCGTCGCGCACCGTGCTTGTCGGACGGGACGCCTACGTGATCCAGGTCGTGTCCACGTCCAAGACGCCGCCCAAGCACGACGAGTTCATGGCCTCGTTCACCGCCCTCCCCTTAGCCCCGCCCGAATGACCTTCTCGTCGCAGTCCTTCCCGAGCACCGGGACGGACTGCGACGAGAACGGCAAGTAGCGGCTGACTAGGCAGGGACGATTCGCGGAAATAGCCACTGATCGGCCTGTCGCGGCGGCTGTTTCAGCCGAACATAGATGGCACGTGCCCGCCTACCGGGGGGTGGGGCGCGGGCTGACGACGGCGGCGTCGCGGCGACCTCCCCCGGCGCGCATCGTGCCCTTTCGCTCTCGACACTTCCGTTCGCGCCTGCTGGCCTTGGCCGGCGCCCTGACGCTGATGAGCGCGCCCGCGGGCGCGTCGCCCTTCTCCGGGCGCCTCCCCCACGTCCCTCTCCCACCGGTCGACGCATCCGCGGTAGGCGATGCGGCTGCGGCCGCAGGGCCGTCCGGCCCGGGCCCGGGGTACTGGGTGGCCGCGGCCGACGGCGGCGTGTTCGCCTACGGCAGGGCCCACTTCGCAGGGTCCGCCGCGGGGACCCCCTTGCGCCGGGCCGTCGCCGCCATCGCGGCCACGCCCTCGGGCCTGGGGTACTGGATGGCGGCCAAGGACGGCGGGGTCTTCGCCTACGGCGACGCCGCCTTTCTGGGCGCGGCCGCGGGCAAGCTGCTCAACAGCTCAGTGGTGGCCATGGCCTCGTCGCCCACGGGCCGCGGGTACTGGCTTGCCGCGTCCGACGGGGGCGTTTTCGCCTTCGGCGACGCCGCCTTCAAAGGCTCGTTGGCCGGCACCCGGCTCAACCAGCCCATCGTCGGCCTGGCCTCGACCCCTTCAGGGTTGGGCTACTGGCTGGTGGCCAAGGACGGCGGGGTGTTCGCGTTCGGCGACGCGGGCTACTTCGGCGGGGCCGCGGGCACGCCCCTGCACCGGGGCGTGGTGGGCATGGCCGCCACCCCGTTCGGGCTCGGGTACTGGCTGGTCGGTGCGGACGGCGGCGTGTTCTCCTACGGCGACGCCGGATACTTCGGCTCGGCCATCGGGGCCAACCCCACTGCGCCCATCGTGGGCCTGGCCACCACCGCCTCGGGCCGGGGCTACTGGCTGGCCGGGGCCGACGGCGGCGTGTTCGCCTATGGCGACGCGGGCTTCTACGGCGCTCCCGTCGAGGACGGCAGCCGCAGCCGGGTCGTCGGCCTGATCGCGGGCTCGGGCACTGACGTGCGCACCCAGGCCCAGTCCCTCACCGGCACCTTCGGCTGGGACATCTCGTGGCCCCAGTGCGGAGCCCGGCTGCCCGGCGGCGGCTATGCCTTCGGCATCGTGGGGGTGACCAAGGGCCACGAGTTCAGCGAGAACCCGTGCCTGGCCGCCGAGTACCGATGGGCCTTGCGCCACGGCTCGATGGCGTCGCTCTACATGAACGTGAACTGGCCGTCCAAGGACGACGAGCCCAGGCTGGACGAGCAGTACGCCGACGTGTGCAAGGCCCACGAGCTGCCGTGCCAGCTCTACTGGTGGGGCAGGCGGGGCGCGGCCGCGGCGGTGGCCGTGGCCAACGCCCACCACGTCTCGGCGCCCATGTGGTGGCTGGACGTGGAGACGACCAACCGATGGTCGCCCGACCCCCGGCTGAACGTGCTGATCGTCAAGGGGGCCAAGGAGGGCCTGGAGGCGGCCAAGCTGCGGGTCGGCTTCTACTCCTCGCAGTACCAGTGGAACGTCATCACCGCGGGCTACGCGCCGGGGCTGCCCACCTGGGTGGCCGGGCCCAAGAACGCGGCCGAGGCCCCCGCGGCCTGCGCACCCGACCGCTCCTTCGGCGGGGGCACGCCCTGGCTGGTGCAGTTCCCGAACGGCCTGGACGGCAACATCTTGTGCCCGGCCGGCGCGGCCGAACTGCTCAGCGCCTTCCGGGCTCCCGCGCCCCCCGCCGTCCCCGCCTACTGACGCCCTGGCATCTCAACTTTTCCACAGCAGCAGGTGCTGTGGAAAAGATGGAGGGGGTCAGTGGGAGGGGGGTGAGGCGAGGGCGATCTCCTCGGCCGTCGGGGCCCGGCGCCTGCGGGCCTCGGGCGGCAGCAGGTCGACCAGGGCCTGCATGATGCGGGCCGTGTCGGCCTTGGCGTTGTCGTAGGCCAGGTCGACCGCCTTGCCCACGCGGGCGGTGACCAACGGCGGGTCGAGCAGGTTCCAGACCCGGGGCACCCGCTCGCGCCGGGGCCACACCTTCTCGGTGCCCCAGATGCCGACCGGGATGACGGGCGCCCTCGTCATGGCCGCCAGCCGGGCCGCGCCGGTCTTGCCCACCAGCACCGGGTCGAAGAAGGCCTCGCCCCGGGGAATGGTGCCCTGGGGCATGAGGGCCACGATCTCGCCCGCGTCCAAGGCCCGGGCCGCCTCCTGCAACGGCTCGCCCGACCCGCTCCCCCTGTCCACCCGGATCCCGCCCATGGCCTTGGCCGCGGGCCCGATCACCGGCGCGTCGAAGACCTCCTTCTTGCCCAAAAAGCGCGGCGCCCGCCCGGACCGCATGACGGTGAGGCCCAGCGCGGCGGTGTCGAAGTACGAGCGGTGGTTGGCCACCACGATGGCCGCCCCGGTCTTCGGGATGCCCTCCAGCCCTTGCAGGTCGAAACGGGCGTAGGGCATCAGCTCGGGACGGGCCAGCACGCGGGCCAGGTCGGCGGGCTCGACGCCCAGCAGCTTGGGCACGCCCGGGGGAACGTCCAGGTGCAGGACGGGCCAGCGTCGGGCCATGGCCACGACGTGGAGCCGCGGGTCCGGGTTCACCGCATGGGGGTGGCCCACCGCACCCAGCATGGGCAGGTCGTAGACCGAGTCCGAGTACGCGTAGCTCTGGGCCAGGTCGATGCCGTGGGTGTCGGCCCACCGCCGCACGGCGGCCAGCTTGCCCGTGGCCCAGACGAACTCGCCCTCCAGCCGCCCCGTGTACCGGCCCTCGGCCGACTCGGCGTATCGGGTGGCGACCACGTCGTCGAAACCCAGGCGCTCGGCCAGCGGCTCGACCAGGTCGAGGGGCGTGGTGGTGGCCAGCACGACGGGCCGACCGGCCTTGCGGTGCTCGTCGAGCAGGGGGCGGGCGTAGGGCGTGACCAGGTCTTCCAGGCGCTCGGCCGCCCGGCGCCCCGCCTCTTGCACGGCAGCCCGGCTCTGACCCCGGGCGGCCAGGGCCGCGCCCCGGGCCAAGGCCATCGTCGGGAGGGTCTCGCCCAACAGGTCGTAGACCTTGTAGAGCAGGTCCTGGCCGGGCAGCTTTCGGGTGGGAGCCAGGCCCGCGGCGCCCAACGCCTCGGCGATCAGCGGGCCGCTGGCGCCTCGCAGCAGCGTGCGGTCCAAGTCGAAAAAGGCAGCCCCACCAGCCATGGGGCCACGCTACTTCCCGCCCCCCAGACGCGACGAAGGGGCCGCTCTGGGGGGAGGCGCGGCCCCTTCGTTCGAGAAGGAGCGGGAGGGGGGAGGCCCGCTGCACTTCGGTGCTGGGACCATTGTGCGACACTGGCCACCGATCGGTCCAACAGTTCTGAGTGATGCGTGCCATCATCTTCGGCGATGGATCTGCGCCAGCTCAACGCCTTGGTGGCCATCGCCGAGACGGGCAGCTTCTCGGCCGCGGCCACCGTCCTGCACACGGTCCAGTCCAACGTGTCGGCCCACGTGGCCCGGCTCGAACGCGAGCTGGGCGTCACCTTGGTGGACCGGGCCGCCGGGCGCCTCACCGAGGAGGGCCAGGCCGTGGTGGCCAGGGCCAGGAGGGTCGGGGCCGAGCTGGACGGCATCGTGGCCGACGTGGCCGCGGTCAACAACCAGGTCACCGGCACGGTCCGGCTCGGGATGATCGGCACCACCGGGCGCTGGCTGGTCCCCCGCCTCCTCGGCCTGCTGCCGGACCGCCACCCCGGCGTCCACCTGGTGCTGGTCGAGGGCACCACGACCACGCTCGGGCCTCAGCTCACCTCCGGCCGACTGGACCTGGCCGTGGTCAACCTGCCCCTCCCCGACCCCGACATGGTGACCCAGCCGTTGTTCGAAGAGGACCTGGTGCTCGTGGTGGAGCGGGACAGCCCGTGGGCGCGGCGCCCGACCGTCCCCCTTCGCGAGCTGGACGGGCTGGATGTGCTCCTGCCCCTACCGGGCACGTCGTTTCGAGACGACTTGGACGCGGCCTGCGCGGCGGCGGGCGTGCACCTGCGGGCCAAGTCCGAGATCGACGGCGTGCGCCTGTTGGCCTCGCTGGCCTTCGAGGGCCACGGGCCTGCGGTGCTGCCCGCCACGGCCATGCCCGGGTTCATGCGGGACCGGTGGGCGTCGGTGGCGGTGGACGGCCTGCCCCGGCGATCCGTTGGCGTGGCCCAGCGCCGGTTGGGCCAGCTCGCGGCGCCCGCCCGAGCCGTGCTGGCCCTGTTGGTCGGGATGCTCGACCCGGCCGCCGAGGGCGTGGGCGAATCACTGCCCCCCGGGGTCCACCCAATGGGCGCGGTCAGCCCAGGCGGTCGGCGAAGAGGCTGACGTCGGCCTCGGCCGCCGTCCGTTCGTCCTGCGACAGGTTGAGCATGGCCGAGCAGTACTTGCAGCGCACCACGGGCCGGTCGGCGACCAGGTAGGCGCCCTTGTGCCCGCACTTGCCGCAGTGGACGTACTGGGGGTGGGCCGACGCGGTGCGCAAGTGCTGCTCCAAGGCCGACTCCACCAGCTCCAACGCCTGTTTGGCCACCTCGTCGCCCGGTCGCCTGTGGACCCGGTCCGACAGGGCGGCTCGGGCCGCCTCCAGGGCTCGGCCGGGACCGGACGCCCGTTCGAGGACGCCGACCGCGGTGTCACTGTCGAAGTCCTCCTGGGCCAGGGTCTGGGCCAGGGACGCAAGCTGCGTGCCGGTTGGTTGCATTTGCCACCAGTGTGGCGCATTTGGACGGTATGCGGTATTCCCCAATCGGGGGGAATGTGCCTCCGGCGGGCGCGGTTGGAAGCGGTCCAATGGCACCACGACTGGATTGGAAGCAACGGGCCGCGTGCCGCGACCTCGACACCTCCCTCTTCTTCCCGGAGAGCGAGGCCGACGCCGCGCCGGCCAAGGCCGTCTGCACGGGCTGTCCCGTGCGAGAGGCCTGCCTCGACTTCGCCCTCACCACCCGCCAGCACGACGGCGTGTGGGGCGGGCTGAGCGAGTCGGAGCGCCGACGCGTCCGGCGCCGGCGGCCCACCGCCGCGTAGTAGCTTCGATGGCCGTGGCACACGCCTGCGCTGTCGGCGCGTCCGCTGTCTGCGCGGTTCACGCGCCTCCCGTCAGCCGGACCGCCCTGCGCGCCCATCGGCCCATGGGCACCCAGCTCTAACCGCACATGCCCGTCCCCCTGCGTCATCTCACCGTGCGGGGGGCGAAGGACCTCATCGCCGCCGCCGCGGCGGTGCCGCCAAGACGTCTCGGCGGTCATGTGGGCCTCGAGGTCGAGGCCTTGGCGCGCCAGCCTCACGACCACGTGGTCCAGGCCCTGTCCGCCATGGCCTGGCCTGGTGGCAGCGCCTTGACCTTCGAGCCCGGCGGGCAGGTGGAGTTGAGCGGCCCGTGCCTGCCCGACGTGGGCCAGGCCTGCCGGGCCATGGAGCGGGACCTGGCTGCCGTACGGGCCGCGGGCATCACGCTGGACGCGGTGGGGCTGGACCCGACGGGCGGCCGGCCCCGCGTCCTCGACCTGCCTCGGTACCGGGCCATGGAGGCCTACTTCGACACCCTCGGCGGCGAGGGCAGGATCATGATGCGCGACACGGCCGCGTTTCAGGTGAACGTGGACGCGGGCGACGAGGGGCGGTGGCGCCTGCTGCACGCGGTGGGTCCGGTGCTGGCCGCCGCCTTTGCCAACTCGCCGGTGGCGGCCGGGCGGCCCACGGGCTGGCGGTCCAACCGGCTCCGGGTATGGCTGGCGCTGGACCCGACGCGCTGCACGCCGGTGGGCGGACCCGGGGCAGGCGCGTGGGTCGACTACGCCATGGCCGCCAACGTGATGTTCGTGCGGGTCGACCCCGACCGCTACGAGCCGGTGAACGGGACCATGACCCTGGCCGACTGGCTGGAGAACGGACATCCCGCTGGGTGGCCCACCGACGCCGACGTGGCCTATCACTTGACCACGCTGTTCCCCCCAGTGCGGCCGCGGGGCTGGCTGGAGGTCCGTTTCCTCGACGCCCTGCCCTCGCCTTGGTGGCAGGTTGCGGCCGCCGCGTTGTGCGCTCTGCTCGACGACCAGGCCGCGTCCGAGACCGCCGAGCGGGCGTGTACGGCGACGGCCGGGCTGTGGCTCGAGGCGGCCAGGGACGGCCTGTCCCATCCGGTGCTCGGCCCGGCTGCGCTGGACTGTCTGTCGGCCGTGCCGGAGGCGGGCGAGTTCGTGGAGCGCTTCACGGCCAGGGGGCGCTGTCCGGGCGACGACCTGGCGGTGGCCGCGTGGGCGTGAACGGTCGGCTTTCGGTGGCCGACGAGCGGTCGGTCGAGGCCGTTGCCGCCCGACTGACGTCGGCCCGTCGCCGCTCGCTCGACCTGCTCGACCCGGTGGACGAGCCCGACCTGCTGCGCCAACACTCGCCCCTGATGTCGCCGCTGGTGTGGGACCTGGCCCACGTCGGCAACTACGAGGACCTGTGGCTGTTGCGGGCCTTGGGCGCGGCCGGTGTCGGCCCGCAGCACGACGACGTGTACGACGCCTTCCGCCATCCACGCCAGAACCGGCCCGCGTTGCCCCTGCTCGGTCCGGGCCCGGCCCGGCGCTACATCGACGAGGTGCGGGACCGGGCCATCGAGCACTTGGCCCGGGTGGGTCAGGCCTGTCTCGACCCGGACGGGCCCGAGCCGTTGTTGGCCGATGCGTTCGTGTACGGCATGGTCGTGCAGCACGAGCACCAGCACGCCGAGACCATGCTGGCCACCTTGCAGTTGCGCGACGCGGTGTACGAGCCCGCCCACCAAGACCGCCCGGGCCTTTTAGCGGCTGTGAGCGCGGACGCCTACACCGGGCAGGCCGAGGTGCTGGTCGAGGGCGGGCCCTTCGTGATGGGCACTGACACCGAGTCATGGGCCTACGACAACGAGCGCCCGGCCCACGTGGTCGACGTGCCCGCCTTCTGGATCGACGCCACGCCCGTCACCAACGCGGCCTACGCCGAGTTCGTCGAGGCGGGCGGGTACGAGCGGCCTGACCTTTGGACCGACGAAGGCTGGAAGTGGCGCCAGTCCGAGGGGTTGGTCGGGCCGCAGTTCTGGACGGGCGACGGCGGCCGCATCCGCTTCGGCCGGCGCGAGGCCCTTGCCCCGGACGAGCCCGTGCAGCACGTGTGCTGGTACGAAGCCGACGCCTTCGCCCGGTTCGCGGGCAAGCGTCTGCCCACCGAGGCCGAGTGGGAGAAGGCGGCGTCGTGGGACCCGGCCACCGGTCGCAAGCGCCGCTACCCATGGGGCGACGCGCCGCCCGACGGCGAGCGGGCCAACGCGGGACAGCGCCGGTTCGGGCCGTCACGGGTAGGGGCCCATCCGCAGGGCGCGTCGGCCGTGGGCTGCCTGGCCATGGCGGGCGACGTGTGGGAGTGGACGGCCTCGTCGTTCGATCCCTATCCGGGCTTTCGCTCGTTCCCCTACCGGGAGTACAGCGAGGTGTTCTTCGGGGCCGACTACAAGGTGCTGCGAGGCGGGTCGTGGGCCACCGACCCGAGCGCGCTGCGCACGACGTTCCGCAACTGGGACTACCCCATCCGGCGCCAGATCTTCGCGGGCTTCCGATGCGCCAGGGACGGGGCCTGATGTGCCGGCTCCTGGCCTACGCGGGCCCGCCCGTCGACCTGGCCTCGCTGCTGCTCGCCCCGCCGCACTCGCTGCTGCGCCAGTCCTGGGCGCCGCGGCATCAGGCCCACGGGGTGGTGAACGCGGACGGGTTCGGCGTGGGCTGGTACGACCTGGCCACGCGGGCCGAGCCTGCCCTGTACCGCAGCGCCCAGCCCATGTGGGCCGACGCCAACCTGGCGAGCCTGGCGCCCATGATCCGCTCGGGCGCGGTGCTGGCCGCGGTGCGCAGCGCCACGCCGCCTTCGCCCGTTTCCGACGACAACTCGCCGCCCTTCGCCGACGGCCGCTGGCTGTTCGCCCACAACGGGGCGGTCGACGGGTTCCCGCAGTCGTTGGGCAGGCTGCGCCGGGGCTTGTCCGACGAGCGCCTGGCCGGCTTGCGGGGCGGGACCGACAGCGAGGTGCTGTTCGGTCTGGCCTTGGACCGACTCGACGCGGGCGCGTCGGCCGCCGACGCGTTGCGAGGCGTGGTCGAGGCCGTGACGAGCACGGCGGGCGGCGGGCGGCTCAACATGGTCCTGCTCGACGGAACGACGGTGACCGCGGCCGCATGCGGCGAGTCCCTGTTCGTGCGGTCGGGTGCGGGCGTGGTCCTCGCGTCCGAGCCCTTTGACGATCACGAGGGATGGGAGCCGGTGCCCGACCAGTCCTTGGTGGAGGCCACGGCCGAGTCGGTGCGGGTGGGCGGGCTGTGATCAAGCTCGACGTGCACCTCGGCCCCACGGACATGGCCGACGCGCTGCGGGCCGACGCCGCCGCCGGGCTGACCGCGGTGCCCAAAGAATTGCCGCCCAAGTGGTTCTACGACGACCGGGGCTCGCAGCTGTTCGACCAGATCACCCGGCTGGCGGAGTACTACCCGACCCGTTGCGAGCGGGCCATCCTGGCCGAGCGGGCAGGCGAGATCGCGGCCGCGGCCGAGGCGGACACGCTGGTGGAACTGGGGTCGGGCACGTCGACCAAGACCCGCCTCCTGCTCGACGCCATGTCGGCCCAAGGCGGGCTGCTGCGGTATGTGCCGTTCGACGTGAGCGAGGCCACGTTGGTGGCCGCGGGCGAGGCCATCGCGGCCGACTATCCGGGTATCGAGGTGCACGGCGTGGTGGGCGACTTCGAGCGCCACCTGCCGCTGGTGCCGGGCGGCGGGCGGCGGCTGGTCGCCTTTTTGGGCGGCACCATTGGAAACTTGAAGCCGTCCGTGCGGGCCGCCTTCCTGGCCGAGGTGGCCGAGGGCATGGGCCCGGGCGACGCTCTGCTGCTGGGCACCGATCTGGTGAAGGACCCGGCCCGGCTGGTGGCCGCCTACGACGACGCGGCAGGCGTGACGGCCGAGTTCAACCGCAACGTGCTGCGGGTGTTGAACCGGGAGTTGGACGCCGACTTCGACGTGGACCGCTTCGCCCACGTGTCCCGGTGGGACCCGGATGCCGAGTGGGTGGAGATGCGGCTGCGGGCCCAGGGCGACCAGGCCGTGCACGTGGCCGGGCTCGGGCTGGACGTGAAGTTCGCCGACGGCGAGGAGATGCGCACCGAGGTCAGTTGCAAGTTCCGGCGCCCGCGGGTGGAGGCCGAGTTGGCCGCCGCAGGCCTGGCCCTGGCCCGTTGGTGGACCGACCCGGCAGGCGACTTCGCCCTCTCCCTCGCCACCCCCGCCTGACCCCCCCGATCTTTTCCACAGCAGCAGGTGCTGTGGAAAAGTTTGAAAGGGGGTAGAGGTGCGGTCGATGCCGAGAACTGAAACGTCTTCGCGCGCCCTGTCGAGCAGCCAGTCCCAGAGCGGACCGGCCGACGGCCAGACCGCCGAGCCCCGGTCGGAGCGCCCAGCGCGGCCGCTCCCGCCCCTGCTGCCCGAGCCCTCGCCCCTCCCCTTGTAGCGCTCCTTGCCAGCGCTGCTGCCCCGCTTCGGCGTGCGCTATACCGCGGCCGAGCCCGGCGGCGGCAGCTCCACCCACGTCTGACCTGGGGTGAGGCCGATGGGCGCGCCCGCGGGGTCGACGTAGGACGTGACCGCCTCCGGCGTGGGCTTTGACCACGTGCCCTTCACCAGCTTGCCGTCGGTGAAGACCCACGCCTCACCCGTGCCGATGAGCTTGCCTTCGGGCACGACCGTGTTGGACCGGTCCCGCTGGCCCGTGTCCACGTAGTCGACGAACTGGACGACCACGTTCTTGGCCGACACCTGGGCGCCCGCCGAGTCCTTGTGCGGCCCGCCGTCCTGGGCCCGGAGCCAGGACTGGGCCGCCGGGTCCCAGGTCCAGTCGACAACAGTCGTCACGTGCACGCCCTTGTACTCGATGTGCACGTGGCCCAGCGGGGTGGCCGACGCGTTGGCGCTGGGCTGGCCCGCGGGCCGATAGGCGAACACCGGCGGCGGCGCGCCTGCGCCAGCCGGCGCGTGGCCGAACAGCCCGGGCGTGGTGCTGAACAGGTTGTAGGGCGCGGGCCTGCCCCCCTCCCTGTGGTACTCGCCCGCCGCCGCGTTCACGCCCACGTCGACCAGCGGGGCCGCGCTGATCAGCTTCTGGAACGTGGCGTTGGTGCCCGAGTAGGCGAACAGCGGCCGGTTGAGCGGGGTGACCAAGGTGATGTCGGTCGACCGGGCCGATCGCACCGGGCCCACCGCGCCCGCGTCCTGGGACTGGAACATGGTGAAGAACCGGGTCACCCCGTCCTCCACCTTCTCCTCCACCACGATGTCGGCTTGCAGCAGCCCGGACTGGGGCCGGGCCTTGGGCGCGTTGTCGATCTTCACCACCAGCACGGGCCGGTGCAGCAGTTCGGGCTTGGCGGGCAGGGCGGTGAGGGGCGCGGCCCCGGCTGGGAACCCGGGCGGCGGCACCGCGGTGGTGGTCGGGGCGGTGGACGTGGTGATCGGCACCTTGGGCTTGGCCGCCTTCTTGTCGCCCCCGCACCCGGCGGCCACCAAGGCCATGGCCGTGGCGAGGGCGAGGAGGACGAAGGGCGTGCGGGCGGGGCTGGGAGCGAAGGCGGGTCTGGGCCGTCGAGGCATGGCGACAGTTCTACCCGCGAACCGGTTCGGTCCCGTGGCACCCGCTGTTGCAGACTGAGGACCGTGCTCGTGTCGCGCGGCTTCGCCTTCGTGGATCTGTGCGGGTTCACCGCCTTCACCGAGGAGCACGGCGTGCAGGAGACGGTGCGGGTCCTGTCCGAGTTCCGCAACTGCCTGCGTGAGATCGCATCCCGACGCAGCGTGCGCCTGGCCAAGTGGCTGGGCGACGGGGCCATGATCGTGGCCGTCGAGTCGGCGCCGCTCATCGACTCGCTGTTGGAGGTGGCCCACAACCTGGCCGCCTCGTCGCTGCCGCTCGAGGTCAGCGCGGGCGCCACCGTCGGGCCCGCCATCCTCTTCGAGGGCGACGACTACATCTCCAGCTCGGTCAACCTGGCCTCGCACCTGTGCCACGTGGCCGGGCCGGGCGAAGTGCTGGCCACCTCGGACATGGCCCACCTCCTGCCTCCGTGGGCCCACGTGGTGGACGACTCGGCCCGGTCCGTCCCCGGATTCGCCCGGCCCGTGCCCGCCCTGTCCATCGCCATCGTCAAGCCCGCCCAGGGCGAGGCCGTGGCCGAGGACCCGGTGTGCAAGCTGGTGCTCCCCCAGTCGGTGTGCCCGCAACAGCGCCAAGCGGCAGGGGAAACGGTCTGGTTCTGCTCGGATGCGTGCGCGTCCACGTGGGACAGCCGGGTCCTCTCGGCTTGAGGACTACGAGGCCCAAGGGCCGACGCCGCCGTAACGCTCCGGCGTGATGCGCACCACGTAGCCCGGCGGCGGGTCGTCCATGGGCGGGAACTTCACGCCCGGCCCGATGTAGACCTCGGCCAGCCGCTGCAACAGCTCGGGCGCCCCGCCGTGCTCGATGCGGGCCCGGCCGTGCACCACCAGGTACTCGACCAGTCCCATGGCGTTGGTGGACGACGTCTCGAGCGACACCGCCACCCGGTCGTCGCGCTCGATGTTGGCCAGCTTCTGTCGGGCGCCCAGCGAGGCCAGCACCACCGTCTCGTCCTCCACACCGACCCACACGATGCTGACCTGCGGCGAGCCGTCGCGGTTGATGGTGACGAGGTGGGCCAGCGCCCCCGAGGTCAGGACGGGCCGAGCCTCGTCGGGGATGGGGACGGGCGCAGGCGAGGTCATGCCCGGACGGTAGACGCGACGATGGCGGAGGGGCGCACTCCCCCCGCCATCGACGCAGCCGCTGGGCGTTGCTGTTCAGCCGTGCCGGTCCGTCAGGCCGGCACCGCAGTCAGGCCAGTTTGGACCAGGCCGAGCCGTCCCATGCCCACAGGTCGTTGACGATCTCCTCGTCGGCCTTGGTGTTGGTGCCGGGCGACGAGGCGGTGCGGACCACCTTGCCGCCGAACACGACCACACGGTTCAAGCCGGGGACCCAGGCCATGGACGTGAAGAGCCTGCGGCCGGGCGACGACGCCGGGGCCTGCTTGGCCCAGTCGTTGCCGTTCCACGTCCACGTCTCGCCATTGCCGACCAAGGCCACCACGTTGGCGCGCACCGCGTCGAAGGCCGCAGTGGCCGGGCCGCCGGGCGGGGTATGGGCCGGGGCCCGCTTGGTCCACGACGAGCCGTCGAAGGTCCACGTGTCACTCAGACCCGCGCCGGTGTCGCCCGGCATGCCGCCGAAGAGCACGGCCGTGCCGCGGACGCTGTCGAAGGCCAAGGCCGCCGCGCTGCGCGGGTCGGGCGTGGCGCCCGCACCGCCGGCTTTGGCCCACGTGGCTCCGTCCCACGCCCAGGCCTCGAACCCGCCACCGGACATGGCCGACCCCACCACCAAGACCTTCTGGCGGACGTCGTCGTAGACGGCCAGGGCGGACGACAGCTTGGGCGGCGACGCGGCCGGATGCCGGGCCGTCCACGCGTTGGCGCTCCACGTCCACGTGGTCCCGTCGGCGGCCAGCAGCACGGTGGCACCGCGGGCCGCGTCGTAGGCCGCCACCGCGCCGAGGTCGGCGGGCGGGGCAACAGATGGAGCCCGGTTGCCCCAGTGCCCGCAGCCGAAGGCCCACGTCTCGGCCTTGTCGGCGAAGTCCGAGCCCCGGCCTCCGACCACGACCAGACCGCTCGGGTCGATGGCCACGGCCGACCCGAACCGCGGTCCGGGCGGGTTGGCCGACGCCGCCGGGCACGACTGGGCCGCGGCCGCGGGTGCAGCCGCCGGTGCTGCCGGAGCCGGAGCCGGCGTGGCCGCGGGGGCCGGGGCCGGTGCGGCCGTGGTGGGCGGAGCCGCGGGCTCGTCCGCAGGCGAGCCCACCCCGGCTTGGCGGACGTCGGTGGAGCTGCGGCCCGAGGCCACGGCCACGCCGATCACCGCGGCCAGTACGGCCAGGGCGGAGCCGCCTGCCATCAACAGCCGCCGGCGCGAACGCCGCTTCGGTGGCAGGGCCGCGGCCAACGGCTCATCGTGGACGATGACGTCGTCCGGCGGGTCTTGCATGGTGCGCGTCATGATTTCCCCCTCCTCTAGTTGACCGTCACGGGGACGGAATGACAAGCGCCGTTTCCGCAACCGGTGACGGTCACGGTGAAGGCGCCTACGGACGTGAGCCCTCGGGTCACCCGCAGCGTGCTGGTGCCCGACTGGTTGCGGTTGAGATCCACCGAAGGCGGCGTCATGGTCGCCGAGTTGCCCGACGTGACCCCGCTCACGCTGAACGAGACCGTGCCTTGGAAGGTGGTCCCGGCCGTGGCCGTGATGGTCGACGTGCCCGACGAGCCCGGGGGCGCCACGATCGTGCTGGGCAGTGCGCTCAAGGTGAAGTCGGGCGTGATGGCATGCAGCCCGGTGATGCCTGCGACCGGGGCGTTGATGCTGCCGTACAGCCCGCCCCAGTCATGGGCCGTGCCGAACGGGATCACCTGGCCGTCGCTCAGGGCGACCCAGTAGCCGTCGCCGTTGGTGACGGGCCCGATCCCGATGGCCGGGGCGATGGGGTTGGCGACCGAGCCCAGGTTCGGCGCGTCGCCGAAGCCGGCCACGGTCCCGTCGGCCTGGAGGATCCAGTAGCCGCGCCCGCTGGGCGTGGCCGCGATGGCCGTCACCGGGTTGGGCGCGGCGCCCGCCAGCGAGCCGAGGAACGGCGCGTTGCCGAAGTTGAACACGCCGCCGTCCGCGCCGACCAGCCAATAGCCGCCGCCGTCCGGCGTGGGCGTCATGCCCTGGATGCGAGCGGCCAAGAACTGCCCGCCCATCGAGCCGTAGTAGTGGTTGCTGCCGATGGGGTAGGCGAAGATCCCGCCGTCCGCGGCGACGAGCCAGTACTTGCCGTCCGATCGCGAGGCCATGCCCTGGATGCACGACACCAGGTTGATGCCGCCCGCCGAGCCGTTGAACGGGGCGCTGCCGTAAGCGAAGATCCCGCCGTCCGCGCCCACCAGCCAGTAGCCCTGGTTGTCCCACGTGCGGGCCATGCCGGTCATGACGGAGTTCAGGGCCAAGCCTCCGGCCGAGCCCTTGTAGGGCGCCCCGCCGTAGGCGAACACGCCGCCGTCCTCGCCCACCAAGTAGTAGCCGGAGGCGGTGGATCGGATGTACTCGGTCGTCGACGAGCCCGAAGGACAGGCCGCCTTCGACGTGTAGAGCGGGCTGGCCCCGCTGCCGCACAGGCCATAGGAGCCGAAGCCCGCGTTGCCGCCTCGGTACGGCCCGTACATGGGCTCGGGCCGGTAGGCGTCGCCCGACCACTCGCCGTTGAAGGCGTTCTGGTGCACGGCGAAGTGCAGGTGCGGGCCAGTCGAGTTGCCGGTGTTGCCCGAGTAGCCGACGACCTGGCCCTGGTTGACCCAGGCCCCGCCGGTGACCGCGAACTGGCTCAGATGGAAGTAGGTCGACACATAGCCGTTGCCGTGCTCGATCCACACGTACAACGCCCCGGCGCTGTCGACGCCGGTGTGGGCATGGCCCACAGCCGCGGCCGTCACCGGCGTCCCGGACGCGAAGTCGAAGTCGAGGGCGTAGCGCTCAAGGCCGGTGTGCCCGCCGCAGTTGTAGCCCGACCCCGTGATGCGATGGCCCGCGTTCTCCTGCCACGGGAACTGGAGCGCGGGCGAGCGGACTGACGTCGACGCCGCCGCGGGCGACGCGCCTGCGAGCAGCATGAGCAGCGCGGCCCCGACCGCGGCCAGCAGCGCGCCCGCGGCGACAAGCGACGTGGTGACTCGCCCCCGCCCCGTCGTCGTCGGACGCGGCAGAACCGCGGCCGGTGGATGTGCCTGTCTGTGGACCTGGCCGTGGTCGCGTTCGACCTGTCGGTTGGATGAAGTTGCCCCTTCCCGCCCCAGCATCGCCTGCCTCTGTCTCCGCGCCGGGCTCTTCGCCCGTCGCTACGTATAGTGTGCCAGAGGCGAGTATGACTTTGAGTAGCAGTAGGCACAACCCCCCGTTCGGGGGGTCTTCAGGCCCCGTTCTCACATCACCGCACAGAAACGCACACCCCCCAGACGCGACTGGAGGACATGGCCTGCGCAAACGGCAGGCCATGTCCTCCAGGGCGAGGGACCGAGTGCGGCGGGCTACTTCGGCGGCGTCCCCGGCGAGCAGCTGATCTGCTCGAAGTGGCCGGGCGTGGTGGGGAACGCCTTGCCCGCGTTGCCCTTGTCACCCGGATAGACCAGGCCCAGCTCCTCGAAGGCGGACGTGCCCTCGGTGGTGACCTCGGCAGACGTGAGCCCCGCGCCCGACCCGAAGGCCATCGTCTGGAGCAGTTGCTGCATGGCCGGGCTGTGCTGGCGGATGTCCCCGTCGTCCCCGTAGGACGCGTTGCACCGCGTGAACAGGTTGTAGGCCCCGTTCCAGTCCATCAGCCGGTCTCCGAAGTCGGGACCGTTCTTGCCCACGTCGCCTTCGAGCACGTCACGGTCGAAGCCGCCGTAGATCCAGTCGATGCCCTGGTGGTACTGGTCGTCGGCCGGGTTGGGGTCGATCCCGCCCTTGGCCATGTTGGTCATCTCGAACCACTCGTCAGGGTCGCCGGTGAAGCCGGGGCCGGGCGAGCGGGGCAGGAAGTCGAGGATGTCGGCCGCGGCCACCTCGTCGGCCTGGGTGCCGCCGTGGCCGCCGAACAGGTAGTCGACGTACGAGTCGTTGACTCCCCTGTCGTTCGGGTTGGCCGGGTCGTCGCTCCCCTTGCCGCCCCACATCACGTCCGCGCCCTGGTCGCCGAACAGCCAGTCGCCGCCCGACTCGCCGTTCATCAGGTCGTCTCCATAGGCGCCGTGCATGGAGTCGTGGTCAGGCCCGCCCCGCAGCCGGTCGTTGCCCCCCACGGTCAGGCCCAGCGCCTGCTGCGGCGCGCCGTCCCCATCGTCCGTCAGCGTGACCCTGCGGTCGTACTGGCCCGAGAGCAGGCCCTTGTACACGAAGAACCCAGGGCCCTTGGTGTCGGCGTTGACCTGCCTGCTGCCGTCCTCCAGTCGGTCGATGATGAGGCCGCGGTCACCGATCTGGGCGTCCTGGCCCGACTCCCCGAACAAGCGGTCGTCGCCCAGCTCGCCGTACTGGTCGTCGTCGTTGGCCCCGCCATAGACGAAGTCGTTGCCGTCCTGGGCGAACTGGTAGTCGTCGCCGCCGTCGCCGTACAGCGTGTCCGCGCCCCAGACGCCCGACGCGGCCGGAGCGCCCACGTCGTACCGAGCAGGCAGCTTGGTCTCGGGGTTGGCCTGGAAGGCGCCCTGGCGCAGCACGGTGTGCCTGCCGGTCTGGGCGAAGTAGTCCTTCCACACCGTGCCCGCGACCCGGCGCAGGATGCGGCCGTTGTCGCCGAG
Source organism: Acidimicrobiaceae bacterium (assembly GCA_030837965.1). GTDB lineage: Bacteria > Actinomycetota > Acidimicrobiia > Acidimicrobiales > JAUTXP01 > JAUTXP01. The sequence continues at coordinate 25,646 of JAUTXP010000047.1, read as the reverse complement.
CTGGAAGTCGGCGGCCCCGTCGCCGTGGATCTGGTCGGCCTCGTCGCGCTGGCCGGTGACGGCCCCGTCGGACGCAGTCGACTTGACCAGCGAGCTGCCGCCGATCTGGTCGTCTTGTCCCGCTGCGCCCGGCAGCCCGTTGAGGTCGGGCTCGGCGCTCAAGGTGACGTTGCCGGGAACAGGCGGGGCCACGGCGTCGCCGTACAGCGTGTCGGCGCCCGCGTTGCCCTCCATGTAGTCGTCGTGGCTTCCCCCGTAGACGGCGTCGTTGCCGTCCTGACCGAACAGCACGTCCTCCTGCGATCCGCCCGACAGCACGTCGGCGCCGAAGCGGGTCGGGTTGGCCACGGCCGTCTTGTCCAAGAACCGCACCCAGCGGTCCGTGGCCGGCGGCAGCCAGTTGTACTGGACGGTCGACCAGTCGTAGGCCCCACCGGGGTTGGCCTGGTCCCGAGTGACGATGGCGTTGTCGCCCACCACCACGTCGGCCCCGCCGCCGCCATACAGGGCGTCAGCAGCATCGGGGTCGCCGATGCCCGGGCTGGACTGGAGCGAGCTGCCGCCGATCACGTCGTCCTCGTCGGAGTTGCCCTCGACCTGGTCGGCGTCCTGGTTGCCTTCGAGATAGTCGTCCTGGGCGTTGCCCTTCATCACGTCCTGGCCGCCCTGGCCGTACATGCGGTCGTTGCCCTCGTTGCCGAGCATGGTGTCGCCGCCACTGACCACGGTCAGGGCCGCGCCCGTCTTCTCCCGGTCGAGCAGGGTGACGGAGCGAGCAGCCCCGCCGGTGATGTTGTCCACCGCCCACACGGCCGGGTTGACGCTGACCGTCCTGACGATGTCGGCGTTGTCGCCCGCCATCACGTCCTGCTCGAGGTTGCCGCGCATCTCCAACTCGCCCTCGTCCTTGCGGGGGTCCGGGCTGTCGGTGGACGACGAGCCGCCGATCATGTCGTCCTGGTCGCCCGTGCCCACCGGGATGGGCCCGGCCTCCAGGCTCTCGGCCATCGTCGGGCTCTCGGCCAGGCCGAACATCCGGTCCTTGCCGCCGTTGCCCTCCATGTAGTCGTCGGCCGGGCCGCCCTCCATGGTGTCGTTGGCCCAACCGCCGTACAGGTGGTCGTCGCCGCCGTTGCCATAGATGAAGTCGAGGCCGCCCGTCTCCGGCGAGAACAGGCTCACGCTGTTGTTGCGGGCCCCGCCCGGCCAGATGGCCACCGGCGTCGACACCGGCGTCACCGTGCCCCGGTCGCCCAGGATGTAGTCGCCGCCCGCGTCGCCGTACAGGGAGTCGCCCGCCAGTTCGCCGTAGATGCGGTCGTAGCCGTCGTTGCCGTGGATGGTGTCGACACCGAAGGTCACTGCGTTCTCGCCGGTGGGCGGCGTGACGCTGCCGTTCCACGCGATGGCCCCGTTGTCGCCCACGATCACGTCGTCGTCGCCACCGCCGTTCATGGCGTCGCCCGCGTCCCGGTCACTGGCCGGGGTGCCCGATGAGCCGCCGAGCATGAGGTCGTTGCCGCCGTCGCCGAACATGGCGTCCGAGGCCGCGTTGCCCTCCATGCGGTCGATGCCGTTGCCGCCGTGCATGTCGTCGTTCTCGCCTTGGCCGTACAGCCGGTCGTTGGCCTCGCCGCCGTCGATGAAGTCCGGGCCGGCGATGGCGTCGGCCTGGCTGTTCACGTCGAGCAGCGTGACGGTGCGGGCCACCGTGGCCGACAGCGGCGGGACCGGCGCGTTGTCGTCCGGGTCCACCGCAGTGGGGCTGGGCCGCACGACGGTGCCGTTGTCGCCCAGGATCACGTCCTGGGCTGCGCCACCGATGAGGCGGTCGCCGCGCAGGCCGAGTCCGTCGGCGCAGTCGGCCTGGTTGTCCTCGGCACCCGCGATGGACGACCCGCCGATGATGTCGTCCTGGTCGGCGTCGCCGAAGGCGGTGTCCGCCCCGCCGTTGCCCTCGATGTGGTCGTCGCCGATGCCGCCACGAAGCTCGTCGCAGTCGGCGTCGCCGAACATGGTGTCATTGCCGCTGTCGCCGAAGAGGTGGTCGGCCCCGTTGTTGCCGTGGATGGTGTCGCCGTCGCGGCCGCCTCGGACCTGGTCGGGTCCGGCGTTGCCCTCGATGTAGTCGGCCCCGTCCTCGCCGAAGAGCTGGTCGGCCGAGCCCTCGCCATAGAGGAGGTCCCCTTCGGACCCGCCGTTGATGCAGTCGGCGTTGCCGGGCGTGGCGTCGGTCTGCGAGTAGGCCGCGCAGTTCCACGCGCTGTCCGAGCCCGACGACGAGCCGACATGGGCCACGCGGGCCGCGTCGATGGTGCCGTCGTCGCCCAGCACCACGTCCACACCCGCCTCGCCTTCCAGCAGGTCGCGGCCGGTGCCGCCGAGCATGTCGTCATTGCCGATCCCGCCGAGCACGTGGTCGTTGCCGCTGCCGCCCCGCAGGAGGTCGGCGCCGGCACGGCCCCTGACAACGTCGTTGCCCGAACCGCCGTCGGCCTTGTCGTTGCCCGGTGCGGTCGACGTGTCGCTGTCGCCCTCGATGGTGTCGTTGCCCGCGTTGCCGCACAGGAAGTCGTTGCCGTCCCCGCCGACGAGCGAGTCGGTGTAGCGTCCGCCGGTGAGCAGGTCGGTGCCCGGCCCGCCGTCGACCTGGTCCCTTGCCGGCGGCGGTGCGAACCCGCCGGTGGCGTTGTTGGCGCAGGCCGTCTCGAAGTCGGTGCCCAAGTCCGTGTCGCCGTGCAGGAAGTCGTCGCCGAAGCCTCCTTGGATGCTGTCCTCGCCCGAGCCTCCGACGATGGTGTCGCCCAAGTCGTCCTTGGCCTCCGGGTGGGCCGGGTCGGCGGCCTGGCTGCCGGGTCCACCGGTCAGGGCGTCGTTGTTCTCATCGCCGTGGATCACGTCCGCGCCCGGGCCGCCGTTGACGGTGTCGTTGCCCACGCCGCCGGACAGAAGCGTGTCGTCGCCGAGCTGGCCGTCGATCTGGTCGTCGCCGCCGTCACCCAACACCGTGTCGGCCCCGCCGCCCGCGTTGATCTTGTCGTTGCCGTCCGCCAGCGGCGTCGCCGCGCCGCCGTCGCCATGGATGGTGTCGTTGGCGTCGCCGGTGGTGATGGCGTCCGAGCCCGGGCCGCCGTTGATGGTGGCCGGGATGTCGAACGTCTCGGTGCTCGGACCGCTGACCGTCGCCGTGGTGCCCGCCGCGTTCTGATCGACGGTGTTGCTGGCGCCGGGCAACAGGGAGACGACGTCGTCACCCGTGTCCCCGTCGCCGTACACGGACGTGACCGGGTGGGCCGAGTCGCCGAACTCTTGATAGGCGCCGAAGGCGGACACGGACACGCGTCCTGGCCCCAGTTTTCGCACGGTGAACTTCTCGTTGATCTCGTCCACGCTGATCTGGCGGTCGTGGCGTCGGCCGTCGGAGCCCATGTTCAGGGTGAGCTGTCCGTTGGTGGGATTGAGCACGGCCAGCACCGGCTGCGGCGGCTGGCACGAGCTCGAGAAGTCGAGCAGCGTGATGTTGACCAGCTCGAACTCGAAGCGGTCCGAGTAGAAGAACAGGTCGATCTCCACGAAGGCCCGCAGGAAGGCGTCGAGCGACCCCGACACGTCGAACAGGCAGATCGGGTTGTTGAGCTTGTTGAAGATCTCCTCGATGTGCAGCTTGCCGTCCGGGTTCGGACTGTCGTTGAGGTTCAGGTTCACGGTCAGCCGCAGGCCGCCCTCGATCCCGGCCGAGATGACGACCAGGTCGACGGCTGCGCCCGCGGTCACCTCGCCGATGAGCTGGACCTCGGGCACGTCGACGCCGTGGCTGTCGAGGTCGTCGAGGAAGATGCCGTCGAAGAGGTGCTCGCCCGAGCCGCCCGCCAACACCTTGCGCAGGCCGCTGGTGTCATAGCCGAAGGCGAAGCGGCCGTTGATCGTGGCCGAGCCGCCGAGGTTGACGGTGACGGGCACAGGGCCGATGAAGAACGGCCCGAAGCTGTAGCTGAAGCCGGCGGTGGCCGACATGGTGCCGAGGTCGTAACGGACCAGCGTCTGGTCCTGGCCCATAAGCACCGAGAAGATGTTCCCCGCGTTCTCCATGATCGGGAAGCTGAGGCCGGGGACGCCGAAGGTGCTGGGCCGGTCCTCGTGCATGGCGGGCACGGGCCGGTCGTGGCCGCTGACCTCGTCGAGCAGCGACGCGCCGGACCCGCCTGCGACAGGCTGCACGAGCTGGCCCGCGGTGGTGGGCGTCTGCGGCCCGCTCTTGGCCTTCGACGCGTCGACGTTGAAGGAACCCGGCTGACGGCTTCCGCTGGCCAGGCCGCCCAGCGGGATGAGCCCGCTGTCGGTGGGCAGGTGGTTGGCGAAGTCGATGAAGGCGATGACGCTGTCGACCACGTCGAGGTCGGACCCGCCGATGGCGCGCATCAGGCTGATGAGGGTGATGGGGTCGGCCCCCACCAGCTCGGCCAGGTCGGACACCACAGGGATGGGCGCCTGCAACGTGTCGATGATGGGCTTGAGCGGCGAGGTGATGTTCTTGACCTCGTTGGTGAGCGGCTGGAGGTACTGCGTGATGAAGCCGCCCGCGTCGAGATAGAGGTCGCCGAAGGAGATGGTGGGCGTGGTGGAGTTGACGGGCTGGCCGCCGGTCCCCGTCCCCCAGTGCCATCCGAGGTGGAAGGTGCCGTAGATCGACGGCAGGCCCGCGGCCTCGCCGACCCGGAGGCCGGTGCGGACGCGGGCGTCCACGTTGGCGTCGGCGCTCAATGAGAAGTCGGCGCCCAGGGCGGACGGGATGTCGAGGAGCTTGATGCGGTCGCCGCTGCCCGAACGCCGGTTCAGGTCGACCGTGGCCAACAGATTGATGCCGGTCGGGTCGTCGTCCGCACTGGGCGTGGCGTGGGCCGCATCGGCGCCGTCACGGACGCTGACGCCCAGGAAGCCGAGGGTGCCGGTGAGGCACGTGTTCTCCGAGTACCCGCCGAGGTCGGCCGGGCGTCCGGGGAAGGTATTGGGGTCGGCCGGGTCGCACGAGGCCGTGCCCAGCCCAACGCCCGCGCCCACTTGCAGCTCGGGGCTGGAGCCGTGGCCCGGTCCGGCCACCACGAGGTACGGGCCGTCGGCCCGGCTCAGGCCGAAGTCGATCAGGGCTCGCCAGCCGACGTGCGGCGTGATGGAGCCGGTGAGTCGAAGGGGCAGGCCGTCGAGGCCGATGTCGAAGGGCAGGGCCATGCCCGCCACGCACGACGCGTCGCAGCCTTGTGCGGGCAGGCCAGTCGCGCCCAGGCCTTGGCCCAGGGCGAGGGTCAGGCGCGCGTCCTCGATGGACGTGAGCGGATCACCCGCGATGCAGGGGTGGCCGGAGCAGACCATGGTCACGGCCACGTCCTGCTTGTCGACCGTGCCGGGCGACGCGGTCAACGAGTCCTGCAACAAGTGGCCGTTGGTGCTGGTGGCCTGGAAGACGAGGTCTTGGATCTTGTCGTGGACGTCGAGCGCGTCGGCCGAGCCGCTGCCGTTGTAGTCGGTGTTGTCCAGCACGACGGCGTTGACCTGCTGGCCCAGGTTGGCCAGGGGCGTGACGATGTGGTCGCGCAGGTTGCCCACCACGTTGGCGCCCGCGTCGAGCGTGTCGCCGACGAGCGGGAGCTTGGTGTTGGCCGAGGTGCCGTCGAGCGTGGCCTCCAACCGGTCCAGCAGGTTGGGCAGGGCCTGGAGCAGCACCGTCCAGTCCAGCGCGGCGTGGGCCAGATCGTTCTGGAGCGCGGCCGGGATGTAGGGCGTGGCCGAGAACGGGCTGAGGCTGGTGATCTTGATGCCGAGGTCGCCGTCGTAGTGTCCGCCGAATCCGACTGCGAGACGGGCGCAGCCCACACCGTGGTCGAGGTCGACGGGCTCGGTGTTCGGGTCGTTGTCGTCGTCGAGCGAGCCGCATCCCTGGGCGGTGGTCGCCGGGTTGGTGAACCGGGCCTGGGCCCCCGATGCGAACGTGGTGATCGACTGCGGCGTCTCGCTGGCCTCGGGCGCGGGCGCGTTGTTGGGGCTGCTGAGGGTGAAGCCCGCGCCGAAGACGGCCGCGCCATGCCCGTGGTCGATGGCCGCGGTGCTGGTGTCCGTGTCCACCGCCGTGCCGAGCTGGATGGACAGCGGGCCGAGGTTGGCCGTCACGTTCAAGTCGTTGGCCGACAGGCCCGCCTGGAGGTCGACGCCACTGGAGTCGAGGATCTGCGGAACGGGCGAGGCGGACAGCGGGATGGCCAGGTTGAGCTTGGCCCTGGCGATGTACTCGAGGTTCACCGATGAGTTGGAGCCGATGCCGACCAGGCCGCCGGACGGGCCTAGGTCGAACGCGATCGGGATGGACTTCTTGGGCACGGTGCGGTCGCCCACCGCGCAGCCCGCGACGGCGATGTTGTGCTGGGCCGGGTCGGCGTTGGTGCCGTCGGTGCACTCGCTGAAGTTCAGGCGGATCACGAGGTTCTTCTGGCCGTTGAAGTCCTTGAGGGCCAAGGTCAGGGCCTCGGCAGGCAGGTGCAGCTTCTCCTCGATGGCCCGCTCGAGCTTCTGGAGCGTGGTGGGCGCCACCACCTCGGGGATCTCGACGTTGTGGTCGCCGTCCTCGTCGGTGAAGTCGAGCTTCACCTTCCACCCGGTCGGGTTGGCGTCGCTGGCGGCCTGCTTGTCGGTGACCGTGAAGGAGAAGGTCGCGTCGGGCGCGCCCTTCACCGTGGCCACATTGCCCGCGTTGGCAGGAGCGGCGGTGGCGTTGTCCACCGACCAGTGCACCGCGGTCGCGTTCTTGGGGTTGGTGGCCGCGCAATACACGGTCGTCGTGCCCGGCGGCAGGGCGTCGAGGCTGGCGTTGGCGGGCATGGACGGCAGCGGCCGGGGCGGGTTGGCCGTCGTGTCGCGGTCGAGAGTGCCGCAGGCCAGAACCGGGCCCGGTGCCCCTCGCAGCTCGTCGTTGACGGCCTGGATGCGGCGGAACTGGGTCACCACGTCACGGGCCGAGATGCCCACCAGCGGGAGCCGGGTGTCGTAGATCGGGCCCGCGCTGCCCGCCACCGAGTCGAACCCGTGCGCGATCGAGTCGAGGTTGTCGAGGATCAGGCCGAGCAGGGCCTGGGGGTCGGGATGGGCCGGATCGGGTCCGAGGATGTTGCCGAACTGGCGCAGGCTGTCGCCGAACGCGGTGTCGGCCTGCACGGTGGGCACGCCGGTCGTGACGTTGGGCCACGACACGCCGACCTTGCCTCCCGCGATCTGCGTGCCCGACAACGACGTCGACACGGCCAGGCCCGCGTGGAGCTGGGCGTTGAGGTCGGCGTGGACGTTGCTCGTGAGATGGCCGAGCAGGTCGCGGATGCGGATGGCGGCGGCCACCGCGTGGGCGCTGCCGTCCACCGTCTCCGAGATACCGGGCCCGTCGAGGTTGACGGCAAGCACGGGGTCGGTGGCGGGGCGGTCGCTGCGCTTGGTGATCTCGAAGGCGTGGCCGTCCGCGCCCGGAGCAGTGCCGTCGCCGGTGGCGGCCACTTCCAGGTAGCCGATGGCGCCCTTCACGTCGAGGTTCGCGGTGATGGCCGCGTCCTGGTAGGACAGCTCGGCCGCGCTCGGGTTGACCTTCAAGAAGAAGCGGTCGACCTCGCCCGGCGGGGCGGCGGCGTCGCCGTTGTCCGCGGGGGTGATGTCAGTGGCCTGGGGGACGAGCAGCACGCCGAAGTTCAGGTCCAACGTGACCTGGCCGGTGTCGATCTGCACGTTGGCCGTCGAGCCGGGCGACAGGCCCTTGATGCCCATGGCCTGAAGCTGGTCGCCGATGTCGAAGGTGACGGTGTGGCCTTGGGTGTCGCCCGGATCGGTGTGCGGCGTCTGGCCCGGGTCGAAGGTCTTGCGCAGATGGAACACGAGGGCCCGGTCGGCCTCCTCGTAGTGCACCGCGTCGGGGACGTCCTGGAAGCCGGCCACGTCGCGAAGCTGGTCCTTGAGCTGCTGCGCGGTCAGGGCCGGGCGCCCGATGTGAAGCTGCTGCGCGCCCACCGAGTAGGCCGCGGTCACGTCGGGCGTGCCGGGCGTGGCCATGTGGAATGACACGGTGTGGTCGGGGTGGAGGCCCACGGTGTGGTCGGCCGCGGGCGAGGTGACCGTGGCCGGGGTGCCGTTGGCGATGGTCCACGTGACTGCGGTGGTCGGGTCCGCGCTCACGCGGGCCTGACAAAAGACCTCGGCGTTGGCCGGGAGGTGGCTCACGTCGCCGGTGGGCGGATTGCCGTTGGCCGTGCCGCAGACCACGCTCTCGCGGTCCACCAGGTTGAGCACGGGCTGGGCCACGTCGAGCACCTTGCCCAGTCCGTCGCCCAGGAAGGGCAGGCGCGGGTCGCCCGCCTGCTTGAGGCCCTGGAGGCCGTTGGCCAGTTGGCTCAGGCCCGCCACGACGGTCTCGGGCTGGACGTTGGAGAAGTCGGCCAGCCTGCCCAGACCGGGCACGGCGACGGGCGGGAAGTCGGCGCCGACGCTAGGAACGTTGACGGGGAGAGTGGCGTCGGGCGAGGCCGACGTGAGCGGGGTGTCCAGGGTGAGGGCCGCGTCCACCGCGCCGCTCGGCGTCAGGGTGACGAGGTCCTGGAGGTTGGTGCTCGTCCACTCGTCCTGGGTAATGGCGCCGCTGCCGTCGGGGTCGACGAGGGTGCCCACCACGCCGAGGCGCGCCGTCGTGATGGTGCCGCCCACGGTCACGTCGGTGAAGCCGAGGTGGGCGGTGAAGGCCAGCGGGCTGGCGTCGTCCACGGCCACGCCGAAGGTGAGGGTGGCGGGTGACACCAGCGAGAACGCGTGGGCCGGGTCGGCGACGGTCGGGTCGAGGTCGAAGGTGAGGGTGGTCGCCAACGTGGCCGCGGCCTGGAGGGTGCCGCCGTTCAAGGTGAACGAGGCCGTGTCGAGGCTCAACGGCGTGTTGACGACGCGCCGGGCTCGCAGCGGGACAGTGAGGGTGATGTGCCCGTTGGGCAGCGTCTGGGTCGACGCGTTGACGCAGTCGCCGGGGGACGACTCGCCGGTGGCACAACCCACGATTACGTGCACGGCGGCAGTGCCGTAGTCGGCGTCCATCGACGGGTCGTTCAGCTTGTCGGCCAGGTCGCCCACGCTCGTGGCGTTGGTCGGGATGGCGGCCATCACGTCGTTGAAGACGTGGTCGAGGCTCAGGGTCTGGGCCGGGTTGATACCGGTCATGGGCACGGCGCGCGTCAGCTCGGGGCTGGACGCCAACTGCGCCGCCTTGGTCGCGAAGCTCTGGAGCCCGGCGCGCAGCTTGCCCGCGTTGGGGTCCTCGGCCGCGCCCGCCTGGGCCCACGCGAACAGGCCCACGGACACGCCGACGAAGGCGGCCGTGACCGCGCCCAGTCGGGCCCGCTTCGATCGGGTCCTGCCGGTCGGCGCCGACGGTGGCGTCGGCGGCGTCGGTACTCCGTGCGTGCTCCCCAGTCCCTCTTGCATTCGTTCCTCCAAAGAACGTGTGCGCCCCCCGGCGCGCGTTTGGTCCTGCTGTTAGTGCTTGGCTTCCTTCTGGAGCGCCTGCTCCAAGGCCGCATTCGAGCGGCCGAAGTCGTTGAGCAGTTCACTCAGGCGCTGGAGCGCCTTGGTCACGTCCGGGCCGCGGTTGGCCTTGGCCCCGTCGATGATCTCGGTAAGGGCCTTGTCCTGGCCGTCGAGCACGTTGACGATGTGGTCGACGCGCGCCGCGAACGCCTTGGGCGTGCGCAGGCCGCGGTACTTCTCACGGGCCGTGCGCACCGCGGCCTGAAGCGACTCGTAGATCGGGAGCTGGGCGCTGGCCGACTGGCCGAGCACGGCCCGGGCCTGGGCCTGGAGGGCCTGCGTCTGCTGGCGGTAGGACGCGGCGACCTGTTCGAGGTCGGTGGCGAAACGGGCCTGGGCCGCGGGGCTGACGCGGTTGGTGGTGCCGCTGTCGTTGTTCTTGCCGCAGGCGCCGGTCAGCAGGAGGGCGGACACGATGCACGCCGCCGTCGCAGTGGCCAGCCCGCGCCGGACGACCGGCCGTGTGGCGTGCGTGACGGCGCGCCAAGCGCGTCGATACTGCTGCTTCCCCGACAATTCCTGCCCCCAGAGCCGGGCCGCCCCCCGCGGCACAATTCCTACTGAACGTGGACATAGTACGCACAGCGCGAACGGGCTGACTAGGTACGAATGCACAGAACGGCCCGACGTCCGTCACGCGCACGCGCCCGCAGGGGCGGGGTCGGACGGCGACATCGGCCCGCCCTGCCACCCACCCTCGCCTTTCTTGGCATGGTGAGTTCGGATCGCGGGCGTGGGCACCATGACGAGAACGTCCGTGGGGCCACCGACGAGTTCGTCCGTCGCCGCACGTCCTACAGGCATGTCGACAGTCGCATTGGACGAAGCGGTCGTAGCATGCAGGTCGATGACCGTCAGCGACCGCGCCGTCTCCCTCGCCCCGGACGCCCTCGACCAGCATCGTCGGGAGTTGACCGGCTACTGCTACCGGATGCTCGGCTCGGGGTTCGAGGCCGACGACGCCGTCCAGGAGACGATGGTGCGGGCCTGGCGAGCGGCCGACAGCTTCGAAGGCCGGTCGAGCGTGCGGTCGTGGTTGTACCGCATCGCTACCAACGTCTGCCTCGACATGCTGCGCGGACGTGACCGACGAGCCCGGCCCATGGAGCTCGGGCCCGCGTCGCCACCCGAGGAGCGCTTCCTGGGCGAGCTGCTCCCCGAGCATGCGTGGGTGTCCCCCATCGCCGATGTGCGGGTGCTGCCCGAGCACGGCGACCCGGCCGACGTGGCCGCGGCCCGCGAGGGCATCCGGCTGGCGTTCGTGACCGCGCTGCAACACCTGCCTGCCCGGCAGCGCGCCGTGCTCATCCTGTGCGAGGTGCTGCGCTGGCAGGCCAACGAGGTGGCCGAACTACTCGACACCAGCGTGGCCGCGGTCAACAGCGCGCTGCAGCGCGCGAGGGGCACGCTGGCCGACGTCCATGCCGAGTCCCGACCGCAGGCCGTCAGCGCCGAGCACCAGGAGCTGCTGTCCCGTTACGTCGAAGCCTTCGAGCGTTACGACGTGTCGACGCTGGTCACCCTCCTGCACGACGACGCCATTCAGTCGATGCCGCCATTCGCCATGTGGATCAAGGGTTCGGAGAACATCGGGCGGTGGCTGTTGGGGCCGGGGAGCGGGTGCCGGGGCTCGGTGCTGCTGCCGACGACGGCCAACGGATGCCCGGCCTTCGGGCAGTACCGGGTCGACCCCGCGGGCGGGCACACGCCGTGGGCCCTCCAGGTCCTCGAGATCTCAGGCCCGCGGATCGCCGGGTTCCACGCCTTCCTCGACACCAATCTCTTCGCCGCCTTCGGGCTCCCCACCCACCTCCCGGCGTAGTCCGGCCAGTTCGAGCAGGTCGGCCAGGTCGCCAGTCATGTGCTCGATGCGCAGCGTGCCGCCTAGCCGTCGGGCCACGAGCAGGGCGTGGGCCAACGCGTCGACCGTGCCGAGGTCGGCCCCGGCGTGCGAGGCGAGCAACGCCCATCGCGGTCCGGTGGGCGGGCTGGTGGGCGGGCCGGACGGCGCGCCGTTCGGACGCAAGAACACGATCCGGCCCCACGCCACGACGGCAGCCACAAGGATGGGACGCTGCGAGCCCGCCGAACTCAGCGGTGGCGGTGACGGTGACGGTGGCGGCGGCCGATGAGTCCGGGAGCGGGTGGCCGTCAAAAGGACATGGCCAACGAAGCGAAGACCGTCACCTTCCGGGCGGTGCTCCAGAGCAACGGCAAGACGGCGACCGGCATCCAGGTTCCTGACGAGGTCGTGGCTGCGCTGGCCGCGGGCAAGCGGCCCGCGGTGCAGGTGACCATCGGCGGTCATACCTACCGAAGCACGGTCGCCACCATGGGCGGCGTCTTCATGATCGGCGTGAGCGCCGACAACCGGGCCAAGGCCCGAGTGGCCGCGGGCGACGAGGTCGACGTGGAACTGGCCTTGGACAGCGCACCTCGCACGGTGACGGTGCCTCCCGACTTCGGGGACGCGCTCGCCGCCGCGCCCCAGGCGCGTCGGTTCTTCGAGGGGTTGTCGTACTCGCAACAGCGCTGGTTCGTGGACGGGATCGAGTCGGCCAAAAAGCCCGAGACCCGCGCTCGGCGGGTCGCTCAAGCCGTGGACCGATTGGCCGACGGCAGGGGCCAGCGGTAGGTCGCGCTCGGCGGTTGCGGCCAGATTGACGGGATGACGCGGGCGCGGCTGCGGGATTGGCGGGTGGCCTTGGCCGTCGTCGTCGGTCTGGGCGTTGGGGCGGTGCTCAGGAACGTGCCTCTCGCCATGTCCGTGCGACTCGTGTCCGGACCGGTGTCTTCGTCGAGCAGGTGCGGGATGGAGCAGGTCCTCGACTGCACGTTCGAGCAGATGCCGCACATCTTCGGCGAGCTGCTCAAGCTCGGCGTGGTCGCCGTTCTGCTCAGCGGGATCCTGGGCGTCGCCGGCGTGGTGAGTGTCGGACTGGCGCTGGGGCCGGGGTTGCGAGGACTGCCCGCGGGGGCTGACGGGCCCGCGATGCGGTGGCCCTATCTGCTCCTTCTCGGCGTGGGCGTGGCGCTGATCGTGCCCGGTGCCTGGCTGGCCTGCTCGTTCATCGTGTTCGTTCTGCGGTAGCCCGGGCCTCGATGACCAAGGCCGCCATGCGGCCTGTTACCTGGCCGGAACCGAGTCGCTCCTCCATCACGCTGGCCACGACTGCGGTGGTCGTCGCCAGGTCGCCGCGGGCCTCGATCTCGGCCCGGACCGGCGTGCCATTGCAGTAGCCCATGGCCAGGTCCGCGGCTGAGGGGGCGCGGCCTTCGAGGGTGACCGTCTCTATCTCGACGCAGTCGAGCCCGCCGGCCCGGAGGTCTGCGGCAATGACGTTCGGGTCGGCGTAGCCGTGGGGCACTGACGACATGAAGCTGGGCGGGTCGTCGGGAAACGCGCGTTCGAGCCCGGCAACCAGCGCGGCCTGGAAGTCGTGATCGGCAAGGTCGCCCCACGTGCTCATGAGGATGACGCCTTGCGGGGCCAGCACCCGCCTGGCCTCGGCCAAGGCCGCGGCCTTGTCGGGGAAGAACATCACGCCGAACTGGCAGGCCACGACGTCGAACTCGGCCGCGTCGAACGCAAGGTCGAGGGCATTGGCCTCCCGCCACCGCGCCCCCGGTGCGCGGCGTCGGCCGACGTCAACCATGGCCGGGTTGAGGTCGGTGGCCGTGACTTCTGCCGTCGGCCGCGCGGCCAGGATCTCATTGGTCAACACGCCCGTGCCCGCGGCCAGTTCGAGAACTCGGTCCGGGGCATGTGCCGGCACTCGCCCGGCCAGGTCGACAGCGAAGGGATGGAACACCGCGGGCACCAGCCAACGGTCGTACGCGTCCGGCATCGAGTCCACCCACACCCGATCGCTGTCCCCCGCCATCATCGGCCACGCTACGCGGGCCCTGCGCTGGTACGCGGCGGCTGGTGCGGGCGTGGGATGCGGGCCTGGGATGCGGCACCTTTCGGACGGGGTCCTTCAGACTGTCGATATGGGCCACTCGCATGGTGAGCAGGGGGCTGATGGCGTCGTGCTCCCGAGGCACGTCCGACGGCTGCTCGCCATCGCCATCGCGCCCTTCGCCGTCGCCACGGCCGTAGCCGTGATGGTCCTGTGGCCCGCGCACACCCATCCGAAGGCGGCCACGGACCTGGGCCAGCCCGGTCGTGTTGTGAACGCGACCGTGGGGGACGTGAGCGCAGCGACGTGCCAGGGAGGGGGTCGCTGCTTCACCGTCTTCATCACCATCACCAGCGGGCCTGACAAGGGGGAGACGGCGGTGCTTTCCGACCTGTCGTTCGGGCCTGGATCGCCGAGGCTGAACGACGGCGACCGCATCGTCGTGGGCCGTACCGTCGACCCCACCAACCAGCGCGTCTTCTACTCCTTCGCCGACTTCCAGCGCCGGACCCCGTTGCTGCTGCTGTCGGTGTTCTTCGCCCTCGTCGTTGCCGGCGTGGCCCGTTGGCGAGGGATCGCCGCGCTCATCGGGCTGGGCATCACCGGCGCCGTGCTGTTGCGGTTCACCATCCCCGCCATTCTCGAAGGCGAGAGTCCGGTCGCCGTCTCCCTCACGGCCGGCGCGGTGATTCTGTTCGTCGTCCTGTACCTGGCCCACGGCTTCAACGGGCGGACCACTACCGCGCTGCTCGGGACGCTGGCCTCACTGGGACTGACCGCTGTCTTGGCATCGGGGTTCGTGGCCGCGTCGCACCTCAGCGGCCTGTCGTCGGAGGAGGCGACGTACGTGCAGTTCCTCACCGACAAGGTCAGCGTGACCGGCCTGCTGCTGGCGGGCGTCGTCATCGGCGCGTTGGGTGTGCTCAACGACGTGACCGTCACCCAGGCTTCGGCCGTGTGGGAGATCCATGCCGCCAACCCGACACGGGGCATGCGGGCGCTGTACAGGTCCGGGATGCGCGTCGGGCGCGATCACATCGCGTCGGTCGTGGACACGCTCGTGCTGGCCTACGCGGGCGCCAGCCTTCCCCTGCTCATCATCTTCACGTTCTCCGGGCAGCACGCGGGCACGGTGCTCACCAGCGACGTCGTCGCCGAGGAGGTGGTGCGCGCCCTCGTCGGCTCCATCGGGCTCATCGCCTCGGTTCCCATCACTACTGCACTGGCCGCCTTGGTCGTCACCCGCACTGATCGTCTGATCTGACAGGTCGACCCCGCACGTGGCCGCTCCACAAGAATTCAAAGACCGCCGTTCCGCGACGCAACGCCGAGAAGGATTGCGCGCGGCTACGTCGTGATCGTGGCGACGAAGACGTCGCTGTTGCCGAACTGCGGGGGGCACTCGACGGGCGGTGCCGGCTTTGCGCTGGGATCCGAAGGGTCATCGTGGTGGCCAGACCGGCCCTTGCCAGCGTCACCCTCGTCGTCGCTGGCGGCCAAGCCGTTGTCGGCGAGATAGCGCTGGTACGCGTCCACCGCCGGGCATCCCTTGCCGTTGCGGGCGTCCGTCCATATGAACCAAGCGCGATCAGCGGACGAAACCAGCGTGTTGTAGTCGCCCATGAACTGGCGCTCGAGGTTGTTCTGAGCAGTCGCTGCGGGGTCGGTTGAGGCCGTCGACACCTTGGCGGGCGAGGACCAGGGCCTACCGCCCAGTGTGGTCACGTACCAGGAGTCGATCACCGCGTTGCCGGTGCCGAAGTTCGATGGGTCCGCCGCACGCTGCGCTTGATATGCGAGGTCGACTCGGCCGTTCGGCGCTACGTCCAGGCCTTGGAAGAAGGCGTCTCCTTGGGCGGCCGAGCTCACCGGCGCCGCCGCGGACCAGTTGGACGCGCGGTCGTGGCTGCTCGCCACAACCAGGCGGCTCCCGGTGGGCGTCTCAGTCACCCACGCGGCCCACACCGTCGTGCTTCCTGGCCGAGGGTCGGCCGCGATGCTCGGAAAGCTGTCGGTGCGGAAGTTCGACCCCGGGAGCGGATCCGGGATGTCGTCAACCGGCCCGATCGCTCTCGGCCGCGACCACTTCGTGCCGCCGTCGCTGCTGGTCGAGATCACTTGAGACGAACCCTGCTCCCAGGCCACGTAAACGGTGCCGTCCGGTCCGCTGCGGACCATTGACCCCTGCCGCCCATTCCCCGTTGCGTTGTTGCCCGCGGGCGACAACTGCTTGGGCGCGGAGAAACCCCGCCCGCCGTTGGTCGACGTGCTGACCATGATCGGCTCCGACCCGGCGCGGAATTCGGTGTAGCTGACGTAGATACGCCCGAAGTACGGGCTCGTCTCGAGATCGTCCGCCCAGATCGACTCCTTGTCATTGAAGTCGTTGGGGTTGTTCTTCGTCGTGGCGAGAACCGGTGCAGACCACGTGCCGCCGTCATCGTCGCTGTAGGCGACGGCGACGAACTCGGGAGCCTTGGCCGGGGGGTACTGGCCGGCATTGTCGAAGAAGCTGGCCAGCGTGGCGTAATAGGCCCGGGCACCGTTGCGCCACGCGAAGCGCCCGGCGGCATCGGGTCGAGGGCCGTAGACGATGACGGGGTCACCGTCGGACACGAGCCGCTGCCCGACCGGCAGGCCGGCCCATGACCGCTGGTCGTCCAGCAGCCCACGGTTGGTCCACGTCTTCCCGCCATCGGACGACATATAGATGCCTGACGTCCCCACGTTCGGGAAGAATGAGCAGTCGCTCTGGGGGACGTCGCCGCGGACAGGCCCGGGCCCACAGGCCGGCTGGCGTTGCTCGTCATTCGAGCCCGCGATGAGCCGTCGGCTGTCGAGCGGATTCACCGCCACCGTCGGTTCGTTCTGCTTGTTCGTAGGGAACCGTGCCGTCCCGTCGGAGGCCGGGTCGCCGCTCACCTGAGGCCGATTCGCCTGGGTGTCGATGGCGGCAACGCCGGAAGCCGGTGGCGTCATTATCGAGATGAGGCCCGCAGCGATCGCAGGGACAACGCAGAGACGCTTCCGCCACATGTTCAAGGCCCCCGTTCAATCCGGCCCACGAGAGACGGATGTGGACAAAGTACTTGAGATCGGCGCCCACAGCCTCCGCCGAGGTTCGCTGAGGTTCGCCAGCTCGGCGGGCCGGTTCGAGACGAACGTCACGCCGACACTGTCGGTTCCGCCACAGACGGCCGCGCGTGTGCTGTGCGACCATGCCCTCGTGCCGCAGGGGCACATACGGCACACAGGGGCGAGCGACGGGGCACACCTGAACGACGCAGAGCTTGTGGTCGGGCATGTCCGAGTTAGAGGGGGAAGAAATGATGATCTCGAAGAGGCCGACCGCGGCCTTGAAGCTGGGCGTGGTGCTGCTGTCGACCGTCATGCTGGTCGCCGCCTGCGGCGACGGAGGCAGCAGGAAGGCGTCGATCCCCTCGTCCGACAAGAAGCCGAGCCCCAGGGCGCCGGGGCAGGCGAAGGCGGAGGAAGAGCGACCCGACAAGGTGCAAGCCCACGAGGTGCCGCCGGGCGCGGCCAAGGCGCTGGCCGCCATGCAGAAGCGGATCGAGAAAGCGGCCGAGAAGAACAAGGGCAAGACGTTCACGAGCTACCTGGACGAGTCGACCGGGCAGATCGTGCTGACCACGGACGCGTCGGACGAGGCCGTCGCGGAGGTCAAGAACGACCCCGATCCCAACAACAAGAAGGAGATCGACAAGGCCAAGGTGGAGCGGGGCAAGACCACCAAGGACGTCTGGAATCGCCGTGACGACATCCCGGCCTTCTGGGGCGGCGCCGGCATCACGGCGTCCGGCGGGACCTGCTCGGCCGGCTACGCGGCCAAGAACGCCTCCGGAACCGTCTTCAGCGTGACGGCTGGACACTGCTGGGCGAACGGCACCGTTGCCAAGACCGAGTCCGGCGCCAACACGTATGGAACCGTGTCCAACCGCCGCCTGCCGTCGGTGACCGGGGGCACGACCGACGTGGAGTTGGTCGGCGGCAGCAGCTACGCGGGCTACGTCTACACCGGAGGCTTGACCAGCACGACGTCGATCAATGTCGTCGCCGCCGGCCCGGCGTACGCCGGCTACACCAACTACTGCCACAGCGGCCGGACCACTGGCCAAGCGTGCGGACACACGGCGCAGAGCGTCAACGGCCAGGTGTGCACCCAGACCGGCTGCAAGTCGCCGGTCATCGTGTTCACCGGCGGCACGATGATCCAGCCCGGCGACTCCGGCGGCACGTTCTACGCCATGGACAGCAGCGGGGCCTGGATCCGGGGCAACACCATCGCCTCCGACGGCACCACGGGCTACGCAGAGCCATGGACGGTCATCGCCTCTGAGCTCGGCCTCAGCATCGTCACCGGCTGATACCTCACTCAGGGCTGCTACAAGGCTCGGGGCCGCACATCGCGAGAGCGCATGTGCGGCCCCTTGCTTTTACTGTGCTCTCACCGCCAGCGGCCACGGCCCGCCGAAGGCTGTGGCGGGCACCCCGTCATCCGGGATGAGCACGAACCGGGCATACAACTCGTAGTCGCCCGGTGGCACGTGCCCGCCGGCCTGCCCACAAGCGACGAGTGAGCCCATGGCCACGACGCTCTTGGTCTCGCCCGCGGCAAGATCAAAACGAACGCCCATCGCGTCCTGCGGCAACGGCGTGGTCACGACCTTGCCCTGGCGGACGAGGAAGGCGTCGACCGCCGGAGCCGCCATCCCCTTTACCGCTTGGTCGGCGCTGACATCCACAGTGCCGTTCACGGCGTTCTGCCCGGCGCCAACCGTGTTGGGGAAGTGCCCTTCCAAACGAAGGTGGACAGCGGGAGGCAAGTGGAAGTCGCTCCCGCAGGCGACCTCACCGGGCCTTGACACCCGGTTGGGGGGTTCGGATGCCACTGGTCCACCTCCTGAGCTGCCGTCGCCGCAAGCTGTGACTCCGAGAGTGAGCACGGCGACCACGACTCCGACTCCGATCGTCCTCGTCCTTCGGCTACGCGGGGAGCGACGTGCCACAACGATCACCCTCGATCAAACGCACCGCCCTTGGCCTGACCCTTCGACGTGCCGGATAGAGCGTAGGCCACGCCATCCCCGATCGGGAGGGCAAGCCCGGCCTCCCAGTGCCTGCCGAACTCATCCTCGCCCAGCGCCTGCCGGAGGTCGTCAAGGGCCTCCGGCGTCAATGCCAGCTCTACGGGAGACAGCGAAACGCCCGCGGCACGTCGCAGGGCTTCGGCGCTCGCCAGCAGGCGCACGGCGCGGGTCGGCGCGTCGGACCTCGCCGCGTCGGCGAGAGCGGCCAGGCATTCGGCGGCGACCCGCTGACCGCCGCGCTGGACGGCCAGCTCCAACGCCTGCCCCAAAAGCTCGGCGCCCTCGGCATGACGGCCGGTGGCGAGGGCAAGGCGACCGAGACTGGCGAGGCCCACCGAGATGCTCCATGTATCACCGACCTCGCGGGCCGTTTCCAGGCCCTCCTCGAGGACGGCATGAGCCCGCCCGTGCTTGCCCCGCAGGAGCTCGACCCGACCCAGGTTCAGCAGCTCGGCGCCGATCGTGCGGCGGTCACCCAACTGGCGCTGCAGCGCCAGGCTCTGTTCGTACAGGTCGCTTGCCCGATCGAGGTTTCCGGCGCGCGTGGCGCCGTCGGCCAGCGTGCTGAGTGCCAGCGATTCGACGCGGCGATCGTTCAGCCCCCGAGCGACGGCAAGGTTCTCCTCAGCCAGGGCGACGGCTCGCTCGTGCTCGCCACGGGCCATGAGCAAGACCCCGAGCTGGGCCGAGCAGGCGGCGGCGGCTGTCGGTTGGTCGAGTTGGCGGTAGGCGTCCCTGCTTGCCGCGAAGTGCTCCTCGGCCCGGACGAAGTCGCCGTGGTCGAGTGCCGCGTATCCGGCCGCGAACAGTGCCTTGGCCCGCACGGGCGCGGCGACGACTTGGCCGCCTTCGAGCGCCGAGGCCAGCCAACGCGGCGGGTCCGTCAGTCCCCGCACGCTCCAAAACCGCGGAAGGGCGCCCACAAGACGCAACCCGAGCTCGATCTCGCCGGTCACCTCACACCAGTAGAGGGCGGCGCGGAAATTCCCAACCTCCTGGTCCAGCCGCGCCATCCACAGCGCCTGGTCCGGACCGTGAATGTGTTCTTCAGCACGCTCGGCAAGCTCGGCGACGTAGCGGGCATGGCGCTCGCGCTGGGCCGCGAGCTCGCCGCTTGCATTCAGGCGATCAACGGCGTACTCGCGGATCGTCGCCAGCATCCCGAAGCGCGGTTCCGCGCCGGCCCCGTCTCCTCGCCGCACCAGACTCTTGTCGAGCAGTGAGCTGAGGGTGTCGAGGACCGTGTCGGCTGCATCGTCGCGATCGAGGCAGACCTTCTCAACCGCCGCGAGGTCGGCTCCGTCGACGAATACGCCCAGACGGGCGAACAAGGTCTGCTCGGCGGGATCGAGGAGGTCGTAGCTCCAGTCGATCGCGCCCCGCAGCGTGCGGTGGCGAGCGTCGGCGTCGCGCCCGCCTGCCGTGAGCACGTGAAGGGGCCGTCCGAGGCGTTCGAGTATGGCCTCGGGGGCAAGGACGTTCATACGGGCCGCCGCGAGCTCGATGGCGAGCGGAAGCCCGTCGAGGGCGATGCAGATTCGAGCCACCGCGGCAGCGTTCGCGGCGGACAGGTCGAACCCGGGGTCGACGGCTCGCGCCCGGCCGACGAACAGCGCAACCGCGGCGTTGTCGGCCAGCGAATCGATGCCGGCGTCGGGGTCGGGCAACAACAACGGAGGAACCGGGGCTTCGTGCTCACCGGCGATCCGGAGCGGCTGACGGCTCGTCACGAGCAGCTTGGCCCGACCCGCCGCCGTCAGCATTCGCGCGACAGCCGGGGCCGCGTCGATCACCTGCTCGAAATTGTCGAGCACCAAAAGCACATGCTTGTCCCGAAGGTGCTCGCCCAGCGCATCCACGACCGACTCGCCCGGCGCGGGCTGGACTCCGAGCACGTGGGCGATGACCGAGGGGACGAGTTCGGGATCGGAAACCGCCGCAAGCTCGATGAAGTACACCCCACCTGAGAAGCGGTCGCGTTGCGCCGATGCCGCCTCGATGGCCAGACGGGTCTTGCCAGTGCCTCCTGGGCCCGTCAGCGTGACGGCGCGCACATCGGGTCTGGCCAGCAGGCCGACGATCTCCGCTACCTCGTGGTCCCGGCCGATAAGAGGCGTCGCCGGTACGGGAGCCTCGAACGCCGCGATCTCGTAGGTCGACAACGTTGCGATCTGCCGACGGGCGCGTTGCAGACGGGCCGAGCTTCCGCCGAAACGCCGGGTCCGCCATTTCAGGAGGCCGAGCTGGGCCAGCTCCCGGCGCAGCCGGCGCTCGTGTCGCAACCGCTCCAACTGCCCGGTGCGCAACAGCCTCCACTGTCCCGCACTGCGCTGGGCCACGTCGAACATCTGCGCGTGGTCCTTCGACGTGATCAGGCCGAGGTCGACTTCTTCGGCGAGCTCCTCCTGGATGATGCGCCGTTGGCGCAGTGTCCACAGCGCGATGACCGCGAGGAACATCGAAAGATACAAAAAGTCGATCACGCGCATCACGGCCGTCAAGCGGTCGGCTGTCCTCTGCGCCGTCGGGGCAAGCGAGGGTGCGGTGACCCAGATCGACGCCACTCGGACCCCGTGCTTGATCACCACCACGAGCTCGACCAAGCCGTTGTTGACGGCGTGCATCAACACCGCGACGACGAAGCCGGCCATCGGAAGAACGACCTTGAGGGCGCGGCGGGAAGTCCACATCGCAACGCCGAGCCCCGCTCCGAGTGCTGCGGTGAACAAGGCGTGGTGCAGGATCGCAGGCCCGAAGAAGTCCCGCCGGTAGATGAACGTTTGGAAGCCAGCCTCGATCCCCTGGGTGCGCGCCGTGTCGACGAGGAAGGCGACATCCTCCGTGAAGCCGAAGCCGATCCCCACTGCCGCGCCATACACCACCCCTGCGCCGACACCTTCAAAGAGGCTGATGCCAGCGCGGCGAGCCAGTGCGCGAACCGGTCCCACCGCGGCCAACAGCGCGAGTCCCTTCGCCGCCTCCTCAACCAGAGGGGCGGCGATGGCGTCGCCGAAGACGACCCGGACGTCCCCACTGAGGAGTCCTTTCACGAACCCGTTGCCGATCACCGAGATCGCCGCCGCACCGGTCGCACCCCAAACGGCCACCAGCGCCACGAAGCCAAGCGGCTGGCGATCGTAGAGATCGAGATAGCGGATCATGACCAGCAGAACGCCGGCCTGGATCACGGCAAAGGTGAAGAGGAATGCAGGGTTCCCCAACACTGCCGCCGTCTGCCCTATCGCGGTCATGACCGCCCCGGACGCTACACGTCACGTCCGAACGGAACGGTCGTGGCCAAGACCCTCGCAGCCGGTCGCCGTGCGAGCCCCCACCCGCCCCCCTGACGAGCCGCGCAGGCGAGAGCGGGACGAGGACCGCAACGCGGTCCTCGTCTCCGACGATTCCGAGATCGGGCTGTTCAACGAGAAGCTCAAGGATTGGGAGGACTTCTACAACTTCCACCGGCCCCACGGCGGCCTCGATGGACAGACGCCCTCCGAACGCCTCCGACAGAAGACCAAGACCCGGCCGCGCAACGCACCGACCGTCAGTCGCACACCTGGCGTGACCTGGGTGTCATCACACGAACACTCCGGCGTCCGCACGGCCGTTGCGGCTCACCCCGCCCAACAGGTCGCGGGCCACGACAGCGGCGATCGCTGACGCCAACGTGGAGACGGCGGCCAGCTCGTGTCCCCCGAGCCGTCGTGCCAAGGGGGATCGGCCGGTTAGGGGTCGAGGAGCGTTGTCAGCTCGTCGGGCTCGAGGGCTCCATCGTGCACGATGGAGCCCTCGCCGAGCACGACACATCGGACGGCTTGTCCGACCGACTCCAGTTGGTGCGTGGCTACCACCACGGTCACGCCCGCCGCGGAAGCCTCGTCGATGAGCTGCTCGAATGCCGTCCGGCCTGCTGCATCGAGGCCGACGTAAGGCTCGTCCACGAGCAACACCCGGTGGGGCCGAACCAGCCCGATGGCGAGTGACGCCTTTTGCCGCAGTCCTCGGCTGAACGTGTTGGGCAGATCGTCCACCCGCCCGCTGAGGCCGAGTCGTTCCACCAAGTCCTCCGCACGGTCGCGCCACGCCCGAACCCCGTGCAGGCCTGCGATGTACTCGAGGTGTTCCGCCAGGCTCAGGTCGTCGTAGAAGACCGGGGTGTCGGAGATGAACGAGAGGGCGGCGCGGGCAGACAGCGAACCGGCCGGCTCGCCACACACCGACACCGTGCCTGCACTCGGCTCGATGACTCCGGTGAACAGGCGCAGCAACGTCGTCTTGCCGGACCCGTTCACGCCCAGGAGTGCGACCCGCTCGCCTTCAGCGACGGCCAAGTGAACGGGCCCGAGCACGAGGCTGTCTTCGTATCGCTTCTCCAGGCCTGTTGCGGTGAGGGCCGCCATCAGACCCGTCCAACTATCCGGGTGAGCGCTGAAAGCAGCCTGTGCAACAAGGTCGACTCCCGAACGCGCAACCAGATGAGGGTCCCGCCCGCGACGATGATGGAAATCGACACCGCCGATGCCGCGGTCCTGACGCCCAAGGCTGCGCTTGCCATCAGGATGGGCAGGAGCAGTTGCTGGAGCTTGCGCATCGAAGCGACCTCGGGCGCGGTGATGAGGTCAAGCGGGTCGAAGGGCGGCGGGGGGCCTTTCACGAGCGTCACCATCGCGCCGCAGACAGCAGTTACCGCTCCCGCGAACGTCATCGCTGCCACTGCCGCCACGTTGAAACCTCCAGGACCGAATGCATTGGCGGTGACGCCCGCGGCCAACGCAGGAAGGAGCATCACGACGATTGCGGCAGGAAGGTGGCGGACGAACACGCGCCGTGGCCACAGCGGATACGACTCCAGCAAGGACGGGTGGTCCATCTCCTGCCCGATGGCATCCGCCGCGTCGAGCGCGGCGATCCAGAATGCGGCGCCGCCCACGAGGAACAGCATGACCGTGCCGCGGGCCGCCACGGCCGTACACCACCCGGCGACGGCGCCCAGCTGCGCCATCCGGACGAACCGGGAGGAGCGCCACCGCAGGACACCGTGCCAGTCTCGGCGCCAGACCGGATGCCGTACGGTCGTCTGCTTCCGAAGGTCAGCCCAGGGATCCGGACGCGGCACGTCCTGAGACAACTGTCGGTGCAGTACCAGAACCGTGCGGACGTCCCGAAGCGTGGCCGCGAAGCGCATCTCCCCGACGAGCTTGCTCCTGCGCCCAGCGTCCTCGACGGACAGGTTTGCGATCTTTCGCAAGCCGAACGTCGTCACACACAGCAGGACGACCACCAATCCCGCGGCCGCGCCAAGGGGTACCGGGACGATCGGCCACATCCCGACTGTGGCAAGCGCCGCGAGTGGCGAAGTGGAGCTCCCGGTGACGAGGTCGGCCGCGGCCCATGCGACGGCTGCTGCTCCCAGCAGCGTCGCCATCACCCGTGACATCCTCGTTCCACTCGCCGCGCAGGCTGTGCCGAATGCCAGCAAGGCCAGCCCGACGCCGTACGCCGCGCCCGCCGCCATCCAACCCGGCGCGCCACCCGGCAAGCGCCGTGCTGCCAGCAGGCCTGCGGCCGAGCCCGTAGCCGCGGCCGTCACCAACAAGGCCTGAAGCTGCCGCAGGGCGAGCGGCCGGATCACTGCGCCCCGCGGGACGGGAGCCTCGAGCAGGTACCGGACGTCTGCCTGCTCCAGCCCAAGCGGGCCGCCGCGGGCACCTGACCGCGCTCCGACAAGCACGACCCCCGCCGCGACCAGGGCCAGGACATCCGGCCCGCGGGACACCACGTCTTCGGTGGCGCGCTGGGCCAGCGGGGACCCTCCGAGCGCGGACGCGGCGACGCCGACGGCCACCATGCCGAGCAGGGCCACGATGTACGTGCGGTAGAAGAGCTCGAAGTGGTCGAGGGAATCGGTCCTGCGAGACCGCCGCGCCCGCCGGAGCGCGGCCACCGCCTGAAGTTGCAGCGTGTCAGTCGGCATTGACGACGCCGACAGGCCCTCGGGACGCGACGGCCTTCCGTCGTCCAGCTGAGAGGTAGCCGACCACCGTTGAGATACTAAGGACCGATCCTGATGTATACCTAAACGCTCCTCGACGCCTGCTGGGGCTACTCAGAACCCCAGTCCAGGGATTCGCCGCGATGAATGCCTCCATCACGGCGCCGGCCGGGGCTGGACCAGTGTCAGCAAAAAGGTCGCCATCGCCACCACCGGCCTCAATCGGCATCGGCTTCATGTTCCGCCCACGTCGGTGCGGGGGCTGAGGACCAGCCGCCTTGCGGAGGGGCGTGCGCAGCATCATCCAGAACAGGCAGCCAACGACCAGCGGGTCTATACGCGGCCCGCCCGGCATCCCGGCCGCGCCCCTGCCGTCTGCGTCGACAGGAGTTCGCCGTAGGAGCACCGCGAGCGCCGGGAGCGCATGGTGTTCACGTTCGGGCGCTGGGCGGGCTACCTGCCCCGCGGAGCGGGGGGGCCGACAGTGACGCCGGCCCCCCCGCTGTAGGGGGTGTTCGTGCAATGACCCCTAGCGTTGACTTGGGGCGTCATTGTCCGAACACCCCTGAGGCCACGATCCCCGCCCATGTGCTGGGGATGCGCCCGCCGAATACGCCGCTGCGGACGGGCAGCGGCGACCGGTTACGGCCTACGTCCCGACGAGCTCGGCGACTGTGGCGCTTGCTGCGAGCCGCTGGTCGGTTGTAATCAGCGATGCGCCAAGTTGCTCGGCCAGTTCTACGTAGACGGCGTCGACAAGCCGAAGGTTCTGGCGCCTGGCCCACGCGCCGAGAACGACAGGCGGGAGTGGGTGGCGCTCGATCGGCGCGTCCACGAGTGCTTCGAGCCTGGACCGCACCTGTCGCACGGCGAGTCGACCGTCGCGGTGGAGTCGACCAAGGGCCGACAGGACCTCAGCGTCGAGGTGTGCGGGCGCGTGCATGTCCTCACCGCTGAGCCGAGCGGCCACTGCCGCCCCGATCTCGTTCCCGAGAAGGAGGTCGACGATCGCCGAGGCGTCGACAACGACGCGCTCGCTCACCACCC